>NZ_FCOL02000051.1 GCF_001544515.1 Caballeronia terrestris
AAGCCGTCTTCTGCTTGCGCTCCTACGAGCCTTAGTTCCCTGCGCGGTGCACCCCACGTCTGAGCGCGTAGCGCGAGAATAGCTCCGTCCTCCCTTCGCTTGACGTGGGGTCCACTAAAACCCATCGTTTGACTAGCGTCCACTTACCTTGACTCCTACGCGTGCACTCAACGTCTAAGCGCGTCGCGCAAGGATAGCGCCGTCTTCGCTTCGCGCAGATGTAGGGTTCACAAAACCATCTTTTGCTTGCGCTCCCTGCTTGCCTAAATTCGCTGCGCCGTGCACCCCACGTCGGAGCGCATAGCGCGAGGACGGATGTATGACTGCTGCACCTGTCCGGCGTACCGCGAGTTGTCACAGTGGGTCCGCGAGCCAAGCCCGGCCCCACCGTGAGGGCGACACTTACTCTCCAGCGCCAATCCGTTCTTACGCGAGTGAGGGTTTGTTTGCACTGGCGGTTGGAAGCTGCTTTCTTTGCTTACTTTCTTTGCAGCAGCAAAGAAAGTGAGTCCCGCCCCGGACAGGGGCAGAGCTAATAGACCATTAAGAAAGCAAGTTCCATCGGAGCACGAGCGCATCAAACGGTTCAGACCAACCGACCCGCCGCTAGGCGCCGATCTGCGACGAAGCCGCATGTTTGCCCGGCTTGGCGGCAAGCTCGAACTTGCTCTCCGGCTGCATGCGGAACGCGAGCACGACGCCGATCGCCATCAGCACCATACTGCCGACGAACGGCAACTCCCAACTGCCGAAGCGGTCAATCAGATACCCCGAGAGCACCGGCGAAATGATCGCGGCCAGCGCCGAACCGGTGTTCATCATGCCGCTCGCGGTGCCGGAATATTGCGGGGCGATGTCCATCGGAATGGCCCACATCGGTCCGATCGTCATTTCCGCGAAGAAGAACCCGGCGGCGAGGCACGCCATCGACAGATACAGGTTGTGCGTGAACATCAGCGGAACGAGCGACGCGAGCGTGAGCAGCATGCACACCGACACCATGTAGCTCCGTGCACGCCTGAGGCTGCCGGTGCGTTCGAGCAGCTTGTCCGTCACGATGCCACCGAGCGTATCGCCCACAACACCTGCGAAGAACACAGCGGACGCGAAGATCGCCGATTTCTTCAGGTCCAGGTGATAGCTGTGCAGGAAGTACTGCGGGATCCAGCTCAGGAACAGCCACAACGTCCAGCCGTAGCAGAAGTAGACGATCGTCACCGGCATCATGCGCTTAAAGAGCGGCATCCACGGCACCTTGGCTGGCTTCGGCTTCGGCGGCGGAAGGACTTCGAGTTCTGCGGCCGTGATGCGCGGATGGTCCTTCGGATGCTCGGTGAACGTGAGCCACCAGACCGCCACCCACACGAGGCTGATCGCCCCGCAGATGAAAAACGACTCGCGCCATCCATAAGCCGCCATCACCACGACAATCGCGCCCGGCGCCACCGCGTTGCCGATGCGCGCCGCCGCGTGCGTGATGCCCTGCGCAAAGCCGCGCCGCTCCTTCGCGACCCAGCGCGACATCGCAGCCGTCGCCGCCGGGAAGGTAGCGCCCTCGCCCAAACCGAGCAGCACGCGCGCGGCCAGCAGTGAGGCGAGACCGCCCGCAAAGCCTGTCAGCAGTGTCGCTAGCGCCCATAGACCGCCGCAGAACAGCAGCGTGCGCTTCGCGCCGAAGCGGTCGCTGACCCAGCCGCCGATTACCTGAAACACCAGATACGGATACGCGAAAGCCGAGAACACCAGCCCGATTTGCGTGTTCGAGAGGCCGAACTCCTTGCCGAAACCCGCCGCCGCCGTGCTGACGTTCACGCGGTCGAGGTAGGTGATGAAATACATGATGCACAACATGATTAAAACGATGCTTGTCGCACTGTTGATACGAAACCGTTTCATCGTTTGTCTCCGTGACTTTATGTGTGCCGGCAGCGCGCCGTGGATGACGCGCAGCCGAGTTCGAGCGGCCGCGTTCTCTTGCGCGGCGCGTTCAGGCTCGGGTACGGGATGGGATCAGGCAGCGGCTTTTAGCGTCGCGGCTTTTGCTTCCGAGGCAAGGAAAGCCATCGCCGCCGGCAAGCCGCTTCCCGCGAGCGGGACGCCCGCCAGTTGCAGGCCCATCTCGCAGCCGGCGAGCGTCGCCATCAGCGTGAGGTCGTTGCAGTCGCCGAGGTGCCCGATGCGGAACATGCGCCCCTTCATCTTGCCGAGGCCTGTTCCGAGCGACATGTCGAAGCGTTCGTAAATCACCTTGCGCACGGCGTCGGCGTCGATGCCTTGCGGCGTCATCACGCCAGTGAGCACCGGGCTGTACACGGCCGGGTCTTCGCACTGGATCTCGAGGCCCCACGCGCTCACCGCGCGACGGCACGCTTCGGCGAGCCGGTTGTGGCGCGCGAAGACGTTGTCGAGCCCTTCGTCGGTGATCATTTCGAGCGCTTCGTTCAGGCCGTACAGCAGGTTCGTGTTCGGCGTGTACGGCCAGTAGCCGCCCTTGTTCATCTCGATGATTTCGTCCCAGCCCCAGAAGCTGCGCGGCAACTTCGCCTCTTTGCTCGCGGCCAGCGCCTTCTTCGATACCGCGTTGAAGCTGATGCCCGGCGGCAGCATCAAGCCTTTCTGCGAACCCGATACGGTGACGTCCACGCCCCATTCGTCGTGTCGATAGTCGGCGCTCGCGAGGCCGGAGATCGTATCGACGAGGAAGAGCGCGGGATGATCGGCGGCATCGATGGCGCGGCGCACGGCGGCGATGTCCGACGTGACACCCGTCGACGTCTCGTTGTGCACGACGCAGACCGCCTTGATCTTGCGCTCCGTGTCGGCGCGCAGGCGCTCTTCGATCATCTGCGGCTGCACCCCGCGCCGCCAGCCTTCGACGCCGGGCAAGCCGAGGAACTCGGGCTTAAGGCTGAGGCTTTCCGCCATCTTTTTCCAGAGCGTGGCGAAGTGGCCGGTTTCGAACATCAGGACGGTATCGCCGGGGCTCAGCGTGTTGACGAGCGCCGCTTCCCACGCGCCCGTGCCCGACGCCGGATAGATCACGACCGGCTGCTGCGTCTTGAAGATCTTCTTGATGCCGTCGAGCACCTTCAGGCCGAGCGCGCCGAATTCGGGGCCACGGTGGTCGATGGTCGGGTAGCTCATCGCGCGCAGGATGCGATCCGGCACCGGGCTCGGTCCGGGGATTTGCAGGAAGTGGCGTCCGGCGGGGTGAAAGTCTAACTCGAGCATTTGGCTCCTCCGATTGAATTTTGCATGCAAAAAACTATACGGCCGGAGACGCGTATCCACCAAGCGAATTTCGACTGGTGTTTACCCCGTTATTTCGAGCATCACCGGAGTTGAGATAAAATGTCGGCAAAGAATCAGGAGAATTTTGTATGCAAAATCTCGAAGTCGGTAAGGATGCCCCGCCGCTGCTGCCAAAAGTCGAACGGCAACGTCTGCACGACACGGTCGTCGATCATCTGCGGCGGTTTATCGTCGAAGGGGTGCTGGAGCCGGGGAAGAAACTCAACGAGCGCGAGCTTTGCGAAACGCTCGACATCTCGCGCACGCCTTTGCGCGAAGCGTTGAAGGTGTTGGCGTCGGAGGGATTGGTCGAGATTTCGCCGAATCGGGGCGCGTCGGTCTCGAAGATGTCCGAGGCCGAGTTACGCGAGACGTTCGAATTGATGAGTGGGCTGGAGGCGTTTTCGGGCGAACTGGCCTGCGAGCGGATCACTGCGGCGGAGATCGCGGAGATCAAGGCGCTGCATTACGCCATGCTCGCGTGCCGCGCGCAGAATGATCTCGCCGGGTATTACAGCCGCAATCAGGCAATCCACGACAAGATCAACGAAGCGGCGCGCAATTCGGCGCTGCGACAGACGTATGTCTCGGTGAACCGGCGCTTGCAGGCGCTGCGCTTCCGGTCAAATTTCCAGACGCCGAAGTGGGATCGCGCGATTCACGATCACGAGGAAATGCTCGAGGCGCTCGACGCGCGCGACGGCAAGCGCCTCTCCGCCATCCTGCGTCACCATCTGCTCGAAAAACGCGATGCGGTGCTTTCGATATCGGCGAGTCCGGAAAGCACCTCTTAGATCTAGGTCGCCCGGCGGGAGCCGGGCGAGTTTGCTTCTATTTACCGCATGCCGCCGCTCGCGACGATGTGTTCGCCCGTCAACCAGCGCGCATCGTCCGATGCGAGAAACGCCGCGATCGTCGCGATGTCGTCCGGCTGGCCCAGGCGGCCGAGCGGCGTCTGACTGAGCGCGGCCGCATCGAATTCGGAGCCGATGATGCCCGCCGCGTGCGTACCTTCCGTCACCACGACGCCCGGGTTGATCGAGTTCACGCGAATCTTCCTCGGGCCGAGTTCGCGCGCGAGCACGCCGGTGATCGCATCGACGGCGCCCTTCGTGCCGCTATACACGGCGCTCGTCGCCGGCGTGATGCTGGTCACGACCGAACTCACGTTGATGATGCTCGCGCCTTCGCCCAGATGGCCGACAGCGGCTTGCGTCGTGAGCAGCACGCCTAGCACGTTGGTATTGAACTGCTTGTGGAAATGCTCTTCGGTGATCTCTTCGATCGCAGAGAACTCGTAGACGCCCGAATTGTTGACGAGGATGTCGAGACGTCCATACGTTTCGATCGCCGCATTGACGATGCCTTTCGCGTCCGCTGCCTTCGACACATCGCCGCCGACGGCGACCGCCTTGCCTTTATCCGCGGTGATCGCGGCGACGACGGCATCGGCGCCTGCCTTGCTGCTTGCATAGTTGACCACGACCGACGCGCCTTCTGCCGCGAGTGCCTTGGCGATAGCGGCGCCGATACCCTTCGATGCGCCCGTGACGATGGCTACCTTACCTGCGAGCTTGCTCATGATCGTTTCCTTATGGAGAGATTGTTTAACGCGGGGACTGACCGGCGGCTGCCTGAGCCGTCCGGCTTGCGATGGTGCAAATGTAGACGTGTCTTCGTCCACGATAAAGCAGCGCCGAACGAATTGACTGGCGGGATTTCATGAACAATCGAGAGACGTATGCGCGGCCTGTGTCTAAGCTTAGAACCATGAGTGATAACTGGAGGCGGCTCATGAACACGCTTCTTACGGATACGACTTTCGCCGGCCCGATCCCCGAGCTTTACGACAGTCTCCTCGTGCCGATGATCTTCTCGCCCTACGCTATCGATCTCGTGAAGCGCGTCGCTGCGCTCAACCCGTCCCGCGTGCTGGAGACTGCTGCCGGAACCGGCGTCGTAACACGCGCGATGGCGCATGCGTTGCCAGCGCATGTTGAACTGGTGGCAACCGATTTGAATCAACCGATGCTGGATCGAGCGGCGGCGGTCGGCATTGAACGACCGGTGACGTGGCAACAGGCAGACGCGATGCACTTGCCCTTCGACGATGCGAGTTTCGATGTCGTCGTCTGCCAGTTCGGGGCGATGTTCTTTCCGGACAAAGCGGGCGCGTACCGGGAAGCGCGGCGCGTCCTCAAGCGCGATGGCGTGCTGCTGTTCAACGTGTGGGACAGGATTGAAGAGAACGAGTTTGCCGAGACGATTTCCATAGCCCTCGGCAAACTCTATCCCGCCGATCCTCCTCGTTTTCTGGAACGCACGCCGCACGGCTATTGCGATACGAACGCAATTTCCAAAGATCTCGCAGATGCGGGCTTCGACGCGATGCCCAGCTTCGACACGGTGACTGCGCGTAGTCTTGCTGCGTCGGCTCAAGTGGCGGCTATCGCGTATTGCCAGGGGACACCGCTGCGTGCGGAGATTGAAAACGTCGCGGAGGCTACGTCGGCCTGCACCGCTGCACTCACCGAGCGATTCGGACAGGGCGCCGTGGACGGCAAGACTCAGGCATATGTCGTTGCGGTAACGCGTTTTTCTTAAACGCCACCATACGCATTACGACTTCTCAATCATATCCATCGAAAACATTAACTGTCGTGGATCGATCGACGGATCTACTCTTTAGTCAACCTCTCAAGCAATTCGAGAGGCGAGATCGAAGGAGTCGATCATGAACCTCGCCGAGAAGTCGTTGCACTATCTGGTCGAAAAGTGGCTTGCACCGTCTGCGGCCGGACACGTCCGCGTCGTTCGATTCGGCCGCATGCGTGGCGACGGCGGGCGCTTCGTTCACGTCGAAGCGTCGGCACAAAGCGGCCGGCGTGCGATGTTCTTCTTCCGGCACGACGACGGCCGCTGGTGCGTGTTTCCGGCCCGCACCGCGCAGCCTTCGATGACCGCGTATCGTCTTGCGGCTTAGGCGATCAAGCAAGCCGCGCGACATCGATCACCGCATCGGCGAATGCCTTGGGCGCTTCCTGCGGCAAGTTATGCCCGATCCCGCCGCCGATGTTCCGATGCTCATACTTGCCCGTAAACTTTTTCGCGTACGCAGCCGGATCGGGATGCGGTGCGCCGTTGGCATCGCCTTCGAGCGTGATGGTCGGCACCGAGATCGTCGGTCCCATCGCAAGACGCTTCTCGAACTCGTCGTACTGCGGTTCGCCGTTGACGAGACCCAGACGCCACCGATAGTTGTGAATCACGACCGCAACGTGATCCGGATTCTTGAACGACTCCGCCGAGCGGTCGTAGGTCGCATCGTCGAAGTTCCAGGTCGGTGACGCGAGACGCCAGATCAGCTTGTTGAAGTCGTATCGATTGGCTTCATAACCAGCCTGGCCGCGCTCGGTGGCGAAATAGAACTGATACCACCACGCGAGTTCCGCCTTCGGAGGCAGCGGCGCCTTGTTGGCCTGCTGGCTGCCGATCAGGTATCCGCTGACCGATACCATCGCCTTGCATCGCTCGGGCCAGAGCGCAGCCATGATGTTCACCGTCCGCGCGCCCCAGTCGAAGCCGCCCAGGACGGCCTTGTCGATCTTCAACGCATCCATGAGCGCGATGATGTCGGCGGCGACCACTGCCTGCTGGCCGTTGCGCGGCGTATCGGCGGACAGGAAGCGCGTCGTACCGTAGCCGCGCAGGTACGGCACGATCACGCGATAGCCGGCGGACGCGAGCATCGGCGCGACTTCGACGAAGCTGTAGATGTCGTAGGGCCAGCCGTGCAGCAGGATCACGACGGGTCCGGTGCGCGGCCCCGCTTCCGCATAGCCGATGTTCAACGCACCCGCATTGACCTGACGGATGTGTTCGAACGAAGTCACTCGCGTTGCGGCTTTGGTGCTCGCGGCCGTGTCGCTCGACTGCGCGCGGACGAGTCCGCTCAGTCCAAGCTCCATCAAGCTGACTCCGGCGATGGTCGTGCGCAACAAGGCGCGACGTCGTGTGTTGATCGAGTCCGGCATGGGCGTTTCTCCTTTGCGATGATTAAACGGCGACTGCACGCAACGCGTGGAACGGCGTGCCCATCGGTCTCACGCGCATATCCGCGCCGAGGCGCTCCCAGGGAAGATCGGCCGGATCGGCGGCCATCGGTCCCGGCGCCTTCGCTACGAGGATCGCTTCGGCGATCGCCTCGAAGTCCGCGCGAAAATGCACCGAACTCTTGTTCACGAGGATCTTCATTCGCTCTGGCTCGATGCCCGCCACGCGGAACAGGTTGCGATCGAACACCTGCATCTTGACTGAGCTGACCGCGATCCTCACACCATCGATCCGCAGGCAAGCGACCGGGCCCAGTTCGCCGTGCATGCCGTTTAGCATCGGGCCGTCGAAGCGGAAGCGTCCATCCGACAGATGCTCGACCTCGTAGACCGCTTCGAGCGGCGCATCGCCCGGCACGCCGGAACAGCCTCCCAGCGCAATCGAAATCCGCGCGCCGACGCCCGCACGATGCGCGGCGGCAGCGGCATCGGCGTCCCAGATCACGCCGACCGCCGCGTCGCGCGCACCGTGGCGCAAGAGCGCTCGCACCATGCCCATCGTGTTCGAATCGCCGCCGACGCCGGGGTTGTCCTGCGTGTCCGCGATGATCACCGGCTTGTCCGCGCTTTGGCTCAAGCGGATAGCTTCCAGCGCCGCTTCATCGGGCGTCAGGAAGGGCACGTCCCAGCGTGCTTCCTCAGCGACAAGCTTTGAATATAGTGCATCGACCGCGCGTTCGGCATCGCCGTTGTCGAACGAATACGCCCAGAGCGTCGGCCCGCATTCCGGGAAATCGGCAGCCGGAAAACCCGGTGCAAACGACACCGATACCACAGGTTCCTTCTCCAGCGTCGCCAGCATCCCGTACATGTCGTTGGCGGGCGCGACGAGCGTACACATGCCGTTCACCGGGATCAGGAACGGGATGCGACGCACCGCGCAATGCAGCGGGCGTGCCTCGGACACGAGGCGTTCGAGGATCTGCGCGGCGCGTTCGCCCGTCTCGGCCATATCGACGTGCGGATAGGTGCGATAGGCCACGAGCGCGCTCGCCTGTTTGAACATGCGCGCGGTGACGTTCGCGTGAAGGTCCAGCGAGACGACGACCGGCATTTGATCGCCGACGATCCTGCGCACCCGTTCGAGCAGCTCGCCCTCGCCGTCATCGACGTGTTCGGTCACCATCGCGCCGTGCAGGTCGAGATAGATCGCGTCGAATCCGCCTTGGCGCACCGCATCGATGATCTCGCCGCCGATGCGTTCGAACGCATCCTTCGTGACGTGCGCCGATGCGCTCGCGCCCGCCCAGATCACGGGCGTCAGGTCGTGCCCCGCGGCCTCGGCGGCCTTAATGAATCCACCGATCGGAACGTTCACGTCGCGCAGTTCGAGTACACCTGCGCCGCGTGCCATCGGCGGGAAACCTTCGCCCTGGACGAAGCTCGTGTAGGACGCCTTGGTTGGCGCAAAGGTATTGGTTTCGTGCTGGAAACCGGCGATCAGGATCTTCATGATTTCACTCTCCATGCTTCAAGGTTATGCGGCGCAAAGCTACGCTTTCTTCATCGTCAGCTTGCCCGTCAGAATCAGTACGGCGGCCGTTGTCGATACACACGCCATGACGATGAGGCCCAGGTGCATGTTCCCGGTCCAGGTCTTGGCCCAGCCGAACACCGCCGGTCCCCAGAATCCGCCCGACAACCCGACCGTATTGATCAACGCGATGCCGCCCGCCGCTGCGGTTCCCTCGACGAGTTGCGAAGGGATGGCCCAGAACACCGTGTAAGCCATCCACAGACATGCGGTTGCACAAGTGAGCGCAATGAGCGTCAGCGTGAGGTTCCCATCGGCGAAGACGGCCGCGATCAAACAGCCCGCAGCGCCGAGCGCAGGAATCGCGCAGTGGAAGCGCCGTTCACCCGATGTGTCGGAATGACGGCCCGCCGCGTACATGCTGATCGCAGCCGCCAGATAGGGAATCGCGACGAACCAGCCGAGGCGGATCGTGTCGTTCACGCCTTGATCCTTGAGCAGCGCCGGGAGCCAGAAACTGATCGCGTAGATCGGGAAGATGATGCTGAAATACGCGATGGCGAGCACATAGACGCGCGGGCTTCGCAGAATCTCTTTGAACGAATCCGCACGATGCAGCGTTGGAGCGGTCTCGCGATCGAGCAGCAGTTTTTCGTCGTCGGTGAGCCAGCGGGCGTCCGCCGGACGATCGGACAGAACACGCAGCGTGAGCAGCCCGAGCGCGATGCACGGCAAGCCTTCGACGAGGAACATCCACTGCCAGCCCGCGAGGCCACCGACGCCGGAAAGCGTCGTCATGAGCCACGCCGACAACGGACCGCCGACGATGCCGCCCAGCGGCCCGGCGACGAACACGAGCGCAATCGCACGCGCCATGCGGGCGGGCCCATACCAGCACGACAGGTAATAGATCATCCCCGGCGCGAAGCCCGCTTCGAAGACGCCGAGCAGGAAGCGCATCGCATAGAAGGCCGGCACGTTGCGCACGAACAGCATGCACGCCGACGTGATGCCCCACAGCACGAGAATGCGGCTGAACGTGAGGCGCGCGCCAACCCTCGGCAGCATCAGGTTGCTGGGGATTTCGAAGAGGACGTAGCCGAGAAAGAAGATGCCGGCGCCGACGCCGTACGCCGCGTCGGAGAAACCAAGGTCGCTTTGCATCTGGAGCTTCGCGAACCCGACGTTCACGCGATCCAGATAAGCAAACATGTAGCAGATGACGAGGAACGGCAAGAGCCGCCAGTTGAGCTTTGTGTAGAGCGCCGAGGCGGAATCGGCGGTGATCGATGGATGGATTGCTGACATGGGTGTCTCCCGGTTCTCTTCCACTGGACCCGTCTTTGGGGTTGATTCATGGTGGCAGGGCGAAAACCCACTAGCAAGAGCAACAAAGTTCACATATCGTTGTTCTGTGAGCAACGCAGCAACGGCCGGGGAGCGACGCAAAATGCGAGAGATCAATCAGCAGCGGCTTCGGTATTTTCATGAGGTGCTGGCGCACGGCACGATCCGTGGGGCTGCGGATAGCCTCAATACGTCGCCGTCCGTTATTACGCGGCAGATCAAACTGCTCGAAGACGAACTGAATACGACGCTCTTCGAACGACAGGCGCGCGGCTTGAAGCCGACGGAAGCGGCAGCTCACTTGCTTGAGTTCTGGCAGGGTTATCGGTCGCAGCAGGAGAAGCTCGAAGATCAACTGCACGCGCTGAAAGGCCTTCAGCAAGGGCATATTCAACTGGCAGTCAGCGAAGGCTACGTCGATACGCTCGTCGACGACGTGCTCGCGCCATTCTGCGCCCGCTATCCGAAGCTGGACATTGGCATGGAGATGCTTGCCGTCGACGCGATCCTCGATGAAGTCGCGGAAAGCCGCGCGCATATCGGGCTCGCGTACAACCCGCCGCCGCATCCACGCATCGGGATTCGTGCGAGTTCTTCGCAGCCTGTCGTGCTTTTGTTGAGAAGCGATCATCCGCTCGTCAAGCGCAAAGGGCCCGCGACAATCGACGATCTGCGCGCATATCCGCTCGCGCTGATGCCGCCGACGTTCGGCATCGGTCACGTCGTGAAGATGCTGGAGCTGGCCGAGAACATCACGATCCGCCCGACGCTCACGACGAACTCGCTAGGCGCGTTGAAGCGATTCGTGACGGCGGAAAACTTCGTGACGCTGATCGGTGAATTCGCGGCTTATCGCGAGATTGACAGCGGCGAGTTGACGACGATCCCGATCGCGCATCAACTGTTCGAAGGCGCGCAAGCGAGGGTGCTGGTCAAAACCGGCAGGCCGCTCGCGCCCGGTCCGCTTGAATTGCTTAAGTGGATCGAGGAACGAATGCCAATGTTTGCTTCGATCAAACGAGGTAAAGGCCGCGGCAGCTAACGATTGCTGTTGTACGACACTGTATCGGCGATGCGCGGAGATACTTGCGCTTACACGAATCGTCCTCTACGACATAGTGCAGATACGTCTGCGCGTTTCAATGTGTCTCGTCAGGCGTTAAGCCCTTCCTTGGAGATGCAGATGACAGACGTCAAAGCCACCGCAGTCCCGATCCAATCGCCCTCGCGCCGCCGTTTCGTCGGCGCAACGGCGGCGAGCCTTGCAGCGGGCTCGCTAAGCCCGCTCGTTTTTGCAGATACCGCTCAAGACATCACCTCGGTTGCAAAGCCTGCTGCCGGTGACAAAACTGCGATACGTCCACTTCGCGTCCACGTGCCGGAATCACAACTCGTCGACTTGCGACGACGCATCAAGGCGACGCGCTGGCCCGATCGCGAGACCGTCGCGGACGATTCGCAAGGCGTGCCGCTCGCGATGATCCAGGAATTCGCGCACCATTGGGCGACCGACTACGACTGGCGCAAGTGCGAGGCGCGGCTCAACGCCCTGCCGCAGTTCGTCACTGAAATCGACGGCCTGGACATTCACTTCATCCACGTGCGCTCGAAACATGAGAACGCGATGCCACTGATCGTCACGCACGGCTGGCCCGGCTCGGTCATCGAGCAGTTCAAGATAATCGATCCGCTCGTCAATCCGACGGCGCATGGCGCGAGGGCGTCGGACGCGTTCCATCTGGTGATCCCGTCGCTGCCGGGCTATGGGTTTTCCGGCAAGCCGACCACGACCGGCTGGGGTCCGGAGCGCACCGCGCGCGCCTGGGTCGTGCTGATGACGCGCCTCGGATACACGCGCTTCGCGTCGCAAGGCGGCGATCTCGGCGGCATCGTGACGAACGTGATGGCCAAGCAGGCGCCGCCCGAACTGATCGGCATCCACGTCAACTTTCCGGCGACCGTGCCCGCCGACATCGTCAAGTCGATCCAGGCGGGCGATCCGCCGCCGTCCAACCTCTCCGCCGACGAGAAGCTGGCGTACGAGCAATTGAGCGTCAACGCCATGAAGCGGCGCGGCTACGCGTTCGAGATGGGGACGCGCCCGCAGACGCTCTACGGACTCGCGGATTCTCCTGTCGGGCTGGCCGGCTGGCTCCTCGACCACGGCGACGGCTACGGCCAGCCGGCGGCGGCGATCACGTCGGCCGTGCTGGGGCGCACGATCAACGGCCACTCCGCAGGCGACCTGACCCGCGACGACGTCCTCGACGACATCACGCTCTACTGGCTCACGAACACGGGCGTCTCGGCGGCGCGCTTCTACTGGGAGTCGCACTTCAACTTTGTCCTTGCCGCCGATGTCTCCGTGCCGGCGGCCGTGAGCGCCTTCCCCGGCGAGAACTATCAGGCGCCGCGCAGCTGGACGGAGCGTGCTTATCACAATCTCGTCTATTACAACCGGCCCGACAAGGGCGGCCATTTTGCGGCGTGGGAACAACCGCAGTTGTTCGCCGAAGAGGTCCGCGCCGGATTACGGCCGGTGCGTTCATAACGGCGCGCGCTTGCCGCTTCCTTCGTCGATCGCTATCCTCGGCCGAAGCCAGGCTATCGCAAGAAGGACACGCAATGCCGCTTCGCCTTCCTCCTCTGTCGGCCCTCCGCTTCTTCGAGGCGGCTGGCCGGCACTGCAGCTTCAAGCTCGCCGCAGCGGAACTGAGCGTGACGCCGAGCGCGGTCAGTCACGGCATCGTCGGGCTGGAGGAAGCGCTCGGCGTCGAACTGTTCGTGCGCGAGCCCGGCCGGCTTTCGCTGACGCCAGCGGGCGCCGACTATCTCGTGTACGTGTCGGAGGCGTTCTCGCTGATCGCGATCGGCACGCAGCGACTGCCCGACAAGCGCGCGCGCCGCTCGATCCTCGTCACCTGCGCGCCGACGTTCGCCTCCCGCTGGCTACTGCCGCGCCTCGCGCGCTTTTACGAGCGCTGGCCCGCGATCGACGTCACGGTCGATACGTCGCGCCGTCAGGTCGGCTTTCCCGTTGATGGCTTCGACTTCGCGATTCGCCTCTCCCGCGCGCCGGTGGCGGGCGATCGATGGGCGCGTCTGTTCGGCGAAGTGCATGTGCCGGTGTGCAGCGCTGCGTATCGCGAGCGTGTGCCCGCTCTGCAAAACGCGACGCTGATCCACGTCGATACCGCGAGCGAGGACTGGCAAGCCTGGCTCGAAGCGACGGGAATCGAAGGCGTCGGCACCGCTGGCAGCTTGCGCGTCGATACGATCCAGATGGCTTTCGAAGCGGCCTCGGCCGGGCTCGGCGTCGTGCTCGGACGCCGGCCGCTCGTCGATCGCGATCTAGAAAGCGGCGCGCTCGTCGAAATCGGGCAGCCGGCGATCCAGTCGCAGACGGCGTACTGGCTCGTGAGCTCGGAGGGCGCCGAGCATCGGCCGGATCTCATCGGCTTCAGGCAATGGCTGCTGGACGAAGCGGATCACATCGAAGACAAAACACCTGCTGGCAGTTGAATTTTCTTCATCCGCCGTCGAGGACTTTTCGTTTGCCGTGCCCGCGCCGCGCTGCGAGCATGACGGCGAGGAGGACATCACCATGTCGACGGCAAGTCACGAAACGCCCCATGTTTTCGCAGTCACGCAACGCAACGTCACGCTCGCGATCATCGCGGGGGCGCTCATCCTGAGCGCAGCAATGGGCGTGCGTCAGACCTTCGGCCTCTTCATCAACCCCTTCTCGTTCGATCGCGGACTGCCCGTTACGCTGATCGCGTTCGCCATCGCGCTGCACAACCTCGTCTGGGGCTTCGCGCAACCGTTCGCGGGCGCGGCGGCGGATCGCTACGGCGCCGCGCCCGTCGTCGCGTTCGGTGCCGCGATGTATGCCGCGGGTCTCGCGCTCGCGGCCATCGCGCCGTCGGGCTGGGTCATGGTGATCGGCCTCGGGTTGTTCGTGGGGCTCGGCATCAGTTGCACGACCTTCGGCGTCGTGATGACGGCCGTCGGACGCGCGGTTTCCGCCGAGAAGCGCAGCATGGCGATGGGGCTCGTGAGCGCGGGCGGGTCGCTCGGACAGGTACTCATGGTGCCGCTCGCGCAGGCGGTCCGCGAATCGTCGGGCGTCTTCGCGTCGCTCGTCGTGCTGTCCGTCGTGCTGCTTCTGGTCGCGCCGCTCGGGATCGTGCTCGATCGCAACGGGCGCGCAGCCGCGTCGGATGCGCATGTTCAGGCGCAGTCGCTCAGGGAGACGCTGGGCCAGGCGCGGCGGCATCGCGGCTATCGGCTGCTCACGATCGGATTCTTCACCTGCGGCTTCCAGCTCGCGTTCATCGCGACGCATCTGCCGGGATACCTCCTCGTCTGCCACATGCCGTTGGCGCTCGGTGCGACCGCGCTCGCGCTGATCGGTCTCTTCAACATGGCGGGAAGCTGGGGCTGCGGCTGGCTCGGCGGACGATTTCGCCAGCAACACGTGCTCGGCTGGCTCTATCTGATCAGGAGCGCGGCGATCGGCGGGTTCTTTTTGCTGCCAAAGTCGACGGCCTCCGTTACGATCTTCGCGGCGGTGATGGGGCTGACGTGGCTCGGAACCGTGCCGCTGACGAGCGGGCTCGTCGCGAAGGTGTTCGGTACGTGGCATCTCGGGACGCTGTTTGGAGTGTGTTTTCTGAGCCATCAGATCGGCTCGTTTCTCGGGGCGTGGCTCGGCGGGTTCGTGTTCGACGTCACCGGCTCGTATTCGCTCGTGTGGGAAGCGACGGTCGTCGCGGGGGTGGTCGCGGCACTGTTGCATTTTCCGATCGACGATAAGGCGGTCGAGGTTGTCTTGCGGGAGGTTTGATAGGCCAACGACGGTCGTTGCTTACGGAATCCATACGGCAAGAGCACACGGCACGAGACGTGCTGTAACTGAGCAACGCAGGCTCTCGCACTCATGCGAAGCCTCTTGCCAACTTACCGCGCTTCAGGAACCCCGACCGATATGGCCAAAACAAAACGAGCGCGCGGACTCCCGCAGCCGCCCGACCGGCAAGCCTTGCTCACGGCCCTTCGCAACGAAAAGATGGCGGTCTCCGCGCACGCCTTCGTACGCGGCAACACGATGCGTTTCTATGAATGGCTCGACGGCATCGAAGGCCACGCGCTGCCCGATGGCCCGCCCGTCTGGATTTGCGGCGACTGTCACACGGGCAATCTCGGACCCGTTGCCGATGCGCAGGGCAAAGTCGAAATCGCCATCCGCGATCTCGATCAGACCGTGATCGGCAATCCGGCGCACGACATCATCCGGCTCGCATTGTCGCTCGCGACGGCCGCGCGCGGCTCCGATCTGCCCGGCGCGATCACGGTGCGCCTGATGGAAGCGGTCGCCGACGGCTACGAAAGTTCCTTCGATCCCGCCGCCAGCGAACCCGACCCAAAGCGCAACAAACCCGAAATGGTGCGCCTCGTGATGAAGGAAGCGACGCGGCGCTCGTGGCGTCACCTCGCGACCGAGCGCATCGAGGACCTCAAGCCGGCGATCCCGCTCGGCAAGCGCTTCTGGCCGATATCGTCCGCCGAAAAAGAGGAAATCGAGGCGTTGTTCGGCAAGCATTCTGTGGCGTCGCTCGCGACATCGCTCCGAGGCGGCGGCGACGAATCGGCCGTCACCGTGCTCGATGCCGCGTACTGGGTCAAAGGCTGCAGCTCGCTCGGGCGACTGCGTTTCGCGGTACTGCTCGATATCGACGGCGGCGTGGTCGATGGCGACGACCTGTGTCTCATCGACGTGAAGGAGGCGGTGAAAGCCGCCGCGCCGCGCTACAGCAGCGAGACGATGCCGCGGGATCAGGCGGAGCGGGTGATTGAAGGGGCGCGGCATCTGACACCGGCACTCGGCCACCGGATGCGCGCCGCCCGGCTCAACGATCGCGCGGTGTTCATCCGCGAGTTGCTGCCGCAGGACATGAAGCTGACCATCGACGAGTTGTCGCCAAAGGATGCGACCGAGGTGGCGCGGTTTCTCGCGCGGGTGGTCGGCAAGGCTCACGCCCGTCAGATGAACGAAGCGGACAGGCGCGCGTGGCTCGGCGTGTTGAGAGGGCGCAGTTCGAAGACGCTCGATGCGCCGTCGTGGCTATGGAAAAGCGTACTGCCGCTGATCAGCGGTCACGAGACGGCGTATCTCGAACATTGCAGGCGGTTTGCGTTGTCGTGAGGCGTGGAGGGTCGAACGGTCACCCGCCGAGTCTGCGATACGCGCTCAGATGCCTCACCAGACCCTGCTTGTCGCCGCGAATCTCGCTCAACCGCGCGAGGTTGAAGTGCGCATCGGCATGAGCGGGGTCGAGTTCGATGCATCGCTCGTACGCCTCTGCGGCTGCGTCGTGGCGCTTCAGCTCTTCGAGCACGACCGCGCGATTGAAATGCAGCAGCGCGTCGTCGGGAAAGTGCGTAAGCGCCTGATCGAACATGGATAGCGCTTCTTCGTAGCGCGTTTCGCCTTCGGAGAGCAGCACGCCGAGGTTGGTGTACGCGCTGTAATGCGGATTCGGCGACAACTCCAGCACGTTGCGATACGCCCGCTCCGCGCCGATGGCATCGCTGTCCGCAAGCTGTTCCGCCAGCGCGAACCACTCGTCGGCCTGTTGCTCGCGGCTCTTTACGTTGCGCGGCGTGGCATCTAGGAACGTGACATCGCCTTTGATCGGCGCGACTTCGAAATCGAACAGATGCTGCCCGGAAGCGGCATCCCATTGGCCCGATCCGGTCTTGACCGCGACGCTGTCGCCGACGGCCGTGATGCGGATTCCCGAGAGAGGAAGCTCGTCGGGCAACTCCGATTTGAGCTTGGCAAGCGCGCGCAAGATCTTGCGCGACGCGATCTTCGCGGACTGCAACTGAAAGGCCGTGCGCAACACCACCACGTCCTGAAACGTGAAACGCAGTTCGTTGCGCCGGCCGCGCGTGGGCTGAACGAACCCCGCGTCGATCAAGCCCGTCAGCACGCTCCTCGATACGCCCAGCAGGGACTGCAGGCTGCGCAGCGAGTAATCCTGCGGAGCATCGCGTCTTGTCACTTGCGGGCCCGGACCTTTGCGGGCGGCGCTTCCTCGACCTTCGCTACGGCACGCTTGGCGGGCCGGCGCGGCTTGGTCGCGAGCACTTCATCTTCTTCTGCAGGTTCGGCTTTCCTGGCCGGAGCCTTCTTGGGCTTGCTCTTCGAAAGACTCGCGCGCAAAGCCTCCATCAAGTCGATGACCTGCCCGCCCGGCTCATCGCTAGTGGCTTCCGGCGACACGATCTGCTTGCCCGCGATCTTCTGATCGATCGCGGCGAGAATGCGCTTCTTCTCTTCGTCCTCGTAGGCGGACGGGTCGTATGCGTCTTCCGAAACCTGGTCGATGATTTGCAGCGCGAGTTGCAATTCCGTACCGGTAACGGCCACGTTTTCGATGTTCAAGTCGCTCAATGCGCGCACTTCGTCCGCGAACAAGAGCTGCTGGAAAATCATGCCGTCGTCAGCGGGACGCACCTGGACGATGCGCGTCTTGCCCTTATACGACCACTTGGCGAGCGCGCAGCGCTGGCTCTCCTGCATGGCCTGCCGAAGCAGACTGTAGGGCTTGCCGCCGCGCTTGTCCGGCGCGATGAAATACGCTTTGTCGTAGTAGAGCGGATCGACCGATTTCTCCGGCACGAACGAAACGATCTCGACGACATGACTCGCGCCTTCTTCGAGCGCCTTCAGTTCATCCGACGTAAAGACGACGTACTGCCCTTTCTCGAACTCGTAACCTTTCTTCATATCGGAGCGAGCCACGACCTCGCCGGTGGCTTCGGAGACGTACTGCTGCTTGACTCGGCCGCCATCGGGGGAAAGGAAATTGAAGCCGACGCCGGAGGCACTTTCGGTCGCCGAGTAGAGCTTGACCGGGATGGAAACGAGACCGAAGGAGAGAGTCAACGAAGCGATCGAACGCGCTGCCATAAAGGCCTCCTCGTAGCCGGCGGCGGAGAATTCGCGCGGCATTAAGCTCACAGATGTGGCGATAGCGGCCTCAGTGGCGCATACGAGCAGCGGGAGGTCGGCCGATATCCTCCGCTTGTGCCAAGCTTAGCACCGTGCCCGGAGCAATGTAGCAAGGAAGGTGCCGTCAACGCGAGACACGCGTGCGGCCTTTCCTCGGCTTTGCGACGTCTGCCGTGGATAACGCCGACTTCAGCGTTTCCAGAAACTGAATGACGGACGGAGGAAGATGGCGGCCCTTCATCGTCGTGACTTGGAGGAAGCGCTCGTTCAACAGCGGTTCGTCGATGTGCTTTGCCAGCAGGGTCGGCTCGGCCTCCATCCCTTGCAACGCGATCGCGCTGCCTAGCGTGATCGCGCCGGTCAGCGCGGCGAACTGGTGCATCGCGCTGGAATTGTTGCTCGTGAAAAGCGGCTCGAGGTGCTTTCCCCGCAGCGAACAGCACCAGTCGATGAGTTGACGAACCGTCGTGCCGCGTTCGAGGACGGCGACAGGATAGTCGAAGAGATCGTCGAACGTCAGGGCGTCTTTGTCGGCGAGCGGATGCGACGGACGCAATAACGCGCACACGGGCGCGCTCATGCTGAACTCGGCGTGAACGGCGGTGGACGTCGACGTCGAAAACGCCAAACCCACATCGACCTCGCCTTGCGCGACCCACTGTTCCACCTGCGCGGGCGTTCCCGAACGCAGGACGAATCGCGCTCGGGGATGCTCCGCGTGAAAGCCTGCGAGCACGCCGGGCAGAAAATTGCGCGTGAAGCCCTCGGTGCACCCGACTCTCACGATGCCCCGGCCCAACGCGTGCGCCTCGGATATCTCGCTCAAGACGGCGTCCGCGTCCAGCAGCGCGCGGCGCGCATGTTCCGCGAGGAGCTGGCCGGAATCCGTGAGCACCATGCCGCGCGGCATGCGTTCGAAGAGCGGCGTGCCGACCTCGTCTTCGAGCTTGGCGATCTGCCGGCTAATGGCGGACACGGCCACATGCAGATTCTCCGACGATGCCGCCAGCGACCCCGTCCGCGCGACCTCGAGAAAGTACCTGAGCGCGATTCCGTGAAGCATTCTTCCGCCCCCTCTTGCGTTGCCATTTCGGCAATGCTATCCGCTAATTTTGAAATTGTGGCGAATTTTTGGCGTTCATAGACTGCCTCTCACCTCTTCAAAGACTGCGAGGAATTTCAGTGGAAGCTCGTCAAATCACGCGCGCCTCGGCGATTGCCGGCGCGTATGAAAACTTCGATTCAGGTGCGCTGCTCGCCGATTTGCGCCGCCGCGTCGCGTTCAGAACCGAGAGCCAGGAAGCGTCCGGCATCGACGCGCTCCATGCGTATCTGGAAACAGAGATCGCGCCGACGCTTTCAAAGTTGGGCTTCACAAGCCGAATCGTCGATAACCCCGCCGGCAAAGGCGCGCCATTTCTCATCGCCGAACGTCACGAGGGCGGCCACCTGCCTACCGTGCTGACCTACGGGCATGGCGATGTCGTCAGAGGATATGACGAGCAGTGGCAGAGCGGCCTCAAACCGTGGGAAGTCACCGTCGATGGAGACCGCTGGTACGGCCGCGGCACGGCGGACAACAAGGGTCAGCATTCGGTGAACTTCGCAGCACTCGCGGCCGTGATCGAGGCTCGCGGCGGCAAGCTGGGCTACAACGTCAAGGTCATCTTCGAGACCGGCGAGGAAATCAGCTCCCCGGGTCTCGATGCAGTCTGCGCCGCCGAAGCCGACGCACTTCGCGCCGACGTATTCCTCGCCTCCGATGGCCCCCGCGTATCGGCGGAGCGTCCGACACTGTTCCTCGGTTCGCGCGGCGGCGTGCCGTTCGAACTGCTCGTCGACTTGCGCGAGGGCGGACATCATTCGGGGAACTGGGGCGGCGTGCTGCGCAATCCGGCGGTCGTGCTCGCGCATGCACTCGCGACACTCGTCGATCGCGACGGACGAATCATCGTCGAGGGGCTGCGTCCGCCGCCGATTTCGGATGCGGTCAGACATGCGCTTGCCGATATCGAACTCGGTCGCGACGACAGTTCGCCCGACATCGACCCCACGTGGGGCGAGCCCGGACTGACGCCGACCGAGCGCGTCATCGGATGGAACGCGCTCGAAGTGCTCGCGATCAAGTCCGGCAACGCGGACGCGCCCGTCAACGCGATTCCGCCAGTAGCCAAGGCAGTGTGCCAGTTGCGCTTCGTCGTCGGCACGGATTGGAAACACGTGCGCGAGCATCTGGAGCATCACTTCGAGCAGCACGGTTTCAAGCACGTGCAAGTAAAAGTATCGAGCGGTACGCCCGCGACGCGTCTCGACCTCGACGACCCCTGGGTCCACTGGGCACTCGACTCGATGCGCCACACGACCGACAAGAAGCCCGCGTTGCTTCCGAATCTAGGCGGCACGGTTCCCAACGACGTGTTCGCTAAAACGCTCGCGCTTCCGACGCTGTGGGTCCCGCATTCGTATCCGGCCTGCAATCAGCACGCGCCGAACGAGCATCTTCTGGGCTCGGTCGCGCGCGAAGCCCTCGGCGTCATGGCCGGACTGTGGTGGGACCTGGGCGAGTCCGGGGCCGCCATTGTCGAACGTCGGAAGTGCGCATCCCGCTAAACCTCTTGCTCCGGGCCGAATCATGCAGAAGAAACCTCTTAGTCTGACGCAGATCGTCGTTGCCACGTCCGCCGGCAACGCGCTGGAATGGTTCGACATCGCGATCTACGCGTTCTTTGCCGTGTACATCGCCAAGCACTTCTTTCCGACCGTCAACGAAACCGCGTCGATGCTTCTGACGTTCGGCTCGTTCGGCGCGTCGTATCTGATTCGTCCGCTGGGCGGCATGGTCCTCGGCGCTTACGCCGACAAGCACGGACGCAAGGCCGCGCTCCTGCTGACGGTCGGCTTGATGATGGTCGGCACCGCGATCATCGCGGTGATCCCGACCTACGCGACGATCGGACTCGCGGCGCCGATCGGCGTGTTCGTCGCGCGCCTGATTCAAGGCTTCTCCGCTGGCGGAGAGTTCGGAGCCTCGACGGCGATGCTGATCGAGCATGCACCCCATCGCCGGGGATTGCTCGCGAGCTGGCAGTTCGCGACGCAAGGCCTGGCGACGCTCATGGCTTCGATTTTCGGGTATGCGCTGGCGAAGTTCATGCCGCCTGCGGAATTGTCGGCTTGGGGCTGGCGGATTCCGTTCTATTTCGGCTTGTTGATCGGACCAGTCGGTTTATATCTGCGCCGATTCCTGGAAGATGCACCGGACTTCACCGAGGCCAGGCACACGACGACGCCCATTCGAGATGTCTTCTCCAAGCAGAAGGTCATGTTGCTCGTATCGATCGGCGCGCTGACCGTCTCGACGGCCGTGAACTACATGCTGCAATACGTGCCGACGTTTGCGATCCGTGAGCTGCACCTCGACCCATCGACAGGCTTCGCTGCCAGCATCCTTGCAGGCGCGATATTGACCGTCGTGACGCCTTTCGCCGGCTATCTGTCCGACCGCATCGGACGCATGAAGCAGATGTCGCTGACCGCGCTGCTGTTTCTCGTCACCGGGTATCCTGCGTTCTCGTATGTGGTGTCGCACGTGACGGTCGGCGGGTTGTTCGTGCTCGTCGGTTGGCTCGCGTTGTTGAAGGCGATCTACTTCGGCGCGCTGCCCGCGTTGATGTCGGAGATCTTTCCGGTGTCGACGCGTGCGACTGGCATGTCGATCGGCTATAACATCGGCGTGACCGTCTTTGGCGGCTTCACTCCAGCGATCATCATCTGGCTTCTCAGCGTCACGGGAAGTAATGCGGCGCCGAGCTTTTACCTGATGCTTACCGCCGTGATCAGTCTCGCCGCGCTGGCTTCGGTAAGCAGGATGCAACGCAAGCCCAGACGGGATTTTCAGGCGGAGCAGAACGCGTATTGATGCATCGATGTTGTTTCAAAGGCCTCCGCATTCGCCGGAGGCCTTTTTCGTTTCGAGCGCTATTCGAAGGAAGAGCCGTATACTTCGACGCTTTAAGGCGACAACCGTGACATCGAACAGTCCAATCACCGTGGTTGCCTACTCGCGCAATGGCCTCGACTTGACGGCCACGTATTTGTCCGACGCGGCATTTGTCGTGCCCGAAATCCTGTCTGCGCAGTTCTCCGACGCCCTTACTCAGTGGAAGGCCCAACTCGCATTCGATAGCGTGCGTGTTCAGCCATCGAGCGTCTTGATTCGAAACGATGCTGTCGAACTCACCGGAGGACCGATTCACTACAGCGAGCTTCGTGCGCTAAAGCAATGCCTCAAGAACCTGCGTCGCGACTCTCCTGATGCGTTCGAACGCCTTCCGGCGGGATACATGTCATCGATCGGTCTCGTGGTGCTCGTGATCTCCGCCGACGGGCTCATGCTCGCAGCACTGCGCGGCGACAAGGTAGCGGTTCACGCAAACGAATGGACGCTCGGCCTGGGCGAGGGCCTGGAGGCAAAGGATTTTCAGGCCGGCACGCTGGAGCCAGCCGTTCTGCGCGCGTTATCGGAGGAACTGCATATCGTCGAAGCCGATGTGCCGGCCGCGGCTTTGAAAGTGCTCGGCCTGATGCACAGCCACGAGACGCTCGATATCACGGTCGTCGCAGTCGCGGATATGCGAGGTGCAGGTCCCGCCTTCGCAGCGTCCGACATTCTTCGTCGCGCAGCAACCGCCGACGATGCGTGGGAGCACGCGCAACTGCTCTTCATCCCGACGGACCGTGAGTCACTCGACAGGACGATCACAGCCAGCGCGCGTGCAGCGGTGCCGGGGATGTACGTCGTCTTCGATATGCTGGCCGGGTATCTGTCGTCGCGCTAGGCCGCGCGCTTCTCTTCATCGATATCGACCGTGCCGAGCCGCGAGAAGATGTCGCAGACGGCGTGCAATTCGGCGTCGTTCTTGATGCAGACCGTGATTGTCGTGTGCCCTTCGTCTTCGATGAGGCCATCGCAGACCATATCGACGGATTCAAACAGGTGGTCGTGGAAATCCACTACGCCGAGGTGCTCGCCGTGACCGGCGTATTCAGCACTGGTCCAATGCTTCTCGTCGATCGACATTTGCAATGCGCTGTTCGACGGTGCACACGCCGTCTCGACGTGAACCCGGTCGGCAACGATGCCTTCCGAATACAACTCTTCCAGTGCCTCACTGACTTTGCCAAACGAACCAAACGTACCGACAATCTCCTGCATCATTCTCGTCTCCCGCTTTCAACTCGCGCTTTTCAAACTCCGTCAGCCGTGATGCTCATCCGCGTGGAAGGCGTCGAAGCGAGCGCACCGGCAATCGCTGCGCGACCCGGACCGACGAATACACAAGGCTCGGCCCGACACCCAGCGGCGGGTAGATGCGCCAATCCTTCCGCCCATGATGAAAGAAATTCAGGGAAAAGAAACCCGACATGAGAGGGGCACGGACACAGACGTACCGGCACCCGCCGAGATAGACCCGGCCGAAGTGCGAGAGGTAGGCGCCACTGTCAGGGTCAAACCATCGGCAGACCTCGCGATGAAGCGGCGATTGATGACGTGCAGGCATAGCTGACCTCGAAACGCACAATCTGATAATTCACATTAACTTTACTCCGTAAGCTGTGAATTTTCAATGAGTTACGCGAGCGAATGGTCGGATTAATCGGTGCGACAACTTGCGGACACCTTACGCCGGTGCGGCAGTGTTCGATGCGGCGGCCGACGCCTTCTTCGGTGCCGACGCCCTGCGAGAAGAAATCTTCTTCGCGACGGCCTTCGTCTTGGCCGATGTCGCCGTCGACTTGCGACTGGCGGATGCTTTTTTAGCAGGCGGCGTCGCGGATGTCTTTGCACGAGTCTTTTTGCTCACGGCACTTCCGTTCAAGGCTGCTTTCGACTTGGTTGCTTTGAGTGAAACGGTCGAGCCTGAGTCGATCAAAAACTTGTTTCGATCCTTCGCTGAAGCGAGCCATGCGGGCGCCGGACCGCGACCGCTCCATGTGGCTCCGGACTTGGGATCGCGATACTTTGCCGGCAGCGGCGTCCGCTTCGCATTTCCTTTAGTCGTGACGCGCTTGAGTTTCGCTGACGGGATACCGGTGCTGTCGATAAGAAACCTCGTTCGATCCTTTACGTCCTTGATCCAGGCTGGTGGTCGTGCATGACCGCTCCATGTCTCGCCGGTTTTGGCATTCCTGTACTTGGGCGGCAGCTTTTCTTTTGTCACGGCTTCGCGCCTGGCTTTTGCCTTTGCTTCGATGTCGGCGGTCGTAAGGCCGTGCTTGAGCATCAACTCTCGAATCTGATCGACTGCTACTTGTGCCTTTCTTGCGATCAGTGCATCGGCTTCTTGCTGCAACTGTTTCAACTTGGCTTGGATTCGTTCTAGTGTCGTCATTTCGACCTCCAATGTGATGGATGGTCGAACTATGACACAGAGTCTTGCGAAGATCTTTTAAATCAAGCACAAGCCTCGATCTTGGAAAAAGCAATTTCTCGACGCATAGAAAAAAAGGCGCCACGCAGAGGAGTCGCATGGCGCCTTAACGCTCTCGCGGTTACAACCGCTTGGAGAACTTTAAGCCGATTGAAGTACGGATTGATTTTTTATTGGCCGCCGGAATAGAGTTTGTTCATATCGGCGGGCGAAGCAGGCCTGATTGCCCCTCCGCCTCCGGATGCCGACGACCCGCTAAGCGCTCCACCGTAGCCGGTGGCATCACCGCTAGCGGCCACACGCGCTTCTGCCGCCTGAATATTCGAAGGATAACTCGGCTCGTCTCCGCTAGCCGGTGAATATCCCGCCATTTCAAGTTGCTTGAGTTCCGTGCGCACTTGCGCTCTTGTCACCGATGATTCCGATTGCGCAAACGACACGAGCGGAGCCGCCAAAACCGACGCGGCCACGACTGCATAGATCAGCGATTTCATGACGGCCTACCTCCAGGCTTGTTTCATTAGCTGGTTACAAACTTTATGTTCCTGAACCAATGATTAAGCATAGGCGACCGTCACACGAAATAATCTCGCATGTCGCTATAGACCGCGAACGGTCAGTTTCCGGCCATATTTCTCGCACCCGCTTGTAACCCTTCTGCAAGCGCCAGCAGTCCCTCCTCGTAGATGCCGTGGAAAAGCCGGACAATCTCGTCCTCGCTGACGCCAACCGGCGAGAAACTGCCGGACCACGTCACGAGCGATCCGTCCGTGCCCGCCACTTCCTGCACGCTGATGGTGGCCAGATAGTCGCGTGCTGGAAACGGCGCCTCCACAATCGAGTAGCTATACGAGCGCCCCTTCTCATCGAACGCTTCAAGACGTTCGATGATGGTATGTCCGTCAGCGGTCTTCAAATGCCGCACCCGACCGCCTTCGCTCAATTCACTGCTAGGAATGAATGGCAGCCAGTCAGGCAGCGAATTGAAACCGCCGATCAATTGCCAGATTTTATCGGCGGTTGCGGGCACTTCGAGCGATGCCGTGGTGTGTGCCAATTCAAACTCCTGTATTCGTGGACGGCAAGGGAGCATCGTTGGCGACGAGTCGCTGTTCGCGCATCTCATGCCAGAACGCGGCGGGAATCGCCTCCGACAACGCGGCAACGTCCTCAGCGATACGCTCGGGCTTGCTGGCGCCTGGAATCACAGCGGCCACGGCAGGGTTCGCAAGCGAAAACTGCAACGCGGCGGCCTTTACGCTCACTTGATGGCGTTGCGCGAGGGCCTTGATGCGCTCGACCTTGGCGAGGATTCCAGGCGAGGCCTTCTGGTATTCGAAGTGCGTGCCGCCAGCAAGCACACCAGAGCTATAGGGACCGCCAACGACGATATCAACCTTCTTCTGGATCGCAGCCGGCATCAGGCGCTGAAGCGCGCGCTCGTGGTCGAGCAGCGTATAGCGACCCGCGAGCAGGAATCCGTCGGGCTGCGCCTCGGACAGATCGAGCGTCAGTTCGCAAGGCTCCACGCGGTTCACGCCAAGACCCCAAGCCTTGATGACGCCTTCATCGCGCAGACGGCTGAGCACGCGAAACGCGCCCTTGCGCGCGGTTTCGAATTGCGCAAGCCATTCGTCGCCGTAGAAGTCCTGCGCGATATCGTGCACCCAGACGATATCGAGCCGATCCGTGTTCAGTCGCTTGAGGCTGTCTTCGATCGAGCGCAGCGTCGCGTCCGCACTGTAGTCGTTGACGAGTTTGTTCGGGCGGCCGAATTCGAACAGGCCCCCTTTCTCGCCGAGGTCACGCGCGGTGGTTTCTTCGACTTCGTCGAGCACGAGCCGCCCCACCTTCGTGCTCAGTACGTAGTCGTCGCGCTTGTGCTTCTGCAGCGCTGCGCCCAAGCGGATTTCCGCTAAGCCCGCGCCATAGAACGGCGCCGTGTCGAAGTAACGTATGCCCTGCTGCCATGCCGCATCGACGGTCGCCTGCGCTTCCGCCTCCGGAATGTTGCGATACATGTTGCCCAGCGGCGCGGTTCCAAATCCCAGCACGCCTTGCAGCTTGTCCTTGATGCCCATCTTGAACTCCTCGTTGATGACCGTGCACGCAGTCTAGATTGCCAAGACAAGTCCGTCCAAGACATAATTGGCCAATATTGTGTCCTGAGAGGTCTCAAGTGCTGGATATCCGTCAACTCCAATATTTCGTTGCGGTTGCTGAGGAGGAACACGTTGGCCGGGCTGCGGAGCGGCTGCACATCTCGCAGTCGCCTCTTAGCCGGCAAATCGCGCAACTCGAGGAGCGCCTTGGCCTGACGCTATTCGAGCGCAGTCAGCAGCGCATTCGCCTCACTTCCGACGGTCGAACGTTTCTTCAGGAAACACGCGCGCTGCTGACACACGCAAATCGCCTGGAGTCGCTCGCGCGCCGGCTGGGCCGTGGTGATGAAGGGGGTCTGTGCATCGGCTATCTGGAAAACGCGATGCATTCGGGTGTGCTGTCCGATGCGCTTCGCATGTTGCGAAAGGATCGGCCTGCCGTGCATGTCGCGCTCTATAACCTGCCGTCGGCCGAGCAGCTGGAAGGGCTGCGTCAACGCAGTCTCGATGTGGCGCTCGTCTGCGAGCCGCCGCTCGACGACGACCCCGACCTCGACCGCGCGCAACTGCTTAACGATCCGATGCTGCTCGCGTTGCCCGATTCGCATCGGCTGGCCGCGACGTCGAAGCTAACGCCTGCTGCGCTCGGCAAGCTCGACTGGATCGCCGTGCAACACAAGGAAAGCGTTCTCAAACACGACAACTTCGTCGCGGCTTGCGCGCGAGCCGGCTTCACGCCAAACATTTCGATGGAAGCGACAGAGCCTTTGACAGCGCTAGGGCTGGTGGCTGCCGGTCTTGGTGTCGCAATGATTCAAAGCAGCCTCCGTCATCAGGCGCCTGCGGGCGTCGTGCTGCGAGAGGTGCCGTGGTTCACCTACCGCACACCGTTGTGGGCAGCGTGGCACAAGATCAACTTGCGGCCGCTCGTCGAGGTTTTCAGACTCACGCTCGTCGGCAACGTGAAAACGAAACGCTAAGGCGACGTCTTGCTGAAGTAAGCGATGTCAACAGGGTCCAGTGCGTAGCCCTTGGCGATCACTTGCTCACTAACTCGGCGATGTGCATCGAGATCGCGCTCATGCGCAGCGACGATCTTCATTCTTGCCACGGGATCGTCGCCTGCCCGTTGCAGCGCCTTCGCATACTCATGCTCCGTATGCCAGTGAGACTGTGCGAAGCTCATCTTGAGCCACTCGGTCGTCGTGAGTCCACGCTGCCACAGCAGTGCAAGGAACTGCGTCATGTCTTCCGACGACAGCGAATAACCGTTGCGATTCGACGAAGGGTCTTCATTCAACACGGTGAAATTGAGCACGGCGACCACCGTATTCACTCTGTCGAGCACGGCGACGCTATCGCCCGCGGTGCGGCCGGTATCGTTGAACGAATCGCATTCGAACGTGCGGCCATAGTGGCGCCGCGTGTAGTCGGTCAACTCCGCGCATGCGCGGATTGCGCTGTCACCCACGGTGTAAAACGGCTCTTCCGCACGACTCGATGACGCGTTCAGCATCGACGCTACCACGATGGCGTTTGCCAGAATTCTAAGCATGATTGGTCTCCAGCCTCTAGCGGCGAGTCTGGGGCTAACGACCATTCTATTCCGTGCGGCAGATAACGAACTCACTACCGCTCTTCGTGGCGCAAAGCGAGACGCTTCGAAGTATGCTTGGGGTCATAGCAGCGTGTGCGCAAGACCACACAACAGACACACAGGCATTCTGCCGGTCATGAAAAAGGGGAACGGTCATGTTTTCTTCGACGACCAACTGGAAGCTGATATCGATCGGCGTTAGCGGTCTTCTTGCGGCATGTAGCGTCACGCCAGCCTCTGCGCCCGCCAAGAAACCCACCGAAGGCGTTGCGAAGGTCCGTGCAGCAACCGAGGCCGCGGTGGCCTCTTCGGACCTGGAGATAGCGAAGGACACTCCGGCCACACGCCATCAATCAACTGTTCAATGCGACACCGTGGGCAACATGTACGTATGCACGGATGGTCAGGCGATTTGCTGGTGGAGCCGCCGTACGGGATACGGCTGCAACTGACAGAAGATTATGGAGCGCTTTGCTCCGCCAGCTTCTTGCCTGAGAGCAGAGACTCGAAGACTTCGAGCGACAGCGGCTTCGAAAGCTGGCCATCGAAGCAGGACATATCGAAGCGCTCGTGGACGTCGTCGTGCGCCGTGAGAGAAAAGATGCGCCGCGAAGCGTACTTCTCCGACGCACGCAGTCGCATGCACAACTCGTGGCCGTTCATGTCGGGCAAACCAATATCCAGAAGAATCAGTTCGAATGCGCCCTCGCCATTGGCCGCGACCAATGCCTCCTTGCCGGTGTAGGCTCGCGTGACTGCATGACCCATGGAGCACGCGACGTCGGCGAGCAAGTCGGTGGTAGTGCGGTAATCGTCGACCACGAGGACTTTCATCAGAAGGTCTCCCAACGCTCAAGGCTAGAGTTTCGCTGCGGGGATTTGCAGTGTAATGCACGATGAGCGTGACCATGCGCGAACGCGATGAATTTCTCGCGTCGCCGCCGACCTGGCCCTAAACTCATAAAGTTCGTCTAACTTTCGACCAATCAAATGCAACGCGCTGAATTCCTCGCAGCAATACGGCAGTTGGCTGCAGCCGCCGAAATAATGGCGAAGTCGGGTCCTTCGGATGGGCGGCTGGATGCGTTTCAACTACTCGCGTTCTTTCGCCGTTACGACAATCCAGTGCTTGCTTCGGAAACGGCAACGACATCCGACGACCGGTTGTTCGCGCTCACCGCGCAAGCTGCGCTCGATATGGCAGGACGCAACGCTTTTGAGGCGTCACATGCACTGCTTGAACAAGCGCGGTCGCTGTTGTCATAAGCGGCTTGACTCGCGTTCACCGCAGCGATCGAAAGCTCACGCGCACCTCTTCAGTGAAAGCGCGCGGCTGTTCCCACGCCGCGAAATGTCCGCCTTTGGGCAAACGGTTGTAGTGAATCAGTTTCGGATACGCCTTCTCTGTCCAGCTACGCGGCGCTGCATAGATCTCATCGGGGAAGACGCTGACGGCGACGGGAATCGCGACATGCTTCGGAGCAAAGAAGTTGAGCTTGTTTTCCCAATACAAACGAGCCGACGAGACCGCCGTGTTCGTCAGCCAATAGAGCGTGATGTTGTCGAGGATGTCGTCGCGCGACAGGCCCTCTGACTGACCATCGAACACGCGTGCGATGAGCGCCTGACTGCTCGCATCGTGGTCGAGTATCCATGCGGCGAGACCGACAGGTGAATCTTCGAGCGCGTAAAGCGTTTGCGGGCGGCCCGCCATCTCCTGCGCGTAGCCAAGCCCGTGCTTGTAGAAGAAGTCGAGTTGATCGTACGCGTGCTTCTCGTCATCCGAGAGACCAGCCGGTGCCGGCTCGCCGGACTTGAGTGCGTTTGCGATGTCGTCGGGAACCGTGGCTGGCATGTTGGTGTGAATGGCGAGTAGTTCCGGCTGCGCCAGCAACGCCATCTGTTCGGTCACAGCGTTCCCCCAATCGCCGCCTTGCGCGACATAGCGCGTGTATCCGAGGCGCTTCATCAACGCGACCCACGCGCGTGCGATGCGAGCGGGATCCCAGCCGGTCGCCGTCGGCTTGCCTGAAAAACCATAGCCCGGCAGCGACGGAATCACGATATCGAACGCGTCCGAAGCGTTGCCGCCATGCCCGGTCGGATTGGTCAACGGATCGATGATCTTCAGTTGCTCTATGATCGAACCGGGCCACCCGTGCGTGACGATAAGCGGTAACGCATTGGGCTGTTTCGAACGAACGTGGATGAAGTGAATATCGAGTCCATCGATCTCGGTCACGAATTGCGGCAGCGCATTCAGCTTCGCTTCGACCTTGCGCCAGTCATAGCTCGATCCCCAATAACGCGCGAGTCTTTGCATCGTCGCGAGCTGCACGCCTTGCGATGCATCCGCTACCGTTTCGCGCTCGGGCCACCGCGTCGCCTTGATGCGGCGTCGCAAGTCGGCGAGTTGCGATTCCGGTACATGCACGCGAAGGGAACGAAGAGCGGTCTTGTCGTTGGCAGCCGGCGGTGCGACTCGAGCGATGGATTGATCGGTGTCTGCAAAAGCGAGCTGGCTCAATGAGCCCGCGACGACGGCCGCCGCAGCCGCACCGATGAATCGGCGGCGCGACGGGGTTTGTGGGAGAGGATCGTTTGACATACAAGCTCCTGTTTGCAAAGTCCCTGGATGGAAGGAGCGATGCAATCCCGAGCAAACGCCTTCTTGATTGCCCATCATCACTGCCTTCGTCGACCGCTAACCCTGGTTTGCGGTGGTTGCAGGCATTATGTACAGGGACGCACTGAGCGTAAACGCCCGCAGAAGCACAACTCTTGTGCTGATCAGGAACAAGAGCAACGTCCCGCGGCGATGCTCGATGCGATAGCGCCTCGTCAGTCGATGAACTTCACGAGCTCCGCGATGGTCTGCGCCGGCGCCTCGTCAAGCAGCCAATGCCCGCTCCCCTTGACGATGACTCCGTGCACATCCGGCGCCACGAGCCGCGCCTGATCGATCAGGAACGTGCCCGAGGCCTTCTCGCCGGCGAGGACGAGCATCGGCATCGGCAGGGGCGTCTTCGCGAAGCCCGCGAAGTCCTGCGCATCCTGGCTGAACGTGTGGAAGTACTCGAAGCCCGCACGCATCCGGCCTGGCTGCGCGTAAGCGGCGGCATAGAGACGGCGGTCGGCCTCGGGCATCGCATGCGAAGGATCGGCCGCGAAATCGTTCCAGAAGTGCTCAAAGTAGATGCGTTCGCGTCCCTGCACCAGCTTCTCCGGGGTGTCGCCGTAGAAGTTGAAGTGCCACTTGTCGCGCAACAGCCAGACCTTCTGCCAGTCGCCGACACCCGGCAGGAACGCATCCATCAGCACGATGCTTTCCACTTCGTCCGGGTACTGCGCGGCGTACGCGTAGGCCACCATCAGGCCGATGTCGTGACCGACGAGCTTCACCTTGCGATAGCCGAGCGCGCGAACCATCGCGTGGATGTCCTGCGCCATCGTTTTCTTGTCGTAGCCGCTTGCAGGCATCGACGAGTTGCCCGCACCCGGCAAATCCGGCGCGATCACGACGTGTCGTCCGTCGAGCTGCTTCATCAGCGGCAGCCACATGTGGCTCGTTTCCGTGTAGCCGTGCAGGAGCACGACGGGCGTACCGTCCGTCCCCGTTACCGCTTCGAGGTAGTTCAATTCGACGCCGTTCACCTTGATCGAATGAGCTTGTATCGACGGGGCCGGCGCAGCTTGCGCGGGTGTATGAAGCGTTGCCGCGAAGAGCAGCGCGGCGCCGACATGCCGCGCGATGCGAGTGATGATGTTCATTGCCTTCTCCGTTGAGATCGTTGTGACGATGAAGGCCATGATGGAGTCGCGCGAAACGTTTGCCGTACGAATTTTCCGGTGAAGTCGTGCGATGGGGTCGAACGTGTTGCGCACAAAAAGCGGCAGCCCCGGCCATCGAGGCTGCTCGGGCGCTTCTCTATTGCAATCGTGGATCGAGCGCCGGATGCCCGGGCGATTGAGGCCACCCCGGCAAATGCAGGTCCTTGAAAACCGAGCCGAACGGATACGGCAGCGAATCGAGCGGCGGAAGCCCGCCCGGGCCGGCAGGCGAATTGCCGGGCTTCGTTATGTACGCGATGCCGCCGCGCACGGCGGACATTGCCTTGTGGTCTATCGTTTCGGCGGCGTGCAAATCGGTGATCTTGAGGGTTTTCATGCTGGTCTCCACGGAGTGAATGGGAAAAGGAGCGACCGTCGGACGCTCGGTTTAACGTTTGCACGCCCCATGCCAATGTCGCGAAATACGGAAAACGTCGAATAACTGGCGCGGCGTGTGCACTCCGGTGATTTCTCCGACGCTTGAGCGCGCTGACTACGATGGCCCAAAAACAACAGCGCACGGCGCAATGTCGGCTGGAAACAGACACTCGGGCCTCAGATGTGGTGAGCATTCATTCGCTAACGGCCGCGCACCCGAGCATGGAAGACGTAGTTCAGTGCGGCTCCCCACCCGCCGTATGTATCGCCACCCGAAGGCCAAAGTCCGCCGGTTGCCAAGAATGCAACGTTTTTCGATTCACGCCCGCGAAGCAAATCGATCGGCGCCGCGGCGATCGAATGAATGACCAATAGCCGTCTATCCGCGCCCCGCCTGCGTCGAGTTCATCCAAAGCGCAAAGTCCTCGCAAGACGCATCGAATCGTCGACCAAATTTGTATCGTTTTTCAAACGCCGTACAAATGCCTTCGCCATCGCACGTTTGGACCCGTCATTCAGCGGACATTTACATGCTGGTCGGGCCTCCAGGCGGGCATTCCGCCGATCAAAGCGTCTGACTGCCTGCTCATACAGATCGCCCCTTTACGAGGCTTGACGGTTCACGAATGCAACAAAACCCGTTCAGCCCGCAGTGTGCGGTGCGGCATATTTCAGACCGATCCATACTGGCATTGGGATTGACGTTACCTGGCACGGTCCTCGCTAAATATGTGGTGCAGCACTCGTTACCGTCGAAGTCAGACCAAGTCAACGACTGTGACCGAGCTGCTTACGGGGCTGGTCAGCAACGCGATCTCGATGGATGCCGTCAGAGCATCGCAAGACGCGGAGTTGACCGGAATAAAAAGTACGGCGCACAGCGCAAAAAGAAGAGAAGAAAAACATGTTGACCCTCAAATCAGATCTGCACGGCAATCATCTGTTGGGCGCGCTTCCGGCGCATGAATGGCAAGCGCTGACGCCTCACCTGGAACTCGTTCAGCTTCGTACCGGCCAGTTGCTGTGCGATTCGGGCCAACGCATTCACCACGTTTATTTCCCGACGACAGCCGTCGTCTCGCTGCTGCATACGATGGAAGACGGCGGCTCGGTGGAAATCGCAGCAGTCGGCCGTGAAGGTATGACGGGCGTTCCGATCCTGACCGGCGGCGATACGATGCCGACTCGCGTACAGGTGCAATGCCCCGGTTTCGCCTATCGCATGAGCGCGAGCGCGCTGCGTGACCAGTTCGAACGCTCGGACTTCCTGCGCCGCCTGATGCTGCTCTATATGCAAGCCCTGCTGACGCAGGTCGCGCAAACCGCCGCGTGCAATCGTCACCATTCGCTGAGCAAGCAGCTGTGCCGCTGGCTTTTGATCGAGATCGACCGTACGCCGTCGGACTCCCTGCAAGTGACGCAACAGATGATTGCCGACATGCTGGGCGTGCGTCGCGAAGGCGTGACGGAAGCGGCGGGCAAGCTGCATGACGACGGGTTGATTCATCACAGCCGCGGCTGCATCAAAGTGCTCGACCGTGCAGGACTCGAAGCACGTGCATGCGAATGCTATGGCATCGTCAAGCGGGAATTCGACCGGATGCTGCCGCGCGTGGCGCAGACCGAGGAAGTAGCGTGAGTCGATTGAGGATGATCACCGGGGAGTGAAGCCGGTCCCTCCCCGGTTGCAAACGATATGCGGTTCACCGCACATACATGCAGCATAAAGTTTTGGTTTCGCGAAACGCTTACGTTAACCTTCCAGATGATGTAGTCGATCGGAGGGGGACGTATGCGTCGCACATTGAAAGCAGCATTCGCTTCAGTCGCAATCTTTGTTGCGCTTTGCAGTATCGAAGCGTCGGCGCTTGCGCAGGGAAGCGTGCGAACTTCGATCGAAGCAAGCAACAAGGTTTTTGAAAAGGCCGTGAGCCGTGGCGATGCGGCCGGCATTGCTTCCACGTATTCCGATAACGCGAAACTTCTTCCGGCCAACGGTCACGTCGTGAGCGGACGGAAGGCGATCACCGAGTATTGGCAGGAAGCAATCCATTCGGGATTCAAAGCCATCAAACTAAGCACAGTCGAACTGGAAGCGCGCGGCGACACGGCGTACGAGGTCGGCAAATGGACCGTTCCCGGCGAAGCAGGCAAGGTGTACGACGCCGGCGACTACATCGTGATCTGGAAGCACGTGAACGGGCATTGGAAAATGCATCGCGATACATGGACGACGAACGCGCCCGCGCCTCGGCAATAGCGGCTTTACGAAAAAAAGTCGCGCGCGTGGCGCGACCCTTTGCGTTCTATCAACCGAGAGAAGCCATGTCGATGACGAAGCGATACTTCACATCGCTCTTGAGCATTCGTTCATAGGCCTCGTTGATCTGGTCGATCCTGATCATCTCGATGTCGGACGTTATGCCGTGCTTGCCACAGAAATCGAGCATCTCCTGCGTCTCAGCAACGCCACCGATCAGCGATCCCGCCAGCGAGCGCCGCTTGAAGATCATGTTCATGACCGACGGCGACGGGTGCGGATGCTCGGGCGCGCCGACGAGCGTCATCGTCCCGTCACGCTTGAGCAGCGCAACGAACTGATCGAGGTCATGCGACGCCGCTACGGTGTTCAGAATGAAGTCGAAGCTGTTCGCGTGCGCGGCCATTTGATCCGGGTCCTTTGAGACTACGACTTCATGCGCTCCAAGCCGCTTGCCATCTTCGATTTTGCCCGGCGAAGTCGTGAACAGCACGACATGCGCGCCCAAGGCAGCCGCGATCTTCACGCCCATGTGCCCGAGCCCGCCGAGCCCCACGATGCCCACCTTGTGGCCCTTCTGCACGTTCCAGTGACGCAGCGGCGAGTACGTCGTGATGCCCGCGCACAAGAGCGGCGCGACGCCCGCGAGTTCGAGGTTTTCCGGTATCTGCAGCGTGAAGGCTTCGTCGACCACGATCGACGATGAATAACCGCCGAACGTCAAGCCGCCCGAGTGCTTGTCGGGCGAGTTGTAGGTTTGCGTGAAGCTCTCGGGGCCTTCGCAGTATTGCTCGAGTCCCTCCTTGCACGCCGCGCAGGTGCGGCACGAATCGACCATGCAGCCGACGCCCGCCAATTGACCCACTTTGAACTTCGTCACCTCCGAACCGACCTCGGACACACGTCCGACGATCTCGTGCCCCGGCACGACCGGATATACGGCGTTGCCCCATTCGTTGCGCACCGTGTGCAAGTCGGAATGGCACACGCCGCAATACAGGATGTCGATGCGTACGTCATGTTCCTTGACGTCGCGTCGCTGGATTTCGAACGGCCCAAGCGGCGACTCGGCTGATTGCGCGGCGTATGAAGATGCTTTCACCATGATGTGGGAATCCTCGAAGAAATCACTAAAGTTGTGCACACGCCATCGACGATGCGCCGTGCCGCCCTTAAACCTGTCCGGCGATCATACAGACAATCAACTTTTCACGTGCTCGACGGGATCCTGTTCGAGCCACGCCCATTCGGTGTCGTCGAAAAGACGCGAGCGCGTCAGAAAACGCAGACCTGTGGGCCGCTCCAGCGAAAACATGCCGCCATTGCCCTTCACGCAATCGATGATCAACTGCGTGTGCTC
>NZ_FCOL02000052.1 GCF_001544515.1 Caballeronia terrestris
TCGACACCCTCAAACGCAAGAGCAAAAAGCCGCCTGAAATCCAATCGTTGAGGCGACATCTAGCTTGAAAATTTCCGCAGTGTACGCGACGCTGCCTGCTTCGGAGTACTCACCCTTGCCAGATCCTCGCAAGCGCAGTAGGTGGTTCCCACCATTCGAGCGAAGCGAACCCCATCCCTAACTCAACGTTTGGGCGAAACATGAACCACGCTTTTGACAATGCCCCAGCTTCATTTGGTGAGGTGCTCGAGAAGAACTTGCCAGCTTCGCTCCACATTGGCGGCAAATTTGAAAATTCGTTGTACTCGAAGTTGCTAACAGGACCGATTAGCAACATCGCGAGCAATGTTCCGGAGCGCTCAGATGCGAGCTCCGCCGCAATCCTAGGTTACAACTAATTCAGGAGCCACTAATGCACTGATGCATTGAATCGCGTCGTGGGCGCAGGCGCAGTGCTGAGCGCGTGCTGCTGATGGAGGACGGCTCCGTCCGGCTCGTCCTTCCCGGCGATCACGTAGGAGATGCCCAGGCGCCTGAGCAGGGCCTTGTAGGCGTTGCTCGCCCTCTCGGTCAGCACCGACACCACGTGCGACCGAAGACCGCTGTAATCGACGTGGTTCTTCTGCCAGCCCAAGCGCCCGGCGGGGTCGAGTGCGACGAAGTACATCGGCGCATGCGGCTCGGCCACGAAGTCGCCCTCGGGAACCGCGTCCGCCGACCCGTTTAGACCTGGCTTGCGGTATTGCGTAAAGTTGTCATCGGTCGAGACACGGCCATTCAGGTAGCCCCGGATGTTCAGGACTTGCTGATCGGCATGCAGCGCCAATTGTTCGTACTGAAGCTCCGCCGAATCGAACTCGGGAGCTCCATGTTGTGGATTCTTCCGTCCAGCGACGTCAGCGTATGGATGATGACGTAGGGTCTTTTCAAGGGAGTCACCTGCATCTAGTTCTTGGAGAATTCGATTCGCACGCTGCCGCTGCCGAGCGCCTGGGCCAGGCCAGCGGGGTCGTCCACGCGGCCGAGGCGGGTGTACGAGTAGGACGAGTTGAAAGTCAGTAGAAGACGACCAGGGTCCTCGACCCGTACAGCATGAGATCGCCACTGCGTATCGTGCCGGGCCGGTTGGCGTTCGTGGGCAGAGATTTTGGCAGCTCGGCGTGCTTCTCGTTGCTGTTGAGGTCGGCCATGTCGATCGAGAGCGGCAGCATCGCGGCGAACGCGCGGGCGGCTTCGGTATCGGCCAGGGTGATGGCGAAGCGACGTTCGCCGATGGTCATCCACATGCGAGATTCCTCTGGTTGGACAGTGGCCGCCGAACTGGCGGCGATGGCGGTGGTGGGCGAGCCTGACGCGCCAGGCTGGGCCGCGTCACATGCTCCGAGCACGAGCAGGCCGCAAAGTAGGCCAAGCCCGCGCAAAGCCCGCAGGCCGCGTGCATGGCGGTTCTTAAAGGCCGGGAGGCGTTGGATATTGCGAAAGACGCTGGGGCTCGTGGTCATGGGTTCCTCATAGTGTGATACGCGGCTCAGGCCGCCTGCCGGACTTGCGAACGGGAGGTGAGGAAGGCGAGAAAAGCCGCAAACAGCAGCACCGCAGCACTTTCCATGAAGGTGCTTTGTAGCCTGTCGAATCGAACAGCAGGCCACCCATGGCCGAGCCCAGTGCGATGGCCAACTGGATCACCGCTACCATCAGGCCGCCGCCGGCCTCGGCGTTGTGCGGCATGACTTCGGCGAACCAGCTCCACCAGCCGACTGGCGCGGCAGTCGCCATCAGGCCCCACAAGCCCACCGGGACCACGACCGCGGCAACCCACGCCCCGAAAGGGATCAATGCCACGGCGATGACCGCCATCAGGCCACGGCACGAAGCCGATTCCCAGTTCTTCGCAGGGCCTGCAGCACGCCGTTGCGCTCCACGATCCGGCGTGGGGAAGGCGGATGGTGCGCGCGCTGGGCTCCGAGCGGCCGAAGTGCAGCACCTTGCCCTGCTGGATGAGATCCTTGAAGGTGCCGGCCGCGTCCTCGATCGGCATGGTCAGGTCAACGCGGTGCTGGTAGTACAGGTCGATGCGGTCGCTCTTCAGGCGCTTGAGCGACTCCGCGACCACGCGGCGAATGCGCTCAGGGCGGCTGTCCAGGCCATTCGTGACGTCGATCTTGAAGCCGAGCTTGGTGGCGATGGCGATGTGGTTGCGGACCAGGGCCTCGGCGACGAGTTCCTCGTTCACGTAGGTCCATAGACCTCGGCGGTGTCGAAGAAGGTGATGCGCGCTCATAGGCGTCGCGGACCACTCGGATGCTCGTCGCACGGTCCATGCCCTGGGCCGTAGCGGCCGAGGCGGTTGCTCATGCAGCCGAAGCCGAGTTCAGAAACGGTGAGAGCCCCCAGCTTGCGGGTCCTCATCATGTAGGCCTGACCGCTGTTGCCGCCGCGTTGCGTGGTTTGCGCCACAGCGGAAGTAGCCAAAGAGGCTGCACCGATTGGCAGTGCTGCGCCAGCTGCGGCGATGCCGGCGGCCTTCAGAAAAGTGCGCCGGTGGGCAGCCAGCCTAGACCCTCCCACGGTTTTCACGATCGTTGATGTTCTGCGTGCTCATGTTCGATACCTTTCAAGTTGGAGAATTCGTCACTAAAGCGCGGCGGGGCAGCGGTCGCAATGGTCATCGGCATTGACTTTTCATGCCATGAGTGTTGGCGCACGGAAGTCAACTTGACTAGCTAACGAATGCTTAAAAGGGCTATAAGACTAGTAATCAGTAATCCATGGGAGGCTGCATCATGGGCGGATCACCTGCGGCGAACATGTCCTTCAGACTACTTTGCTATCCAAGCTCACTCCGTTGCTGCTCGAATACCCCGACATTAAGGTCGAGTTCGACATCAACTACGGATTCGGGACATCGTGGCCGACCGCTTCGACGCAGGCGTGCGTCTGGGCGACACCACCGACAAGGGCATGATCGCGTTGCCGATCGCGCGTGTGGCACCCTCGCTAGGCTCAAAGCGGCGTCAACCGAGTCATGCCGGGACGGCAAAGCTCGGCCACATCAAGAAGTGGGTTGCTACTTCCCGGCAGGACGGGTTGCGAGATGCCGAGCCAGAGCCTCGCGTGCTCGTTTTGCCGCATCCGCATCCACACGCTCGGCCAGCACCTGGGCGAGTTGGCGCAACTGATTGGCGGTGAGGCCTACGTTCATGCTGATGCCCATGTGTGACTGCAACTGGGACTCGGCGCCCGGCAGTGCCGACAGCATGCCCACCGTGGCCAACTCACGGCTTTGCCAATCGAGGTTGTCGCGCTCAAAGATGTCGCCGAACAGATGCGTCTTGAGGTATTCGTTGATGGCCGGGGCGAAATCGAACAGCGGACCCTTGACAGGCGCGCCCACCAGCTTGGTCTGGTTGGCCGTTCCGGCGGCTAGCAGCGCATCGCCCTTCGGGATGGGGCGGCTAGGCGCATGGCCCGGCGCATCCTGGATGCCCCGCTGCTTGCGTGCCTCCAGCACCTTCATCAACTCGCCCAGCGCATTGAGGCTGCGCGGAAAGCCCGCATAGGCGTAGAGCTGCACCAGGATTTCCCTGGCGTCGCTCACTGTCATGCCGGCGTCCAGTCCCTGGTTGAGCGCTGCATTCAACTTGGCCATGTTGCCCGCGGCGGCAAAGGCCGCGATGGGCACGATGGCCTGCTGGCGGGCGTTAAGAGTCTCGGAAGCGCTGGGTGTGCTGGCTGGACTTTGGGTAATCTGTCGGGTCTCCTGCGCGTCGGCGGTTTGGCTCAATGTAGTGACCAGCCCCAAGGCCACGGCGAGCGCGCCGGCCCGAAGGCGCGCCTTGCGAAGCTTAGCGCGCGTTGTATTGCTCATCGGTGACTTTCTCCATCCATGTAACGTTCTTGCCGTCCTCCGTCCCGGTGACAGCCAGGTGGGTCATCGCCGTGGTCGGCGAGGCGCCATGCCAGTGCTTGACGCCGGGCGGGCACCACACCACGTCGCCGGGACGGATTGCCTGGGTGGGCTTACCCCATTCCTGGGTCAGACCGACGCCGGACTTCACGACCAACCGCTGCCCTGCGGGATGGGTGTGCCAGGCGGAGCGCGAGCCAGGCTCGAAGGTCACCAGAAGACCAGCGGCGTTGATGCTCTTGTCCGCAGGCCACACGGGATCGACCCGCACTCGACCGATGAAGAGTTCTGCCGGGCCGGCGGCCGAGGGTTGGTCGCCCGCGCGCGTGATCTGCTGCGCGCCAGCGGATGTATTAGCCTGCGGCTCGGCGGCCAAGGCCAAATTGGCCTGAAAGGCAGCGGCGCACAGGGAAAGCCTGAGGAACGAGTGCATGAATATCTCTTCCTGATGTAAAGCGGCTCAACCGCGTTGGGGACCGTCGAGGTATTGCTCGTCTGAGACGTGCTCCATCCACTCGACGTTCTTGCCATCCAGTGCTTCCTGGATGGCGATATGGGTCATCGCGGTCGTCGATGTCGCGCCATGCCAGTGCTTGTGGCCGGGCGGGCACCAGATGACGTCGCCTGCACGAATTTCGACACGCGGCTCGCCTTCGCATTGCGTCCAGCCGCATCCGGCTGTCACCAGGAGTGTCTGACCGAGCGGGTGCGTATGCCACGCGGTACGCGCGCCGGGCTCGAAAGTCACACTCGCGCACGACACGCGGGCTGGCGGGGGCGGAGCGTTGAGCGGATCGATCCGCACCGTGCCTGTGAACCATTCCTCCGGTCCTTTGATCGACGGCTGTGAGCCAGCGCGTTTAAGTTGCATATTTTTCTCCCAAAAAAGGTCCGCTTACCGCCAAGGAACGTTGCCTCAATCCCTCAATCCATTACGCGTACGATGGTGGCCTCGAACGTCGCCGCCTTGGTGAGCGCGTCCAGCCCGGACACAAGTAAAACAGCGCAAGATTGCCCACGGTGCATAGTAGGCAACCGTACCTACGGATGGATCAAAGCTGCTCGGATTGTCCTTCAGATCTGCGATGTTCGTTTGTCCATCGAACTTGATCGATATTTTTATGATTCGCTCCTGAGTTCAAACCTTCGATGGGACGCCCGGCGGACGGCTTGCGGGCTGCGCCGATGCGGAGCTAGACACCGCCAGTAGCGTGCAACACAAGAAACAACAGATCGCGGCGATCGGTCGTCTAGCGCTGCGCGACGCACTCACGCGATTCCCATCAGGACTTTGTCGAGCGTAATTGGATAATCGCGCACGCGTACACCGGTAGCGTTGTAAAGCGCATTGGCGATCGCTGCGCCCACGCCGCAGATGCCGAGCTCGCCCACGCCTTTCGCCTTCATCGGCGAGGAGGTGGGATCTGCTTCGTCCAGAAACACCACTTCCTGATGCGGAATGTCGGCATGGACAGGCACCTCATAAGCAGCCAAATCGTGATTGATGAACATGCCGTAGCGCTTGTCGACCACGAGGTCTTCCATGAGCGCTGCGCCTACGCCCATCGTCATCGCACCGATAACCTGACTTCTGGCGGCCTTAGGATTAAGGATTCTGCCCGCTGCGCAGACGGCGAGCATGCGACGCACGCGAATCTCGGCGGTGGCTGCATGGACGCCGACTTCGACGAAGTGTGCGCCGAAGGTTGATTGTTGATAGCGCTTTGCCAGATCGCCGTATTCCATGGTGTCTTCGACGACGATTTCGCCAGAAGATGCTGCTTCGGCAAGCCGCACATTGCGCCCGCCCGAGCGCACGCGCTCATCCGCAAAAACGACATCCGTACCGTGCATTTCAAGCTTGTTGGCCACTGCATCACGGAGCTTCATGCAGGCAGCATAGACACCCGCCGTTGAGCTGTTGCCACCCCACTGGCCACCCGAGCCGGAAGAAACGGGAAACGTCGAGTCGCCGAGACGTACAGAAATCTTGTCGAGCGGCAGCCCCATCATCTCGGCTGCCGTCTGCGCAATGATGGTGTACGTCCCTGTGCCGATGTCGGTCATGTCGGTTTCGACCGTCACGAACCCTCGCCGATCGAGCCTCACTCGTGCACCCGACTTCATCGAAATATTGTTTCTGAACGCCGAGGCGGTGCCCATGCCAACCAGCCAGCGGCCGTCGCGTACTTGCCCTGGACGGGCGTTACGCTTCTGCCAGCCAAACTTTTGTGCGCCCACGCGGAAGCACTCGATGAGCTGACGCTGCGAGAAGGGCCGTTCGGGCTGTTCCGGATCGACCTGAGTATCGTTGATATTGCGGAACTCGATCGGGTCGATCTTAAGTTGTTCCGCCATCTCGTCCATTGCGACTTCCAGGGCCATCAGGCCCGGCGCTTCGCCGGGCGCACGCATCGCGTTACCCTCGGGTAAATGCAAAGTAGCAAGACGCATCGTCGTCATGCGGTTTGCGCCGGCATAAATGAGGCGCGTCTGACCGACGGCGGTCTCGGGTTGCCCATTTGGCTGGTCACCGGACCAGCTTTCATGCGCGATGGCCGTGATTTTTCCGTTCGCGTCTGCGCCGATGCGGATGCGCTGGATCGTCGCCGGCCGATGCGTCGTGTTGTTAAACATGAGCGGGCGCGTGAGCGCGACCTTCACAGGACGGCCCGCGGCCTTTGCGCCAAGCGCGGCCAGCAGCGCGTCGCTGCGCACGAAGAGCTTGCCGCCAAATCCTCCGCCAATGTAAGGCGAAATCAAGCGCACGTTCTCGCGGGGAATGCCGAGCGTCTTCGCGACGTCGCCTGCACCCCACGCAATCATCTGGTTCGAAGTCCACAGCGTCAATTTGTCGCCGTTCCATGCCGCGATAGACGCGTGCGGTTCCATCATCGCGTGGCTTTGATCGGGCGTGGTGTAGGTTGCATCAAAGCGCATCTGCGCCGCGGCGAACGCGCCTTCGAAATCGCCCGTGCGCGTCGCCGGTTCGCCCCAGTAACCAGTCCCTGCCATGTCGGCTGTGTCTTTCGCTGCGGCGAGATCGTAGCTTCCGCCCTCGGCGACATAGTCGATGAGTATCTTCTGGGCCGCGTCGCGAGCCTGTTCGAAGGTGTTGGCCACGACCAGTGCGACCGCCTGGTGATAGTGATCGATTTGCGGCCCACCTAGCAACTTGACTGTATTGAAGTCGCCCTTCGTCAAAGTTCCGGCATTTCCGGCCGTGACGATCGCAACCACCCCAGGTGCCGCCTTCGCGGCTGTGAGGTTTATCGACGTGATGCGTCCGCGCGCGATTGCGGAGCCCACAACGAAACCATAGGCAGGATCGCGGGTTGAGTCGTGCCATTCGTATGCATAGGTCGCGGTGCCGGTCACCTTGTGACGTCCGTCGATGCGGTCTGTCGCATGACCGATGTGTTTTAGGCGGTCGATCGGATTATTGGTGGCGGGGGTATCGAACTTCATTGGCTCACCTCCTTCGCTTCGGTCAGTACCGCGTCCAGCGTGCGCTCTGCCAGCGTTACCTTGTACCCGTTATCGTGCGTCGGCTTGGCATCCGCCATGAGACGCGACATCACCGCGCGCGCGCCATTCGGAAGTTCGGCTTCAGCCGCTTCGATGCGCCAGGGCATCGGCGCCACGCCGCCTAGCGCAACGCGGCCCGTGCCATCTTTGCGCACGATTGCGGCGACCGATACCAGCGCAAATGCATACGACGCGCGGTCACGAACCTTGTGATAGATGTGCGTGCCCCCAATGGGCTTCGGCAGCGTGACACTCGTGATCAGCTCTGCCGGTTCCAGCGCGTTCTCCAGATGCGGCGTCTTGCCGGGACGCCGGTAGAAATCGGCGATGGGTATGTTTCTCACCGTACCATCCGCGCGAACGGTGTTGATGATCGCGTCAAGCGCTCGCAATGCAACGGCCATGTCGCCGGGATAGGTGGCGATACAGGCATCACTGCCACCGATCACGGCCAAGGACCGGCTGCTTCCTTTTAGCGCCGGACAGCCGCTACCGGGCTCGCGCTTATTGCACGGGAGGTTGGTGTCGTAGAAGTAGGGGCAGCGCGTGCGTTGAAGCAGATTGCCCGCCGTCGTCGCCTTGTTTCTCAGTTGACCAGACGCACCGGCGAGTAATGCCCGCGAGAGCAAGGGATAGTTGCGGCGCACTGTCTGATTCGCCGCAAGATCCGTGTTGCGCACAAGCGCGCCGACTTGCAGTCCGCCATCGGGCGTCGTCTCGATTCGATCGAAGCCAAGCCCGTTGATATCAATCAAATGAACCGGCGTCTCGATCTGTAACTTCATCAGATCAAGCAGGTTTGTTCCGCCAGCAATGAACTTCGCGCCCGGCGTCTGCTGGGCAGCAGTTGCGGCGGCGGCAGGCGTCGATGGGCGCTCGTAGGTGAACGGTTTCATGCCCGACCTCCCGCCACCTCGGTCATCGCCTCGGCGATGTTGGAGTAGGCCCCGCAGCGGCAGATGTTGCCACTCATGCGTTCTCGCATTTCCATGTTGGTCGGACGAGGAGGAGCCAGCAAGTCCGTACTGACGTGGCTGGGGACACCGGCCTTGATCTCATCGAGCACGGCGACGGCGGAGCAGATCTGCCCAGGCGTACAGTAGCCGCACTGGAAGCTGTCGTGCTTGACGAACGCCGCCTGCATTGGATGGAGTTTCGCCGGCGTGCCAAGGCCTTCGATGGTGGTGACCTGACTACCGTGATGCATCACCGCAAGCGTGAGACAGGAGTTGATGCGCCGTCCGTCGACGATTACGGTGCACGCACCGCATTGTCCATGGTCGCAGCCCTTCTTCGTGCCAGTCAGATGCAGCTGTTCACGCAGCGCATCGAGCAGCGTCGTGCGTGTGTCCAGCGAAAGTTCGCGCGGCACGCCGTTCACATGCAACAGGACCTTCGATGCTGGCACAGTGGCGGCACCCGGCGGAGGTGCTTCGGCGGACATGCTGGAAATCGACACCGAACCGCTGGCGATTGTGGCAGCGCCCATTCCTGCGAGTTTTAGAAGACTTCGCCGAGTGATGTTCAGATTGTCTTCCGCGGCGTTGCAATTTGCGGCGACGCCGTCGTCGTCAACGTGCTGGCTACTAGCGTTCATATTTTTCGCTCCTGGAAACGCGCGCACGGCGGCGAGCGTGCTCAATCCTCCAACTATAAGGGCGCTAAGCCGGCCGATTCATGATCCGTATTCATAAGCCCGATGAGTTTTCAGGGATTAATCCCATTGACAGCCTGCTGTAAATTAGCGCCTTGGTCGAACCTTTTGCTTCGCAAAGGCGCCGCTCTCGCCGCATCTAAGCATTAATTTTCTTTCCAATGACCCGATCCACCCTATCGAACAAACAGGTATGGGGCGCTGTGCTTTCCATGTCGCTCTGTGCCTTCGCCCTCGTCGCATCAGAGTTCTTGCCCGTCAGCCTTCTGACGCCCATCGCACATGAGCTTTCTCTAAGCGAAGGGCAGGCGGGGCAGGCGATTTCTGTGTCGGGATTTTTTGCGGTTCTGACGAGCCTTTCTGTGTCAACGTTGACGCGACGTTTTGACCGAAAGAAGGTGATTCTCTCGCTGACAGCGCTGATGGTAGCCTCGGGCGTTCTCGTGTCCGTGGCGCCCACCTACACTGTCTTGATGCTTGGGCGCGCACTGCTCGGTGTCTCAATTGGCGGATGCTGGTCGATGTCCACGGCCGTGATGATGCGTATCGCACCCGATGCTTTCGTGCCGCGTGCGATCGCGGTAGTACAGGGCGGCAGTGCGCTTGCGACGGCAGTCGCCGCGCCCGCCGGAAGTTTCCTTGGCTCAATCATTGGATGGCGAGGTGCTTTTTTTTGCGTCGTGCCGCTTGCCGCCGTTGCGCTTATCTGGCAGGCGCTCACCTTGCCGAAACTACCCGCGCAACGCCAAGCGCAGACTAGGCGCGGCGTACTTCAAATAATCAGCGACCGTCAGGTCTTATGCGGAGTCGGCGCTGTCGCTCTGTTGTTTATGGGGCAATTCTCGCTGTTCACCTACTTGCGTCCCTTTCTTGAGACGGTGACGAAGGTAGACGTGTCAATTCTGTCTTTCATGCTGCTCGTGATCGGCGCCGCAGGGTTGGGCGGCACAGTTTTCGTCGGCTCGATAATCAAACGGAATCTGCATGGCGTGTTGATCACGATTCCGTTGCTTATGAGCGGCATTGCCGTCGCGCTAATGTTTTTTGGCGAATCGGTTGCGACGACCGCGGTATTGCTGGCCGCGTGGGGTTTGATCGCTACCTCAGCACCCGTCGGTTGGTTCACGTGGCTATCTGAAACGCTCCCCGGCGACGCAGAAGCCGGCGGGGGCCTGATGGTGGCGGTTATCCAGCTTGCTATCACGCTCGGCGCGACGCTCGGCGGTCTGCTTTTCGACAGCAGCGGATATCGCGCGACGTTTGGTCTCTCAGCCGGGCTGCTTCTGGCCGGTGCGGTGCTGGCGGCGGTCGCATCGCGCGTTCGATGCGAAAACGTAGGTAGGACGGCGTCACGCGTTGCGGGGCAAGCTTAAGCTAGTCCCAAGGCAGTAGCGGCCCGACTTTACAGCGGCTGTTTCAACGCTTCCAAGACGACAGAGAATGCTTTTGAACTCTGACGTCGGCTCGGGTAATAAGCGTGAAGGCCAGGAAACGCCGGGCACCAGTCGCGCATCACCGGCCGCAATTCACCGCTCTGGATGTGCGGTAGCACGGCGTCCTCGGGAACGAACGCCAAACCGTAGCCGTCGATCGCGGCCCGGATCATTTGCGGTTGCGAGTTAAAAATGGTCTGTCCACTCACGCGGGTTTGAACCGAACGCTTCCCTTTCTGAAGTTCCCAGGCATAAAGGCCTTTGGTCGTCGTCAGGCGCAGCGCGACGCAGTCGTGCTTGAGCAGGTCTTCTGGTGAGCGTGGCAATTGCCGGCGTTCAAAATACGCGGGCGAGCCGACGATGGACATACGAATGTCCGCGCTGATGCGCACGGCGATCATATCTTTGGCAACCTGATCGCCAAACCGTATGCCCATGTCGTATCGGTCCTCCACGATGTCGACGAGCCCGTAGTCGACTGTCATTTCCACCTGTATTTCCGGATAGTCGCGCAGCACCCTGCGCACCTTCGGCCAAACGATGGCGTCGATCGCATGATCGGTGGCGGTGATGCGAACGATACCTGCAGGTCTTTCCCTTGACTCTGACAAGGCAGACAGTTTGGCATCGATTTCCTCGACCCGTGGCGCAGCAGTTCGGAAGAGGTCTTCTCCGGCTTCGGTCATCGACACACTGCGCGTCGTCCGGGTGAGCAAGCGAATGCCCAGCCGCGATTCCAGGTCACGAATCGTATGGCTCAGTGCGGATTGGGAGACGCCGAGCTTCGCGGCAGCACGTGTAAAGCTGCGCTCCCGCGCGACTGCGAGAAAGACGAGGATGTCGTTAAAGTTTTCACGTGCCATTGCGCCAGGCGCCCGCTGTAGTCGAATTTCAACTCGCGCGCGGAAACTCTTCGTGCGCGAACCTGCTGCTACCGCGCCCCAGACTCATGAGGCGGGGTCATGACAAAGCAGTGCTCCGCCACTTTAATCAGACAAGGTCATGAATGTAAAGCGCTTCAACGAATTGCACATTCGTTGTCGGAAACTCCTAGGCAATGTTCACGGGTAACCATCCGACGAGGGGTTTGATAGCGATAGTCTGCGATCGATCATGCACTTACGTGCTGTCGACGTTGGAGAAAAATGGCCACGGCAGCGGCGCAGCCAACTATCGCGGCGCTGGCTAGGAACACTGAACGCAGGCCGGCGTGTGCGCCGACCCATCCAAGGAAGGGGCTGCCCAGAGCCATCGCCACATCTAGAAAGGCCGTATAGAGACCCATCGCCATGCCGCGATTGTTGGGTGCAATCGTGCGAACTGCTTCGACGCCGAGCCCTGGGTAGACGAGTGAATAGCCGACGCCTGAAAGGGCGGCGCCTAGGGACGCGAGCAACGTTGTCTTTGCTAGCCACATGATTAAAAGGCCCGCTACCTGCACGATGACGAATATAAAGGCAACTCGTGCGCCTCCTAACCGGTCTGGAAGATGCCCAGCGATGGTGCGCGCCGCGATCAATGCAGCACCGAATGCGGTGAAGGCCATCCATACCGGCTGCCAATGCATGTCCGCGAAGAAAAGCGAACTGAACGCCAAGATCGCGCAGTACCCCATGCTGGCGAGCGCCGCGCCGAGACCGGGCAGCCAAACAACTCTGAGGATCGCACTGAGAGAAGCGTGCTGTCCGTGACCGGGCAGTGCGGCTGCCGGGGTCCGGCTCACGTATGCGAAAACGAATAGCGGCAGAAGGGCGGTCATCAGTGCTATCGCGACGAACCCGAATGATGTGTAAAGAATGGACCCGAGAGGACCGCCCAGCGCCATCGCTGCAAACATCGCAGTTCCGACCCAAGCGATCACTTTGCCAGCATGCTGCCTTTCAACGAGACCCAGCCCCCAGGCGATGCCACCGGTGATAATGAAGCTCTCGGCGCCGCCGAGAACCGCACGACCTACGAGCAGAATCGCGACAGAACCCGTGGCTGCCTTTAGGAATACTAGCGACAGAAGGTACAGCAGCCCGGCGGCCCCGGCGGCGAGTAGGCCGACGAAGACGCTGCGCTTTGCCCCGCGCCTGTCAGAGTAGGAACCCGCCCAAATGCGTGAGAGCAGTGCCGCAGCGAACTGTGCACCCGCCGCGAGGCCAACAACCAGTGGTCCGAAGCCGAGATCGTTTGTGACATGTAGAGGCAGTACGGGGAGCGCCACGCCAATGATCAGGAAGCCGGCCAGCACAGCAGTCATTATCGGGAACAGGGTGGCAACAACCAAATGCCCGGCTGATCTCTTTAAACGGGATTCGAACATGATCCTTGTCTTCACCCTCTCTTCTCGTGGGCGATCTGACCACTTCTGCGGTATTGGCGAGCAAGTGGGTTCGCATGCCCAGTCCGCAGGCCCACTCGAACGTCATGCTTGCACGTAGGAGGCGCTGGGTCGGCGGCAGAGCGGTCATCAAACGATCCGCTCCGTGTTACCTCTACACCGGGCGTTCACATGGCAAGCCTGCCTCGCGGAGCGTTTCAATTACTAACCGACGACGAAGTGGAGTTGCTTGTGCCCTCAACGCGCCGGGCACCCGATTGCGTCTGCGTGTCGCGCGAACTGCCAAAACTATACGTATCGATGCCGTGCGCGGTCTGCTCGGCAGCAATTGTTTGCGCGCTCGGTCCCTGCTGTGAGCTCGGCGCACCGACAGCCGGCCGGTAAAACGGAGCCGGACCGTAGCCGCTAGCGAAAGCTGACCCAGCGAATGCACTGGAAGCGATGAAAAAGAGAGTAGCGAATACTTTGCGGTTCATGACGCGCTCCAAGATGGGTTGATATTTGACGAGAAGCACGGCAGCGGTCTTACCAGGCTGTCAGCTACATCGCGATGACTCAAGCGTATACCCTTACTATCAGGTTTTGAACACAATACGGTACATGGGCTTATGAACTCAGTTCATCAATCAACTTCCCGTCTTCTTCCGGGCACCGTCAATGCGAAGCTTGTCGGTTTGGTTGTCGCGAGTTCGATCGGCTGTGGGGCGGGTTAGCTACATTTATCGACGCGTGTTTTTTGAGGACATGGGACAGGGGCCGTGGAAGAGAAACCAGCCGGGCCAAAGTCTCATTATCCTGATAGACAATGCTGACAGCGTTTTCCCGCTCGTGATTGACGTAAATGAATTTAGCGACGTTTTTTCGTTATCCTAATTGACAAATTTGTACGTATGCTCTTTGGTCCGATCTGCACAGGAAAATGCTGCGATGTTCCGGGCCGGGACGCGGAGTCTGACGGTCCCTCATCGACCCACAAGCGACACCGGTGGGAGTGGGATGACAGACTGCTGTACCACCGACAACCGACATTCAGTATTCGCGCCCGGGGCTAGTGCTTAAACCGTTGATTGGCGCAAGTGCTCCGTTGACGTCCTCGTGGGTTCCCGGCGGTGGTGATCGATTCAGCTCAGTGCGGTTTAACGCAGTGGCAATAAATAAAATGCTGGACTCGCCCTGCCGGCGTCACATGCATTTCTTCGTTGTGTTCCACCAGTTCGAAGGCCGGGCCGAATTCACCATGCAGCGAGTCCGGGTCGTACTGGACCACCGGAAGACCGCTGCACTCGGTCGGGCCGTCCGGAGCAAAGGTGGCGACTATGACGTGCCCGCCCGGCTTCACCGCGCGCACGACCTGGGCGACATACGCGCGACGGTCGGCCTCGCCCGTGAGAAAGTGAAATACCGCCCGGTCGTGCCAGACATCGAAGAATCGTTCCGGCAATGGCGCGGAAGTGACATCAGCCTCGATCCACTGCACGAGGCCGGATTTTTGCTCGAGCCGTCTGCGGGCCACGGCCAGCGCTTCGCCGGAGAGATCCAGCACGAACAGGTTGCGGTAGCCGTGAGCGACCAGGTCATCAATCAACGTCGATGCGCCGCCGCCCACGTCGATGATTGCGGCAGCCGGCCCAACGCCGATCCGCTGAATCAGATCCAGCGACAGCGCTGCGTGCGGCTGATACCAACTGACGTCCGTTGACGACTTCGTCGTATAGATCTTTTCCCAATGGGTCTTCGATTGCATCGCGTTCCCTATAGGTCTCGTTTGTTGGCCCCCGCGGCTCGAATCTTTGCGCGAAAAACCGGAGGATGCGCTACGTCGCAGGCGACAGCGCTTCGATGATCCGACATTCCGCGACCGTTCCGCAACTGCACTGATCGATCAGGTTGTCGAGCTCTGCCTTTAGCGCCTGTAGATCACGGATTTTGCGCTCTACCTCGAATCGATGTTCCCTCGCGATTGCGTCGATTGCCGAGCATGAGCGGCTGCGATCGTCCGCGAGCGCGAGAAGCTCGCGCACCTGCTCCAGCGAAAACCCCAGATCGCGCGCGCGCCGGATGAAGCTCAGGCGATTCAGGTGTGCCACCGTGTACGAGCGGTAATTGCCTTCGGTCCGAGCCGGGGCCGGCAGCAGGTTCGTTTTTTCGTAAAAGCGGATCGTTTCCACCTTCGTGCCCGTTGCACTGGCCAGATGGCCGATTGTCAACATTGGGTTGTCCATTGCTTGACCCCGTAGTGACTACAGGGTCTATCGTAGACTCCCATGAAGACATTCGTCGAGGTCAAAACACCGTGAACGCTCCCGACTCCCTGAAACTCCGCATCGAAGGAATGGACTGCGCGGCCTGTGCAGTCAAGATAGAAAACGCGATGAAGCGAGTACCCGGCGTCAGCGACATCAATGTCAGCTACGGTCTGGAGAGTCTGTCCCTGAAATTCGACGTGGACCGGACCTCATCGGCCGTGATCGAGGGAAAAATCCGTGCGCTGGGTTTCACACCAGTCGGCGGCGGTTCGCACGGAACAGCCGCCTCCTCTGGTCCGGTGAGCAGCCTCCGATCGTCATGGTGGCGGGGGCGTAAGGCTTACCTTGCGCTGGCCATCGCAGCGATGTTCGGGATCGCGACTGCCGTGGCGCATATCGAGCCGGCCCTCGCGCAATGGGCATACTCCGTGGCAGCGCTTATCAGTATCGTGCCCTTCGCGAAGCGCGCATATGCGGGAGCAACCTCGGGCACACCGTTCAGCATCGAGACGCTGATGTCAGTGGCAGCGCTTGGCGCGATGCTTATTGGCGCGGCACAGGAAGCGGCGGTGGTCATTCTTCTGTTCGCGATCGGCGAATTGCTGGAAACGGTCGCGGCAGGCAAGGCAAGAGCTGGTATCGAAGCGTTGGTCTCCCTGGTGCCGCGCGATGCGTTACGGGAGCGCACCAACATTCTTGAGCGGGTGTCGGCCGACACGCTTCAGATTGGCGACATCGTCGTTGTGCGGCCCGGCGATCGTATCCCCTCCGATGGAAACGTCATCGGAGGCGTTTCGGACGTCGACGAAGCACCGGTGACCGGCGAGTCGGTGCCGGTGGCCAAGGAACCGGGAGCGACCGTTTTCGCCGGGAGCATCAGCACGAACGAGTTGCGTGTCGAGGTTACCCGCACGGCGGCCGACAACACGATCTCCCGCATCATTCACATGGTCGAGGAAGCGCAGGAGTCCAAGGCACCGACGGCACGACTGATCGACCGCTTCAGTCGGCGATACACGCCGGCCGCGATGTCGGTCGCGCTGCTGGTGGCCATCGTGCCGCCTCTCTTTTTCAACGCGGAGTGGGTAACGTGGATCTATCGTGGTCTGGCCACGTTGCTGATTGCCTGCCCCTGCGCGCTGGTGATCTCCACGCCAGCGGCCATTGCGTCGGCCCTTGCCGCAGGAGCCAGACGTGGCCTGTTGGTCAAGGGTGGCGCAGCGCTGGAAGCCCTCGGCAAGATCAGGACTGTGGCATTCGACAAGACCGGGACGCTCACGCTGGGCCGTCCCCAAGTCACAGACATCGTATCCGTCGACGGAACGGCAGATGACGTTCTGGCGAAAGCGGCCGCAGTGGAGCGCAAGGTGAGCCATCCGCTCGGCATGGCTATTGTGGAAGCCGCGAGCACGCGAGGGCTCGAATTGCCGGCAAGTTTCGGTGCCGCATTGACAGTGCCGGGCAAGTCGGTCACCGCTCGCCTGAAAGGCGGCTTCGTGTTTGTCGGATCGCCGCGCCATGCGAGCGAGCAAACAGCGCTCGACGCACATATCGCGCAGCAACTGGAGGCGCTTGAGCGGCAGGGCAAGACTGTCGTCGTGGTGCTGTCCGGCAAACGGGTCGAGGGACTCATCGCGTTGCGCGACGAGTCGCGCAGCGACGCCGCCGAAGCCATCGCCACCCTGCACCGCTGGGGCATCGGCACGGTCATGCTGACGGGGGACAATCAGCGGACGGCGGATGCCATCGGGGCGACTGTGGGCGTCCAGGTCAGAGCGGAACTGCTGCCCGCCGCAAAGCTTGCTGAAATCGAAGCGATCCGGGCGAAAGGCCTTGTTGCGATGGTCGGAGATGGCATCAACGATGCTCCGGCACTGGCCGCGGCGTCGGTTGGGATCGCGATGGGCGGTGGAACTGATGTCGCTTTGGAAACGGCGGACGCGGCACTGCTGCGCAACAATGTAATGGGCATTGCCGATCTCATCGCACTGTCGAAGTCTACGCTGGCCAACATCTGGCAGAACATCGGGCTCGCGCTTGGACTCAAAGCGATTTTCCTATGCACTACGCTGCTCGGTGTGACTAGTCTATGGATGGCCATTCTCGCGGATACGGGCGCGACCGTCCTTGTGACCGCAAATGCGCTACGGTTACTTTACCCCCGGCGTGGCGCACAACGTTAGCCAAACGACGGACTCGTTTGTTGCGGTGAGGGCCGATCGTCAGTCGAAGAGAACAGCGCGCCACGGCTGGCGTGGTCCCGCGAGCTCGCGTGACGTCGCTTCATCGGTACAAAGCGGCGATCGGATCTCAGATTCGAGCGACTCAAAGTGGCCGAATACGGAAAAAGCAGTTTGCGGAACGAAGGGCACGCGGCATCGTTCCGGTCTTCAATTAACGGCGCGCCGCAGAATGGCATGATCGAGTGATCGAGCGCGAGCGGCGGCCCCCGTAGTCGTGGTCCCGCGCGTTTGGACGCCGGCGCATTGCGGAAGGAAGGTTCAACGTCCGATGAACTTCGTTCAACGTTGGACGAATTTTGACAGCTGCTGCGACAGAATCCGCGTGTTCTCGCATGCGAGAATGCGCATCGCCCTCGTCTACGCGTGAAGTGCCTTTGATGATTATTCGCATAATCATCAAAGCAACTCTGACGTTTAGCTGCGCAGGGCTCAGTACCTGTTGTTGAACACTGCCGCGGAGGAAGGAAGCTGCCCGTTGGCTGATCTGCTCTCGCACGACAGCACTCGTCCGACTCGCTAAACTGGCCGCTGTATCCATCGACCCAGCGGGCGGTCCTATGAGCACCAAAACATCGATCAAGTATCACCACGGAGAAGGCAAGGAGCCGTCCTGGCATCTCTATGAAGAGGCGTTCGAGAAGGACAATGTGGTCTACCTCGAACTTGAAGGCGTGCTGGTCGACGTAGTGATGATCGATAGTGCATGGGCTAAGGCAGGCACGGTGCTGCTACGCCTACCCAATGCCACGGCCCGTCAGCTCGGACTGCTGCCGCACATGGACCAGGTCGACATTCAACCGGAAGAAGATCGCGCCTGAAAAGGAAGCCGCAAACGCCCGCGGTGGAGACGGCCATGTGTCCAGATCGTGTCGAGGTGAATTCGCCGCAGCTGCGCTTCAACGTCACCGGCCCGCGCAGGATCGCGTCGAACGTTTGTTTCTTGCGCGCCATGGGACACATAAGTTGAGATTCACGGTATCGCCGAGGAGAAACTCATGCCATTGATAGCTCAGCTTGATCGGAGATGTGCTTGCGCGCTTGTAGTTCGATGCGCCGAGCACGGCAACGAACACGTGCGCCTCGAATTCGACGCCGCCATCGCGCGCGAGGATCGGCACGGTGGGGCCCGCGAAGTCGGCGAACAGTTTCTCGCCGGCGCGGTGCTGCTGGCGCATTGAGCGCTTGAGCGACTTCGCCCAGTCCTTTTACTTCTGGCAGAACTGCGTGTAGCGGTAGGTCCGCTGGCCGGGGTTCGCTTCAGCGTATTCTTCCCACAGCAGTTGCAGCGTCACGCCCTTGCGGCGAAGCTCGCGATGCAATGCCGTGTAGTCGGGCTCGATGCGTCGCGACACCGTCGCCGTGGCATCGGTTACCGCAGGCCTCAGGCGCGCGTTCAGTTCATCGTCGGACAGCGCTTCGGCTGCGGCCCAGTCGAGTCCCGCCTGGCTGGCCTGGGCCGCGAAACTTCGACACCGCCCCGACGCTGATGCCGATGGCCCGGCTGATCTGCCGATGCGTCAGGCCACACGCCCACTCGTAGAACGCATTAAAGATGTCAACCTTGCGACTATAAAGTTGTCAACTCGGGACTTCGTGCGCCCCGATAGCGTGGCGAGCCTTACTCAGTGTGAGTTTGCTGGACGCGAAATAAAGTCGTCAACTCGCTCTAGATGACGCCTTCGACGCACGGCCGCCGACGTATGGCGGCCGACGTATGCCGACCGCATCGGGCAGCACGCGGCCACCTACGGACGTTGGCTCACGCTTTCATGCGGACGTTCGAACGTCGGCTCCGCCCGGACAACGGCCCACCATGAGCATGCCTGAGTCAGGAAAAAATGGCGCCGTGTGTTGCCAAGTCAATTGGGGGCCGCGCCGCGATCGCTCCGTCGCGGAGGCATAGCCCGCGTATAGACGAACCGCAGCATAGCCCTACCGAACTAAGCTCGTGTCAACAGGCGCAGGATCCGCGGGTCATGAAGCACATCGATGACCATGCTTATGCTGATATCGGTCGCGTCTTCGTGTAGCGGGTTCAGAATGTAATTGAATGCGAAGGGCAAGATAGCGCTGGGCAACTTGAGTAACGCGGTGGCGCCTCCCTGAAGCCATTCGCTGCCAGAAGCCTGTGTCCAGGACGGATTTTCGCGCCAGTCTTCGGGCAGTGCACCCTCTCCCAACTCGGCGATCTTGACTCGCTCACCGACCTCCACGCGCAACAATCGGTAGGTGTCGGGCAGGTCAGCGGCGGAGCCGATCTCCTGATGAACGAGCGTTTCCAGAAGCGCGCCGGCGGGATGCTCAGCCAGATAAACGACTGGTCGTCCCGTGGTATGCCAGCGCCCGGGGGCGCGCAGCCCGCCTACTCCTTTCAGATCGGCGAAATTACTGATCCGCCAGAGCACCATCAAGCGAAATACCCTTCGTCGATCTGTACAAGCGCCTCCTCGACCAAGCGGGCGCCCTGTTCCGTACCCGCCATCACAAGAGCGCTGCGACCAGCGAAGCGATTTTGTGGATTGCGCAACCAATGCATCGCCTTGTCGTTGCCACCGAATGCCGCATGCGCCTGGGCGATAATTCTGGCCAGGCGAATGGCACGGTCGGATTCCTCTGTCGATAGTCGTTCATGCTGCTGTCGACGGTGCGTCAGCGTGCGCCGCGGGATAATGAAGGTCAACTCGTCTGCCTTGAGGCCTTGCGCACTGAGTCGATCAATCACGTCGACGTCGACCCGTTCATGAGCCAGGTCGGCAAGGTCAGCGTCGCCGCGAATGCGGCTTGCCAACAGGCGTTCGAGAAACGCGAACTCCGCGCGGCGCGGATCTCCGGCGCCGGTCGGTATAAAAGCGATGGTTTCCATCGATGCTCCATATCGGCAAAATGCCCACTCATTATAGGCGTTTTGCCATGACGCGACAACCCGCGTCCAGCGACCTTACAAATGCGGGTTGCTGTCGACGCGAGGTTGCCACTCCGCCGAGATAATTGGCTCGTAGCGGAGGGTGTGCTTTTGCGAAACGGGGCTTACTCGGACGGGTGGTGTCCTGCGGATACCCAACAGGCAAGACCCGGCCATGAAGCGACATTCGACATCGGCTTTCAGATGGTCGACAATCGACGCCGTTCGTCTCTCCGAAATCGCGTATGACCCAAGAATATATGTTCGCAAATACACGTCACCTCGTTTGCTGATGCTCAGCAGCACATTCTTGCCGCCGCTGGAGTTTTGCCGGGGCACCAGACCAAGCCATGCCGCAAGTTGCCGGCCGCTCCTGAAGCTCTTTGCGTTGCCGACAGATGCGACGAGTGCGCTCGCGGTAAGTGGCCCGATGCCGGGGACGCGCGCGAGCCGTCGACTCGTCTCGTCGCTGCGGTGCCAGGCTTGAATCTGCGCCTCGAGCTCCCGGACCTGCCTGTCAAGCTCCTTCAGATGGTCCATGAGGCGCTCGATGAGCAATCGAAAAGAGCCAGTGAGTTCGTTCTCTGCGTCCTCGATCAGTTCGGGTACCTGACGCTCGAGATGCCCAATTCCCTTCGGAACAACGATCCCGAATTAATGCCCATTGCCGCCGACCTTCTTCGAAATCGCCAAATCGCAAAGTAAACGGGGTACTAGCCCGAGCGCGATTCGGCGAACTCGAACACCGCCGGCGGGTGGTCGACCCAAACGCCATTCTCTTCGCGTTGTCCAGCGCCAAGATAGCCCCATAATCGCGCGGTTCGTGTTGCCTTGCGACCCTTCTCGAGTAGAGGCAGCGTGGTGTCGTCCACGTGCATGCGGGGCGCCGTGGTCGATACCGACCAGCGTTCGAATATGGGAATGCACTACACAAGCGGTTGCTGAGCCGGTGTGCTCGCAGCGCATCGGACGCTGCGCGCAGGGTGAGAGCCGATCCATCGCGACGTCGATCCACCCGCTCCCGAAGCGTGCGCCGGACTCAATGAGCGGCAGGCCCGTGCGCCGTTGTCGAATGAAGCTCAGGCCGCTGGCCGCGATCGTGCTTGCCAACTTGACCGTTCCTACCTTCGGCGCGGGCCCGCTGCCCGGCGGCGGAAAGTTCGTCGGGGGCGCGGGCTCGATGGTGACCAATGGCACGACTCTCGCCATTAAACAGACTACGCCGACGGCCGTCATCGACTGGAACAGCTTCGGGTTCCCGACGAACACCAGTGCCTGCCCGTCGGCGCAGGCACTGACCCAGAACCCCGGCCTGGCCGCTCGCTACGCCAACCCCTACGCCATCGGCGCCCGCTACGTGCTCGACGACGCCCTCCTGGGGATCGACACCCGCTATCTGAAGTCCGGCGGGGTGACCGACGCGTTGAAGAAGGTCGGCAACTACGCCAGCTATCACGGACCGGATCTGACTCTCGCCGACCTCAGAGCCGAGATCGACGCCGGGCGACCTGTTGTCGCCTCGATCACCTGGCTCAGCGGCGGGACCCACTTCGTCGTGATCGCCGGCATCCAGGGCGAGGGGCTGCTGATCCTCGATCCGGTCAACGGCGAGTGCTTCACGGAGTTCGGCGAGTTCCCCGGCACCTACTTCGGCGGAGCGACCCTGGACGGCTACGCCTTCACCAAACCCTGAGCCACCTCGAAGAGCACCGGCACTCCGATTCGGTCGCCGGAATGCCGGGATACCGCGCAGATGCGCGACACAGGGGTGGCGACCTCAGCCGGCGGCTGGTGACGCGGCGATGGTGTCGAGCAGGGTCGCCAGACGGATCGACTGCCCCGCCGTCCACGGGTTATCACCGGCCGGATGAGTACGGGTGTGCGGGTCGTTGGTCTGCGCGGTAGGGCCGAACCCGTCCGGCAAACGCCGCTTTTTTCGGTGAGAGACCAGTTAGCCTGGTACCTCTTTCCTGGTCGGGTATTTTCGGTCCACCCCGCTACGCTATCTGCGAATTTATGTACGGCAGCCGAGTAGCGCCGACTCTCGCGGCAATCGGACCCGAAGCGGTGGGGCGAACGAAGCCCCAGCTACGACTCGCGGCTGGCGTATCAGATGGGTGAGACGCAGGCGCCGAGACTTACACCCCGACTTGCGGTCCTCCTTTGTATCTCATAGGAAGGGTGATGCGCCTCGGCGACCGCTCATTTGATGCCGATGTGCGTTTCCACCGGCCCCTTGGCGCGGTTAGCGTGCTTGGCTTTGCTCTTCGCGTGCCGACCACACGCCGTCGTCATAAAATTGTGAAGACGGGGGCAACATGAAACATAGACTGATAGTTGGGCTGCTGTGCGGCGGGCTGCTTGCCGGTTGTATGTCGGCCGGCGTCGAAGTGAGGCCCGAACAGATGTCGAGCTTCAGGCCCGGTGTGACGAGCCTGCAAGACGTGACAGCCACGCTCGGCCCGGCGTCGGTGCAGACCGCGCTGGACGACGGTTCGACGCTGCTCGTCTACACGTTCGTGACGTCGAGGCCGCATCCAGAGAGCTTTATTCCGTTCATCGGGGCGCTGGTTGGCGGTGCCGACACGCGGTCGTCGGCGGCGGTGTTCCTGTTCGATGCGCGCGGCATCCTCAAGAGTGAAAATACCACGACCTCGAACGTCGGCACGGGCCTGGGCACCGGCTTGAGCACCAACCTGCACAGCGCGCCGGTGCCAGGCGTAGCGCCGCCCGTCGTGGTCAAGAGCATTCAGCCCCCCGACCTGCAGAGCACTGAGTCACTTCCGGACGAGGAAGTCCAACCGGCCCCGGAAATCAGTGTCGAACCGCTGCCGGAACCAAGCGTCCCACCGGCTCCGAGCAAGTAGCGGCGGACCTAAGCCATTCATTACCAATGAGTGTCCGCGGCAAGCCAATGCGATGGCACGACCGTAAAGCCAGGGCTGCGTTTGAAGGCCTGCTTACCAGCACTTGCAGCTTGAAAGTGGCCTTTGCCATAATACGTTGAAGATCAGCACTCCGAGTCTAACAAAGCTGTTTGCACGATTAAGGGAAAACCCGCTTCCAGACGCGCGCTCGCTGGCGGGCCGATCATCGGGCGAGTTCCCGAATGACCAGCCGCAGTATCGCTTGGCGAGACCTCACCGCAGATCCGAACGAGTGATGCATTGGAAACCACCCGTGCACGATCAACCTGCTGAGAGGTTACACCTCAACGCACCGTACGGAGGCGTCCGACGCCAGTAAGCCTCGCCAGAAACGCAGGCAGGAGTGGGGTCGGCAAGCGCCCGTTCCCCGGAAATCCGCCAAGAACCAGAAAAAAGGCCGCAAACTCGTCGCGGCCTTGTAGTTCAGCGGCGTGTCGCCGCGGGAATTCGTCAGGCGAAGGTGTCGATGAGCCCAACCGATCGACGCACGGGTGAGGCGACAGCGGCGCTCGCCGCTGCCGAGGCGTCACCGTCATTGCCGCGGCAGCACGCGCCCGCGGACGTCAATCTGCTCCGGTGCCGAGGAAGGACTCGCCGACGGTAGCACCGCCCACTGATCGCCACCCCCGTCGGACTCTCGGCCACCTTCGATACGAGGTGAGTGTGCGCCAAGTCTGAGGAGGTCTCTACTTGCACTCCGTTTCGACCCACTGGTCGACCACGCGTTGCGCCGCGTGTAGATTTGCTGGGTAGTTTGGGTCGTCGTGCCAGGGTGCCGGGTTGTAGCCTGCTTTCCTCAGGGCCGAAAGCTCGCTTCGGTGTTGCGACTTCGTCGGAGACGCGTTGTTGTTTTTCAGTACGACCAGGTCACGGCACTCCGTTGGGCTCAGATGTGGCCCGCTTTTTGGCCCGCCGGCGGCGGCATATCCAGTCAGCAGGAACGCCAGCGCAGCAAGCGTCGAGCAGTTTCTCGTGAGCATTTTCATCGCGCATCTCCAGGCGTCCGATTGGCGCAACGCAAGCGATGCGATGTCGCCGCTCGCGCGTAACTTCTGCGTTTATTTTGCCTTATTCCAGCCACCAGAAGAGGTGCACTGTACGAAAAGACGAGAGTCAGGCGCCAACGCTGACGCGGTCAAAGCGCTTTCCCGGAAACGGATCGAGCAGGGAACTTAAGGGGCGACTTCTGACCGACGCGGCCCTCGCATATAGCAGACTAAGCGGCCGCTTTCAGCTACAAATCGGGTACTCAGAGCGCTCGAGTCAGTGGAAACCGTCTCCCGTCGGCGCTCCCCCGGATCAACGAATCAAGCGTCGCCTTTCATGTCAGACTCACTCACGCCGGCCATGGGCGATGCGCCGAAATTGTCAAACAGGATGTGCAGGCTGAGAAGGAGAACCCAGAGCGGGAAAACCAGCACGATCCAATCTATGTGCCGGCCAGCAAAGAGCAACGCGAGTGCAGCGGCATATCCAATAAACGCGATCCAGCGCGAAACAAAGCCGGTGCGAAGAGCAAGCGTACAGGTGGCGATCGTGAATACTGCGGCCATGCGGACCGCGTAGACATTCATGATTTCGGAGGCAACCGCTCGCGCAACGGTGAAGGTGGCCGAACCGGGAAGTCGATCGGACTCGACGCCATACGCGGTCACAATCCCGCCGACGAACGAGGCAGCGGCAAACAACATCGCCAGGAACAGGAGGCCGCTCCCCATAAACACCGTGGCGAAGAAGCGATCCTCGCGTTCTCCGAGGCGATCCCGCAGCACGCCAATGAACCAGAGAAAGGCAATGCCAGCGAACGGCACCAGGTTGACCGCAACAGACACGGTACTCGATCTTTCTCGAAGCCACTGGCCCGGTTCTGAAGCGAGAACAGGAACAGAACGCCGCAGCAGCAGAAGGCTGGTAATCAGTAAAACAGAAAATATGATGCCGGCGATGGCGGCAGCGCGGGGGGCTCTCAGGCGCGCGCCTGGCCCGATCCGCTGCAGTCGCCAGTCCTTCGTTGAGGGATCCATGTTCAGCGTCCTTCGCACCCGGTCGCGATCCTTGCGGATACTCGGTTCATGCTAGGCCAAGCAGCGGTCAACTGAAAGTACCGGCAGGGATCGATCCAGCAAGGCGTCAACTCTGGCCGCCGCGCGACGTCTGTGCGGATGGTGAGCGAAACCAACCAGCTGCAGTGGGGTCGGCTTCTGACAAAACGCGGACCGATTAATGGCGAGCCAATGCGGGAGTGGTGGCGTCGTCGGAGAACTTGGGGCTTAGCTGCGGGACCGTTGTCCTGCCTTCGCTGGTACGAGGGGAGGAGGACGGCACGATCAGCGCCGGCGGGGTCGGCGCTAGCGCAGCGTCGACAAGGAATCCAGTCGACGTTAGGAAAATCGCGGCGGACAACACAAAGGCCATTGAGTGCGCCTCTCCGATGCTGGTGACCTAGGCTGACGACCGGCCCATTCGCTTTCTGACTTCTACATCGTAGATCAAAAATTCGAAGTCGCCCAATACACGGCCTCTGTTTTCTCTTCGGCAGCACGCGCTGTTAGTGCCATAGGTCGACCTGCCTTGCCGCGGCGTCGGTCTGGGATTTAGTGGTACGGATTCGTCGAGCCCGGTTCTTTCGCACGCGGCGACTACACTGCCACGAAGCGAAGTTCACTCCTCAAAGGGAGGCCCGCCCACATTCGATCACGGTAGAAGCAATTGACGTCATTCCGCGACAGTTTTATCGATCTGGTTCAGGCCTGTCACGGGATGCACGCCGTCATCCTTGCGACGCAGCCCCGGGCTGTTGGTGTGCGGGAGGCGTACTTCGGGCTACCCCCTATTGTGGCTTGAAATCCACATGCAATAACGTATTCTGCGTTGATAGCGACCCATCCTCTTTGCCTTCCCGATTCGATGTAGTGAGACCGCCGACAGGCGCGACGCGGCCCGCAAACTCAAACAAGCGCCGGTGCGGGTCACCCATCGCAAACCCTCGTGGGTGAAGCGCCATGGACAGGAGATGTCGATATGGGCCAGCTTCCCACTTCGGGCGCTTCACAGCAGACTACCCTCAGCTCCGACGAGCTTCGACTGATCGATGCGTGGTGGCGTGCGTGCAACTACCTCTCGGTCGGCATGATCTATCTGATCGACAACCCCTTGCTGAAGGAGCCGCTCAAGGTCGATCACGTCAAGCAGCGTCTGCTCGGTCACTGGGGCGCGAGTCCGGCGCTGTCGTTCACATGGGCGCATCTGAACCGGGTCATCAAGCGCGACGACCTCGACGTGATCTTCATGGCTGGCCCCGGGCATGGGGCGCCCGGCGTGCTCGGTCCTGCCTATCTTGAGGGCACCTACTCGGAGGTGTATCCGGACAAGAGCGAAGACGTCGAGGGCATGCAGAAATTTTTCAAGCAGTTCTCGTTTCCCGGCCACATCGGTTCGCATGTCACGCCGGAGACGCCCGGCTCGATCCACGAAGGCGGCGAACTGGGCTACAGCCTGTCTCATGCGTATGGTGCCGCGCTCGACAATCCGGACCTCATCGTCGCCTGTGTGGTCGGCGACGGCGAAGCGGAAACCGGGCCGCTCGCCACGGCGTGGCATTCGAACAAGTTTCTCAATCCCGTGCGCGACGGCACCGTGCTGCCGATTCTCAACCTGAACGGCTACAAGATCGCGAACCCGACCATCCTCGCGCGCATCAGCCACCAGGAACTCGAGGCGCTGTTCGTGGGCTATGGATACAAGCCATATTTCGTCGAAGGATCGGACCATGCAGAGATGCATGAAAAGATGGCCACCACGCTCGACGCCGTCATTGCGGAAATCCGCGCCATTCATGAGAAAGCGCGCGCGGGCGGCGAGCCCGAGCGGCCGCGATGGCCGATGATCGTGCTCAGAACGCCCAAGGGCTGGTCCGGGCCGAAGGAGGTCAAGGGCCACAAGGCCGAGGGCTCGTGGCGTTCACATCAGGTGCCGTTCTCCGATGTCCGGAACACTCCGGCCAATCTCGAGCTTCTGGAAAGCTGGTTGCGCAGCTACAAGGCCGAAGAGCTATTCGATGCCGATGGACGGCTGATGCCGGAACTGCGCGCCCTCGCACCGGCAGGGCCGCGACGCATGAGCGCGAACCCGCATGCCAATGGCGGCGTATTGCGCCGGGCGATGAAGCTGCCGGATTTCCGCGACTATGCAGTCGATGTCTCTCGCGCGGGCAAGGTGCTTTACGAGAATACGCGGCCACTCGGCGAATTCCTGCGCGACGCCATGCGCGACAACATGAGCACCTTCCGCGTGTTCGGCCCGGACGAAACGGCTTCCAATCGACTCCAGTCGATTTACGAAGTCAGCAAGAAGGTCTGGATGGGCGACCTGCTGCCCGAAGACGAAGACGGCGGAGAACTGTCGCGCGACGGCCGGGTGATGGAAATGCTCTCGGAGCATACGCTCGTGGGATGGCTCGAGGGCTACCTGCTTTCAGGGCGGCATGGCTTCTTCCACACCTACGAGGCATTCGCGCATGTCGTGGATTCGATGTTCAACCAGCATGCGAAATGGCTGGACATCTGCAAGAACCATGTGCCGTGGCGTGCGTCGGTGTCGTCGCAGAACATCCTGTTGTCCTCGACCGTCTGGCGGCAGGATCACAACGGCTTCTCGCATCAGGATCCCGGCTTCATCGACCTCGTCAGCAACAAGAGTCCTTCTGTCACGCGCGTCTACCTCCCGCCGGATGCGAATACGCTGCTCGTCGTCGCGGACGAATGTCTGCGTTCGACCGACTGCATCAACGTGATTGTCGCGGACAAGCAGAAGCACCTTCAGTTCACCACCATGGACGAAGCGATCGTGCACTGCGCGAAGGGTCTGGGCGTGTGGCGACGCGCGAGCAACGACGAGGGCGAGGGGGCCGGACGTCGTCATGGCATCGTGCGGCGATGTCGCCACTCAGGAAGCGCTGGCAGCGACGGCAATCTTGCGCGAGCGGCTGCCCGAACTGAAGCTGCGCTTCGTGAACGTGGTGGACCTCTTCAGGATGCAGCCCGCGAGCGAGCACCCGCACGGCTCGACCGAGCGCGAGTTCGACAGTCTCTTCACGGTGGACAAGCCGGTGATCTTCAACTTCCACGGCTATCCGTGGCTGATCCACAAGCTCGCCTATCGCTTCCGCAACCACGAGCATCTGCACGTGCGCGGCTACAAGGAGAAGGGCAACATCAACACACCGCTCGAACTCGCGATTCTCAATCAGGTCGACCGCTTCAATCTCGTGATCGATGTGCTCGACCGCGTGCCGCGATTGCAGGGCAGAACGGCGCATCTCAGGGAAGACATGATGAACGCCATCATCAGCAACCTGAACTATGCACACACGCATGGCATCGACCGCGCCGAGATCACCGACTGGGTGTGGCCGGACTGAGTCCGCCCGAGGGAAAAGACCATGGCCGACGGCCCGAGCGCCACCACATCCAGCAGCGCCGAACCCGCACGAAGCGGGCTGGATGCCGACGCGCTGCAGCGCGACGTCATCGACAACCTCATCTGCCTGCAGGCCCGCTATCCGGCAATCGCCACCCCGCACGACTGGTACATGGCACTCGCCTACAGCGTGCGCGACCGCATGCTGGCCCGTTGGGTGGCGACGGTGCAGACCTATGCCGCGCGCGAGGTCAGGGTCGCCTGCTATCTCTCCGCCGAGTTTCTGATCGGGCCGCAACTCGGCAACAACATCGTCAACCTGGGCATCGAGGCCAATGCGCGCGAAGCCATGCAGGCGCTCGGCCAGGACCTCGACACGCTGCTCGCGCTGGAAGAAGAGCCAGGTCTCGGCAACGGCGGGCTCGGCCGGCTCGCGGCCTGTTACCTGGATTCGCTCGCCACGCTCGAAACGCCTGCGATCGGCTACGGCATCCGCTATGAGTTCGGCATCTTCGATCAGGAGATCCGCGACGGCTGGCAGGTGGAAATCACCGACAAGTGGCTGCAGAAGGGCAATCCCTGGGAGATCGTGCGTCCGGACGTCACGTTCTATGTGCCCTTCGGCGGACGCATCCAGAACGAGACCGATGCAGACGGCCGCCTTCGCGTGCGCTGGATACCGGCGAACCAGGTCAAGGGCGTTGCCTGCGACATCCCGATGCTCGGCTTTCGCGTCAACACCTGCAACACGCTGAGGCTATGGAAGAGCGAGGCGGTAGAGTCGTTCGACCTGCAGGACTTCAACGCCGGTGACTACTACCAGGCCGTCCAGGAAAAGGTGATCTCCGAAACGCTATCGAAGGTGCTTTATCCCAACGACGAGCCCGAAGCGGGCAAGCGCCTGCGCCTCGCCCAGCAATACTTCTTCGTTTCATGCTCGCTGCAGGACATGCTGCGCCTGCTCGACCTCAAGGGCGAACCGACGCAACGGTTCGCGGACATGTTCGCGGCGCAGCTGAACGATACCCATCCGGCGATCGCGGTCGCCGAGTTGATGCGGCTCCTGATCGACGAGAGGCAAATGCCGTGGGACGAGGCTTGGGACATCACCGGGCGCGCACTGGCCTATACGAACCACACGCTCCTGCCTGAAGCGCTCGAGACCTGGGGTTTGCCGCTCTTCCGGAGCCTGCTGCCACGCCCGCTCGAAATCATCTATGAGATCAACCGCCGGTTTCTCGACGATCTCCGTCAGCGCTACGCCAATGACGAGGCGCGTGTGGCGCGGATGTCGCTGATCGACGAGCGCGGCGACAAGCTGCTGCGCATGGCGCACCTCGCGACCGTCGGCTGCCATGCCGTCAATGGCGTAGCCGCCCTGCATTCCACCCTGCTCAGGCAGACCGTGTTGCGGGATTTTGCCGAACTGTGGCCCGAGCGGTTCCACAACGTCACGAACGGCGTCACGCCGCGCCGCTTCATGTTGCTCTGCAACCCCGAGCTCGCGCGGTTGCTCGACGAGACAGTCGGAGAAGGCTGGATCACCGACCTCAAACGGCTTCAGGGACTCGTGGCACACGCCAACGACGACGCTTTCCAGGAGCGGTGGCGTCGCGTCAAATTATTGAAGAAGGAAGCGCTGGCGGGGCGGATCCGGAGCGTGACAGGCATCGTCGCCGACCCCGGCGCTTTGTTCGACGTTCAGGTCAAGCGCATTCACGAGTACAAGCGCCAGCATCTGAACGCCCTCTTCATCATCAGCCTCTACCAGCGCCTGCGGAGCAATCCACAACTGGCGGTCGCGCCGCGCTGCTTCGTGTTCGGCGGCAAGGCGGCACCGGGCTATGCGATGGCCAAGCTGATCATCCGCCTGATCAATGGCGTGGCCGAAGTGGTGAACAACGACCCCGCGGTGAACGACCGACTGAAGGTCGTGTTCCTTCCTGACTTCAATGTCAAGAACGCTCATCTCGTCTACCCGGCGGCGGACCTCTCGGAGCAAATATCGACGGCCGGCAAGGAGGCTTCGGGCACCGGCAACATGAAGTTCATGATGAACGGCGCGCTGACCATCGGAACGCTGGATGGAGCCAACGTCGAGATTCGCGAGGAAGTCGGCGAGGATAATTTCTTCCTGTTCGGCCTGACCGCAGATCAGGTCGAGCGAGTAAGGCGCGAGGGCTACCGCCCGGCGGACTACGCGAACTCAAACCCGCAGTTGCGTGACGTTCTTGCACTGATCACAGATGGGCATTTCTCACGCGGCGACCGCGACGTGTTCCGCCCGTTGGTCGAAAACCTGCTCCAGTCCGATCCGTTCCTGGTGCTGGCCGACTACGCCGACTACGTGGCGTGCCAGGAGCGCGTGAGCGCCGCCTGGCAGGACTCGCGGCGCTGGACTCGAATGTCCATCCTCAATACCGCCTGCTCGGGCAAGTTTTCGTCCGACCGCGCCATCGGCGAGTACTGCGACCAGATCTGGAAGATCCGCCCTGTGAGCATTGCCCTTGACCGACTCTGACACCGGGCCGGCCCCGCGATATCCGGTCGGCCACGGGTCGCGATTTCCGCCGGGCGCGACGGTGGTGCCTGAAGGCGTCAACTTTTGCGTCTTCGGCCGCCGTGCCACGCGGGTCGAGCTTCTCCTGTATGCCGCTCCGGACAGCCCTGAGCCGTTTCAGGTCATACCGCTCCTGCCCGAACGCAACCGGACGTTCTTCTACTGGCATGTCCTGGTCGTCGGCCTGCCGTTGGGCACCTGCTACGCATGGCGTCTGGACGGACCCGAGGACATCGAACACGTGCTATTTGACTTGTCCCGTCGATCGCCGAAAAAAAGCCGCAACGAGGTGAAAAACGTCGACCACACGGCCCACCGTGTGGTGGACGATATCGCCGACTGGCAAGGCGTGTGCAGCGCGCGAAGTGGCGGAAAGACGTTTCTCTCTGGACCTCAGGAGATTTGCTTCGTTCCGCGCCGTGCGCGGAAATCCGCCAATAAAAGCGCGTGTGCGATACGCGGTTCGCACATCCCATCGGCTATTGATGGCCCTTGCACCCGCCAGGACAGGCCCACTTCTCAGCATGCTATTCTTTTGAGGGTCGGCTCACGAGCCCGATAGCGTGCCGGGTCGAACGACTCAGGAGAATGAATCAATGCGGGCACTTCTTGGTCTGACGACGGGCGGGCTGCTGCTGGTTTCCACCTGCGGCGCGCAGGCACACAATCTGAGCTTTCTCAACGACACGCCGATCAGTTACATGAAGCAACGCGACATTGACTCGATCAAGAAGGCGGTCGACCGCGCGCTCTATGAGAAGCAGGACGGCGAGACGGCCAACTGGCTCAACGAGGGAACCGGCAACAGTGTCAAGATCGATGCGACGATTGCACTGGACAAAACCACGAAGAACGGCAATCGGACCTGCCGCTCAACGGCAGTTGTGCTGTCCGCGAAGGGTCAGTCTATGAACCTGCGCCCGGTGTTTTGCCGGGAAGGCAGCGGCGTATGGCGGTTACAGAAGCGGTGAGGAACGCGTTGCCTGACGCAGCCGGTAGCGTCGCCGCATTGACGCGCGTGCTGTTATGGGAGCTCGCCGTGTGCTGCTCGTGCACGCCATCAAAACATCGCACTGGGACAGTCCGAAAGCGCATGGCGAAGAGGGGAAGCGCCGCGGCTTTGTCGCGACAGCGATCGCAACGTGATGAGAGACTGACATGAAAAGGACGGCTTATGCAGCAGCCAACGAATAGAATTGCTCGGCAGAAGTTTGTCGAACGCTGTTGTCGTGCAGCTGCCCTTTGGCGATCATGTATGCACACCTCGTGCCACCAAGCACGATGCGGGCGCAACGGAAATTCTTTTCCTTGTTGGGCGACTATTCCAGGCCTATATTTCGGTTGACTCCATATCAACTTCAGAAGCAGCGGCGAGCTGAATAACAGAGCAGTGACTGGGCACGACCGCGGCGTGATAGACGTGACAAAATAAAGCGCATCCTTCTCTTCGAAGGAGATAAACATGAGAGCTTCCGACATCATGACGGCTTCGGTGATTACCGCGAGCCCCGACATGTCGGTGCGGCACGCCGCGGGCGCGATGGTTTTTGCTGGTATCAGCGGCATGCCTGTGATCGACGATTCCGGCAGGTTGCTCGGTATGATCACGGAAGGTGATCTGATGCAACGAGCGGAAATCGGAACCGGCGCCAAACCGCGGGCCTGGTGGCTTGAAATGGTGGCATCGACGACCGAGCTGGCGAGCCAGTACGTGAAGGAGCACGCCAGGAAGGTCAAGGATGTGATGACCACCGACGTCACGACGGTGACAGAATCTTGTCCGGTGGGCGACATTGCGGAGCTCCTCGAACGTCGACGAATCAAGCGCGTGCCGGTGATTCGCGACGGCAAGGTAGTTGGCATCGTGAGCCGCTCCAACCTGATTCGCGCGCTCGTGACCATGGCGCCCGAAGTGCCCGCGTTGGCAGAGAACGGCGACCATGCGATTCGTGAAGACGTTCTCGCCGCCATGGCGGGGCAGCCCTGGGCGATCGCGCGAGAGAACGTCATTGTCGAGAACGGGGTCGTGCATCTTTGGGGGCCGGTCGTCGGGGCAGAAGAAGGCAACGCCATTCGCGTGGCTGCGGAGAACGCGCCGGGCGTCAAAGACGTCATCGCGCACTTCGGGCGCCCGCCGATCGATTAGTCACTGGCCCATTGCATGCTCGTCGTAAGGTCTGGCGCCGCGCTATGCGGGCGTTAACCCGCGGGAAGTGTGTCGGGCGGGCTACCTGCCGGGAGGTAATCCATGGAAGAAACCGAAGACACTGCGCCGCAACCTGGCGGGTTCAGGCGCATTCTTCTTTGCCTAGATTCTCATGAGGCTTCAGGGTGCGCCTGTGCGTTCGTGCGACGTCTCGCGAGGCCCGACTCCGAGATTACGATTGCCGCCGTGGCGCCGGACCCTCACCTAATCGCGACCCACGCGGCGCTCACCAACGTTGATGTTTACCGCGCGCAGAGGGAATTGCTGGAAGAGGCGGAGCGCGCTATCGAGAAAGCGAGCAGTGCGCTCGCAAAAAGATCTGTTGCTGTGCGCACCCACGTGTTCGATCTCGTGAAGGATGGGGGCGATGTCGCACGTGCGCTAACCAGGAGAGCACAAGAAGATAGCACGGATCTGATGATTGTCGTAGTCCGACAACACCACGGCCTCGTGAGGTGGTTCGACTCGTCGGTGGTAGACGCGCTCAGCCGTCTGAGTCCGTGCGCAATGGTCGTCGTGCCAGCTGGGTATGAAGATGCGCCCGACGCTGGATTCCAGCGCATTCTGTTCGCGATCGACGGCAGTCCTACGTCGTTCGCGGCGTTGCGCACGGGCGTGATGCTCGCGACCCCCGCGACGCAAATTCGCGTGGTCTATGTGGTGAACCGCGCGATTTGCGACGGGAGCGCAACATGCATGGCACACCTTCAGGACGCCTTCGTCAAGGAGGGTGAGCGGGCGATCGCGGCGGCTGACGGACAACTCCAGACCCTGCAGGACGTCATGCACCTGCAGGTCTCGGCTGACCTGATCAGTACCGACACCGCCGGCGATGACATATCGAGCGCGTTGTTGCGCGACGCAGAAAGCTGGAATGCCGATTTGCTTGTAATGGGAACGCACGGCAGGCGCGGGGGTCCACGTTCATACTTGGGCAGTGTTCCCAACCAGGTGGCGAGCCTCGCAAAGATCCGGTTGATGCTCGTTCGCGAACGGCATGGCGAACCCGTGACGGATGCGGTATGAGTCGCGGCGAGTGTCTCGCCGCGCATGTTACGAAGCGGTTCTAAGTCCGCCTCCGTGGTCTTCGGAAACGTAACCAAAGGCACTATGCAAAAGACTGCCGCTTTCTCCCGCGTTCTTGAATAGGTTGAGGGTGTCCGTATATTCGTCGGCCCGAGCAGCAGAAATAGGCAACATCAGCAGGACCGTGAGCGTCAATAACAGACGTTTGACGTCAAACGCTAGAATCGGTTCGCCTCGCCGGGTTGATGTCGCGGCGACCGGGGCTGCGCAGTGACGGATCGGCCGGCACGATCCGGCCGGTGACGAGCCAGTCGAGAAGAAACGGCTTGAGGCGCTGTGGACGCTTGCGCGAGGAAAATATCGGCACTTCAATGATGGTCATCTTCCAACTGATGGCTGATAGCCAGCACCGTGACCGTATCGCTGTCCGCTGTGGCAGCGCCTTTCTCGACGATGTTCATATGGCTCGTATCAACTGACATGATGTGTCTCCCCAAAAAGAGCCGAGAATCGCTTTCGGCTTGTTCTGGGCTCACGCAAAATGTTCCGTTCGCGCGAAGCAGCCGGCTCATCGATCAACAAATGAGCTATCGTTGAATCTGGTGTATGCGGCGTAGGGAAGCAGGAGAAGGCGGTGGCGATTGAAGGAGAATGTTGCTTA
>NZ_FCOL02000053.1 GCF_001544515.1 Caballeronia terrestris
GCCATCGCTAGGGTCTTTTGTCTCATTCAATATAAACGGCCTGCCACCCTGATGCGTTGACCTTTTTCAGCATTGCCCTAGGTCCGAAATGGAATCTCCGAGTCCCCTGATCAAAGGTGGTGCAGGCGTGCCACTCACTTTAGAACCCCAAACTGTGGCGAGCCGGTCCACGAAAATTCGCCCTGCCACCACGTATTCGTCGTTGCTCGCGGGCCCGATGGCATTGCTTGCCGGCGACGTGATGGACCGCCCCGACGTGCAAGCCGTCGCCATCCTCGGCTACAACTGACCCGACGGCATGAGTCAGGAACGAACGGACGCTGTACTCTGGAACCAGCCGTTTGAACGCGCGTGAAGGAATTCGGGGCTTCCGCGTTTGTTTCAAAGACGTGCGCCGCAGCGTGGCGAGAAAACTGCGCCTCGCCCAGCTACGCCCGGAAAGGCAGCTGATTCACTTGCCACAGAAATGCAGGATGTTGAGCAAGACAACCATCTCACAATTTGTCAGATCTAGTTCAACCTGGTACTTCAGCAAACGACAACAGGACAAGGACAGCAAGTCCCACCGAGGGACCACCGGTAGATCCGCACTTAAACCGTATGGAATTCTGCGCATCGGAGACTGGATGCGTCGGCGGTTAGCTTAGCTTACCCACTAAGAAGAATAATCAACTGTACGCGGCGGAGTTCACAGCGCAAACTAGCCTCACAAGATGGCTATTAGCCGAATAAGCACGGAGACAACTTTCTATGAGCCCGTCCACCGCAATGGTGGCGTGTGCCGCGCCAATCTGCTGTTGATCGGGGACGCTTTCCGGACAACAGTCAAGCCTCAAAGCGCTATCTCGTGCGGAGCGAGATGTCAAAGAGGCTCGGTGCCACCAACGAGTTTGTACCGAGGCAGTCTCTCATTCGCCAGCAGAAGGCGAAGTTTTATTCGTCCTGATGTGCGCATCAACAGCAGCTATCGGCAAGCAGCCGTGCGCTGCGTGGGCGTTCAACACCGGCGACTGCGGTAACACTCTCCCGCGCGGCGTAGTGATGAGCTTCTATGCGAGTGACTAGTGTGGTGGTCTTATCAGGGGACTTCGGATGAGCAATAGAGTGAATGCTGGTGCGCGGCTTGATCGCCTTCCGATCGGCCCTTTCCATATGCGCGTCTTATGGCTAATCGGAATGGGTATGTTTTTTGACTCATTCGATAATACGCTTTCAAGTTCGGTCCTTGCCGCAATGCTCAAAAGCGGCTGGTCAACGTTGCAGCTGAATTCCGTTTTCATGTCTTCAACGTTCGTCGGCCTGACAATTGGTGCAGCACTCGCAGGCTGGTTGAGCGACAAGTTTGGACGCCGCTTCGCTTACCAGTTCAACCTTGCGATCTTCGGTGGAATGGCGCTTGTGTCGGCACTCGCCCCATCGATGCCGTGGCTCATCGCTGCTCGCTTCATTATGGGCATTGGGATGGGTGCTGAGTACGTCATGGGGTACGGCCTCATCATTGAATTTGTTCCTCCGTCGCATCGCGGCAGATACCTGGGCAAACTCGCGCTAATTGGAGGCTCGGGTGTCTTCGTTACAGCAGTGGTCGCAACATTGGTTGTTCCTTGGATCGGATGGCGCCCAATGTTCGTGATTGGCGGTATCGGTACCCTTTGGGTCTGGTGGATGCGTCGTCACCTCCCCGAGTCACCCCGTTGGTTGGAGCGTGTGGGTCGCCATGCTGAGGCGGAAGAGATTATGCGGGCGATCGAAAAGGACGCCGGCGTCACGACGCCGCTTTCGTCTGCTCCGCAAGCGACAGCGCCGGCCAAAGAGCCGCATTGGGTACCACTTTCCACGCTTTTCTCGAGGACCGTCATCCGGCGTACCTTGCTTGCTATCGTGGTCAACGTTGTCTGTCTGTTTGGATCGTATAGTCTCACCGGATGGATGCCAACGTTCTTTGTCAAGCAAGGTATGAGCGTGACCCATTCGCTGGGCTTCACGGCGGCAATGATGGGCGGCTGGATTGCGGGACCGCTGTTCCTTTCGTACGTCTCGGACAAGATGGGACGACGTACTGCGATCATGGTCTTTGCGGGCGTGTGCGCTTGCCTGGGAGCGATCTACCCGTTCCTCACATCGGCAACAGCGATCATCTCGTGCGGCTTCCTGCTCGTATCGTCAGTGGCAATATTCCTGACCCTCGGTCTGGGTATGACACCAGAAATGTTTCCGACGGAATATAGATTCCGTGGGGGCGGCGTGGCTCAAATGTTTGGACGGCTTGGTTTGATTGGTTCGCCCTTCATCGTGCTTGAGTTATTCAACCGCTTCGGAATCTCCGGCGTTGTTTTCGCCATCTCTGGAGCATATATCTTCATCGCGATTCTGATCATGGTGGCTGGTATCGAGACCAATCAACAATCTCTCGAGGCATTGGAGCCTGAGGAATTGCCTGAGGCGGAGACTGCGCTCGCGTCGACCGCGACTCGACGCTAACAAACGACGAGATTGCGACGTATCAGGCAATGCATTGGGCGCGCCGGCGAGGGCGCTCATAGGGCTTACTAGTAACTACAGAGTGAGTTGTCTGCATTAAATTGACGGCTAAACACTGAAGAGGAAATCCGGACATGCGCGGTATTGTCTTTCGCGGTGGCTCTACTCTCGAACTTGCAACCTTTCCGGATCCAACCCCGGGCGTCGGCGAAGTTGTTCTCGAAATCAAGGCTTCCGGGATGTGCGGAAGCGACCTGCACTGGTATCGTCGTCCGGCTGGAGAAGTTCCGCCGGTCATTGCCGGTCATGAGCCGTGTGGAGTGGTCGTCGCAGTCGGCCCGGGCGCGGTTGGACCTCATGCACGGATTGGCGCACGTGTGATGGTGCATCACTACAGCGGATGCATGGGTTGCCCGGACTGCCGTTCGGGATGGCCTCAGATGTGCCGTACCGCACCGATCACGGTGTATGGAACGGACGCTCATGGCGCACACGCTCCCTACATGAAAGTTCGGGCCGATACGCTCGTTCCGCTGGATGAGCGGCTCAGCTTCGAGGCAGGCGCCGCCATCTCGTGTGGAACCGGTACAGCCTGGGGCGCATTTGAGCGCATCGACCTATCTGGCCGCGATACCGTTGCGGTGTTTGGTCAGGGACCCGTGGGTCTATCCGCAACGATGCTTGCAAAGGCTCAAGGCGCTCGCGTCATCGCACTTGATATCGATGAAAGTCGCCGCAAAACGGCAAAAAAATTCGGCGCCGATGCGGTGATCAATCCCCTCGACGGACCGGTTGCCGAGGCAATTCGGGAGCTGACCGGTGGTAAAGGCGTAAGCGTTGCGTTGGAAACATCGGGAGCTGCTGCGGCAAATCGGGACGCACTTGACTCAGTAAGCCCTTGGGGCACCGTGTGTCTGGTCGGGATCGGCTCGGAATTCAGCCTGTCGCTGGCCAAGTATCTACGCACTCAAGTTCGCATTCTGACGTCGTGGACGATGTCGGTCCAGGGACAGCGGGCATGTGCCGACTTCGTCGTAGACCGGGGACTCAATCTCGACGCATTGTTCACCGACCGTTGGCGCTTGGATCAAGCGCAAGAAGCTTATCAAGTCTTTAACCGTCAAAGCGGCGGCAAAGGCGTGTTCTTGATGTAGTCGCGGCGGTCGTAATTGCCAGTCGCTCCACAGGAATATGGATAATAGGGAATCGAATGAGCACTACCAGAGCAGAAGCGGCCAGACGGTATCCGAAGTTGGGCCAGCTCATCGCAGGTAAGATGAGATACGCAAGCGGTCAACCGTCCTTGAATGTCATTGATCCCACGACTGGCTTGGCTCTCGGTCCTGTGCCGATGGCGACGGAAGGCGACGTTGATGAAGCGCTTGCTGCGACGAGCAAGGGTTTCGACACCTGGCGAAATACATCTGCGTTCGAGCGCAGCAAACTTATGCGGCGCGTTGCGGATCGTATGCGCGAGCGAGCGGAAGCCCTCGCTGAACTCTTGGTCCTGGAATTAGGTAAGCCGTGGAATGAAGCGCTTGGAGAGGTCGAAGTGGCGGCTGGGATGTGGGAGTGGGCGGCTGAGGAGGGTAGACGCGCGTACGGACGCGTCATACCGTCAAGAGAGTTAAACGCGCGCCAGATGGCGCTTGTTGAACCTGTGGGTCCTGTTGCCGCCTTCGTCACCTGGAATGGGCCGCTAGTTACGCCCTCACGAAAGATGTCAGGCGCTCTGGGCGCGGGCTGTTCGATCGTGCTTCGCGCTTCCGAAGAGGTACCGGCATGCGCGTTCGCGCTAGGCCAGATTGTGTACGAATGCGGTCTGCCAACTGGCGTGCTGTCGGTGCTTGCAGGCGAACCCGTGATGATGTCCAACAAGTTGCTCGGAAGTCCTGTGGTGCGGGCCGTTACGTTTACCGGTTCGACCGCCGTTGGGAAGTTGCTGTCGCAACAGGCCGTCGCACACATGAAGCGTCCGATCATGGAGTTAGGCGGTCACGGACCCGTGTTGGCTTTCGAGGGTATTGACGTTCAAACATTCGCCAAACGCGCGGTTGCCGCCAAGTTCGCCAACTCGGGACAGGTCTGTTTCGCCCCGACACGCTTCTATGTGCAACGCTCAATCTACGCGGATGTTGTGGACGCTATGACCGCGGAGGCGAAGCAGATCGTCGTGGGGTGCGGCTTTGATTCAACGACGCAGATGGGGCCACTGAAAAGCGAAAGAGGTCTCAAAGCAATCGAGGATCTCGTTGCCGATGCCAAGCAGCGCGGGCTGAGCATAACCACCGGCGGTAAGAGGATCGATCGCCCGGGGTTCTTCTACGAACCCACTATTGTTGCCGATGCGACCGTTGAAGCGAAGCTGTCAAACGCCGAGCCATTTGGCCCGATCGCGGCATTGACGCCGTTTGATACCTATGATCAAGCAATAGCCTTGTCGAACCGACTGCCCTACGGCCTCGGCGCTTACGTGCATGCGCGCGAATTCGAAACGCTCCACCGCGCGGTGAATGACCTCGAAGCGGGCAATGTTATCTGCAACGGCTGGCGCGTCACTTATCCGGAAACGCCATTCGGCGGTCATAAAGAGAGCGGGATGTTTTCAGAAGGCGGCATCGAAGGCCTTCGGGCGTTTCAGAACATCAAGTACGCTTCAATGACTTGATGCGCGCTGAAGTCAGCGAAACTTACCAAGCTGGCGGGTAAAACGAACTGTACTTAAACAAGTGCGACGCGCAGAATCAAAACGACGATAAGCCCTGGTTACCGAGCAACTCCTTCATGAAAGACGAACTTGACCTCTGCCATCACTTTGCCGACTTCGCAGCGAATACACGCTACGAAGATCTGCCCGACGACGCAATCGAATCTGCGAAGAAGACTATTCTCGACACCTTGGGCGTGACATTGGCTGCGAGCGGTATGGAGCCTGCGGTGAAAGCGTTGGTAGAACTGCTCGAACAAAGCGGCGGAAGCGCAGAGAGCACGGTCCTCGGTTTCGGCGGCAAACTGCCGGCAATTTCCGCAGCATTTGCTAACGGTTCGATGGCTCACTGTCTGGACTTCGACGACCAAACTCCGTGGGGCGCACACGCAGCGAGCTCGATCGTGCCGTCCGTTTTTGCATTAGCCGAACGCATGGGTGGGGTGTCGGGCAAAAAGATCATCACCGCCGTCGCCATCGGGCAGGATCTTTTCGCACGCCTGCGTTGCAATGTCGGCTGGAATCAGAACTGGAACCTGTCGTCGATGGTCGGCGCATTCTCCGCAACGGCGTCCGCGGCTCACATACTCGGACTGTCCGCCAGGCAGACCTCACATGCGTTCGGTATCGCGAGCCAGCAGTCGTGCGGGACGATGGAAGTGATCTTCGCAACCGGCAGTGACTTGCGTGGCATGTACGCCGGATTCACTGCGAAGGGTGTCGTCATTGCCGCCTTGCTCGCGCAGAAAGGCATTACGGGCATAGACACGTTGTTCGAAGGAAAAGCCGGGATATTCAACGTTTATTTCGGCGGGAAGTACGATCGCGAGAAGATGCTTGACGGGTTAGGCGAGCAGTTTCTCGGAAGCACGACGCTCTATAAGGCATGGCCCGCAGTCGGGAATTCCCATACCTATATTCACGCCGTCATTGAGTTGATGAAGGAGAAACAGATCGCTGCGAAAGACATCGAGACGATTCGGGCCTATGTCGGCGATTTCACGTACACCATGTGCACGCCGCTCGACGTTCGCCGCGCGCCGGCCACGCTCGTCGATGCAAAGATGAGCTTGCCATTCATCGTCGGCATTGCGGCGAGCAAAGGGAAAATGGACATAGCCGATTTCACTGTGAAAGCGCTGAAAGATCCCGATGTGCTCGCGATGGCGTCCAAGGTGACGCCAGTACAGGACCCGAGCCAGAACTGGACGTTCAAGCTGCCTGACGGCCGAATCGAGATTACGACGAAAGACGGGCAGGTGTTCGAGCGGCTCGGAGACAAGGTTCCTGGCAGCCCCGAAGCACCGCTTACCTGGAAGCATCTCTCCGAGAAGTTTGCAAGTTGCGCATCCGTTGCTGCCGTGGCTCCGTCGGATGCCGGCATCGAAAAGGCTGGAAGAATGATCCGGCGGCTCGAAGCTGTCGGTGACGCTACCGACGTACTGCGAGCCCTAGCCGAAAAGTCATAGCAGGGAATGAACCGCGTGAAGCGGTGTTATTCGTCAGCGCAAAGTAAAATGCGCATCGAACGCAGGAATCCTAATGGTTCCAACGGATTTGAGTTTGCGCTGTCGGGCGCATCCGCAATGAAACGCGGGCATGTAATGACCGTAAGGAGGATTAAATGCGAGTATCAGAAGCGTCGTCGACAGACTTCGGTATGATTGGCAGCAACATGCGGGAGGGGGTCCTTGAGCAGAAATTCTTGTTGCAAGGAAAGCCCGGCTCTCCCAACAATTATTTGATTAATGTGGGCCGGACGGGCGCCGGCGGCTGGACAGCGCCAAGTCACCGTCACAATTTCGATCAGATTCGCTACGTCATCAAAGGCAGCTTCCCGTACGGACAGGGTAAGAGCATGCCCGAAGGTTGGGTTGGGTACTTCCCAGAAAGCGTGTACTACGGACCGCAAGACCGTCCCGAAGGCTTGGAGATGATGGTCTGCCAGTTAGGTGGCGCGCAAGGGTACGGATTTGTCAGCGTCGAAGAGCGTGAGGCGGCGAATCAGTTGCTCAAAACCAAAGGCGAATTTAAGGACGGTATCTACACTTGGTATGACGAGTCGGGCAAGAAGCATAACCAGGACGGATTTGAGGCCTGCTTCGAACAAGTGATGGGTCGCAAGCTGGAATATGCTCAGCCGCGATACAACGACCTTGTACTGATGAACCCGGCGAATTATGCGTGGATTCCAGAACCGACGAACGGCGTCTTTTCAAAATGGCTCGGCTCCTTTACGGAACGCAATACACGAATCGGTTTTGTGAAGGTGGAAGCCGGGGCGTCGTTTCCCGCAGGGTTGCAACCGTCCATCGAGTTGCTCTTCCTGAGTAAGGGCAAGGTCAGCTTTGAAGGCAAAGAGTACGGTCTTCACTCGGCGTTTGAGTTCGACGCGAACGAAGGTCCTGTGCCGCTCAGGGCGGTAGAGGAAACGGAATTCTTCCGTATCGTGATGCCAATATTCTGACGCTACTGCGTCGACCAAAGCATATCGTCTAACGTTGCTCTTATACGGGACCCTCTTAGGCTATGACTACGATTGCCGTAATTCACACCGGGCCGGTTACAGTTCAGCCAATCAAGGAGCAAATCAGCGAGCAAATTCCTGAGGCGCGCGTCATAAATATTATTGACGACAGCTTGCTTGCCGATGTACGAACTGCCGGGCATCTGACGCCCGAAGTTGCCAGTCGAATCAACTCATACATGTCCAATGCACAAGCGATGCATGCCGACATTATTTTGAACGCATGCTCCTCGGTTGGCGAAGCAGTTGACTACGTCCGCAACTTCGTTACAACCCCGATCGTCAAAATCGATGAGGCGATGGCCGAGGAAGCGAGCTCGATTGGCCGCCGAATCGGCGTCGTCGCAACTGTTTCGACGACGCTCGAACCGACCGTGCGACTGATCAAGAAAAAGGCGGCCGAACTAGGCCGCACGATTGACGTGACGGAGCGGATCGCGGAAGGCGCGTTCGAGGCGCTGCTTAGTGGCGACGCCGCGAAACATGACGAGATCGTGAAGGGCACGATTTCGGCTCTGACGGAGCAGGTCGACGTGGTCGTGCTGGCGCAGGCTTCAATGGCGCGACTCGTTCCGCAGTTGCAGGGCGTGCGCATCCCTGTGCTATCCAGCCCGCAAAGCGGTGTTGCAGCGCTCAAGCGAGCACTCGCCAACATGCGTTAAACGGAAAGCGCGCAAGCGCTTCTTGTGTACTCGAGGGGACAACATGAAAGTAACCGCGCGGGAACTAGTTAGAAACGTCGTCAAGGAGAAACTGGCGCGCGATGAAGTGGCGCTCTCCATGACGGTTCGACTGGTCAGAACGGCTGAGATCGTAACGATTGCCAAAACTGCGGGTTTCGATACATTTTACATTGACCTAGAGCACAGCACGCTGTCGATGGAAACGACGAGCCAAATCTGTATCTCGGCCATGAACGCAGGTATCGCGCCATTCGTTCGCCTGCCGAATCTCACGTCGGATGTGATCGCCCGCATTCTGGACGGTGGCGCGCTGGGGGTCATTGCGCCGCATGTCGAGACCGCCGAGCAGGCGAGGCAGGTCGTTCGTGCTGCCAAGTTTCCGCCGCTGGGCGAACGCTCTCACGGCGGCGTGCTGCCGCACATGGGCTTTCGCTCGTTTCCGACTTCCGAAGTGGGTGAGGCGGTCAACGACGCGACGATGGTCGTCATCATGATCGAGACAAAGGAAGCGCTCGACGTGATTGACGAGATTGCCGCGATTGAAGGCGTGGACCTGCTCTTCATCGGGACCAACGACCTGTGCGCATCGCTTGGCATTGCGGGTCAGTTCGAGCATGAGAGCGTGCGCGATGCTTACACGAAGGGCATTGCCGCATGTCGAAAGCACGGCAAGCACCTCGGTGTCGGCGGCCTCAATGCTCATCCGAAACTCGTCGCGCAGTTCGTGGAAATGGGCGCGCGATATGTCTCGACTGGCACCGACATCTCGTTTCTGGTGAGCGGAGCAAGCGCCAAGGCCGCGATGATGCGCGACCTCTGACTGCTTTCCTTCAAGGATCTTGCTAATGAACAAAATCGTAGTTTATAAGCCGCTGCCCGACGAGACGATTGAGTACCTACGTTCTCACGCCGATGTTGCAATCGTCGATCCGAAACAGCCGAACGCGCTAATTGACGCGCTCAGGGACGCTGACGGTGCGATCGGAACCGGCGTGAAGATGAACGCAGAAACGCTCGCGGGCGCGACACGTCTGAAGGTGTTATCCACCGTCTCGGTAGGCTACGATGCCTTCGATATCGACTATCTGAATCAACGCGGCATCTTGCTGACCAATACGCCGGATGTCCTTACGGAGTCGACCGCCGACACTGCGTTTTCGCTGGTCCTGCTCACGGCCCGGCGCCTTGCCGAACTGGATGCGTTCGTGAAGGCTGGAAAGTGGACCAAGAAGATCGGTGAGGATAAGTTCGGCGTGGATGTTCATCACAAGACACTGGGTATCGTTGGGCTGGGCCGTATCGGCACGTCGGTCGCCCGGCGCGCTGCCTTGGGCTTCGAGATGAAGGTTTTGTACGTAGGCCACGGCGTCAACGAGCGCGCTGAACGCGAGTACGGAGCGAAGAAGGTGGAACTGGACGAACTGCTCAGCACGTCCGACTTCGTGTTGTTACAGCCGCCCTTGACTGCGGAGACGCGCAACCTCATCGGCACGCCGCAACTGAAGGCGATGAAGCGCAGCGCGTTTTTGATCAATGCGTCGCGCGGGCAGATCGTCGACGAAGCGGCGCTCGTCGAGGCGCTCAAAGACGGCACCATTGCCGGCGCAGGGCTCGATGTCTATCTGGAAGAGCCGCTCTCGGTTGAGTCGCCGCTGCTGAAGATGAACAACGTGGTGACGTTGCCGCATATCGGATCCGCCACACATGAGACGCGACGCGCAATGAACAAGAACGCTGCCGAGAACCTCATCAGCGCGCTGAACGGCACGTTAAAGTCCAATATGACCAATCCGGAAGTGTTGCAACGCTGAGAGAACGTGCGCGCTGGGGCGAGATTGAAGGCCCCAGCTGCGTCGCGCCCTACAACGCCAACCCGACTACTTCGACAGGTTATTCACGATCTCGATCATTTTGTCCAAAATCGGATCGTTCTGCCTGCGTACCCATCCGAAGATAAAGCGAGTTGAATAGTCCAGGTTCGTCAGTGGGATGACCGTCAGGTCGCTCGGATACTGGAAGTTCTTGCCCATGACCGCCAATCCGATGCCCATGCCGACGGAAATAAGGTTGAGTTGCGAGGCGATCGTGCTCACCTCCTGGACGATGTTCGGCTCGAACCCGGCTGCCTGGCAGAAAGCATGCAACTGCCCATAGCTCAGACTACTGCTGGACTTTGGGTCGACTACGAACCCTTCGTCAGCGAGATCGGCGAGCGTAAGCGACTTCCTCCGCGCTAATCGATGGTCGTTTGAAACCGCGACACCTAAGTGGCCGGTCTGGATGCACAGCGAATCAAGAACGATGCCTTCCCGCTCAATGTTGATCTCGGTGCGCCGCTTGCCTGGATGCGGACTTGGCCCCAAGTGCATGAAGCCGGCGTCGATCTTACCCGCTGCGAGAGCCTTAGGTTGTAGTGAGGTCGAGAGTTCGACCAGCGAAAGACTGATCTCCGGATACGTCTCGCGGAATTGCTTGACTGCGGCGCGAAAGATCGAATGCATCAGAGTCAGCGATCCGTATCCGATACGCAGCGTCCCTGTCATGCCATGTCCAACACGTTTGGTCAGGATGATCGCTTCGTTCAAATCGTCCATGACCCGCACGAGCTGGGGCAACAGCGTGCGCCCGGCCGCAGTGAGCTTTACCGTGTGCGCGAGCCGTTCGAAAAGTGGTGTTCCGAGTTCGCCTTCTAGGTCGGCGATGATCTGCGAGACGGCGGGTCGGGTGATGTGTAATCGCACGGCGGCCCGTCCAAAGTGCTCTTCTTCTGCGGCCGCAATGAAATATCGAAGATGCCGAAGTTCCATCTCTATTGTGTCTCCTTCAACTCGGCCTGTCAGAAGACTGGAGCTTCAACGGGCGCGGGCGTTGTCTCAGCATGACGCTCATGATTCTTCGTGTCGGTTAGCGCCGCTTACCAGGGCACCATAATAGCTGACTTGACCCAACGTCTGTGCGATTTCAAACTTCTATCATCGTCGCTTTGGATGCGGCTGATGGCCAGGCGCTTCGGCGTCGACGTAGAGCAGGAGACAGCAGTGAGCCTTTCGGGAACATCGTTACGCACGCTCGTCGATAAGTGGATTGGAGTGGCGAACGGAGTACGCGTCACGCAGTTCAGCCACGGTCGCAACGAGCATTACAGGTTCGTGCGTGTTGAAGGCCCAGCGGACGACCGTCCCATAGCGTTCATCTTCTTTCGCCACGCAGACGGGAGCTGGTGTGTCTTTCCGCCAGAGCGCAGGCGGCCTGCCATGAATCTCGGCGCTTAGGCGCGAATAGCGCTTGGTCCACGGGCCGCAATCAAGCCAAGCACACATTTTACAAGGCCACGCCCAAGCGAGACGTGGCCGACTAAATCAAACTGGAGATGCATATGCGATCGTACGAGAAGTGCTATATCAATGGCGAATGGGTTTCTCCGCTTAGCCGTAGCGATTGGACCTTGGTGAATCCTGCCACCGAGGAACCGATCGCAAGTGTTACGTTGGCCGGCGCGCAAGACGTCAATCTGGCGGTGAAGGCCGCGCGCGCTGCCCTAGCCTTGTTCAGCAGGACATCGAAGGGCGAGCGCATCGAACTCCTCGAAGCCATCATCGACCGCTTCGTTCGCCGCGAGCATGAGCTCGCGGAAGTTGTCACGCTTGAACTGGGTACGCCGATTTCGCAGAACATTCATGCACCGGCCGCGCTCGGCTCTTTCAAGCAAGCACTGGCAACGCTCAGGGATTACGAGTTCGAGTACCGCTTGGGCCCCAACACCGTTCGTCGCGAACCCATTGGCGTGTGCGGGCTGATTACCGCATGGAACTGGCCTCTTCAGCTCCTCGCAACCAAGCTCGCCTACGCACTGGCTGTCGGCTGCACGGTGGTTCTCAAGCCGAGTGAATTCACTCCGTTGAGTGCCATCCACCTCACAGAGGTGCTTCACGACGCGGGCGTCCCGAAGGGCGTCTTCAACCTCGTGCTTGGCGACGGCCCCATTGTAGGCAATGCTATTAGCAAGCACATGGACATCGACATGGTGTCGTTCACCGGGTCCACCAGAGCCGGGGTCTTGATCGCGGAAGCGGCCGCGCCCTCGGTCAAGCGGGTTGCGCAGGAGCTAGGGGGAAAATCGGCGAACGTGATTCTCGACGATGCTGACTTACGCGCCGCGGCCAAATGGAACGTCACACGCGCATTTTCAAATTCCGGTCAGTCGTGCCATGCGCCTACACGCATCCTGGTCCAGGCCAGCCAAGAAGAGGAACTGTTGGCATTGCTTCAGGAAGAAGCGAAGGCAGTGAGAGTAGGGAACCCGCTCGACCCGCAGGTGACCATGGGCCCAGTGGTCAACAAGCTGCAATTCGAGCGAGTGCAGGACTACATCAGGATTGGAATCGAGGAGGGCGCCACCGTTCGCGTTGGCGGCGTCGGTCGTCCGGACGGACTTGAACGCGGTTACTTTGTGAAGCCCACCATATTCTCCAGCGTGACGCCACAGATGCGCATCGCGCAGGAAGAAATATTCGGTCCTGTGCTTGCCGTCATTCCTTATCGGACGGAGGAAGAAGCCATCGAGATCGCGAATGGAACGCCGTATGGTTTAGGCGCTTACGTGTTCTCATCTAATCGGGAACGAGGTGGTTTCGTCGGCCGTCAACTTCAGGCGGGCCGTGTCTTTCTCAACGGTGCGACAAGCAACACCGAAGCGCCGATGGGCGGCTATAAGCGTTCCGGTAATGGACGAGAGATGGGTGTCTTCGGGCTCGAGGAGTATCTCGAGACCAAAGCCATGATCGGTTTCGACTGACGAGCGGTGCGTTGCGAATAGACGCTAGGAACGCTCCAGGATGCACGAGTAGTCACACATCCTGGAGCGTCTTCCTGCAGAGTCTCAAATGGAAGGCGTTTCGCCATATCAGGTGCATCTTCATCAGGCGGCCACTTGCGCGCCGTTCAACGCTTCCAGGGCTTTGGCGAAGAAGTTGATCGTCCCAAAATTGCCAGACTTCAGAGCCAGTCCCAGCGGCTTGGCACTAATGGATTGCGTCGCCGGTATCCCAGGATCGATTTGCGGTCCAATGCGCAGCGAGCGGACATCGAGCGCCTGAACTACTGCACCTGACGTTTCACCGCCTGCAACAACGAACTTGCGCACACCCACTTCACGTAATTTGCACGCGATGGAGGCCAGCGCAGCTTCGACCAAATGCCCCGCCTTCTCAACGCCCAATTCCTTCTGCGCAAGCTTCACTTCGTCCGTCGATGTCGTGGCGTAGATCAGCACCGTTTCATCGTGTCCGCGCACGAATTCGACAGCACGCTCGACCACCGGTTCGCCGCGAGACAGCGCGATCGGGTCGATGCGAAAGCTCGGCCGCGATGCACGCCACTCGGCCACCTGCGCATTAGTCGCCTTCGATGCGCTCCCGGCGAGCACGACCGAGCCGCCGTCGATGCGCGGAAGATCGGCGGCATCGCCCGCGTACACGAGCAGGTCCGCCGAGTGGAAGTTCTGTGGCAACCCGAGCGCTATCCCCGACCCGCCAGTAACCAATGAGAGGTCGCGGCATGCCCGGCCGATTGTGTACAGATCGGCATCCGAAAGTGCGTCGGCAATGGCCATCCGCGCGCCGTCCTCCTTCAACTCTTCGATGCGCGCACGCACGGCCTCTGCGCCTTTCGCGATGATGTCGTATCGAATGAGTCCGACTATGGACTTGGTCTGCCGCTGCAACACCCGTACGAGATTGGAATCGGACATGGGCGTGAGCGGGTGATTCTCCATGCCCGATTCGTTCAGCAACACGTCGCCGACGAAAAGATTGCCGCGAAACACCGTTCGGCCGTTTTCTGGAAACGCCGGGCAGGCGATGGCGAAGTCGCCCCTCAACGCATCGAGCAACGCATCCGCGACCGGGCCGATATTGCCTCGATTCGTAGAGTCGAACGTCGAGCAATATTTGAAGAAGAACTGCCGGCAGCCCTGTGCGCGCAACCACTCGAGCGCATCGAGCGATTGCCGCACGGCTTGTTTGCGGGGAATCGTGCGCGACTTTAGCGCGACGACGAGCGCATCGGCTTCGATTTTTACATCTGTATCCGGTACACCGATAGTTAGAACCGTGCGCATGCCGCCGCGCACCAGCATATTGGCCAGATCGGTCGCGCCGGTGAAGTCGTCGGCGATGCAGCCGAGCAGTGCCTGCGCCATTGCTTCGCTCCCTCGGGGATTCCGTTGCCCCGTATTGGTGGTTAGACTGAGTTGCGCGAACCGCCGTCCGCAGAGTCCATCGGAGAATCAATGTGAGCTTGACGCTGGCAACCCCGCATCGATCTCCCAGATCTTCGCCAACGCGTCGATACTCGCCGATTCGCCGAGTCGGTGGGACGCAGCATCGAGCGTGGACCGGACCATGGTCGCGATGAGCATCGGTGCCCCGTAACGCATGCCTAGCGCCGATGCTTTTCTCAAGTCGCTCGCGCAGTTGCCCACCGTTGCATTAGCCGTTTGCGCATTCGCGGCGAGAGCCGGAAGCACACGCGCGGACGCACTGTTGTAGCCCGAGCTTTTGTTCAACACGGTGGCCATATCTGCAACTGTGAGTCCGTTCTTGGCGCCCATGGCGGCGCACTCATAGGTGATGAGGCGGTTGCATGCCGCAATTGCCGCGACGACCAGACGCATGGCGTGCCCGCTCCCGGCATCGCCGCAGTGAATCACCTTCGGGCACACCGCTTCAAGAATCGGTCGCACAGAACCGAGTACGTCGGCCGGGCCACCAAAGAAAATCGCCGATGCGTCGGCAATCGCTTCAGTGTTCTCGGTGTGAAGAGGTGCATCGACAAGCGTGATGCCGATGTCGTTCAAGTTCTTCGAAAGCGACCGGCTATTGTCCGGGTCACCTTGCCCCACGTCGATGACAACGGAGATGCCCTTTAGCCAGTCCGTGTCGCGAAGCAGCGCCTCGCGCGCGTCATCGGCATCGGTGCATAGCACGACGACGTCTGCGCCCTTGGCCAGATCCACAAGGCTCTTCGCTTGTTCGGCGCCCTCGCATTGCAGAGAGCCATTGTTTGTGTCGAAGATTCGAACCGAATGCGTCTTCGCCAACGCGCGCGCGACAAACGCGGCTATATCACCGCTTCCCGCCATTGCAATCGTAGTCACTTTGCCTCCTGGTTCGCGACATTCTTCTGCAGATCAGCGAACTTGGTATCGGCCATCGACTCGATGACGCCGATCATCTGTTCGAGTTGGGCGTCCTTGCCGAGCGAATTTAGGCCGATCTGCAGAAGCGAGCGCGCAGCGCCGCCTATGGGCATGGGGACTTTCTGCTCTGCGGCCAAACCGATCGCCTGATGGATGTCTTTCACTTGAAGCGCGAGCCAGAACTTGGTGGACTGACGCCCTTCCGCGATGGCAGGCAGCATGCCCTGCGAGGTGTAGTTACGAGCCGTCGTTGCGTTGATCGCCTCGGTCATGAGTTCGAGGGGCAGGCCGAACTTTCGCCCCATGGCCACGACCTCCAGAGTCGCCAGGCGGCAACTGACGTTCATCATATTGTTCACGGTCTTCATGGTCTGACCGTTACCCACGCGCTCGCCGCAATGAAAGACGTTCGGGCTGATCGCGTGCAGTACCGGCAGCGTCTTCTGAAACGCGTCGTGCGGGCCCGAGGCGATGATCGAAATGGTCCCGGCAATGGCCGTAGCCATCGCACCGGAGACAGGTGCGTCGAACAATGTGACGCCCATCTCTTCGAGTTGACGAGCAAACCCGTTGGTTTCTGCCGGCACGCCACTGGTCTGATCGACGACGATCTTTCCCGGCGCTAGCCCATCGGCCACTCCGTTAGCACCGAAGAGCACCGCCTGGACGTCCGAGCTCCTCGGCAAGCAAAGCAGCACGACGTCGCTGTTACGCGCGAGTTCCGCGGGCGTTGCTGCCGCTGTGGCGCCCAGTTCGACGAAAGCACTCACAGTCTTCTCGTTCAAATCGAACACGCTCAACGGAAACTTGCCGATCAGATGACGCGCGAGCGCGCCACCCATGGCGCCCAGCCCGATATAACCGATGCGCATTTATCTCCTCCTGACTTTCATTGCCGATGACGTCCCCGGCCGACCGCCGCAGGAACAATGCGGCGCAAAGTGATGGTGCGCCACGGCACGTTGTGCGTCGAGTCGCATTTTCTCGGCGTGGTGGTAAGTGCGTCTTACCGCGTATGACCAGGACCGCTGCTACCGCTGCACGAACGGATTCGCTGGCGCCCTCTCGGAGGTAGACAGAAAGACGCTCTTGGTCTCGAGGAACTCATGAACCGCTTCGATTCCGTTCTCGCGACCGATGCCCGACATCTTCATGCCGCCAAACGGCATCATGAAACTGTAGGCCCGGTATGTATTGACCCAGACGGTGCCGGCTTTCAGTGCCTTTGTCATGCGCATCGCTCGGCCGATGTTCGCGGTCCACACGCCCGCGACCAGACCGTAAATCACGCTGTTCGCCAACGCCACGGCATGTTGCTCGTCATCGAACCCGATGATGGACAGCACCGGACCGAAGACTTCCTCTTGCGCAATGCGCATGTCGTTAGTGACGTTCGTGAAGATGGTCGGCTCGACGAACTGGCCGCCCGTTACACCGGGACCGGCCGCGGGCTTGCCGCCGAGAATGCAACGGGCGCCCTCGCGTCTTGCGATCTCGATGTAGTCAAGCACCTTCGCATATTGAGGAGGCGTTGCGATGGGCCCGACGTTCGTCTCCGGCTGCATCGGGTCGCCGAGATTCACACCTCGCGCGAGAGCGAGCAGGCACTCAGTGAAACGCTCCTTGATCGAATTCTGCACGAGCAGCCGCGAACCGGCGATGCACATCTGGCCGGCCGCACCAAAGATGCCCGAGACGACGCCGACTGCGGCAGCATCGAGGTCCGCATCCTCGAAAACGATATTCGGCGACTTCCCGCCCAGCTCCATCGCGACGCGCTTCATGCCTCGGGCCGCAGTCTCGTAGATCCGCTTGCCTGTGATGTTCGAGCCGGTGAAGCTGATCTTTGCAACATCCTCGTGCTCGACGAGCGCAGCGCCAGCTTCGTTGCCAAAGCCCGTTACAACATTAAAGACGCCATCGGGGAGTCCGGCTTCTTTGGTGAGCGCAGCAAATTCCAGTGAACTCGCCGATGCAAATTCCGAAGGCTTGACGACGACCGTGCAGCCGGCGGCCAACGCGGGAGCGCACTTTAACGACAAAAATTGCAGCGGCGAATTCCATGCGGTCAGCGCCGCGACGACGCCCACTGGCTCATGCGTGGTAAAAGCGAAGACGTCGGCCTTCTCCACCGGCATGACCGCACCGTCGATCTTGTCAGCAAGCCCACCGTAGTAGTACCAGTATTCGGGAATGGTCTTCAACTGACCCTGCATCTCCGTGAAGACTTTGCCGTTGTCCCGCGTCTCTGTTGCGGCGAGTGGCGTGGCATGCTGGACGATCAGATCGCCTATGCGCCGCATCACCTTGCCGCGCTCGGTTGCTGTCATCCGGCTCCACGGGCTGTCGTCCAGCGCGCGCTTGGCGGCCTTTACGGCACGGGCCGAATCTTCAGCCGTCCCGCGAGGGATCCTTGCCCACGGCTCTCCGGTGTAAGGATTCACTGTGTCGATCCACTCGCCTTTCGCGGGATCCTCGTGCTTCCCATTGATCCACAGCTGATATGTCTTCACGCACCTGTCTCCATGATCCCGCGAACGCATCGAACCTAGGCGTCGACTTGTCGGTCAGAGGCCTGCTGTCTGCCCGCCGTCGACCACGACTGCATGACCGATCGCGAAACCCGCTACATCAGAACACAGCCAGAGGACCGTATTGGCGATCTCCTCCGGGCGGCCAAGGCGGCCAATGGGCTCTTGCGCGATCATCCGCTTGCGGTTCTCTTCGGTGCCTTGCGTGAAGCGGCCGATCATCGGCGTATCGATGATGCCCGGACACACAGCGTTGATGCGCACGCCATCTTTGCCGTACTCGAGCGCTGCCGACTTTGTGAGACCAATGACGCCGTGCTTAGACGCACAATAAGCGCCTTGACCACGGATGCCAACCACGCCCGCGCCAGACGATGTATTGACAATCGAACCGCCGCCGTTTTTGAGCATGATCGGGATCTGGTACTTCATGCAGTAAAAGACGCCGCCGAGATTCACGCGCAGGATGCGTTCGAACGCTTCGTCGGGAATCTCGGCCGTGTAGGCGAGCGCCTGCTCGATGCCTGCGTTATTGAACGCGAAGTCGAGCCGGCCGAATTTATCGATCGTTGCGGCGAGCGCCGCTTGCACGTCGTCGGGCTTCGAGACATCGCATTTCACCGCGAGCGCGCGAACCCCCTCCGCTTCGACCATCCGCACAGTCGCCTGTGCGCCTTCTTCCGAGAGATCGACCACGACGACATCCGCGCCTTCCTGCGCGAAAGCCAGGGCAGTTGCCTGCCCGATGCCGTTTGCCGCGCCGGTCACGAAAGCCACTTTCCCTTCATAGTTCCACTTGCGATGAGTCGTCATTGCTTCATATCTCCGTTTTGAATATGGCGCTGCGCGGCTGTCGCGCTTGCAGTTGTTCATCCGATCCGAGGTACACGCAACAATAGAGTGTATTTCCCTCTCTGCCGCCTAGCGTGCATGACACGGCGTTACCCTCGAACCGTATGCGGTCCGTGATCTCGCCACCTTCCACTACACGAACGAACTCGCCGGTGTTATAGCAACCCGCCCAGATGGCGCCGTGCTTGTCTGCACAGATCCCATCGGGCTGTCTGCCCTTGAGGTTCGCGAAGAGACGCCTGTTGGATAGCCTGCCGTCATTCGCTCTGTCGTACGCAGTCAGCCTGCAGCACCAGGTCTCGGCTACCACGAGCGTGCGGCCGTCGTCCTTGATCACGGCTCCATTGGGGAATTCCAGTCCCTCGGCTGCGACGCGAATGGAACCGTCAGGCTCGACCGCGTGCATATCCGTCGGTCGTATCGGCGCTCCGCCGAACAGGTCGTAGCCGAAATTCCCGACATAAACGCGGCCGGCATCATCGACGACGAGATCGTTGAGGTCACCACTCGCTATATCGCTCAGGTCCGCATAAACCGAAAGGGCGCCGTTCGACACCATCATTAGTTTCCTTTGCGCGCATGACACGACAATGGGCGTCTTGTCCGGCAGAAAGCCGATTCCCGCCGGGCGTCCCGGTACCTCACAAACGACGCTGCGCGTACCGTCTTCAGCGACGACATAAAGCTTGGAATCGAAAACGTCTGAGACCCAAAGGCGATTGTCAAACCAGCGTGGCGCCTCCAGGAAGATGAAGCCGTCGGCCACAAGCGTCGCCTGATGCTCTTTCATGGATATGCTCTTGTAATGGAAATGACGCGGTGAGGTGTCTCCTTTCGAATCAGGTTATTGCCTCGTTGCCTCTCAGGTCCAGTTCGTTTTTGTTCGCTCGACGGTAAGCAAGGCTGAAGGCCCATCTTGAACCGGTTATTTCCCTTTCTTCAGCACATGAATCTTGTTGCTCTCGACCCAGCCTTCGGTTTTCGTCAGGTAAGCCTTGACATGCGGCGATATGCAATGCGCGTTGAAAGTTTCCAGGCTTTCCCATCGTTCGATAAAGACGAAGCAGCGCGGCTCTTGCATATCGCGGTACATCTCGTACTGAAGCACGCCGTCTTCTTCGTGAACGGGCGCGAGCAAGCCTTCGAGCGCGTCGGCCAACTTCTCCTCGTAGCCCGGCTTTGCAAAAGAGATGGCAATCGCGGATACCTCGGACATGGTGTTCTCCGGTCGACATGGAAAAAGGAAAGGCGAGGATATACGCGAGCTTCGGAGAACAAAAGCGCGCTCTTGCGATAGGTCAGTGCAAATCGCAACGTCGCAGGCAATCAGACGAGGCCGCGGACTAGGTGTTTCCCTTAGGAAGCGCGGGCTTTGAATGATCGGCCACCCTAATGCCGACAGGCGAAAGACGCTGTGACGGGCGTCTGCGGACGGTCTGCATGCCGACCGAAGATCAGTTCAGCAATGCTTACCCTCAACGCCAGAAAAACCAACTAGACCTAACCGTCGAGTGAGAAATAACCTTCATCAAACAGCAACGCCCACTTATGAACCAGCAGTTGGACGGCATGGAAATCTACGACTACATCATCATCGGAGCGGGATCGGCGGGCTGCGCGCTTGCACGTGGCCTGAGCGATAACCCAGAGAACAAGGTCTTGCTTCTGGAAGCCGGGCCTCCCGCCGACAGGTTCTGGGTGAACACACCGGCCGGCATGGCGAAGCTGTACTTTCATAAAGAGCTCAACTGGAATTACCACACCGATTCGATGCCGGCGCTTTACAACCGAAAGATGTATTGGCCGCGCGGTAAGACACTGGGGGGCTCGAGTTCCATCAACGGAATGATCTTTATTCGTGGACATCGTAACGACTTCGACAGTTGGCGCGACCTGGGAAATCCGGGGTGGGGCTACGACGATCTCCTGACGTACTTCAAACAGATGGAGCACAACGAGCGCGGCGCGAACGACTATCGCGGCGCAGGCGGACCGCTGTGGGTCAGCGATCCCGTATTGAAGGTCCGTAGCTCACGTGATTTTATCGAGGCCGCGGCGCGTTTGGGCGTTCCTCCCACGGAGGACTTCAACGGTGCAGTGCACGACGGCGTCGGCTTCATGCAGCACACCATTCGCGGAGGACGACGCTACTCCGCCTACACGGCCTTCGTGGAACCCGTGCGTCACCGGCGCAACCTGACGGTGCTGACCGAGGCCGCTGTGCAACGCATCGTGCTGAAGGGCAATGTGGCGACAGGTGTCGAAGTCGTTGTTAAGGGAGAGCGTAGGACGTTCGATGCAGCGAAGGAAGTGATTCTGTCGGCCGGATCGCTCAACTCGCCGCAGATACTCATGCTATCCGGCATCGGGCCGGACGAAGAGTTGCAAAGACACGGCATTAAAACGCTCGTTGACATACCGGGCGTGGGGCTCAATCTCCAAGACCACTTTTATGTGCATGGAAGCTATCACTCGACGCCGGATAGTTCCTACAACCTCGAATTGGGCGGCTTCCGGCAGTATCTCGAAGGCGCACGCTATCTGCTGACGCGCAAAGGCTATCTGGCGCTCGGCTCCTCGCAAGTCGGCGCCTTCGTGAAGAGCCGTCCCGAAGAAGCGTATGCGGACTTGCAGATCAGCTTCCGGCCGATGACCTTTACCTACCATCCTGGCGGCCAGTGCGAAGTGGATCGTCAGCCAGGCATGGGCGTATCGGTGTACCTGCTGCGTCCGCGCGCCACTGGGACCGTGACCTTGCGCTCTTCGAAGCCTGACGATCCCGCCGTGTTCAAGCCCAACTTCCTGAGCAACGACGACGACAACAGGGCGATGATCGCGGGCGTGAAGATGATTCGTCGAATCATGTCGACGGCGCCGATCGCATCGCGCGTCATCGAAGAAGAGATTCCCGGTCCGATGGTCGAGACGGACGAGCAGATTCTTCAATGGATGGCGATGACCGGCAACTCCGCACACCATCAGGCGGGCACCTGCAAGATGGGCCGCGACCGCCTCGCTGTCGTGGATGAGCGCCTGCGCGTGAGAGGGGTCGAGCGCTTGCGGGTGGCGGATGCATCGATCATGCCGCATCTCACGTCGGGTAACACCAACGCGCCGTCCATCATGATCGGCGTGAAGGCGGCCGACATGATTGCGAAGGACGCTTCGTCTCGTCGAGACATTCGCGAGATCGAGAGAGTGTCCGCGGTCTGAACCAGCTAAGCAAAAGGAATTTCTTCAATGTCAACCGCAAGTCTTCAAAGCGATCAAAGCAAGGTGCAAACTCATTATCCGCGCGTCGGTCTGTTCATCGATGGCGAGTGGATCTACGACCGCGAAACAGCGGTCGAAGTAAGAAACCCGGCTACGGAAGAAGTACTGGGACAGGTGCCGAAGGCGACAGGCGACGATCTCTCGCGTGCCCTGGACGCAGCCGCACGCGGATTCTCAATCTGGCGCGACACACCGCCCCAGCAGCGCGTCAAGATCATCCAGAAAGCAGCGGCTTTGATGCGCGAGCGGCTCGAGCTCATCGCCACAACGATCACGCTGGAAAACGGCAAGCTCTACTCCGATGCCTACGCGGAAGCCGACCGTTCGATGAACTTCTTCGAATGGAATGCGGCGCAGTCACTACGCGACTACGGGTTGATCGTGCCCGGCGAACCGCAGATGCAGAAGTTCATCTTGCGGCAGCCGATCGGACCGGTGGCCGCATTCACGCCGTGGAACGTACCGATCAGTTCGGCCGCCCGCAAAGTCAGTGCCGCTTTGTCGGCGGGGTGCTCAGTCATTCTGAAGGCGGCCGAAGAAACGCCCGCTACCGCATGTCTCGTGGTGAAGGCCTTCGAAGAGGCGGGGTTGCCGCCTGGCGTGCTGAATCTCGTGTTCGGCAATCCGGCGGAAATATCGTCGGCCCTCATTGCTTCGCCTGTCATTCGGCTCGTCACGTTTACGGGGTCGGTGCAGGTCGGCAAGCACCTCACGCAACTCGCCGCGGCGGCTATGAAGCCCGTCTTGATGGAACTCGGCGGTCACGCTCCGGTACTGGTCTGCGAGGGTGTGAATGGCGCGGCAGTCGGACGGCTCGCGGCGCGCGGCAAGACGAACGCGAGCGGACAGATCTGCGCGTCGCCATCACGGTTCATCGTTCACAGCAGCGTGTATGACGACTTCGTCGCCGCTTTCGCCGATGCGGTGAAGGATGTCCGCGTCGGCGACGGCTTCAGCAAGACCGCGCAGATGGGGCCGGTGGCAAGCGCACGGCGGCTGGCGGCCATGCAATCTCTCGTGGCGGACGCCCGGCAACGCGGAGCGCGCGTGGCTGCCGGAGGCGAGCGCATTGGCGAACGAGGTTACTTCTTCGCGCCGACCGTTCTCGCCGACGTCCCGAACGACGCCGACGCAATGACGATAGAGCCGTTCGGCCCGCTCGCCGCATGCGTGCGCGTGGACGATCTGGGCGAGGCCATCGCGCTCGCCAACAGCCTATCGGTCGGGCTGGCCGCGTATGCCTTTACCAACTCATTGGAGGACGCCGAGCGTATCGGCCGCGAGCTGGAGTGTGGCGTCCTCTCCATCAACCATTTCGGCACGCCGGACGCCGACACGCCTTTTGGGGGTGTCAAAGACAGCGGTATCGGACGTGAAGGCGGCCCATCAACGCTCGACGCCTATATGGTCACGAAGACAGTGCTGCAAAAGACAGTGCGCATGTAAGAAAAGCTCAATACAAGAAGACCCGTTCAGAAACGAGCGCAAACGTTGGACCAAATAAAACATATTGGAGACAAACGATGGGCACGTTTCAGAGGCGTCTTTTGAGCGCAGGCGCGGCGAGCCTGTTGCTAGCCGCTGGTGTTGCAGGCGCGAAGCAAATCACGGTTGGGTATGTCGCTGCGGGATTGCAGTATCCGTTCAACGTGGCTGTCGCGAAGGGATTCGAAGAAGCGGCCAAGGCAGCGGGTGCCAAGGCTATCATCCTCGACCCGAAGACGAGCGTCGAGAAGCAAGGCAACGCGATCGACGACCTGATCTCGCAGAAGGTCGACGGCATCGCTTTTCTGCCGCTGGATGGCGTCGTCGCGCAAAGCTGGGCGGACCGCGTAGCGGCGCACGACATTCCGCTCGTCTCGGTGGCGACCGAACTGGGCGATCCGCAGAAGCGCTCCATCCACGACGTCTATCCGAAGCTCGCCGCGCTGGTGCCGAGCGACGAGGTGCATACGGGCTATAACGCGGGGGAGATTGCGGCAAAGCTGCTGCCGAAGGGACGCGTCGCGAACATCGCGATCGTGGAAGGCGCGCCGGGTTATCCGCAGGTTTGGCAGCGCACGAAAGGCTTCAAGGATGCGTTGGACAAGGCCGGAGCCAAGTACCGCATTGTCGCGTCCCAGCCGACCGACTGGACCGCCGAAAAGGGCGAAGCCGTCTGTCAGAACATCCTGACCGCTCACCCCGATGCCGATCTCTTTTACAACCAGGCCGATGACATGGTCGTTGGCTGTGCACGCGCTGTACACGCGGCCGGTTCCAATGCAAAGCTCGTCGGCTGGGGCGGCTCTCGCCTGGGCATTGCGGCGATCAAGGCGGGTGCGGTGGATGGCACCGTCTGCGTCCAGCCGGAGCAGATGGGCCAGCAGGCGTTCAAGGCGCTTTACGCCGCCGTGACGAATCCCGGCGCACCGAAAGGCAAGTTCATCGAAATCCCTACGCCCGGCGTCACTAAAGAGAACGTGTCCAGTTGCGTGCCTCAATGGTAAACGCCGCCCACAACACGATCCAAGTAACGAAAACAGCAAGACAACATAACAAACCGACGGAGACACACATGAAGAATCAATTCAGGAAAGTGGGCGTGATTTGCCTGGCGAGCGCGTTTGCGTTCATGGCGGACGTCGCTCTGGCGAAGGACATCACGCTCGGCTACGTTGCCGCGGGCATGCAGTATCCGTTCAACGTTGCGGCCGCCAAAGGCTTCGAAGCAGCGGCGAAGGCGGCCGGCGTCAAGACGATCGTCCTCGATGCGAAGACGAGTGTCGAGCGCCAGGGGAATGCGGTCGATGACCTCATCGCGCAAAAAGTCGATGGCATCGCCGTCCTGCCGATCGACGCCGTGGTCGCGCAAGCCTGGGTCGATCGAGCCGCGTCCCACAACATACCGATCGTGGCCGTGGCGACGCAGGTCGGTGATCCGCAGAAGCATCCTGTGAAGGATGTTTATCCGAAGCTGACCGCGCTGGTCGCGAGCGACGAAGTGCATGCCGGATACAACGCCGGGCAAATCGCGGCGACGCTGCTGCCCAAGGGGCGCACGGCGAATATCGCGATCGTCGAGGGTGCGCCCGGTTATCCGACCGTATGGCAGACCACTCAGGGTTTCAAGGATGCGCTCGACAAGGCGGGGATCAAGTATCGCATCGTCGCCTCGCAGCCTACCGACTGGACGCCCGAGAAAGGCGAATCGGTCTGCCAGAACATGCTGACGGCGCACCCGGACATCGATTTGTTCTTCAATCAGGCCGATGACATGGTGATCGGCTGCGCTCGCGCGGTCCATTCCGCAGGCTCGCACGCAAAGCTGATCGGGCGCGGTGGATCGCGTCTTGGCATCAACGCGATCAAGGTCGGCGACGTCGATGGAACCGTCTGCATCCAGCCCGGAAAAATGGGGCAACTCGCGTTCAAAGCGCTGTACGCAGCGGTGACGAACCCCGGCGCGCCGAAGGCACAGTTCGTCGATGTCGACACGCCTCAGGTCACCAAGGCGAGCCTCGCGCAATGCGTGCCCGAGTGGTAAGCACGAGCGACGACAACCGATGTGGCAGGAGAGAGACAAATGGCAAACGAAGTCCCGCTGTTGCAGCTTGAGGGTGTGACGAAGACATTCCCGAACGGGCTGACTGCACTTCGCGGAGTCAATCTGGAAGTGTCGCGCGGCACGGTGCACGGGTTGCTGGGCGCAAACGGCGCCGGCAAATCGACGCTCATCAAGATTCTCTCCGGCTCGCTTGCAGCCACCGGCGGACGAATCGTCTGGAAGGGCGCCGCGGTCGAATATTCGAGTCCGAAAGCCGCGAACGACATGGGCATTGCGACCATCCACCAGCACATTCCGCTCGTGCCGACGCTCTCAGTGCTCGAGAACGTGTTCCTTGGCGAAGAGGGCCGGTGGCGACGAAACACGAAGATACGGCAGCGGTTCTCGGAATTGTGCGAGCGCGTCGGATACTGGCTCGAGCCGGACGGTCTGGTAAGCGATCTGTCCATCGGGCAGCGTCAGATGGTCGCGATTTTGCAAGCGCTTGGCACGGGCGCCGAAATGATCGTGATGGACGAGCCGACAGCGTCCCTTGCCGCAAGTGAACGCGAGGTGGTTTATCGCATCGTGCGGCATCTTTCGAGAGTTGAAAAGAAGGCGATTGTATTTGTCTCGCATTTTCTCGATGAAGTGATCGCGCTCACGGACCGCGTGACGATTCTGAGAGATGGGCAGGCGGTGGTGGACGCGCAGACGCGTGATCTCGACGAATCGCGTATCGCTGAAGCCATCGTCGGCCGGCAGATCGTCGCGCTCGAACAGGCGACGCCGCGGCCCGTCGACGCGGCGGCCCCTGTGCTGCTTGAATTGAAGGGCCTCGCGTCTCAAGACAAGCTCGAACCGATCTCCTTGAGCGTCAGGGCCGGCGAAGTCGTGGGCATTGCCGGGCTCCTCGGCTCGGGTCGCAGCGAGCTGCTGCATGCGATCTTTGGCGCGGACCCAGACGCTACGGGAGAAGTACGCGTTGAAGGCCGGCTGCTCGGCCGGTCGACGGCGGCCGCAGTGAAGGCGGGACTGGCTCTCGTGCCGGAGGACCGTATGGCGCAGGGTCTCGTGCCTGGCTTCGAAATTTGGCGCAACACGACGCTTCCCGCGCTCGATGGCGTATCGCGCGGAGGCTGGCTGCCGGACCGGATGCAAGAGCAGCAGCGAGGCGCAGAGGCCATCCGGCGCTTATCGATCAAGGCGAACTCGCCGGACATTCTCGTAACCGAACTGAGCGGTGGGAACGCGCAGAAAGTGACCATTGCGAAGTGGTTGTTCAGCGATGTAAAGGTGTTCCTGCTGGACGAGCCGACCGCCGGAATCGACATCGGTGCGAAGACCGACGTTCTGTTGCTCGTGCGAGAACTGGCGGCCGCGGGAAAGGCGGTGATCGTTGTATCGTCGGAGTTCGAGGAGATTCTGGCGGTGAGCAGTCGAGTCCTGGTCATGCGTGATGGACGCTGCATCGCCGAGCGCCTGGGCCACGAAACCTCCGAGCACGAACTGATTCTGCTGTCAGGCGGCACGAGTGCAAACTCGGCGAGCACGCCACATGCAGCCGCGCAATCTTCAAAGAGTGAGTAATGATGAACCTGACGACTTCCACCCATTCCGGCCCGTCTCACGGCGGCAACGGTTCTTCGGGCGGCCCAACCGAGGGCGTGACCGCTACGACGCAGACACAGGCGACGGACTGGCGGCGCTTACTCGGTCTGCGCGAGATGGGCGTCTACTACGCCCTCATCTTGCTGGTAATGGTCATCTCTGCCGTCACGGTTTATACCGGCAGGCCCAGTTACCTTAGTGTGGCGAATATCTCCAACGTTCTTTATCAGGCGTCGCTGGTTGCGATCATCGCAGTTGCAATGACGGTGATTTTGATCACTGGCAACTTCGATCTTTCGGTCGCTTCGGTGGCGGCGCTTTCGGCCGCAGTGGTCGTCGGGCTCGCGGATACCGTCGGCTTCTGGCCGGCTGCGCTCATCGCGATGCTGGTCTCGGTTTTGGCCGGCCTGTTGAATGGCGCGATCGTTCAGTATCTCGGCATTAACGCGTTCATCGTGACGCTGGGCACATTGACCGCGATTCGCGGAGTGGTTCAGATCTATACCGATGGCCGCTCGTTATCGGTGGACACGCCCGACGCCTTGCAGGCGATGCGGCTCTTTGAATCGGGTCGACTGCCCATCGCCGTTCCGCTCATCGTCATCGGCGCGACGCTGCTGTTGGCGGGATGCTATTTCCTGGTTCGCGCGCGCCGCGAATCGCGCAATGTCCCGGTGACGTCGTTCGGCATGCTGGCAGGTGGAGTCTGCTGCCTCGCTCTGGTCGGGGCCGGCGGGATGTCGCTCGCCATGCCGAAGCCCGTCGTGTATATGGCAGTTTTCACGTTGATCGTCTGGTTCGTTCTGAGCATGACCAACGTTGGCCGGCGGGTCTACGCGGTAGGCGGCAATCCCGAGGCAGCGCGTTTATCGGGCATCAACGTAAAGCGGTACAAGATGGCAGGCTTCATTCTCTGTAGCGCGGCGGCCGGCTTCGGCGGAATCCTGTTCGGCAGCCGTCTGGGCGCAGTCAATCCGACTGCGATGCAAGGCGCGGAATTGACTGTCATCGCTTCGGCGATTCTTGGCGGCACGTCACTGTTTGGCGGCGCAGGCTCCGTGATCAAAACGCTTGCGGGCGCGCTGCTGCTCTTCACCCTGACAAACGGATTCAACATACTGAATCTGGGCGCGAACTATCAGGGCGTCATCGAGGGAACGGTGGTCGTGACGGCAGCGGCCATCTATACGGTCGGCGGTACGCGGCGTCGCAAGCGGTAAGCCGTGTCCGCACACGTTGCGGATTGCACGTTGCGTCGGGAGCCGTTGATGCTGACTGATCGTTTCATCGGTTCCGCTGCGCTGACGGCTGCCGACCGGGAGATCATTTCGCAAGGGTTGACCGCGCTCTTGCGGGAACGGTCAGTGGCCTACGAGATCGCAGTGGACGTCGCGCTTTCTCGCGGCCTCGCCCGACCGGACGTGCGCGATTTTGGCCTGCCCGACATCCTCCGTCTCAGCCGAATAATCTAGCAGAACCCATTGTTGAGCGCGTTTGTTCATAGAAGCGCTTCTGGAGAAGAAAGGTGACAAAGCAAAGCTCGATCCGGACGCTCTCGACCGGCTCCATCGGCAACTTCGGCGAAATCTACGACTTCGCGGTGTTCGGATTCTCCGTTCCGATTCTGTCGGCTCATTTCTTCCCCGGCAGCGATCGCACCGCCGCGCTACTCAGTACGTTCGCCGTCTATGCGGTTGCGTTCTTCGCACGACCGCTCGGCGGACTGTTGTTCGGCGTCATGGCGGACAAAGTAGGCCGCGTGAAAGTCATGGCAATGACCGTCTGGTTGATGGCCCTCGGCACCGCCGTAATCGGGCTCTTGCCCACGTATGCGAGCATCGGCATTGCAGCGCCGGCGCTACTGGTCTTTTGCCGCATTGCTCAAGGTCTCGCACTCGGTGGCGAGACGACGGGCACGACCAGCTTCATCCTCGAATCGGCGCCGGATGACCACAGAGGCGGCTGGATTGGCCTGACCTTGATTTTCTCGCATCTGCCCAACGCGTTGGTGGCGGGACTCTTGATCGGCCTTCAGTTTGCCGCCGGTGCAAGCGCGTATGCCGACTGGGTCTGGCGCGTTCCATTTCTGGCGGGCGGGCTTATCGGCATCGTCGGGTTCTGGCTGAGGCGCAATCTCGACGAACCGGACGAATACAAACAGGCGACTAGCAGAACCGATTCGAAGAATCCGCTGCGCACCGCAATCCGCACAGGCGGCCTCAGGGGCATGCTGAATGTGGCGATGATTCAGCCCATACAGACCGTCGGATCCTACTTGCTGCTGGGATTCATGTACACGTTCCTGGTTCGGGTGGCGAAGCTCGACCCGACATCGGCGCTCATCACGAACGCGGCGGCCATCGTCGTACTGTCGTTCATGATTCCGCTCGGCGGCGTATTAAGCGACCGGCTCGGGCGCAAGCCCGTCCTGTCCTTCGGCGCTGCCTGGCTCGCGTTCGCGGCGTATCCCGGCGTGTATCTCGCGGCAACCGGAACGATTGCCGGCGCGCTTGCCGGTCAACTGCTGCTCGCCGTGGGAGTCGGGCTGTATGGAGGCGCCTGCTTTGTTGCCGCGCCGGAGTTCTTTCCGACTGCCTTTCGAGCCACCGGGCACGCGATCTCCTACCAGGCCGCGGTGGCAATCTTCGGCGGGACGACGCCATTCATCGCGACACTTCTCGTTCAGGCGTCCGGCTCACCGCTCGCGCCCGCTTATTACGTGGCATTGGTTGCAGTCGTTTGTCTCGTCCTCGTGCAGTTCGTGCCGGAAACGAGAGGCGTGAGTTTGCGTACATCTGGCAGTGCAACGCCGAACGAGGGCGCTTCGCGCGTCGCACATGAACTGAGATAAGGTCAGGCCGGTTGATCCAGGCGATAAGTCTTGATGGCGTTCTCGCGAAAGATCTTGCGCCGGTCAGCGTGCGACAGGTGCTGCGTGACGCGGTCGACGATATCGACCCATTGCCCGTAGCTTGCCGCGAGTTCCAGCACAGGCCAGTCGCCGCCGAAAAGCACCCGATCCACGCCGAAGCGGTCGATCGCGTGGTCAATGAGCGGCAGCACCTGGTCTTCGCTCCATGTCGCATGATCGGCCTGCGTTAATAAGCCGGAGACCTTGCAGACGACGTTGGGGAGCGACGATAGCTCCCTCATGGACTCGCGCCATGAACCAAGCCGACTCTCCTTCACCGCGGGCTTGCCCATATGGTCCAGCACAAACGACACCGAAGGGCATCGTCTCACCATCTCGATCGTATGTTCGAACTGAGGTCGATCGATGCAAATATCGAAGGAAAGATGGTATTTCGGCAATAGATTGACGGCTTCCAGAAAGTCGCGCTGCAAGATGACAGCCGAGTCGGGCATGTTCTGAATAAGACGGCGTATGCCGCGAACCGCGTTCAGACGCGACAGACGCGCCATCTCCGGCTCGATGGACAAGCCTTCTTCCATCCTCAGGCAAGCGATACACGCCATGATGCGTCGGTCATCGATGGCCGCCGAGACGATCCATTCCGCTTCATCGAGATATTGCGGCATGTCTACATCGGCTTCGACGAAGACGAAGCCTTGGACTTGGTAGGGCTTCGAAGCGCTTGCGAGGTCGTCGGCAGTCCAGTCGCGGTCGAGCTTTGTGGCGCCGGTCGCCCACGACGAGCCGCCCGACCACGAATAGCCGAAGCGTTTTCGGTCGAGCAGATGGATATGCGAGTCGATGATCGGGAAGTCGATCATTGTAAATAGTCCCTTGAATAGTGCACGAACGTGGACGCGCCCTCACAAGCCGAGGTGATCCTTTCCCGCGAGCCACGCAATCAGATGTTCACGGAAGCCCTCGGCCGCGGGAGACACATCGCGAGTCGAGGAGTGGTAAAGGCAGACTTGGCGCATGACTTCAGGTTGGATGATCGGGCGCATCACGAGGCCGAAGCGCCGCCCGAGCAGCCCGACGTAAGCGGGCGCGATCACGAGCCCGAGTCCCTCGGCCGCCATGCCGAAAGCCGTGCTGATGTTCTCGACGATCTCGACCGGCGTAATGCGGTCATTCGCATGGTATTCGCCATGCGTGAGCGAGATCGTGCGCTCATAGTCTCGCCCGGCGACGACTAGCGGATAGTGCCTCAATTCGGCCCATGAAATCTCCTTGCGTTCGACCAACGGATGCCCGGCGGCAAACCACAAGACCCACGCGCTTTTGAAGAGGTCGAGCCGCGCGACACCATCGCTTACCGTCTGGTCCGGGCCGACGGCCAGGTCCACTGCGGCGCTGCTGACGCTATCGACAAGATTCTCTACTGACGTGTCCCGTATACGCACGAGCACCTTGGGTTGGGATCCTGCGTAAGCCTTGACCGCTGCGGGCAAAATCGTGCTCGCCAGAATAAGCGGCGCGGCCACACGAACAATGCCGGCCGCACGATTACGAATGTCGTCCGCCGCTGCCTGTGCGAGTTCCATATGCGCGAGCACGCATCGAGCCGAGCGATGAAACTCACGGCCTGCGGGAGACAAAGCAACACTGCGCGTTGTGCGATCGAAAAGCCGGAAGCCAATCGAGGACTCCAGTTCGGCGACGAGCTGACTAACGGCGGATGCAGACAGATTAAGACGCTCTCCGGCTTTGGCGAAGCTCTTGACATCAGCTACGGTCACGAGCGCCGAGAGTTGTCGTGGCGTGAATCGAGGAAGGGACATGGACCGCGCGATGCATCGCATTATTAAGTGTTTCTTAAGAATACCTCACGATTCATCGCTTGTTCATCGGTGTATCTCCTAGCAAACTGATGCTCAGTCAATTTGCGGAATCGAGAGAGCCATCACATGAACGCGCATAACCCTTCTGAACACGCTGATTCGCAATCCATCACGCCTGCCGGCGACCTTTGCCATGTCTTCTCCAACCACGTTGCAGATACCCGGTTCGAAGACCTGTCGCAAGAAGCCGTCGAAGCGGCCAAGAAATCCATTCTCGACATCATCGGTGTAACGCTCGCCGGCAGTGGCATGGAGCCCGCGGTACGCGGCGTGGTCGACGTTATCCTGGATGCAGGCGGGCGACCGGATGCTTCCGTTCTCGGGTTCGGCGGTAAAGCGCCGGCGCAGTCGGCCGCGTTTGCTAACGGCGTCATGGCGCACTGCCTCGATTTCGACGATCAGACGCCCTGGGGCGCGCACCCCGACAGCTCCGTCGTTCCGGCTGTGCTTGCACTCGCCGAACGCAAAGGACGGGTCTCGGGGCGTGATCTGATCACAAGCGTCGCGCTGGGACAAGACCTGTTCGTGCGTCTGCGCTGCAACGTTCAATGGCGACAGGACTGGAACCTCTCGTCTGTCGTCGGCGCATTCTCGGCCGCTGCTGCGGCGGCCTACGTCCAGGGGATGAGCCGCGAGCAAATTGCGCATACGCTCGGCATTGCGAGCATGCAGTCGAGCGGGACGATGCAGGTCATCTTTGGCATCGGCAGCGATCTTCGCGGAATGTACGCCGGGTTCACGGCACAGGGCGCTGTGATGTCGGTGCTGCTGGCAAAGAAGGGCATTACGGGAATCGCGGAACTATTCGAGGGAAAGGCGGGCATCTTCAACGTCTACTTCGGCGGAAAGTACGACCGGGAAAAGATGGTCGACGGTTTGGGCAAGGAGTATCGCGGGGCCTCGATGTTGTACAAGGCGTGGCCGGCCGTCGGGAACGTGCACACATACATTCACGCCACCATCGAGTTAATGAAAGAGCATCAACTGAAGGCGAGCGACATCGAGCAAATTAAGGTCTTCGTCGGAGACTTCCATCAGCGCATGTGTTATCCGCTGGAGCTGCGACGCGCGCCCGCGACGCTCGTGGACGCGAAGTTCAGCCTTCCATTCTGCGTCGCGCTTGCAGCGGCGCGCGGACAGATCCATATCGCTGATTTCAGCGCGGCAGCGTTGCGCGACCCCGAGGTGCTTGCAATCGCTCAGAAGGTCGTTCCGGTAGAAGACAGCAGCCTCGACTGGAAAGTGAAGATCCCGGACGGTCGCATGGAGATCGTGACCCGCGAAGGGCGTCAGTTGGTACGCGTCGGCGACAACGTGCCGGGAAGCCCCGAAGCACCGATGTCATGGGACGCGCTCGCCACTAAATTTCGCGATTGCGCTTCGGTTGCGGCGAGGCCGCTTGCGGTGGAGCGAATCGAGGAAGCAATCAACCTCGTGCGCAACCTTGAGTCGCTAGAGGATTCGACGATGCTGTTCAACGCAGTCATCTAATCGCAGGCTCATACATCAACAGGGAGACAGCGGCATGAAGCGATTTGAACGTAAGGCGGTGGTCGTGACGGGCGCTGCCAGCGGTATTGGAGCGGCGTGCGTTCGCCGGTTGTGGGAAGAGGGCGCGTCGGTGGCGCTGGCGGATCAAGATCAGAGCGGAATCGACAAGCTCGTCACCGAGTTGCACGACGACGTTCGCATCTTTGGCGGAAAGCTCGATGTGTCGGACGCGGAACAGGTCCAGCGGTTCATCGTCGAGGCGCAACAGAACCTCGGGAAGTTGCACGGTCTGATCAATTGCGCTGGCATCAAGGGTGTTGGCAACGTGCTGGATTGCGAGTCCGAGAACTGGAAGAATGTGATGTCGGTGAACCTCGACGGCACTTTCCTCATGTGCCAGGCATTTGCACGCGCGGTTCAACATGACGAGACGTCACGCGCCATCGTGAACATTTCGTCCGGGGCGGGAATCATGGGTGTGCCGAACCGGCTGCCCTACGTGGCTTCGAAGTTCGCTGTCTCAGGTATCACGCGCACGATGGGCGCAGAGCTTGGGCCTTACGGTATTCGAGTAAACGCCATCGCCCCTGGCATGATCCGCACGCCTTTTACGGCCTACATGTTCGACGATCCGGAGAAGGCCAAGCGTATCCGGGCCGCTCACGCGATAGGTCGCGAAGGTCAGCCCGAGGAAATCGCAGCGGTTGCCGCGTTTCTGTTGTCCGATGACGCAAGTTTTATGACGGGCGCGATTGTCTCCGTCGATGGCGGTCAGACGGCGTGCATCCCGTCCATATGATGGTTCATTCCAGTCAGTCCTCAAATAGCAGCTTCGCAGTCCCCCGGCGTCACACTAGATGTCGCCTCTGAATTTTTGTTATTTGAAGAACTCAGAGGTGCAGGTTGAAGACGAAACAGACGTATTCTGTAGAATTCAGAGAGCAGGC
>NZ_FCOL02000054.1 GCF_001544515.1 Caballeronia terrestris
AACTGGGAGTTTCGCAACTGCTTATCTGCACCTATCCGCACGCTGCGCTTGGCTTCGCGCGATTCTGCAAGACCGACGCAGTATTCGTGGCGGGACGGCGGATCACGGCGAGCTGGATCGTCTGGTCGCTCAGGGGCTGCGCGTGGTCGAGCGGCACCTTGGCGGTTGCACATTGGAACGTGGCCGGGGCGACGTCGGCGGGACAGGCGGTCCACGTGAGCGGCGGGATGATCGTCGTCTCGGTGTGCGCGCCGCAGCCGCTCAAGATCAGCATCGATGCGCAGGCAAGCGAGAGCAGGCCGGAAAGCGTCATGGGAACCTCATGCCGTGCGTAATTCGTTGCAAAGAGTGCGTCGTGCGGCGAACGTGAGAAGAAGCGCCTGCTTCAAGCATGAGTCTGACGATTCGGATACGAAGTGTAGGACGCGAAAGCTTGAAACGCTTGCGGGCATATGCGAATTGACACCGGCGTTCGTTTTAAACTGCCCGCTTAAAACCACGACACGATCTTGACAATGACCGACATCCGCCCCGCGCTTTTTCCCGATGACGTCCAGGCCGTACGCAGCATTTTTCGCGAATATGCGGATGGACTCGGCGTCGACTTGTGCTTTCAGGACTTCGATTCGGAACTGACGAGCCTGCCCGGGAAATACGCGGCGCCGGAAGGCCGCGTATTTCTCGCGTGGGAGGGAGGCGAGGTGATCGGCTGCGTCGCGATGCGGCCGCTCGGCGACGATATCTGCGAGATGAAGCGGCTTTATGTTCGCGCTTCCGGTCGAGGTCAGCAGCTCGGCAGAAAACTGGCGACGCTCATCGTCGCAAACGCAAAGGAGGCAGGCTACCGGAAAATGCGGCTCGATACGCTGCCGGACATGTCCACCGCCCAGCAGATTTATGCATCGCTGGGATTCGTGGAAATCGATGCTTATGTATTCAATCCCGTCGAGGGAGTGAGATTTCTTGAGCTGAGTCTGATTAATTAATATGGGCCTACGTAGTCTGTAACTTTTCGTGGCGAATAGTCACGGCGGATTCAAAACCTGAATAATGAGATGGCCGGCATAACAATTATTAATCCAGTCGTCAGTTCTTATTCAGGAGCAACCGAATGCGACGTACATTATCTGCAGCGCTGTATCCCGTTGTGATTTGCACATTTCTCGCGGCTACGCCTGCGTTAGCCGCGAGCAAAAGCGTGGCGTGCCATGCCAAGGATCTTCAGGACGCGATGAGTAACGCGAACGAAGGAGACATATTGTCGCTCGCACCGAACTGTGATTACGAAATCACTGATCCATCACGGACAATGCGCTGGGACCGTAGAACGTCCGACAACCGCGCTTTGCCAGCTGTCAACACGACACTCACGATCGAGGGAAACGGAGCAACCATCCGCCCGCAGGGCCGGAGGGAAATCACTACCTCTTCATGCGAAAGCTTTGCTTATGCAGGGAATTGCCTTGGACGAAAAGTGTTTTCCTACGGAATCGGGCATAGCCAAATGGGTATCTTCACGGTAGTTAAGCCAGCCAACTTGACCTTGAAGAATTTGATATTGACCAATGGTACCTCACGCCTTGGCAGTGCAATTTGGCAAGAGGGCGGAAACGTAGTTTTGGAAAGCGTCACAATCAAGAATTCCTTCGCTTTGGGTGAATTCTTGTACAAGGGTGGCAACAGACTTCCCTCCACGGAGGGCCGTGGAGGGGCGATTCTCCAGTCGACAGGAACTATGACCATTAAAGACTCGACTATTAAGTCCGTCTCTGCGCAGAACTACGGCGGCGCTATCTATAGCGAGAATGGCAAGCTTGATCTGATCCGCACCACGATCGAGGGTTCGACGACTGGCCGCGCTGGCGGAGCCTTATATATCGCGAATTCCGTTGTGAACATTAGCGATAGCCCGTTGCTGAATAATGCCGTTGATTACAACTATGACAACTATGATGACGATTACACCAGACGGTTGATTGAAGATATAAAATATGGAGAGTTGCCAAAATATGTTGGGAGGAGTTTACGCGATCCGAGCTACACCCTTAGCGATTATTATGGAATGCCTGTTCCGCCATCCGGCGGAGCAATATACCTTGAAGCCGGATCACTTTCTCTTTCTGGTGCGCCCACTATGATTAATAAAAACATCACGACATCGCATCACTTTAAACCAAATATCGGCTTTCCGAGTGGCCTGAAGGTGGAGGCCGGTCCCGGTGGCGGCATCTATGCTCGCGAAGGCACAACTTTCAGCCTCTCCACTGGAGCGACCATTACGGGTAACACCCCCGACAACTGCAATAGCGTGATCGCGAAATCCTGTGGTCAATGACGGCGCGTCGTGATGAAATTATCCTTGCGACTGCCCGTTCGCTGCTGAACACGAGAGTCACCGGAAGACGGTAGCGGGTTTGGACTTGCCTCGCGATTTAAAACGCGGGTGCTTCGCGAATCTGCAGGATGTTTCAGGAAGGGACGCATCGCCTTCAACGATGCGTCCCACCACCTACCGCCCCCGCGTCTTCAAAAACGCCGACACCTTCTGCAGCCCTTCTTCCAGCACGCCGCGATTATTCGCATACCCAATCCGCACATACCCTTCCATATCGAGCGCGCTGCCGGGCGTGAACATCACACCGGTCTCTTCAATCAATCCTATGCAGAAATCGCGCGACGACATCGGCAGGTCATATTTGAGAAGCGCCGTCGTTCCCGACTTCGGCTTGATATAAGAAATCGCTGGTTCCTTCGCTACCCACGCGTCGAGAATCGCGAGATTCGTGCGCACAATCTCGTGATTGCGCTTCAAAATCGCCGCGCGATTTTCCAACGCGATCGACGCAAAATGATCGTCGATCATGCCGACGCTGATCGTGTTGTAGTCGCGATGCACCGAAACCGCGTGAATCAGCTCCTTCGGCCCCGCGATCCAGCCGAGCCGCAGTCCCGCGAGCGAATACGTCTTCGACATGCTGCCCGTGCTGATGCCGCGCTCGTAGACATCCGCGATCGATGCCGTGTAGCCGTTGCCTTCCTGATCGGTGCCGCGATAGACCTCGTCGCACAGCACGTAGGCGCCACACGTACGCGCGATCTCTCCGACTTCGGTCAGGAACGCCTCGTCCATCAGCGACCCGGTCGGATTATTCGGATTGTTGATCGCGATGAGGCGCGTCTTGTCGTTCACGAGGCGGCGCATTTCATCGAGATCGGGCAGGAACGCGTTCTCCTCGCGCAGCTTGAGGATGCGCACGTCGGCGCCATAGCTTTCGGGAATCGAATAGTGCTGTTGATACGTCGGCAGCACGGAAATCGCCGTGTCGCCCGGTTCGACGAGCGTCTCGTACACCAGCGCATTCCCGCCGATCGCGCCGTGCGTGATGATCACGTTGGCCGCGTCCTGCCGCTCGTACATCGATGCGATCACTTTCCGCAGGCGCGCCGAGCCTTCGATCGCGCCGTAGGTCAGCTTGAGCGCGCGCAGCTCGTCGAGGATGCTGTCCTGCTTGCCCGTCAGCGTGAGCAACTGGTCGACGGTCAGCGACTCCACGCAGGTTTCCGCGAGGTTGTAGGCGCACTTCGTTTCGTAGAGGTCCATCCAGCGTTCGACGCCGAAGTCCTTGATCTTCATCGTGTTGTCCTTGAGTCGAGTAGGCGAATGGCTACGAATATAGACCAAAAATATCATCTGGACTCTGTCGTCCATTAAACTGGGGCAGGAAACTGCAACATCGCGTCGCGCTATCGCAAGATGCGGCAGCCGCGAAAAGCAATTCAGGTAACGTGAGCGGTTCCCGACCGCGCCAGAACCACCACTCGTCCGTCATCCATGAAGAAAAAGCCGCCCTCCGATGTCCGCAAGCTGCTCCTCGAACGATACAGCCACGTAGCCGAAGGCACCGCCCTGCTCTTTTTCCCGTACGCGGAAGTCGTGATCCACGACCTGTCGACGCAGACCGTCGCGTACATCGCGAACAATCTGTCGAAGCGCGAGATCGGCGACGACTCGGCGCTCGACGAAGTCGACCACACGGCGTCGGACCGGCTAGTCGGGCCGTATGAAAAGCTGAACTGGGATGGGCGCAAGATGCGCTGCGTGAGCACGGTCCTGTTCGACGACGCAGGCGCGCCTGCCGGCCTGATGTGCATCAACTTCAATATCGCGGTCTTCGAGGACGTGCGCAGCGTGCTCGACCGTTTCATGACGGGCGTGGGCGTCGTCCCGCAACCGGAGGAGCTTTTTAGAGACGACTGGCAGGAACGCATCAACGCGTTCCTGCACGGCTGGCTGAAGGAGCGGCAGCTGAGCCTGAATTCGCTGTCGCGGCATCATCGGCGCGAACTGGTCGAGGCGCTGCATCTCGAAGGCGCTTTCAAGGGGAAAAGCGCGGCGAATTACGTCGCGAATGTTTTAGGGATGGGACGCGCGACGATTTATAAACATTTGAAGGAACTCCGGGGTCAGGTCGGCTGATTCTCCGCCGTCGTCGACGCTCCGCTCGCGTGACTCACCGCCCGGCCGCCGAACATGCAAACGATCAACGCCGCCGCCACCGGGACCCCCAACGCGAGCCGCAGCCCGACGAACCCCGCGCCCAGCCCGATAAGCGGCGGGCCGACGAGAAAACCCGCATACCCCGCCGTCGCCGCCATCGATACGCCGATGGCTGGCGTCGCGGTCGAGCGTCCCGCCGCGCTGAAAATCACGGGCACGATGTTCGCCAGGCCGATACCGACGAGCGCGAACCCCACGCACGCCGTCACGACGTTCGGCAGCCCGAGCACGAGCGCGAGCCCCGTCGCCGCGATCAGCCCGCCGATCGCCACCACCGTGCCCGGCCCGAAGCGCCGCACGGATACATCGCCGACGATCCGGCACGCCGCCATCGAAAGCGCGAACGCCGAGTAGCCGAGCGCGGCGACGCTCGCGTCGCCTTCGAGCGCCGAGCGCAGGAAAACCGCGCTCCAGTCCGCGACCGCGCCTTCCACCATCATGCAGAGGAATGCGAGCGCCGCGAGCCGCATCACGCCGGCGCTCGGCAGCGCGAGGCCACCGCCGGAATCGGTCGCCCGCTCGCCGATGTCGCGCAACGCCAGCAAGGCCGCCGCGACGACGATCACGCCGATGAAAACCGCCGGCCACGCCAGCCCGCCGACGATCCCGCCGCCCCACTTCTGGATCAGCGCCCCCGACGCCGCGCCGAGCAATCCGCCCGCGCTCCACGCCGCGTGAAACGACGACATGATCGGCGCGCGCCATTCGGTTTCGATCGTGCTCGCGTGGCCGTTCATCGAGACGTCGAGCGCGCCGTTCGACGCGCCGAGCACGAGAAGCGCGATGCAGAGCGGCAAAAACCCCGGCATCAGCGCGGGCAGCGGCAGCGCGATCACGAACGCCACCGCGAGAAGCGCCGTCGCGCGGCCACTGCCGAAGCGCGGCGCGAGACGCCCGGCGAGCGGCATCGCGACGATCGCGCCCAGCGCGAACGCGAAGAGCGCGATGCCGAGCGCGGTATCGCTGAGCGCGAGGCTCTCCTTGATGCGCGGCACCTCGACGGCCCACGCGCCGATTCCGAAACCGTTCGCGAGAAACACCGCGAGCGTCGCAATTCGTTCTTTCACTGGTTTCATGACGAGGCCACCATGACGTTGTCGCAAGCGGCTTCGAGTTGCGCGAGCCGGCCGTTGTCGAGACCGGCCTCGACGATCAGATAATCCACCGACGATGCCGCCGTCACCACGAACGGCGCCGCCGTCATCAGCTTTTCGGACGTGACCGCGATCGCCGTCAGCCCGCTCGCCTTGACCATCGCGCGCTTGAGCTCGGCGTCCTCGGCGTCGAAGGCGGCGACGCCTTCCGCCGGATCGAACGCGCACGCGCCCAGAAAGCACAGGTCCGCGCGCAACTGCTGGACTTGCAGAAGCGCCGTTGCACCGACCGCGCCCGCCGTCTGCCGCCCGACGCGACCGCCGATCAGAATCACGTCGAAGCCCGGCCGGTCGACGAGAAGCGCGCACGCTTGCGGCGAATTCGTCACGACGGTGAGGTCCGCGTCGTCCGGCAACGCGGCGGCGATCGCGACGTTGGTCGAGCCTGCATCGAGCAGGATGATCTGCCCGCGCCGGACGATCGACGCGGCGGTGGCGGCGAGCGAAGCCTTGCGATCGACGGCCTCGGTCATGCGCACCGACGCGGCTTGACCCGCGGGAGAAGTCAGCAGCGCGCCGCCGTAGACACGCTTGCAGTGCCCCGCGCTCGCAAGGTCGCGCAGGTGGCGGCGAATCGTGTGCTCGGAGGTCTGGAAGTCGGCGGCAAGTTCGGATGCCAGTACCCGGCCCTGCGCGCGCAGGCGCTCCAGGATCAGGCGTTCGCGCTCGTCGGGGAGAAGTCCGTCGGATGCGTCTTGTCGTGTTCGTTGCATGCTGTGCTCGGTTGGCGATCATCGATCATAAACGATCATAAATTATCACGATCGATCACACGACGCAACCATCATGGAACCTGAACGCGCTTCCCGCTTCGGTCCGACTCCACGATCTGCCCGATCAGTTCATGCATGCGGATCGCATCGGCGAACGTCGGCGCGAGCGAGGAACCGTTCCGCACGTCGCGCGCATGCGCCGCGTACACGTTCGCCAGTTCCAGCACGCTCGCGCCAAGATCGCTCGGCGGGAGCCAGTCGTAGTCCGTCGGAACATCGAGCGGCGTGAGCGGCTGCCCATCGCCGCGCGCGATTTCGATGCGGTTCGGTGCATCTCCGAAACTCGTCGTGTTCCACAGTTTCAGATCACCCTTGCTGCCCGTGATGTCGAGCTGCACGCCGTAGTTGTTGCGCTTGCCCGCCTCCAGATGCACGCTCAGCACGGCGCCGTTCGCGAACGCCCCGGCCAGGACGACCTGATCCGCGCTGGTGTGCGCAAGCGTCTCGCCGGTTTCGATCAGCGTGACTTCCTTGAACTGATTGACCGTCAGCGCCGACAGGCTCTCCGGGAAACCCACGATCGTGCTGAACAGCGCATCGAGAAAATGTCCGCCGTAGATCGACAGCAGGCTGGAGAAATTTTCCTCGGGAATCGTGTAATACAGCGAAGCGGGCCGCTCGCGCTGGAAATACTCGACGCTCACATGCAACCGCACCGAGCGCACTTCGCCGATCTCGCCGCGCGCGAGCAGATCGCGCAGATAGTGGTAGCCGGGATTCAGACGCCGTTGCAAGCCTACGATCGTTCGCACGCCCGCCTTGTCGGCCAATGCGAGCAGTTCCTTCGATAACGGCGTGCTCGGCGTAAGCGGCCATTCACAGTACACGTCCTTGCCCGCCGCGATCGCCGCGCGGATGCCTTCCTCGTGCTGGAACGCAGGCGTCGACTTCCGGGTGCGAAACCAGCTCCTCCACCGACGCCGCCGCATACCTGAACCCATGCCGTTCGACGAGCGCCGCGGCTTTTTCCGCGCTGCGGCTGTAGACAGCCGTCAACTCGTACTCCGGCAGCAACTTCAACGAAGGCAGATGCCCGTATTCCGACCAATGCCCGAGCCCAATCACGCCCACTCTGATTTTCTTCACGATTCCCTCTCCGGTTCAAGGCCGCGGCAGATCGACGCGGCGACGCCGGAATAGTAGGGTCGAGGGGATTGAAGATAAACAGGCCGGGATTCCGAACATTGCGGACACTCAAGTCCGCACTAGACCCGCAGATTCTCCGCGACGTAATCGATGAAAACGCGCAGCTTCGGCGACGCGTAACGACTCGCGGGCCAAAGAATCCAGAACGTGACGGTCTGGTCGATGAAATCGCCGAGCACGATCTGCAGCGCGCCGCTTTCCAGCGCATCGCGCACGAGGAAGGTCGGCACGAACGTGATGCCCTTGTCCCGGAGCGCGAGGAATCCGAGCACTTCGATCGTGTTGCTGACGAAGGTCGGCGGCAATTCCGGCTCCGCTTCCGATTCCGCGAGCCGCAGCGGCCAGCGTTCGAGCTTGCCCGTCGCGGGAAACTTGTGCAGCAGGCACGCGTGCCGCGCGAGGTCGGCCGGTTGCTCAGGCGCACCGTGCCGCTTCAGATAACCCGGCGATGCCACGAGCACCTGCCCGCACGACCCGAGCCGCCGCGAGACGAGCCGCGAATCGTGCTGCTCGCCGGTGCGGATGACGGCATCGAACCCTTCCTCGATCACGTCCACCATGCGATCGGACAGATCGACGTCGAGTTCGATGTCCGGGTAGAGCGCCATGAAGCCGTCGATGACGGGCATGATCAGCGTCGACAGTTGCGGCGTGCTGATGCGCAGCCGCCCGCGCGGGCTTCCTGCGGCGCTCGACAATTCCGCCTCGGCCGCTTCGACTTCGTCGAGGATGCGCCGGCATCGTTCGAGAAAGAGCGCGCCTTCGGCCGTGAGCGTGACACTGCGCGTGCTGCGGTGAAACAGCCGCACGCCGAGCCGCTCCTCCGTGCGCGCGATGCTCTTCCCCACCGCCGACGACGACACCCCGAGCAACCGCCCGGCCTCGGTGAAACTGCGCGTCTCGGCGACCTGCACGAACATCGAAATTCCGCTGAGGCTATCCATCGCGTATTTCCATTGCCCAAAGATTGCGGACATTTTCGTCCAGTATCTTCGGAACCTTAGCCTGTTTTTCTTTGATCGATGTGCACATACACTTTGCCTCAAGGTCACTCACGACCATTCACTTCGAGGCAACCATGTCCAAACTTCATTCTTCCGTCGCAGTCGGTCCTTTCGAATTTTCACATCGCGTCGTGCTCGCGCCGCTCACCCGGATGCGTGCCGAGGAAGGCGCCAAACCCGGCCCGCTGATGGCCGAGTACTACGCGCAGCGTGCATCGGAAGGCGGCTTCCTGATCGGCGAAGCGACCATCGCCGCGCCCAACGGCAACGGCTACCTCGGCGCGCCGGGCCTCTACGACGACGGCCAGATCGCCGGCTGGCGCCGTGTCACCGAAGCCGTGCACGCCAAGGGCGGCCGCATCTTCCTGCAGCTCTATCACGCGGGGCGCCAGTCGCACAGCCAGTTGCAGCCGGACGGCGGCGCGCCCGTGGCGCCGTCGGCGGTGTTGCACGGCGGCGTGGCCTACACCGAAGCGGGCTGGATCCCGAACACGCCGAGCCGCGCACTGACCATCGATGAAATCGCCGATCTCGTCGAAAGCTTTCGCACGGCGGCATTGCGCGGCAAGGAAGCCGGTTTCGACGGCGTCGAGCTTCACGCCGCGAACGGATACCTCTTCGATCAGTTCCTTCAGGACGGCAGCAACAAGCGCAACGACCTCTACGGCGGCTCGTTCGAAAACCGCGCGCGCTTTTTGATGGAAGCGACGCGCGCCGTGATCTCGGTCTGGGGCAGCAAGCGCGTCGCGGTGCGCTTAGGCCCGAGCGGCACCTGGGGCGACATGTCCGACAGCGACCCGGTAGGCCTCTTTAGCTATGTCGCGCAGGAACTCGGCAAGCTGGATCTGGCGTATGTCCACCTGATCGAACCGCGCGTGCTCGGCAACGTGGACGACGACACGAAGGATCAGAACCCCGTCGCCGCGCAACTGATCCGCAAGCACTATAAGGGCGTGATCATCGCGGCGGGCGGCTTCAAGGCGCACTCGGCCGAAGCGATCCTGCAAGCGGGCGACGCGGATCTCGTCGCATTCGGGCGCGATTTCATCGCCAATCCCGACTTGCCGGCGCGGCTTCGCAACAATCAGCCGCTCAATCCCGACGATCGTCCGACGTTCTTCGGCGGCACGGAAATCGGCTACACCGACTACCCGTTCCATCGCGCCGACGAATCGCTCGCGGCTTGAGGCGGAGGCGATCATGACCCCTTCCGTTTCCGCGACGCGCGTTTCGCTCGCTCCGCTCTACTGGCTGGCGCTCGGGACCTTCGCGGTCGGCACCGAGAGCTTCATGATCGCCGGCCTCTTGCCCGGCATGGCCGCCGATCTGCACACGAGCATCGTCGCGACGGGGCAGCTCGTCACGGTCTTCGCGCTCGCCTATGCGCTGTCGTCGCCCGTGCTCACCGCGCTGACCGGCGCGCTGCACCGCCGCACGCTGCTAATCGCCGCGCTCGTCGCGTTCAGCGCGGCAAATGTGATCGCGTGGGCCGCGCAGAACTACTGGGAGCTGATGGCGGCGCGCATCCTGCTCGCGGCGGCGGCCGGCCTGTACGTGCCGGGCGCGAACGCGCTCGCCGGCGCGATTGCCGGGCCCGAGCGGCGCGGCACGGCGCTCGCGATCGTCAACGGCGGGATCACGATCGCCGTCGCGTTCGGCGTGCCGCTCGGCGCGTTCATCGGCGACCGGCTCGGCTGGCGCATGACCTTCGCAGGCGTCGCCATGCTCGCGGCGGCGGCGAGCGCGGGGCTGATCCTCGGCCTGCCGCGCACGATCGGCGCGGGTCTGCCGGTCGCGACGCTGCGTGAGCGCATCGAGACGGCGCGCCGGCCCGTCGTCCTGATGACGCTGATCGTCACGACGCTCTGGGCGATGGGCGCGTACACCGTCTACACGTACCTCGCGCTCTTCGTCGCCGAGACGACGCCGCTCGCCGGCGCGCAGATCGGCTACGTGCTGTTCACGTGGGGCTTGGCGGCGGCTGTCGGCGTGTTCGCGGGCGGCAAGGCGGTGGACCGGATCGGCCCGCGCCGCGTGATCGTGCCGTGTCTCGCGGTGTCGATCGGGGCGTTCTCACTGATGTCGGCGAGCGCGCACTGGTTGCCGGCATCGATCGCGCTGGTTCCGGTGCTCGTCGGCGTGATCGCGTGGGGCGTCGCGCACTGGTCGTTCTATCCGGCGCAGCAGGCGGGGCTGATCGCCATCGCCGGGCTGCGCGGGACGCCGATCGCGCTCTCGCTCAACGCCTCGTTCATGTACCTCGGCTTTTCGCTCGGCGCGGCGCTCGGTTCGCAGTCGCTGAGTTTCACCTCGGTCGCCAATCTCGGCTGGACCGCCGCCGCGTGTGAAGTCGCGGCGCTCGCCTTGACGGTCGGCATCTGGCGCGTGCGGAACGCGTCTGCCTATGCCGCCTGCGCTTAAATTTCCGGGAAATTCACCATGTCCAGACTCTTTTCGCCGATGCAAATCGGCCCGTACACCTTAAAACACCGAGTCGTGCATGCCCCGACCACGCGCCTGCGCGCCAATCCCGACGACAGCCCGAGCGAACTCATGCGCGAGTACTACAGCCAGCGCGCATCCGACGGCGGCCTGATCATCACTGAATCGACGCACGTGTCCTACGACAGCCGCGGCTATCTCGGCGCGCCGGGCATCTATGAGGATTCGCACATCGCGGGCTGGAAGCGAATCGCCGACGCCGTGCACGCGAAGGGCGGCCGCCTCTTCATGCAACTGGGACACGACGGGCGCCAGTCGCACGTCGATCTGACCGGCGGCCCGCTGCCGATCGCGCCCTCGGTCGTGCCGTTCGAAGGCGAAGCGCTGACGCAGAACGGCTGGGTGCCTGTGTCGATGCATCGCGCAATCGACGTCGCCGAGATCAAGACGGTAATCGAGCACTATCGAAAGAGCGCCGAGCGCGCGCTCATGGCCGGAATGGACGGCGTCGAACTGCATTCGGCGAACGGCTATCTCGCCGACACGTTCCTGCAGGACGGCACCAACAAGCGCACCGACGAATACGGCGGCAGCATCGAAAAGCGCGCGCGGTTTCTGCTGGAGACAGTCGCGGCGCTGGTGTCGGTGTGGGGTGCGGAGCGCGTCGGCGTGCGCCTGTCGCCGAGCGGTCAATGGGGCGCGATCTCCGATTCGAACCCCGAAGCCACGTTCACGTATGCAGCCGGCCAGTTGAACCGGCTTGGGCTCGCGTATCTGCACATCATCGAGCCGCGCGTGAAAGGCGTCGAAACGATCGACGAAGGGCAGAAACCGGTGGCGTCGGAACTGCTGCGGAAGGTGTTCGAGGGGCCGATCATCGCGGCGGGCGGCTTCAACGGCGAAGGCGCCGAGGAAATCCTGCACGAAGGCGATGCCGATCTGGTCGCGTTCGGGCGCTTTTTCGCGTCGAATCCGGATTTGCCGTATCGGCTGCGGCACGCGCTGCCGCTTGCGCACTACGATCGGTCGGCGTTCTGGGGTGGCACGCAGATCGGCTACACCGATTACCCGCCGTATCGCGAGCAGGAAAACGCCGAGATTTGCTAGGTGCGGATCAGCGTCCGGTACAGATCGTTCGCGCGGCTCAGATGCGCGCGCATCGCCTGCTCGGCGGCGTCGCCGTCGCGCGCGGCGATCGCATCGACGATCCGCTGGTGCTCCGACAGCGTCAGTTCTTCCGCGCCCGGCGCGCGCACGAGCGGCCGGTAGTACTCGCCGGCCCAGCGAAACAGCGATTCGACGATCGACGGAAAGATCGGATTCCCGCTGATCCGCGCGATTTCGCGATGAAACGCCATGTCGCGTTCAATGAATTCCTCCAGATTCACCATCGACGCCCGCTGCTGCGCGACCTTCAACTGAAGCTGCGCGACGTCTTCCTCGCTGGCGTTCCCGGCGGCCATGCGCGCCATGCCGGCTTCGAGGAACATCCGCGCCGATTTCAGATGTTCGAGCATGTCCGGCTGCATCCGCAGCAGGTGCATCGCGCCGCCAGCAATCTGGCCGATCAGCGTTTCCGCCGTCGGCACGACGACGCGCGCGCGCTCGCCATGCACGATCTCGACGATGCCGGAGCGTTCGAGCGTCTGCAGCGCTTCTCTGATCGCAGGGCGCCCGACACCGTAGATTTCCATCAGCTCGCGTTCGGACGGAAGCTGCGCGCCGGGAGCGATTTCTCCCGAACGGATGCGGTCCATCAGCCGGTCGAGTACTTCCTGATAAAGCTTTCGACGAACAATGGTGGTCTCAGCCATGAATTCAGCCTGCACGTAGTTGGTGTGATGACCTTACCACGCGACACCGCCTCCATGAAGCTGCGCTTTCGCTTTAGTCAGCCGCGCACCGAGCCGAAGAACGACGCCTCGCCGATCTGACCGCCTTTGAGCACGATTTCGAGCCCGTCACGGCGCGCATTGCCGGACCACGCCCGGCAGAGTGGCGCGCCCGGCGCGAGTCCGGCCGTCACACTCAGCGCAGAAATACCGAGCGCGCTCGCGACTTCGCCGGAACTGTCACCGCCCGCGACCACCACGCGCTTCAGATCGACGCGATCGAGCAGGCGCTGCATGACCGCCGCGAGCGCCTCGCCGACGCGCCGCGCCGCCGCGTGCCGCGTCATGCCAGCGGCGCGCGCGGTGGCGTCGAATTCGAGGACGGCGGCATCGTCCGGGCCTTCGGCGCTGTGGACGAGCGCGCTCTGCCCACGCCCGAGCGCCTGCACCGCGACGCCGACCGCCCGCTCGATCTCGGCCTCCGTCGCGCCTTCATCGAGAACGCGGCGCAAATCGAGACGCTCGACGCAAAAGCCGTTCGCGCGCGCCCAGCCGATCTGCCCCGCCGTCACGGGCGAGCAGCTTCCGCTGACGGCGGCAATCGCATCGACAGGTTCGATGCGCGGCAGTCCCGGCGCGGTTGGCAGCAGCCCGCACGCGCGCCAGTGCGCCGCGAGCGCGTATTGCAGTCCCGACGACGACGCGCTGAACACGCCCTCTCCGCGCGCTTCCCAGACGAGGCGGCCCGCCGCGGCGAGCGTCTCTTCGTCGAGGACATCGATCAGGATGACGGGCGTGTCGTCGCCGGCGAGCGCTCGACAGTGGGCGGCGGCATCCGGCGACCGTAGTCGCACCATGTCGATCAATTCGATGCGCCGCTCGGTCTGCCGCCGCAGATGCACGCGCAGATCGGCTTCGTTCATCGGCGTGACGGGGTGGCGGGACATCGTCGGATGGCGGTCGAGGCGATGGCCCTCTCCGTCGACGGCCGCGAACAGGTTGCCGAACGCCTGATAGCGCTTCAGACGCGGCGCGCCGACGATCATCGGCGACCATTTCCCCGGCATGTGCCGCACGCCGAGATCGATCGCGCGCCCGATCGAGCCGATCTCCGGCGACGAATCGAACGTCGAGCACACTTTGTATTGCAGGATCGGCGCGCCAAGCGCAGCGAGGCTCGTGAAGGCGCGCGGCAACGCGTCGTTCATCCACTCGGGGCTGCGTCCACGCGACGATCCCGCGAGACCCACGCAGCGCACTTCGGGAAAGCGCGCGAGCAGGTCAGGCGTGGGCGCTTCGAGGCACAGGAGCGTCGGGACGCCGGCGGCGGTCATCGCTTCCATCGCGTCGGTGGAGCCGGTGAAGTCGTCGCCGTAATAGGCCAGAAGCGGCCCGGCGGGCCACGCGTCCGGCGCCGCCGCGCTCATTTCCAGAACCCCAGCGCGGCGCGCAACGCGGGATGGCGCTGCGCGTGAGTCTCGAGCGGCACGCCTTCGATCGCCGCGACCCACGCCTCGCGCAGCGCCTCGACGCCCGCCGCGACGCCGCCCGGATGCCCGAAAATGCCTCCCCCCGCCGTGTGGATCAGGTCCGCGCAGCCGATCGCGGCGTAGGTGTCGGCCGCTTGCAGGCCAGTCTGGCCGGAACTGAAGACCGGCATCGCGGCCATCGGCGCTTCAGGCATGACCGGCGCGAGCACCGAGCGGGCGGCGGCGATCACGCTGTCGTCCGGTTCGCTGAATTTGTTGGAGAGGCCGTTGACGTGCAGGTGATCCGCGCCCGCGAGACGCCAGAGCATCTGCCACGGCGCGTAATCCCAGCCGAGCTGCGGACTGCGCGATAAATATCCCCAGCCCGCGCGATGCGCGTGGATCGGCAACTGGCTGTGGCGCCGCAATTCGTGCATGCCGACGAGCCCGATCGAATTGAGCACCGCCATCACGCACGTACCGCCTTCCGCGAGCACGAGGTCGTGGCGGCGTTTCATCTGGTCGAGGTCGCCGGTCAGGTTGAACGCGACCATCGCCTTCTTGCCGGTGCGATCGGCGTGTTCGTTCACGACGCGCATCACCGCGCGCACGCGTTCGTCGAACGGACAATGCGGGCCGTCGCCCTGCAGCTCGTCGTCCTTGATAAAGTCGATGCCGCCCGCCACCAGTTCGCGCACCTGCTGAGCGGTTTCTTCAGGCGACAAGCCCACGCTCGGCTTGATGATCGTACCGATCAAAGGACCTCGCTCGACGCCCGCCAGCCTGCGCGTGCCCGTGATGCCGAACGCAGGCCCCGGATACGCCCGGGCGAACGACTGCGGCAGCCGGAGCCCCGTCAGCCGCAAGCCGGACACCTGGCGCAGCTCGAAGAGATTCCCGGCGATCGTCGACATCAGGTTCGGCAGCGACGGCCCCATGTTCTCGATCGGCCACGACAGTTCCAGCGCGCAGCGCGTATAAACCTTCCCTTCGATGCCGCCGGGCAGGCTCGGCATATCGGAGCGATCGATGATCTCGAGCCGCTCGACGCGCGCGCCCGAGCGCGCCTTGAGTTCGGGCGTCTCGGTCGGCAGCGCGACGAAGGTGCCGCTCGACTGCTCGCCGGCGATCACGTCGGCGGCAAGCTGCGGATCGACGCCGGTTTCGAGCCAGTAAGTGGCGTGGATGCGTTCGGTCACAGTGGTTTTCCTCGAATGAATGAGCAGGCGCGCGGCGTCTCGAAATCAGGTGATGCGCCGGATGCTTTCCGCGATCTCCTCGCGATCGAAGACCTTCTTCCAGTCGTCGCGCATCAAACGCGGCTTGCCGAACTCGATCGCCTTGTTGCAGGCGTCGGAGAATGCGCCCGGGATTTCGTTGAAAATCACGGCGCCGAGGATATTCATGTGCCCGAGCAGGAAGTCACGCGCCGCTTCCTTCGGCACGCCGCGCGCGACCGTTTCCTCCATCGCTTCGCGCATCACGTAGAGCAGCGTCGCGCAGATCGTCTCGGAAAGTCCCGGCTCCAGCAGCGCCATCTGGTCGACGGTCAGGCGGTACGAGCGCAGGATCGGCTGATAGATCACCTTCGCGACCGCTTCGCCCAGATCGAACGCTTCTTCCGGCCCCTGCATCAGCGCGCTCGTGATCGACTGCTTCGCGTACGCGCCGCCGAAGAAGTCGCGGCGGCCCTCGGTCGTGGCTTCGTCGTTGAAGATCAGCGGGTGGCACGGGTGCGCGACGAAATACGTCAGGTCCTTGCGGTCCGGCAGGTGGCCGGCGAACGGCGCGGCGGCATCGAGCGTCATCACCATCGTGCCGGGACGCAGCTTCGGCGCGATGTCGTGGCTCAGCTTGCCGATCAGCGTATCGGGCACGGAGAGGATCACGACATCGGCGCCGTCGAGGGCCGCGTCCGCGGAAACGCATTCCACGTTCAGTTCGTCCTTCAGGCGCTTCCTGCCGCCCTCGCCCGGCTCGACGTGCGCGACGCGGTAATCCGACTTCAACAGGTTGCTCGTCAGGCGGTAACCCATCTTTCCGCCTGCGCCAAAGAGTGCAATCTTCTCGTTCATTTCGATATCTCCGGAATTTCGTTTCGGTGAAAAAGCGTTATTTGACGGGCGTGTGCGGCTTGAGGCCAGTCGGGACGGCGTCGTCGCGCGCACCTTGCCGCGTCGTCGAGCCGATGGCGAACGCGAGTCCCGCCGACATCAGCATGAAGGCCCCGACGATGAACATAGGCGCCTGGTAGGAACCCGTCGCGTCCTTGACGGCGCCCGTGATGTACGGCGCCATGAAGCCCGCGAGATTGCCGACCGTGTTGATCAGCGCGATACCGGCAGCGGCCGCCGCACCCGACAGAAAGCGCGCAGGCAGCGCCCAGAAGTTCGGCAGCGCGGAGAAGATCGCGCAGGCGGTGATCGTGATGACGGCGATGCTGGCCGTCGGCGAGCGCATGAAGAGCGCCACCGGGATGCTGGCCGCGCCGATCAGCGCCGGGATGCCGATGTGCCACGCTCGCACGCCGCGCTTCGTGGCGTTGCGGCTCCACAGGAACAGCGCGACTGCGGCCGGCAGGTAAGGAATCGCGGTGATCAGGCCCTTCTGGAACACGTTGAAGTGCGTGCCGAAGCGGCCTTCGAAGCCGCCGATGATCGTCGGCAGGAAGAACGCCAGCGCGTAGAGGCCGTAGATCAGGCCGAAGTACATCAGCGCGAACATCCAGACGCGGCCGCTCATCATCGCGGCGCCGGGGCGCAGCGTATGCGGCGCGGCGGACTGCGTCTTCGCGCGTTCTTCGGCTTCGAGTTCCGCCGTGAGCCATTGCTGCTCGGCGGGCGTGAGCCATTTAGCCTGCGACGGCCGGTCCGCGAGGTAGAACCACGCGATGAAACCGACCGCGATCGCCGGGATAGCCACTCCGAAGAACATGATCCGCCAGCCGGCAAGGCCGAACGCACCGTTCGCTTCGATCAGGAGCGACGCAATGGGCGCGCCGATCACGATCGTCAGCGGCTGGGCGAGGTAGAAGAGCGCGAGGATGTGGCTGCGGTGCCGCGCGGGCACCCACATGCTGAGGAACAGGATCGCGCCGGGGAAGAAGCCGGCTTCCGCGACGCCGAGCAGAAAGCGCAGCGTGTAAAGGCCCTGAATGCTGCTGACCCACGTGAACAGCAGCGCGACGACGCCCCACGTCACCATGATCCGCGCGAGCCAGCGGCGCGCGCCGAACTTGTGCAGTGCGAGGTTGCTGGGAATCTCCAGCAGGATGTAGCCGATGAAGAACACGCCCGCGGCGAGCCCGAACTGCGCGGCGGTGAGGCCGAGATCCTTGGTCATCCCGTTCGGGCCGGCGAAGGAAATCGCGGTCCGGTCGAGGAAGTTGATGAAGAACATCAGCGCCACGAACGGCACGAGCCGTAGCGACACCTTGCGAATCGCCGATCGTTCGATCGACGCGAGCTCTGCAGTTTGCATTTCGCCTCCTCCGCGTGGGGATGGTATGGACCGATTTCTTTTTATGCTGGTGTGATGAGTAGACCATGTGGCCTGATCACGAGATATCGGGGAATACGCGAGGGGTTCTGCGGAGGAGTTTTGGTGTGACGAATCGCGGCGTTAAACAGCCAGCGAAACGATATTGACGATGCCCTGCCGCGCCATCTTCGCGTACGGGCAGAAGCGCTCGGTGTGGCGCACGAGCGCTTCCGCCTGCGCGCGATCGATGCCGGGCAGGTGGATCGTGATGTCGGCTTTGAGCGTGAAGAGGCCATCGACGGGATCGCGGCCGAAGGTGACTGATGCGTCGACTCTCGCGTCGGGAATCGCGATGCCGGCTTTCGCCGCCAGCAGGCTCAGCGCGCCGTGAAAGCACGCCGCATAGCCCGCCGCGAAAAGCTGCTCGGGATTGGTGCCGCCGCCGGGTCCGCCGAGCGCGGCCGGCAGGCGCAGGGTGATGTCGAGATTGCCGTCGTCCGAGCGGGCGACGCCCGACGCGCGGCCGTGCGCCGCGTCGCCGCCTGTGACGCTCACGGTCGTCGTATAGAGCGCGCGAAAATCCGGCCCGTGGTACTTGTCGAGCAGCGTGAGCGGCGGCGGAAGCAGCGGCGGCGGCATGATGCGGATGTCAGCGCGCCGCTTGCGACTGGCTGAACCATGCGTCGAAGCCGGTCTTGCCGAGACGCGGATTCGCGCCGGGCACGAGCGTGTCGTCCTTCAGTTCGGCGCCGAAATAGCGCGCGTGCACATCGGACACGACCTTGCGCGGATCGTGCGTAGCGGTGAGATACCGCTGCACGAGGTCCGACAGGCGCACTTTCTCCGGTCCCGCCACTTCGACCACGCCGTTCAGCGGTTCGCCCAGCGCGTAGTCGGCGACGGCGAGCGCGATGTCGTCGGAGGCGATCGGCTGGATGTAAGCCGGCGAGAGATGCACGGTGTCGCCCTGCGTCCCCGATTGCGCGATGCCGCCGAGGAATTCGAGGAACTGCGTCGAATGGACGATCGTGTACGGAATGCCGGCGGCGCGGATCAGCTTTTCCTGCGCGATCTTGCCGCGGAAATAGCCGCTTTCCGCGAGCCGGTCCGTGCCGACCACCGACAGCGCGACGTGATGCTTCACGCCTGCCGCGCGTTCGGCGGCGGAGAGGTTGCGGCCCGACGTCTCGAAGAATTCGAGGACGGCGTCGTCGGCGAACGACGGCGAGTTCGCCACGTCGACGACGACCTGCGCGCCCGCCAGGGCCTCGGCCAGTCCCTCGCCGGTGATCGTGTTGACGCCCGATGCGGGCGATGCCGCGAGCGCCTCATGATCCCGCGCGCGCAGTTCCTTCACCACCTTGCTGCCAATGAGTCCGCTACCGCCGATGACTACGATCTTCATGATCCCCTCCGATGATTGCGCGGACGCGATGCCGCGGGATGTCGCGCGGCCGGGCTTGGTGAATCCACTGAAGCCGGGCCGCGTACAGGAGCCATCCTAGGCGCGGGCTTGGCCGGACAGTAGCCTCCCGCGCGGACGCTCGGTGTTGCCCTCGGGACACCAATCAGCGCGCTGTCTGCAACGTCTGATTGATGACGCCGCTGAAACAATCGAGATCGAGTGCGCGCGTGTGCTCAATCATGTAGTCGACGAAGACGCGAATTCGCGCCGGCAAATGCTTGCGGCTGAGATAGCAGATGTAGTGGCCGCTATCGTCGGGTGCGTGCTGCGCGAGACACGAGAGCAACTGCCCGCGACGCATCGGTTCACAGACCTGGTACCCCGCCAGTTGCGCGATGCCCTCGCCTTCGAGCACGGCCTGCAGGACGAGGTCGGGATCGTTGAACGTGTGGCGCGCTTTCGGCGTCAGCTTTTGCGCGTGCCCGCCGACCTTGAATTCCCACTCGCGCACGCGGCCCGACGCCGCGCGGAAATTGATGCAGCGATGCGCGGCGATTTCATCGACCGTGCGCGGCAGGCCGTGCGCGCTCGCATACCCGGGCGACGCGCAAACAAACATCTGCATCGGAATCAGTTGCCGGGCGACAACCTGGCTGTCTTCCATGCGTCCGTCGCGGAAAGCGACATCGACGCGGTCGGCGGTGAAATCGGCTGCGGTGTCGGAGAGGAGCAGTTCGAGCGCGATATCGGGGAACGCCGCATGAAATCCGCGCAGGAGTGGCGCGACGACGCGTCGGCCGAACCCGGTCGTCGAGCTGATGCGCAAGTGTCCGCGCGGCGGACCGCTGCGCAGCTCGCGCATGTCGTCGAGCGCCTGCATGATGCGCTCCACGCCCGGATGACAGTTTTCGTAGAACAGTTCGCCTTCGCGCGTCAGCGACGTGCGGCGCGTGGTTCGCTGGAAGAGGCGCGCGTCGAGTTGCGCTTCGAGCTTCTGCACGTTGCGGCTCACCGCCGAGCGGCCGATGCCGAGCCGGTCCGCCGCCTTCGCGAAGCTGCCTTCGGCGGCCACCGCGAGGAACGCGACGACGCCCGTGTAGCTCGTGACGAAACTGCACGCGAATGAATCGTCGGCGTTCGCGCTGCGAGGAAAAGAGATGTCAGACATGGAGGTGCGGGTCGAAGTGTCCATACCGGATAAGACGTTCGACCTGCACATCCTGTGACAGCGCCCGGCGTTTTTATTACTGCACGGGCGTGAGGACCGGCGCGCCCTTGTTTTTCAGCAACAGGACGATGAATTTCGCGGGCTTCGTCTTGCTTGCATTGCGGCCAACGGTGTGGACATCGTTCGGGCCTTCGTAGAACGTCTGGCCCGGCTTGAGCGTAACTTCCTTGCCGCCGCGCAACTGCATCACGATGGTTCCTTCGAGCACGTAGACGAAGGCGTGCGCATCGTGGCGGTGAATCGGGTCCACGGCGCCGGGCGGGTACACGACGCTGATCATCAGCGCTTCCTTGCCGGGATAGTCCGGCAGCGGCTCGGTCATGAGCGGCGTGACGACGGCTTCCGGCGCCGCCGCCGCGGCAGGCTGGGTCAGCAGCGCGGCGAATAGCAGGAGCATCGGCGACGCGGTTTTCATCGGATTGGACATGATGGGTCTCGATGAGGTCGAAGGGTTTGCGCGCCACGGCCTTGCAGCGCCACGGCGCTTCGTCAAGCTTAGGACAAGCCGGCCTTGTCGAGGCCGAAAGCCTTGTCCGACGATCCCGGCACCGTCCTGAACGCGACGTTCGCGCGGTTCCATCCGTTGATCGCCATCACTTCGTAGGTCAGGTCGGAGAGTTCCTTTTCCGAGAACTGCGTGCGTACGCGTTCGTACAGTTCCTCGGCGACGCCCTCTTCGGGCAGCTTCGTCAGCACTTCGGTCCACGCGAGCGCGGCGCGTTCGCGCGGGGCGAAGAGCGTCGATTCGCGCCACGTCGTCAGGTGGTGGATGCGCAGCTCGCGCTCGCCGTTGATCTTCGCCTGCTTCACGTGCATGTCGACGCAGAACGCGCAGCCGTTGATCTGCGAGGCACGGATCGCGACCAGATCGCGGATCGATTCCTCGATCGCGCCTTCCTTGATGAGGTTGCTGAATTCGAGGAATTTTTTGAACAGTGCGGGGGAGTGCTGGATGTAATTAAGGCGTTGGGACATGGTTTCTCCACAGGTGACGGCGAGGCGCCGGGTGGAGTCATCGTAGGGGCGGGGTTGCGAGTGCGGTAGGCATGGGGAGGGGCTCATGCTGTTGCGCGTGGAGCGACAATCGGACGAATCTGATACTTGCCGCTGCCCTCCCTCGGTAACGTGGCCGTCATTCTTCGCGCGACGCTCCTTGAACGTCGCACGTTCGCTGCGCTTCGGGGCGTTTATTGGGCGAGATTGAATGGCGACAGAACTCAAGACGGACTCGTGGCACCGCTACGTGCTGTACCGAAACAGCGACCGATACATACCCTTTGCCCCCGACGACGAGCGGCGAAACGCAGTCGAAGCGGGCAAGAAGTTCACGGCATCGGCTTATGCGGATGTGTGGGCCAGGGACGCGGGACTAGCCAGCCGGGCGCGCGCCTTCCTTGAAAAGAATTTCCACTGGCACGAGCGTCTCGCCAAATGCGGCACCGATCTTGACGTCGTGCAAACGCTGATGGATATGGTGGGTGGCGGCAGTGTCGTCGTGATCCCTGAGAAACCGCTAGTTACCGGCGTTGGGGGGGCGTCGACGAAGGCCGGATCGTCGTCGTTCTGGGGCGTCGAGGACTACGACCGCCTCGCTATGCAAGCGTGCAGGAACAGTATCAGGCGCAGCTCGCGGAGTGGGAAGCCAACGCGACGCCGCGGGAAGAAATCGAAGCGATGAACGACAGCATTAACGCGAAGTTCATGCACGCGGCGATGCTGAGAGACCCCCTCGGCATGTTGCCGTTGTTCGCGCGCGGGATGGATCAGCAAGTACGGTTTGCCTGAGGGGCTCTCGAAGTGGGGCGAAGACCGCGCGGTGAGGACGCCGCTCGGCGAGGCAGAGCCGTTCGGGTTGGGTGAGGGTACGCTGTCGGATGATGTATCGAACGCGGTCGAGGACATTGCCATTTCCCCAGCAGATCAAGCGAGATGCCTGGCGGAATGGGAGCAGGATCACGACGATTGCCAAACGTTCGGTCGTATGATGGGCGGGTCAGCGCGCATCGCGATGTGCCTCGAAAACGCACGGCATCGATGTAACATTTGCATGGGATACACAAGGCCGATATGAGCAGACCGAGAACACCGAGTTCAGTTGTGGTGCGTTACGACGACGAGCGGAAAATGTTGATCTGTAACACCGTTGCTGACGACCAGGTTCAGCCTTTATGCGCGGGCAAGCTGGATATCCCAGTCCTGCTCGATGACTTTGATTACCAGATCGATGATGAATTTGCCCGGCGCTTTGGTGGCGCAGTTCTGAGTTTGCTCGCGAACTACCAGCCGGAACTCAAGCCGTTCATATCCTTTACCGAGCAACCGGTATCGCCGTCCGATCGAACCCCTCCAGCCGCGCCCACCGATTGACCGGGAGCGAGCCTCGCGAACGCACGGTCTGATCACGGACTTTCGCCGCGGCGCGCGCGTCCGTGCCAACGGTCCGACATAGGCCCAATGCAGAGGGTTATTAGTGACAAAAGTTGATCGATGTCGTTCGCTGATCGTCGAGTACTTGCCTGATGACCGGCGAATCTCCGTGTACGGTGTCGAGAAGGAAATAGCCGCATCGTTGACGACGAACGCGCTAGAGGCGCCGATATTCCTCGATGACGAGGCCGGCAAGGAGGGCGCCGAATTCACGCTTGATGACGAATTTGCTCGGCGGCTTGGGAACGCATTGCTCAATGTACTGGCGTTGTCCTATCCCGGATTTACAGAAGTCGCTAACGGCGACAAACAGCCCGCTTTCGCCCAAAGGCTCGGGTTCCGAGTAAGCGACTCATCCTATTGCGCTTGAGGCGACAATCCGAGGAGCCTCAGCCGCTTCCATATGCAGCCGCCAACCGCGCCAGTTTCTCCGGATTGCGCTGCACGTGAATCCGCACGATCCGCTCGCCATCGGTCTCGTACGACTGCGCGGACTCCAGTTCCCCGTCGATGAACCGCAGCAGCGCCCACTGCCCGTTGAGCAGCGCAAGCTCCACCCGCTGCGCATCGCCATACCGCAGGTTCGAGGCATAAAAAAGCTGCGCGATACGCCGCCCGCCGACCATCGGTTTCGGAAAGCTCGGTACGCGTCCGCCGCCATCGCCGATGAGCATCGCATCGTCGGCCAGCATCGAACTGATCGCCGCGAAATCGCCGAGCGCGAGCGCCTGCGCGAACACCTTCAACAGCCGCAGATGAATCTCGCGCGACACGGCGAAACGCGGCCGATCGTCGCGCAACTGCGCCTTCGCGCGGCTGACGAGCTGGCGGCACGCCGCTTCGCTCTTGCCGACGGCGTTCGCGACTTCGCCGTAGTCGGCATCGAAGACTTCGCGCAGCAGGAACGCCGCGCGCCCTTCCGGGCTCAGTCGCTCAAGCAGCATCAGGAACGCGACGGAGACGTCGTCCGCGCGCTCGGTGACCTGCTCGGGCGTGTCGGGCGAATCGGTGAGTTCGGGCTCCGGCAGCCAGATGCCCACGTACTGCTCGCGCTGCACGCGCGCGGCGCGCAGGCGGTCGATCGAGAGCCGCGTCGTGACGGAGACGAGCCACGCCTCGGCGTTCTCGATCGTCTCGCGCGCCGCCGCGTGCCAGCGCAGCCAGACGTCCTGCACGACGTCCTCGGCCTCGGCCACGGAGCCCAGCATCCGGTACGCAATGCCCTGCAGGCGGCGGCGCAGTCCGTTGAAGGTGCGGGTGGCGTCGTCCATGGGAGGTTCAGGCCAGCACGAAATCAAAGCGCGCGGCGTGAGCGTCGCCATCGATCGTTAATAGGAGCCGCCTGTCGTACAACGAATCCTGCGCGTTCTGCCGCTCTCCGGGGAAGTACATCTGGGTCGTGAGCGGCCGGCCGTTCGGCGCCTGCACCGTGACGTGAAAATGCCGCGTGCGTCCCGGATACACGCCCGGCACGATGGTTTCCAGCCGATAGCGTCCTTCGCTGTCGGCGAACTGGTGGCCGCGCAGGCGATAGCCGTGGACGTCGTAGTTGCCGGCGTCGTCGGCGTACCAGAAGTCGAGCAGCGCGCCCGGCACCGGCTGGCAGCGGGTCGACATCACCCGCCCCGTCACGACGATCCGCGTCCCGCCGGTGCCCGGCTCCAGCAGCGACGCGCGCTCCGGCGAGCGCGGCAGGAAGAACGGGCCGGCAGTCTGACGCGGAGTCGATTCGTGATCGCCGGTGCAGGCGGGCGTCGGGAGAACCGTCGCGGCGCGGCTGGTGCCGGGCCGGCCGAGCGCGAGCAGGAGCAGCGTCGGCGGCACCGCACCCGACTGGCGGAGAAACGCGCGCCGCGCGTGGCTGACCCTTCTCGTGCGCATCGTGGACTCCTTTCTCGCGGCTCACGAGCATGGTAAGCCGAAATTCAGATCGGGCGCCTTGCAGTCCTGTTCTCAGGCGTGATCGCCTCAGATGATTCCGACGACCCGCATTGCGACAAGGCCCAAATCGCGGCGAGCCTTGCTGGCAATACAAACCACCCGCGACGACCCCAACCGAAACTCGCCTGCCTCCGCGGACGTGTAAACTGTCGGGTTTTTCACACTCTGGTGCATCGTGCAAGCCCCCCAGCGCACAGCTTTCAGCGGCCCGACGCTCATTCGCTTGTTGACGCGCCTGACGGACGTCGACGTCCCCGAATCGAGACAATCGCTCTCGGACCGGCTGAGCCAATGGCTCGGCTGGACCGACGCGATCGCCCTTTCGACCGCACTGTCCGCCAATCCGCCCGCCGCCGCCCCGGGCGCGCGGTCCGGCGGCCACGCTGAAGAGGACGAATGCGCCCGCGTGCGCGCGTCGCTGACGAAGGCGATCGCCCGCGACAGCGCATTTAGCGTCAAACGCCGCGATGGCGCGCAGGAAACATCAGTCGATTACGCGTTTTTCCGCCACCGCTGTCTCTCGCTGCAGCAGACGATGGAGACGTCGATCGGCACGTTGCGCGGCCGTCTGCGGTCGATGCTCGCCACGAGGACGCCCGCCATGACCCGACTCGCGATGGTCGATGCCGTCATGGAACAATCGCTCTCCGCACGCGAGCGAAGCCTGTTCGCAACGGTGCCCGTGCTGCTCGGCGGGCATTTCGAGCGATTGCGCAAGGCCGAGCAGGCGACGCTCGTTGCGAACGACGCCCGGAACGACACGCCCGGCGCATGGCTCGACGTGTTCCGCAAGGACATGCGGAGCGTGCTGCTGGCCGAACTCGAAATTCGTTTTCAACCGGTCGAAGGGCTGCTCGCCGCCCTTCAGGCCCGCTAACCGGGACGCCATGTCCAGATATCCGATTCATCTCGCCGTCTTTTTGACTGGCCTCGCCGCCGTGTGCTGGATCGGCGGCGGCTACGTCGTCTCGAACCCGCTGGCGTTCGCCGTCACGCTGCTGATCGGCGCCTGTTACGTCGCGGGCGCGCTCGAACTGTGGCGCTACAGCCAGGCCACGTCCACGCTCTCGGGCGCTGTAGGCGGCCTTGCCGGACCGCCGCCGGGACTCGCCGGCTGGCTCGATCGGCTGCATCCGAGCCTGCGCAATGCGGTGCGGCTGCGCGTCGAGGGTGAGCGCGTGGCTCTGCCCGGCCCGGCGCTGACGCCGTATCTGGTCGGTCTGCTGGTGCTGCTCGGCATGCTAGGCACGCTGCTCGGCATGGTCGCGACGCTGCGCGGCACCGGCATGGCGCTCGAAAGCGCTACCGATCTGCAAGCGATCCGCGCATCGCTCGCCGCGCCGGTCAAGGGGCTGGGGTTCGCGTTCGGCACGTCGATCGCGGGCGTCGCAACGTCGGCGATGCTCGGGCTGCTGTCCGCGCTGTTCCGGCGCGAGCGGATCGAGGCGGCGCAGACGCTCGACGTGAAAATCGCGACGAACTTGCGCGTTTTCTCGCAGGCGTATCAGCGCGAAGAGGCTCTCCGGCTGCTGCAGCGTCAGTCCGAACTGATGCCGACGCTGGTCGACCGTCTGCAATCGATGATGACGGCCATCGAACGTCAGAGCCTCGCGCTGAACGAGCGCCAGATCGCGAGCCAGGACGCGTTCCACGGCATGGCCGAGGCGGCTTATACGCGGCTGGCATCGTCGGTCGAGCAGTCGTTGAAACGGAGCGTCGCGGAAAGCGCGCGCGCCGCTGGCGCCGCGCTCCAGCCGGTCATGGAAGCGACGATGGCCGGCATCGCGCGGGCAACGGCCACGCTGCACGACACCGTCACGAATGCGGTGGAGCGGCAACTCGGCGGGGTTTCCAGCGGACTCGAATCGACGTTAGCGAGCATCACCCGCGACACGGCTACGTTGCACGACACGGTTACGAGCGCGGTGGAGCGGCAACTTGGCGGACTGACGACCGGTTTGGAATCGACGGTTACCAAAATTGCAGGTGATACAGCCACGTTGCACGAGACAGTGACAGGCGCCGTCGCGCGGCAACTCAGCGGATTGACGACCAGCATCGAATCGACGATGACAGGCATCGCGCGCGAAACCGCCACGCTGCACGACACCGTCACGAAAGCGGTCGAGCAGCAACTCACCGGCGTTTCGACAGGTCTCGAAACAACCACTACGACCATCGCCGACCTCTGGAAGCAGGCGCTCGCCGGCCACCAACAATCGAGCGAAGCGCTCGCGCAAGACCTGCGCACCACGCTCGACCGTTTCTCCGGCACCTTCGAAGAGCGCTCGGCCGGCCTGCTGGAAAACGTCGCCACTCGCCTCGACACGACGGCAGGCAGCGTATCGGCGGCATGGAACGAAGCGCTCTCGCGACAGGAACGCGCCGGTGAAAAGCTCGCCGCCGACAATCAGCAAGCGCTGTCAGCCGCCGCCGCGACGTTCGAGCAGCACTCGCAGTCGCTGTTGCGCGAGCTGAACCAGTCGCACGAAGGTTTGCGCACCGAACTCGCATCGCGCGACGAAGAGCGCCTCGCGGCATGGACCGCGTCGCTCGGATCGATGGCCGCCGCACTCCACGCCGACTGGCAAGCGACGAGCACGCACGCCGCGGCCCGTCAGCAGGAAATCTGCGACACGCTGGAACGCACCGCTAGCGACATGACCGCGCAGACCAAAGCGCACGCTGCCGACACCATCGGCGAGATCTCGCGGCTCGTGCAGGCCGCGTCGGAAGCCCCGCGCGCGGCGGCGGAAGTCGTCGCGGAATTGCGCCAGAAGCTCTCCGACAGCATGGTTCGCGATACGGCGATGCTCGAAGAGCGCAGCCGCCTGCTCGCCACGCTCGAAACCCTGCTCGATGCCGTGAACCACGCGTCTACCGAACAGCGCACGGCCGTCGATGCGCTCGTGTCGACGTCGGCGGATCTGCTGGATCGCGTCGGCACGAGATTTACCGATCACGTCGAGGCCGAAACCGGCAAGCTCGGCGCGGTGGCCGCGCAAGTGACCGGCAGCGCCGTCGAGGTGGCGAGTCTCGGCGAGGCGTTCGGCGCGGCCGTGCACGTGTTCGGTGCGTCGAACGACAAGCTCGCGGCGCACCTGCAGCGCATCGAAACCGCGCTCGACAAGTCGCTCGCGCGCAGCGACGAGCAGCTTGCCTACTACGTCGCGCAGGCGCGGGAAGTCATCGATTTGAGCATGCTGTCGCAAAAGCAGATCGTCGAGGAATTGCAGCAGCTCGCCGGCCAGCGCGCGTCCGCCGGAGCCGAAGCGGCATGAGCGAGGACATCGACGGCGGCGTGGAGCCGGCCGCACCGATCTGGCCCGTCTTCGGCGACTTGATGTCCGTGCTGCTGGGCGTGTTCGTGCTGATTCTGGTGGGCGTCATCGGCGTGCAGCTCGAACTGTCGAGCAAGCTGGATCAGGAGGTCAAGCAGCGTCAGGCGGAGACGCAGCGCCGCAAGACGCTCGAACAGGCGCTTGCCGGGCCGCTCGCGGCGGGGCGTGTGACGCTCGTGAACGGGCGCATCGGGATCAGCGGGAGTGTGCTGTTCGCGCTGAATTCCGATCAGTTGCGGCCCGAAGGACGGGACTTGCTGAAGAGCCTCGCCGGGCCGCTGTCCGCGTATTTGCGGGCTCGCGAAGAGATTTTGATGGTGAGCGGCTTCACCGACGACCGGCAGGTCCGCGAAGGCAATCGGCGCTTCGCCGACAACTGGGAATTGTCCGCGCAGCGGGCGCTGACGGTCACGCGAACGCTGATCGACGAGGGCGTGCCCTCTTCCTCGGTGTTCGCGGCGGCGTTCGGTGCGGGTCAACCGGTGAGTTCGAACGCCGACGACGCCGGGCGCGCGAAGAATCGCCGCGTCGAAATGGCGCCGATGCCGAGGCCGTCGTCGACTGCGGCGGTAAAGCCATGACGACGAACGCCGCCCGCGAAACGCTCGACGCATGGCGTGAGCACGGCGCCGATCGGCTGGACCCGGTGCGGTTTCTTTTTATCGATGCGCTGGAACGGCGCGCGGCCGGCCATCGCGGCGAAGCGCGACGGATTCTGGATGAGCGTGTCGCGGGGTTGCTGGAAGCCTATGCGGGCGATCTGGAACGCTTCGATTGCACAGCGCCGCCGCCGATCGAATCCGCTCGCGGACCGCTCGCCGAACTGGTCGATCACATCGCCAGTCATGCGTCGGACGGTGCAAGCACGTATCCCGAATTGGAAGCGCTCGATCACTTCAGGGAAACGTGGTCGCGAGTCAGCACCGCGCGGCAGCTGCGGCAATCGCTCGCGCAGGTGCCCGGAAACGCCGGTCCGCTCAATTCGAGCAGCCTCGTGCATCGATCGCTTTCGCTGATGCGTGAGCTGTCGCCGGGGTATTTGCAGCAGTTTCTTTCCTACGTCGATGCGCTGTCGTGGATGGAGCAGTTGAACGGCGGCGCCCCGGTGACCAGGGACGCGCCTCGCGCGGGAAACGTTAGGAAGAGCGGCCGGGCGAAAGCGCGCTAGCGCTTTTGCGAATCGATTGGCGCGACAAATCGCGCGCGCCGGCTACCGCGACAATCCCCGCCCGTCGATCGGCCAGAGCGCTTCCACTTGGAAAACGCGCGACCGTCGTAAGTGCGCGCCCACGTGGTGAATACGAATGGCGCAGCAAAACGCGCGTGCCATCTATCGCGACAAACCCCGCGCATCGATCGGCCAGATGGCTTCCACGCGATCGTCGCGAAAGCACACATACTCGTCATAAAGATTCACCGTCGGATCGCAATGTCCCGGCGGCAGCAGAACGCGCTCGCCGATCACGCCGGCGGTATCGCCCTCTGCTTCGAGCATGCCGTGTTCGTCGTTCGCGGCGACGTACCGCAGCGCCGGTCCTTTCGACCCAGGTGCCCAGCCGACACTGCGCGGCAATCCCGAATCGACGGCCAGCCCCTTCAGCCCCACATCGCACACGGCGATGCCCGCGCGCGCCGCGCTCATGATCGTCGAGAGGACGAAGAGGCTGTGGCGCGGCCGCATCGCGCCGGACCAGTCGAGGCCGCCGTAGTCGCCATCCATGAAGAGGTACGAGCCGGGCTGCACTTCTGTGTAGACGCCGCTCACGGCATCGAATTCGACCGTGCCCGTTCCGCCGCCCGTCATGACTGCGTAACGCACGCCGCGCGCATCGAGCGCGCGCAGGAACGCGGCCGTCCGGTCGGCGGTGCGCACTGCTTCTTCCTTGCGCGCGCTCCAGCCGGCGATATGCTGCGCGCCGCCGTGATACGCCTGCACGCCTGCGAAGCGCAGCGACGCATGCGCGGCCACGGCATCGACGAGTTGGAGAAGCGCGTCTGGCGTCGTCACGCCACAGCGATGCTGGCCAGCATCGACTTCGGGCAGCACGTCGATCGTGACGCCCGCCTGCGCCGCCGCTCTGCCGAGCGCATCCACCTGGACGCGCGCATCGACGCACACGCTCAACCGCACGCGCGACGCGAGTTTGACGGCCATCGCGAGCTTGTCCGCGCCGAAGAACTCGTTGCTGACGTGAATGCTTTCGATACCCGCCGCCGCGAACGGATACGCCTCGCTCAGCTTCTGGCAGCACACGCCGACCGCGCCCGCCGCCACTTGCCTTGTCGCGATGGCGCTCGACTTGTGCGCCTTCGCGTGCGGCCGCAGCGCAACGCCGCTCGATGCCGCGAAGGCCGCCATCTCGCGCAGGTTCGCATCGAAGGCATCGAGGTCGATCAGGAGCGACGGCGTGCCGACGCCCCCGAGCGAATCGCCGACGAGCGCGGCGGGAGGAACAGCAAGTGTCATGTGGATGATCCGGAATCGAGTGCAAGGGCCAGCACGCGCGCGACGTGCAGGGCCTCGGCCGCCGCGCCGTCGTGTATCTGATGGCGGCAACTGGTGCCGTCGGCGACGATAACATCTCCTCGCGCCGCCTGCCGCACGGCGGGCAAGAGCGACAGTTCCGCCATCGCCTTCGATGCCGCGTAGTGCTCTGCCTCGTAGCCGAAGCTGCCCGCCATCCCGCAGCACGACGACTCGATCGCCTTCACTTCCAGCCCCGGAATCCAGCCGAGGACCGTCTGCACGGGGCGAAACGCGTCGAACGCTTTCTGGTGGCAATGGCCGTGGACCCACGCGCGGGGCGCGTCGAGCGCGCGCAGCGGGAGGTTCAGCCGCCCCGCCGCTTTCTCGCGCACGAGAAACTCCTCGAACAGGAACGCTGATTCGGAGAGCTTGCGCGCTTCGTCGCCGTAGCCGTATTGCAGGAATTCGTCGCGCATCGAGAGCAGGCACGACGGCTCCAGCCCGACCACCGCGACGCCGCGATCCACATACGGCATCAGCGTATCGAGCAGGCGCCGCGCTTCGTGTTTGGCTTCGTCGACGAGACCCGCCGCGAGAAAAGTCCGCCCGCAGCAAACCGGCAGCTCGCCTTCGCGCGTATTGAAACGCACGGTGTAGCCAGCGGCTTCGAGCACGCGTTGCGCATCGCGGGCGTTGTCAGGCTCCATGTGGTTGTTGAACGTATCGACGAAAAGCAGCACTTCCTTTGCTGCGGATGCGTTCGATCTGCGCGTGACTGCATCGGAAAGGAACGACTTGCGAAAACGCGGCATCGACCGCTCGGGCGCAAAGCCGATCGCGCGTTTCACCCACGCGGACACCACCGGGATGCGCTCGGCAGCGGCCATCAATCCGCCGGCCCGCGCCGCATAGGGCGCGTAGCGCGGCATGTACGCGACCATCTTCTCGCGCAGCGTGATGCCATGACGTTTTGCCCACGCCGCGCGCGCCTCGATCTTGAACTTCGCCATGTCGACGCCGGTCGGGCAATCGCGCTTGCAGCCCTTGCACGACACGCACAGGTCGAGCGTCTCCTTCACGTCTCGGCTCGCGAGTCCTTCGTCGCCGAGTTGTCCGGAGATCGCGAGGCGCAGCGTGTTCGCGCGTCCGCGCGTGACGTGCTGTTCGTCCTTCGTCACGCGATAGCTCGGGCACATCGTCCCGGCGTCGAACTTGCGGCAGTGTCCGTTGTTGTTGCACATCTCGACGGCCTTGGCGAGGCCGCCGCTCAAATCGTCGCCGGTGCCGGGGAGAGTTTCGGCGCCCGTGAGCGGATCGCGCGTCACGTTCCAGCCCGACCAGTCGAGCGACGGCGTAAACGCCTTCTCTCGATACCCCGGCGCGAAGCGAAAGTTGCGTGCGTCGTCCATTTTCGGGGGACGCACGATCCGGTCGGGGCTGAAGCGGTTCTCCGGATCGAACAGCTGCTTGATCTCGCTGAACGCCTGGTTGATGCGCGGCCCGTACTGCCATGCGACCCATTCGCCGCGGCACAGGCCGTCGCCGTGTTCGCCCGAATACGCGCCTTTGTACTCGCTCACCAGTTCGGCGGCCTGCTCCGCGATCGCGCGCATTTTTACAGCGCCGTCGCGGCGCATGTCGAGAATCGGCCGCACGTGCAGCGTGCCGACGCTCGCGTGCGCGTACCACGTGCCTTCCGTGCCATGCTCGTGGAACATCTCGGTCAGGCGAGTCGTGTACTCCGCGAGATGTTCGAGCGGCACCGCGCAGTCCTCGATGAAGGACACCGGCTTGCCGTCGCCCTTCATGCTCATCATGATGTTGAGACCCGCCTTGCGCACTTCCCACAGCGCCTTCTGCTCGCCGGCCTCGGGCATCTTCACGACCGACCCTGGCAGGCCGAGGTCGCTCATCAGGTCGTCGAGTTGCGCGAGGCGTTGCACCTGCGCCGCGTGATCGTCGCCGGCGAACTCGACGAGCAGGATCGCAGCCGGCTTGCCCACCAGCGCCTTCTCGATCACCGGACGAAACGCCGGATTGGTGAGCGACAACTCGATCATCGTACTGTCGACGAGTTCGACCGCCGTCGGGCGCAGCTTCACGATGTGCTGCGCGAAGTCCATCGCCTGGTAGAAGGTCGGGAAGTTCACGACGCCGAGCGTCTTGTGCGCGGGCGGCGGCGCGAGCTTCAGCGTGAGCTGGCGGCTGAATGCTAACGTCCCCTCCGATCCGACCAGCAGATGCGCGAGGTTCGCCGAGCCGTCGTCCGTGTAGGCGAGCGGATTCTGGCAATCGAACAGGTCAATGTTGTAGCCTGCCACGCGGCGCAGCACCTTCGGCATGCGCTCGGCGATTTCGCTGCGCTCGCGCGTCGCGATGCGGCGTACGCCATCGATGATGCCTTTTAGCCGCGCGTCGTCCGCGGGCAGGTTCAGCGACTGGAAGCGCGCTTCGCTACCGTCGGCGAGCACGGCATCGATCGACAGCACGTTGTGCACCATGTTGCCGTATTCGATCGAGCGCGAGCCGCAGGAGTTGTTGCCGGCCATCCCGCCGATCGTGCACTGCGCGGCCGTCGATACGTCGACGGGGAACCACAGGCCGTGTGGCTTCAGCCACGCGTTCAGGTGATCGAGCACGACGCCCGGCTCGACCGTGACGGTGCGCGCATTCGCATCGAAGGAGACGATGTTGTTGAGCCACTTCGTCGTGTCGATGATGAGCGCCTCGCCCACCGTCTGTCCGCACTGGCTCGTGCCCGCGCCGCGCGCGAGCACCGCCGCCTTCTCGTCGCGGGCGATTTCGAGCGCCGCGCGCAGGTCGTCCTGATCGCGCGGCACGACGACGCCGATCGGCATGATCTGGTAGATCGACGCATCGGTGGAATAGCGGCCGCGGCTTGCGGTATCGAAGTAGACGTCGCCGCGCAAGGCTTCGCGCAGCCGCCGCGCCAGAGGCGACGCGTAGCGCGCCGCCGACGGGACCAGATGAATCGGCTTGACGAGCAAGCCTGAGGTCGGAGGAGTCATGTTGATTACCTTCGTGATGTTCGCTGGCGCTCGGGGTTGGGGTTGGGGTTGGGTTGGGGTTGGGTTGCTTAACACCGTTTGATGCGCTTGGGCTCCTGTGGAACTTGCTTTGGTGTCGGTCTATTTGCTCTGCCCCTGTCCGGGGCGGGACTCACTTTCTTTGCTGCTGCAAAGAAAGTAAGCAAAGAAAGCA
>NZ_FCOL02000055.1 GCF_001544515.1 Caballeronia terrestris
ATGCGCGCCCGCATCACATCTCGCTGCGCCGCCGTCTTCCGCTCGATCAGCGCTAGCAGTTCCTGTCTTTCTTTGTTTGCCAGCTTCACTGGCGTTGCATGGCGGCCTCGGCTCATCCCGTCATGATAATCGAGGTGGCTAATTATTCAACCTATTTACGGGATGTTGTACTAGTTCAGGTGAAGAAATAAATCAGCACCCGACATAGACCAATCTTCACTAGTTGGTGAACATGAAGCACCTACGGTGCGGGCTTCGCCAGAGCTGAATTCGAATTCACCTGTTCCAGATGTATCAAAGAAAAGCCCCATCGGTCACGTATCAATGACTTATGGGGCTTTTTTTATTTCTCAACAGGAACCGGTATCCGATCTGATTTCATCGGGAAAGGTGAATTGCTCAGTCGCTTCGCTCCTTCACAAGACGCTGGCTTCCGCTTCGCTTCAGCCGCACAGGAAGTGGTTTGTTCTTCACTGGTTGTGCACCCATCACCGACTAGTCAGGAACCGGTCCTTGCCCGTTGTACGCAGCCTCATTCGCCGTTGTACTCACATTCACCGGTTCGTTTTTCCATCGGTGGCAAGAACAAGAAGCCATGTTCCGCGTGACGTTCGAACCTTGTTCCGTGACATTCATTCGACATCGGAAACCGGCAGTCCTTGCAAACACAAGTCCCGTTCTGCTTCACGTCGATTCACCAATTCCTTAACGATTTTCGGACCAGCAGAGAAGCTGTTGGTGAAGTTGTGGATATAATCTGAACCGTCGATGCACTCCGAGGGAATTCATGCGAAAGTTGCTGGTGCTTTGCTGTCTAGTTCCAACTCTCGCCTTTGCGTCTGATTGGGCCGTAGTTCGGAAAGCAGATCACAGTTGGTGGCTTGGTAAAAAACCGGGACAAAAAGAATCCGTGATGAAAGAATCCACGGTGTTCACTCAGGTTGATCGTGAAAGCATCGTTACAGATGGTCAGTTCAGACAGGTTTGGTGGAAGGAGACAGGTACTTCGAAGGACGGGTATGTCTTGGACCTAATTTCTTTGACTACCTTCGATTGCAAAGAGCATACATGGCGTGATAACCGCTCGGGTGGCCGAAACTCTTTGAACGGGTCTTACGAGTGGGAAGAACTGGATAGAAAGACCTACCGGATTGAACCCGATGGTCCGTGGGATCACATATACGGTGCAATCTGCTTGAATAAGTGGAAGTGAGACCGGAAAGCCGTTAATGACGATGGGAGTTGTGATGTGGAAGCTGTTGCTGCTGATGTGCGTGGTTCCGTCAATCGCATTTGGATCGGATTGGACGTTGTAACCGGTTTGTTCTTTACTTGTGGTCAACGCATTACCGACTAGTCAGGGCCAGTCACGAACCAAGCCTAAGCCGGGTGCTTGACCTACTGCTTCATAGGTCGGCTTCAAGTGCTTCAAGTCTCGTTCAAGACGTTGCGCACATTCTTGTGCCATGTAGACGTGCCGTGCGTCGATTGGTGCCTTCGCTGGTCCATTGGCTGTCGAACCTACACACACGGTTTTAATTCCTGCTGTGTCTTGATACGGCGTGTCCTTGGCACCTTCAAAATTGATAAGATGCGATGCGACCGCAAACAGTGGAAGGGAAATGAACTTCAGGATCATCGGTTTCTTAATATCTGCGATTGCTGCCCCGTTTTGCGTTTGAACAGATGGGCTTCACGCGGTCTAAACGTGTCCCGGTTGGTCTTGTTGTGATCGACCGTGAGAACGGTCAAGGAACGACTGAGAAGCCCGCCAAAGACGTTCGGACGGGTTTGCGAAGCTTTGGTGACGGCTGTGGATATAATCGCGAACAGTTTGTCCGGTCGATTACATGGGGGTGTTATGCGGAAGTTGTTGCTCGCCTTGGTTTTTGTGCCACGTCTTGCGTTCGCGTCTGATTGGACGGTGGTCAACGCGGAAGTTAAGGATTGGCGCGGCTACCGTGCGCATGAGACTGGTGACGGTAAGATGCAGAATTCGACGGTTTCAATCGTCGTGGACAGAGATAGCATAGTGACGAATGGGAAATACAAAAAGGTCTATTGGAAGCAAATCGCCAACAAGGATGGCTACACCCTTGATCAGATTTATCTCAGTCGATACAACTGCGAAGCCCATACGCAGTCGTTCGAACGTTTGGGAAGTCGAACAGCGTCGAATTTGCCTTATAAGTGGGTTGATATTGCGTTCAACCCGACCAATCAACCGCCGAAGAATGGGGAGGACTTCGGCGTCGGATTCGAACCGGATGATCCAGCGGACCATGTATTCAGCGCGGTTTGCTTGAACAAGTGGAAGCAAGGTTGAACAGTTCGTCGACGGTCGAATGCATGGGGGTGTTATGCGGTACTTACTGGTTCTGTTCTGCTTGGTGCAGTGCGTTGCTTTCGCTGCGGACTGGCGATTGATTCACAAAGAAATGCATGGTTGGGTTGGCGCTGATTCCGATACTGGCACCAACACGCAAATTCATAATTCGCCGTGGTCCATTCTCGTTGATCGGGATAGCATCGTGAGAGACGGTCAGAGCGTGACGGTCTGGTGGAAGCTAACCGCGTCGTCAACCGATGGACAACATCTTGATTGGTTGCAGCAAATTGCCTTTGACTGTCATAGTCACCAGTACCGCCGACTGAAGTCAGGTTCCCGTCTGAATGCATCACAATCGTACAAATGGGCCGATGTTCCCGAAAAGGTATTCGCCATTGAACCGGACGATCCTTGGGACCATGTGTTCGCCGCTGTCTGCTTGAACAAGTGGAAGAACTAACCAACTAGCAATAGGCGGGTCTATGCGAAAGCTGCTGCTTCTTTTGTGCACGATTCCGTCACTTTCCTTCGCTTCCAATTGGATCGTTGTTCACAAGGCTGACGAAAACTGGCTTGGCCCGGTTCAAGACCAAAAAGTGAAGATAGAGCATTCGGAAGTATCGGTGTCTGTTGACCGGGACAGCATCGCTTCGAACGGTCAAGTGAAGTCCGTATGGTGGAAGGAAACGGCCTCCACCAAGGGCTTCGCGATGGACATGATCCGATTGACAGCGTTCGACTGCCAAGCACATACAGGACTCGTGCAACGTGCCGGGGCGCGTGAGAAATTTTCAGATCCGTATAAATGGTATGAAGATGTCAGATATGAGCAGCAACGGATCGTACCCGACAGCGATTGGGACTCAGTGTTCAGTGCGGTTTGCTTGAGCAGGTGGGGAAGTGGAAGTAGGGAGTCCGTCGAGACTGTTAATGCGTCGGGCAACGAGAAGGCATCTTCGCCTTCTGCATATCCGGCTTCTTCGAGTGATTACGCTGCATGGGTTCAAGCCTTCGGTTCAATAGGTGCGATCATCGCGGCAGCCTTGATCGCGATATGGCAATCGAAGAAGACGGTGCAGCAGATCAACCAACAGAAGGTTGATCGAGACGCGGAAAGGCTCGTTACAGTACATTCCATCGTCTACACTGCGGTAGTTTTGCAGCGGAGTGTGACGCAGCAATTGAGACAGAACGGCTTGATGCTCGCGAGTCCCGAAGAACGAATTGGTTTTATGCCAGACGTGTTACGACTTGAAAAAGCATTGGATCAAATCGAACTTCATCTTCTACCAAACGGACTTGTCCAGTACACGTTGAAGGTTTCAGCAACTTTCACGGCGTTCAGAATACTTCTTGAACAAGTCTTATCGACTTCAAGCGAGACGGATGAAAAGATATTAGACGACTACATTTTCACCTTGGAAGCTTTTGAATGGAAAGTACAAGACGCTTACACAACTATCGAAGAAATTTTGATGCACCCGGCTAATGAGAAGTCGACTTGAGCCTTCCGGGTTCAGATTCGATCAGCAGTCGTCTTGAAGTAGGCGAATTCAGGATCGTTCAGCAATGCTTTGATATGCATCTCGTCCCGCCTATAATCCGTGCTGACCGGACGAATGAGGGGCGAACGATGGACCTTGAATTCGAGAGACGACAGCTTCGGAAGGCCGAAATTGATCTGATTAAAGCTGAATGGCGGATCGAGCGTCAGGAGGGAGTCATCAGAGGGTTAGAGGAAGACGGACAGGCCACTGATGACGCGCAGAAGGTGTTGGACCAGTTCAACAAAACACGCGAAGTGATAGCGATACACCGAAACCGCATCAGTGAAGTCATTGAGGTAATCGAGAACACAAAGAAAAAGAAATCGTCCATTTGGAAAGGTCTGGACGCTGTTCTGCGTCACCCCACTACGCTTCTAATCTTGGGCTTCGTATTGACAGCAATCGTCGGCGGACAGCTTCAAAGTCGGCAACAAGAGATTGAGAAAGATCGCACGCAAACCTTGGCGGGGCACGAGGCAATTCAGAAGATTCGGCAAGCTTTGGCGGAATACGCTATGAGGGGCCAGTTGCTCTGGATTCAGCGGGATGGCCCCGTAGACGAGAAAGGGGCAATGCTGTCTCGGATGGATGAGGCTTTCGTTACCCTCACGAAAACCATCTATGCTGAATCACCCATCGTATTGCGGGCTATTAATGGAGGTAAGCCGACTCTTTCCGATATTAAGATAAACAATTACTTTGTGGATTTGCGTGATTTTCTTGTCGACTCCAACGAGCGAGTATTCGAAATCGCGAAAATGCCAAGACCGCACCTGACGAATCCATCTGGTGAGGGGTGGAGGTATATTGAAAATCCAATGAAGTACTTCATGGAGAAATCGCAATACTGTATTGATCTGTTCCTCGTTCCGTTTGAATCTGCGTTGGACGTGAGTGATGCGCAAAAGCGCATGCGATGGGTTTTCGACACAATGAACATGGCGGGCGGAATTTACCGCAAGCCGCAATTTCTTTCGGAAGGTTTGATTTGCCCGCTTTACCGATATAAAAACGATCCACTGAAAAATAAATGACCTTAGATTCGACCAGCAGTAGTAGTCTTTAAGTACGCGAATTCGGGATCGTTCAGCAGCGCCTTGATCCACTTTTGGTCCCGCCAGAATTCTTCCAAGTGATACCCTTGACCATGCAGTAGTGTTCGATGACGATGCCGGGAAGCATGGCAACCAGCTTCGTGTATCTGAGCACGTTCGGGATGGCCTAGACCATCAAGGAAGTATCTATAGGTCATGTGGATTGACGACAGCCGATCAACCTTGATCGTCCGCAGGAAGCGGACACTCGACTTCGATCAGTCGCTTCCTCGCAACTGCAAACTGTTCGGTCGTGAACAGATCGCGCCACGGCCTCTGAAGGACCTCGACCACGGAGAAAGAGTTCAGTGAACCCCTCTGATGGCCTGTTCGTCGCCAGTAGCCGATTCGCAGTCTCCTTGCCGCCGTGTTCGTTCACCATCCGCAAGAAGTATGTGGCGTGGTATGGCGGCTTCAGCTTTCGGGCGGCGTCGTAGATACCGCGCATTGCTTGGTCGAACTGTTCGAGGTTGCTATCGGTCATGGTCTCTCTCCTGATGATGGTGCGCACAATGATATCGCGACCGCAGCGGGACGACATGACGATTTAGTTCCTCCCCGGTCGTGGCACATGACGTTCAACTGGTTCGCGACGGGTACGCGTCAGGCGAACTGGTTCTCGGGTGGTTCGACATACGGCTAGACGAGACGCCATCTCGAATCGATGCCGCCGAACGCACGCATGTAGAACCGGCCATCGACACCGGTAGTGCCGACGTTGCCATTGTTGGACCGTCACCATCGGCGGTCCGGTGATTGCGGACTGTGACCTGTTGATGGCTGGAACGTTTACGACTCGAAGAGCGTGAGAACAATCCACGGCTCCGAGTCTCTGTAGCGCTCCTGTTGAAAGACCTTTGCTCCCGGCACCAGAAGCGGTTCCGTCCCCGGTTCAGCGAGGTCAACTGAGACATGCGTCTTATATTTCTCCGGGCGCAGCAGGCTAATCGGAATTTCGAACACTTCGGAGAAGTCGTGTGGGTCGCACGGAAGATTGAGCGCCTTGTGTCCCGCACTGTCAAGACCCCACGTCACGACGTTGACGGCATCCTTGAATGATTCGTCAGGTTGTTGCTTCTTCTGGACCAAGAAGGCTTTCTCGTAGCTTTTCTGGTGATGCTGGCCGGACGCGTGGTAGCTGCTGTGTGGTTTCCAACCGGCCACATGATCCCGAGGAAAGTTGACGTAGACGTCACCTGTGGCGGCCCTCACCACGGTGGCTTCAAGAAATAAATCTCTGTCCCTCACGGCAATCGCTATCTGGTGCATGTGAATCCCCTTTGCCACGGCACGCACGCCACGGACATGACGGAAAGCATATGTCCGAAATCGAGTGTTTCGGTACCCCACCGCGCGCAGTGTCCAAAAATTAGCTTGTAAACGTATCGGACACCCTTTAGAATTCGTACCTCCATTTCGGACAGGTGAGGTGTCGATGACTAGACTGTTTTGCTATTGCCGCGTATCCACAGTCGAACAGACGACTGAGAATCAAATACAAGAAATCGAAGCAGCGGGATTCAACGTAGCAAAACAGAGAGTGGTTCAAGAAACCGTCTCGGGATCGGTACCGGCTATGGAGCGAAAAGGCTTCGCGAAGCTGGTGGACCGTCTCGAAGACCACGATGTGCTCATTGTTACGAAGCTCGACCGGCTTGGTCGCAACGCGATGGATGTTCGGGCGACCGTCGAACGTCTCTACGGTATCGGTGTTCGCGTTCACTGTCTGGCCCTTGGCGGGGTAGACCTCACAAGTCCTGCCGGAAAGATGACTATGGGCGTCATCAGCGCCGTCGCAGAGTTCGAGCGCGATCTCCTTATTGAACGGACGCAAGCAGGTCTTCGGCGAGCGAAGTCGGAAGGCAAAGTGTTTGGGCGACCTTCGGCTTTGTCAGAAGCGCAACGCGCTGTCGTGGCCGAACGTCTCCAAGAGAAGGTGTCGGTTGCACAAATCGCGCGTGAGATGAGGACCAGCCGACAGACAATCATGAGAGTGCGGGATACGATGACTGTGTCAACAGTCGCGTCGTCCGAACGGCAGCATCAGTTGTGATCGCCAGTGGTGTTGACGACTGCGGCCTGCAACGGTAGCCGCCGATTGTCACCATCAATGGTGCTCTACTGTGGCCTGCAATGGGAGTGACCGATTGTCACCATCAATGGTGTAGACGAGTGCGACCACGAATGGTGCTGCCGACCGTAACCACCAATGATACCGCCGACTGGTATCACCGATGATGTCACCGACCGTAACCACCGATGATGCCGCCGTCTGGTACTACCGATGATGCTGCCGACTGGTACCACCGATGATGCTGCCGACTGGTACCACCGATGATGTCACCGACCGTTACCATCGATGATGCCGCCGACTGGTACCACCGATGATGTTACCGACCGTTACCATCGATGATGTCGCCGACCGTTACCACCGATGATGTCACCGACCGTTACCAACTTAGCGGCTAGACGCTGCGACGGAGATGTTTATGGTGAGAGAAGAAGGCATGGTGCAAGGTGCTGGTTTCATGTCGTTTCAAGGCTGCGACGACCGGCGCGTGGGCGGTCTCGTTGGACTGCTGGTCGGCGACGCTCTGGGCGTGCCGTATGAATTTCACAGTCCAGATGCGATTCCCGCGCGTGATCTCATCGAGATGACGCCGCCGCTCAGTTTTAGCCGCGCACATCCCGGCGTTCCAAGTGAAACGTGGTCAGACGATGGCGCACAAGCTTTGGCGTTGCTCGCAAGCCTTCAAGAATGTGGCCGATTCTCACTTGTCGATTTCGCCGATAGGCTTCTACGGTGGGAGGATGACGGCTACATGGCCGTAGACGGGCATGTCTTCGACATCGGTATCCAAACTGCCGATGCACTCGCCCGACTTCGCGATGGTGTTCCTGTCCGAGAGTCAGGCGGTGCCGATGAGTGGGACAACGGGAACGGATCATTGATGCGTGTGCTTCCCCTTGCGCTCTGGCATCAAGGTTCCGACGAAGAACTGGTCCGTGCTGCGCATCTAAGTTCAACGCCGACCCATCGTCATCCGCGTTCGCAGGTTGCTTGTGCGCTCTACTGTCTTGTAGCGCGCGGCTATCTGACGGGCGAGAGCGATCCTTGGTCGATGGCAGATGAGCGTCTACACGCCATCTATGAAGGGTGGCCGAACGCGGAAGAACGCAAGCCTTTCACGACTGAGATTGAGACGGTCCGGCGATTCGGCAAGTCGGAACAGCCGCGTGGAACCGGGTACGTGGTTGACAGCCTTTTCTCCGCACGGTCGGCGCTGCGTGAACCGAGTTTCGAAGATGTCGCCAAGGCAGCGATCAGCTTAGGCAACGATACCGACACGACGGCTGCCGTCGCTTGTGGGCTGGCAGGAATCAAGTTCGGCATTGGTGGAATTCCGACGCGATGGCTGGAACAGTTGAGAGGTTTCAATCTCGCCGAACCGTTGATTGTTCGGCTAATGACCACTTCGGTCGGTTGCAGTGAAGCCGTTGACGAGTGGAGTGGGATCGGACCAGACGGAGTGCCGTGCGTTCTGATCGATTGGTCGGGGCCTCGCAAACAGCGTCGTCGCACCTGACACGTCCTGACCGGACAATGATGCTTCGACTGTTACCGCCGACGTTGCTGCTGATTAGGGCCGTGTGGGGGGCGCCTACGCGCGTGTTCCCGTGGAGCAGGTTTCTCTGGACCATGGTAGAGACTAAAAAGCGGGCCGTTCAGACGGCGTGATGAAGCGCGAGTCGTCGCATCCTCACAGAACGTATGCGAATGCTGGGCCGCCTGACCGCTAGCAACAAATGACGGCGAGTGAAGCGGTACTACTCCGCAAAAATACAACTTAGTGGAGATTTGAAATGGCTAAACCGAAACCCGATTTGGGGTACGGCACTTCACGATCCGCGCCCGCCCTCATCATGGTGAATATGACCCGCCCCTGTTTGTCAATGCCCGGAGCGTGTCCAGTGGGTTCCATTGTTAAAGATTAATAGATTGCATGCTGCATCGGGTTCGGTGGACCCCCAGGCGGGAATCTGATAAGTGTTGGGATTGTGCAGGTCCTCAGAGCCTCTAGCCTCGGTCCCTACTTCGTTATGGAACAGGTAACTGTTTTCGCCTGCGAGGCGTATAACCCAGGCCGCCCCTACATCGTGATTCTGGCAGGGAGGATAGGTACAAGTGTATCTGCCTGTGATGTCGCAATGGCCTTGCCCATGCGCACGGTCCATTGTCATGGCGAATCCCGATGCGACCACCACTGGCAGGACGATCCGCACCATCAATCGTTGTTCGTCGCTCATCGCTAGATCTCCGGCGAATACTCAATAGCGTGTCCAGTGGGTCCCGTTGCTAAAGATTAGTTCGTGGCATGCTTCATCGACAACGACGCTCAATTTTTCGTGGGGCTTCCACCAAGCCCAATACGTATTGGGCGTGACCGGATCCACGCCGCCGGTACCGGGCTCCTGCAAATCGTTCTCGAACGAGTAAGTTGTCGCGCTGAGGCGCTTAATTACGGCTGCGCCAGGGTTGTTATTCCCACACGGATTATAGGAACAAGTCCATCTGCCTGAGATGTCGCAATGGCTTGCCGGGGCCTGCCCGCGCGCACTGTCCATTGTCATGGCGAATCCCGATGCAACCAACATCGCCAGGACCACCATCAATCGTTCGTTGTTCATCACTAGATCTCCGCGTGCGTGAAAGCGAGTAGTCAGCTTTGCCGGAAGTAACGCGCTTCTCTAGGATAGGCACCGCGCAGTCAAAGGCAAGCACTCACGCATGCCTAGTCTCACCAGAGCCGCTATGCCCTCAGACGCGGTGAACATCCGACCATGTCGTGCGTGCGTTGATCGACCATTATGAAGACACCGACGCCAAGACGAGGACCCGATTGTGGTCTGATCGCCGGGAACTTCGTCGCCGCCTGCAGCGGTGCCCGCTGTGGCCGACCGTAGCCAGGGTCAGCCAGTGGCGGACTGGTGCACTAGTTGCGCAGCCAATATGTATGGTTGTCCCAGTTAATCTGCTTACAGTCCCCGGTCACATGCCCCACCAATTGGATATGTTTCTGGGGTTCTGTGAAGTTGACTACTGTTGACTCATCCTGCCACACGCCCTGGGAGCTTGCACCGTCCTCCCCAATGAACGTGATCGAATTGCCGGTCTGGCTGGCATGGTCGGTGCCGCCGGGTTTCTTACAATCGCCGCCACAGGTCCAGGGACCGGTGAGATCGCACCGCGCTTCGGCGGCCCCGGTCTTCATAATGAAGACCAACGCAACCAAAAGTGGAACTGCTACTGAACGCATTTTCCACCCCCATTTCTTGTTGCACACTGCGTTTCATAGTAGTACAGCAAACTGAGCTATGTGTCATTTGAAAAGCAGACGGTTTGAAACTCGCCATGGGGAAAGTCATCAATGGGGCGGCCCCGACCGTCGTAAACACAACGAGTGAACGAACGGAAGTAATGCTGGAAAGGACGGGATGCACCCGACAAACAGTGGCTTTTTTCTTTTATGGGTTAGGAACGTACATGGTTCCGATGATCATGCGGAACATTTAGGGTTGGAAACGATGCTGTCGATTGACTATAACTTGACTCTGAGTACCGAGAATCCGAAAGAAGAAGTGGGGTACCTTTCATGGGCCAATGGATTTCGCTCGCCGGATTTGCGAAGGTAGCTCCATACTTGGAGAATCCACTGGTTTTGGTCGGATTCGTTCTGTTTCTATGTTTTTCGCTCTTTAGGTTTGCAGTTCCCAAGGAATATAGGAGGGCTAGCCCGAACGATCCGGTACAGGCCGGTCATGCCGCTACCTTCCGCTTGACGCTGCTGCGATACGGATTCTTACTTGGGATCGCGATGATTGTCGCGGGTGTTGTTGACGATCTCTACAGACAACGACGAGTTGCTACTACTCAGGAAACACCAAGGGCGACGGAGAAGGCACCGCCTAATTCAGGGTTGCCGCATCCTTACGAAACGTCAGCAACATCACCGTCAGCAACATCACCGTCAGCGACACCACCAGCTTCAGCAACGACACCCACGTCATCAACGCCACCGGCGTCAGCAGCATTGCCAGCTACACCGGAGTCAGCAGCGCAAGCGTCCGTCTCGGTTCCAATCGTCCTGAGTCGCCGCATTCGAAGCACCTCCTATGTATCCCATGCTGGTGACGATCCTTCGGATGGAAACGATGTTAAAGCGTGTGTCAGCGCAGAAGATGGCTGGATCATCAAAAATGGTTCTGGTCACGTTGTCATTGACTCAATCGCGAATGGCAGCTTGAGCCCGCCTGCGCAAGAAGAGACGCCAGATTATTACTGTGCGACCTTCCATATCATTCGGTCGGATAGGGGCCGTTCGGCGGGTCTAGAAGCGCATGTAGAAGCCGTGCAGACACGAATTCAGAATGGAAGCAGTTGAACAACAGCGCGCGCAGCCTAAGAACGTCTCTCCTGTATTCGGAACTACGCTTACCCTTGACCGGCGCGACCTGCGACTGCGATAGTCGGCGATCCATCTCCAATCGAGCCGGGGGTGCCAACGTCATGCAAAGAAGTCAGCATGGGCGGCGCGAACTGTTGAGTCGATACGGGTTAATCATAGGTTCGTGCGTTGTCCGGGTTGCGACTCATATGTGGGGGATACAGGGTGTCCACCACGACTTACCCTTTCCGCCCAAGATGACCGTTACAGTGGGATATATGACCTTTCGATGTTCGGCTTGAACGCGCCAGAACCACTGAGGGCCGTGTCGGCGGGCTGCAAGCAGCATCACGGGGATGCCAAGGCATGCGGCGATGTGTGCAGTGGTTGTTGAAATCGTGACAATCCGATCAAGGTCTGCTATGTCTCTCAATGCTTCTGTCTGGTCTTCTGCATCCAAGACCTTCTCATCCACAAAGCGGATGCGACCTCCGAATCTGGTACGCAAGGTTATAGATTCTTCGTCTGACAGATGACGTTGAAGCGACGTTAGCATCCGGTTGCCGTCATCGATGGCATGGAGAAGTTCGCAGATGGGTATACATTTCTCAACGGAAGTATCTCCGCCAATGTTCCTGCTGGCCCATACGATCCCAACCCGGTCATCATGATCAACCGGTTCACTCTCAACAAATGATTGAATGGCCGAGAATGGGAGTTGCAGAAGTTCGCCGGTCAGCGCGTGTCTCAGTATGGCTAACGGCGATCTTGCTTTGCGGGATTTGGCTTCGTCATAGTGTTGGACGGTGTGAACCTCGAAAGCGTTTTCCTGTTTCAGGATCGAGCATATCTGTGGCGGCGCGAATACGGTAATGCACTTCTTGTCAGAGGCAGCGTACCGTTTCAACAATGAGGCCAGTAACAGTCCTTCGCCCCACCCGGGAAAACCCGGGAATCCGAGAAAGAACGGCCCGTCGAGCGAGCTGTTACCATCAGACCAAAGAATAGACTGGCTCAGTAGAGCAAGCCCGTGGTCGAGGTGCCCCATTGATAGCCGCCGAAATGCTTCCGCGTGACTGTTCATGATAAACGGCTGCATGTGCCTTCTTGATCGACCTACGACAAGCAGACAGGCCACCATGCAATTCAGAAGCGGAGGCCAAGGTGTTTGTCGCCTCTCAAGATGTGCTTGGATAGGCGGTCTGCCATATGATGTACCTTTCTCCCCATGACTGCACACAATACAAGACTCTCTAGCACCGTGACCGTCGAACGGTATCAACGACTAGAACAGAGTAACAACCGGCAAGCATTGGCCGAGTTCGTTCGGGAACGTTTTGACGAGCGTTACTTTCGCCCGATTGAATCGACCTCACGACAAGACAAGCATGGTTTCATGATCATGGCCATCTGTTGCTTGATAATAGAAACACTTGAATCTTTCTATCAGGGAATGCCGGACACCAGAAAACTCTCATCTGCGATGTTTCGGAGTTTCTTCGGGCGGGATACGACACTGGACGTTTTTGCTGGCGACAATGACTGGTTTTACAAGGACATCCGATGTGGCATCCTTCACCAAAGTGAAGCCCGCAATGGCTGGCGTATAGTGCGTCGCGGGAGACTGCTCGACAAGTCCAGAAAGTCCATCAACGCGACCAAATTCATCCGCGAACTTCGCACGATTGTTGACACCTACGCCGAACAATTGGAAAAAGACGAGGAAATCTGGTTGAAATTCAAGAAGAAAATGAAGGCAGTGTGCAAAAATTGCGATTGATTACGGGCTTTGGCGCGAGTATGCACGGGTGACAACCGGGCCTCTCCGCTGTTAACATGGTTTTCCGTCGAATGAGACGGAAGGTGCGTCCGAATTTTTGTGCTGGTTTTGTCTCTTGATTCCCAAATGAGCCTCTAAGCATCTGATAACAATGCGAACTTTGACCTAATCGTTACAACGGATAGTTTTCGGCGGCAATCCCCGCCTTGGTCAGTGCATTGAAAAGAGTGGACTTGCCGACGTTAGGCAAGCCGACGATGCCGCATTGGAGGCTCATGGAATCCTTCGAACTGGTGAAACGGCGCGGGCCGCGTGAGTTTCGCTGATCGCGCGTGCGGATCCGGGATCCGGGGCAAAAAGCCGCAGCGGACCGCGCGCAACGGGTGGCCACGTCGAGCGGCCAGGCAAACCGCTATTGTAACGCCGCGTCACGCCGGCAATCCGGCCCCGATCGCGCCAAACCCCGCAGCTATAATGCCCGGATGACTTCCCATCCCCAGACTTTCCACGCGGTGGTCGTCGGCGGCGGGCTCGTCGGCAAGACGGCGGCGCTCGCGCTGACCCAGTCCGGCCTGCGCACCGCGCTCGTCGCCGCGCCCGCCGCGTCGCTGCCGGCGGGCGCGGCGTTCGATTCGCGCATCTACGCGCTGTCATCGAGTTCGCAGGCGCTGCTGGAACGGCTGCGCGTCTGGCAGGCGCTCGATCGCTCGCGCCTGGGCCCCGTCTTCGACATGCGCGTCTTCGGCGATACCCACGCGGAGCTGCATTTCTCGGCATTCCAGGCGTCGGTGCCGCAATTGGCGTGGATCGTCGAATCGTCGCTGATCGAAAGCTCGCTCGATACCGCGCTGCGCTTCCAGCCGAACCTGTCGTGGTTCGACTCACGCGCACAAGGCATGACCGTCGAGGACACCGCCGCGCACGTCACGCTCGCGAGCGGTGAGACGCTGGAGGCGGATCTGATCGTCGGCGCGGATGGCGCGCATTCGTGGGTGCGCGCGCAAATCGGCTCAAAGGCGACGCGGCGCGATTACCGGCAGACGGGCGTCGTCGCGAATTTCAGGGCCGAGAAGCCGCACGGCGAGACAGCGTACCAGTGGTTCCGCGACACCGAAATCATCGCTTTGCTGCCGCTGCCGGGCGATCACGTTTCGCTCGTCTGGTCCGCGCGCGCCGATCACGCCGACGCGCTCTTGGCACTCGATCCGGCTCAGCTCGCGGCGGAAGTCGAGACGGCCACGCAGAACACGCTCGGCGCGCTCGAATGCGTGACGCCGGCGCAAGGTTTTCCGCTCGCGCTGCAAACTGTCGACCGGCTGATCGCGCCGCGCGTGGCGCTCGTCGGCGATGCGGCGCATCTGATCCATCCGCTCGCGGGACAAGGCATGAACCTCGGCCTGCGCGACGTCGCCGCGCTCGCCGACGTTCTCGCGAACAAGGAAGCGTTCCGCGATCTCGGCGATCCGGTGCTGTTGCGACGCTACGAACGGGCACGTCGCGAGGACATTCAAAAGCTCGTCGTCGCGACCGACGGCCTGCAGAAACTCTTTTCCGTGCCGGGCACGTTCGCGCGCGCGGTGCGCAACACGGGCATGGCGCTCGTCGGCGCGCAGCCGCTCGTCAAGCGCTGGCTGGTCTCGGCGGCGCTCGGTTAATCACATGGCGCGCTTGGGCTCACAAAACCGCGCGCCTTTCAGGAATCACAGGAATTCGCATGAAAAATACGCTTCGTTCGGCCGTCGTCGCTGCTGCCATGCTCGGTGCGATCTTCGGCATCGGCTGCTCGGCGCAAGCCGACCAGACCACCGACAAACTCAAGTCGACGCTGCAATCGCGCATGGGCGACGCGACCATCAAGAGCGTCGAGAAGTCACCCATTCCGGGGCTCTATGAAATCAACCTCGGCACGCAGATCGTCTACAGCGATGCAACCGGCAACTACGTGCTGCTCGGCGATCTCGTCGATACCCGCACGCGCAGCAATCTGACGGAAGCGCGTCTCGCGGAAACCAACAAGATCGACTTCGCGAAGCTGCCGTTCGAGAACGCGGTGAAGGTGGTGAAGGGCAACGGCAGCCGCAAGATCGCGGTGTTCTCCGACCCCAACTGCCCGTACTGCAAGCAGCTCGAAACGACGCTGAAATCCGTCGACAACGTGACCGTCTACACGTTCCTGTACCCGGTGCTCTCGCCGGATTCGACGACGAAATCGAAGTCGATCTGGTGCGCGAAGGACCGCGCGATGGCCTGGGAAGGCTGGATGCTCGACCACAAGACGCCGGCGCTCGCGAGCTGCGACACCACCGCGATCGACAAGAACATGCAGCTCGGCAAGTCGATGAACGTCACCGGCACGCCGACCGTCTTCCTCGCCGATGGCCGCCGCCTGCCGGGCGCCGTGCCGGCCGACCGGCTGGAAAAGGAACTGTCGGCGGTACGCTGAGTTCCTGAAGTATCCCGACGAGAGGCGCGCAACGCGCCTCTTCTGATTTCTGGCCGCCGATTCCGGCCTGCCGTCGAAGCGAGCCGCAGCACGCGAGCCGCAATATAAAAAGGACAAGCACGATGAATCCGATCCAGTACACCATCGTTCCGAAGAATCCCGCCGCGCATCTGTTCGAAGTGACGCTGACCGTCGCCGAGCCCGATCCGGCCGGGCAGCGCTTCATGCTCCCCGTGTGGATTCCCGGCAGCTACATGATCCGCGAGTTCGCGCGCAACATCGTGACGCTGCAGGCGTTCAACACGGCGGGCCGCCGGATCGCGATCGAGAAAATCGACAAGCATGCGTGGCAGGCCGCGCCGCACGACGGCCCGATCACGCTTCGTTACGAGGTCTACGGCTGGGATATGTCGGTGCGCGCCGCGCATCTCGACGACACCATCGGCTTCTTCAACGGCACGAGCGTGTTTCTCGCGGTCGAAGGGCAGGCTGATGCGCCGTGCTCCGTCGATATTCAGGCGCCGCAGGGCGCGGCGTATCGCAACTGGCGCGTCGCGACGGCGCTCCCGGAGGCGCGCGGCACGAAGCGCTACGGCTTCGGCGCGTATCAGGCGCAGAACTACGACGAGCTCGCCGATCATCCGGTGACGCTCGGCGAATTCGCGCTCGGCAGCTTCAGCGCGCACGGCGTGAAGCACGACATCGTGATCTCGGGCCGCGTGACGAACCTCGACATGAACCGGCTCGCGGCGGACCTGAAGCGTGTTTGCGAGGCGCAGATCGCGCTTTTCGAGCCGCGCACGAAAAAAGCGCCGGTCGATCGCTACGTGTTCATGACGGTCGCCGTCGCGGATGGTTATGGCGGGCTGGAGCATCGCGCGTCGACGGCGCTGATCTGCAATCGCGGCGACCTGCCGGTGCAGGGCCGCGCCGAGATGACCGACGGCTATCGCACGTATCTCGGCCTGTGCAGCCACGAGTATTTCCATACGTGGAACGTGAAGCGCATCAAGCCGGCGGCGTTCGCGCCGTACGATCTGTCGCAGGAGAATTACACGTCGCTGTTGTGGCTGTTCGAAGGCTTCACGTCCTATTACGACGATCTGATGCTCGTGCGCAGCGGCCTGATCAACGCGGGCGACTACTTCACGCTCGTCGGCAAGACGATCGCCGGCGTGCAGCGGGGCAGCGGGCGGCTGAAGCAGACCGTCGCGGAAAGCTCGTTCGACGCGTGGGTCAAGTACTACCGCGCCGACGAAAATTCGCCGAATGCGATCGTCAGCTATTACCAGAAGGGCTCGCTGATCGCGCTCGCCTTCGATCTGTCGATCCGCGCGCAAACCGCCAACCGCAAGTCGCTCGACGACGTGATGCGCTTGCTCTGGCAACGCTACGGCCGCGATTTCTACAACGGCAAGGCGCGCGGCATCGCGGAATCGGAAGTCGAGGCGCTGTTCGCCGAAGCCACCGGCGCCGATCTGCGGAAGCTCTTTCGCGATGGCGTCCACGGCACGCGTGACCTGCCACTGGACGCGCTCTTCGAGCCGTTCGGCGTCACGCTCTCCACCGATCTCGCGACGAATGGCACCGCAGGCAAGCCGTCGCTCGGCGCGCGCACGCGCGGCGGCGCGGATTGCACGCTCGCGGTCGTCCACGACGGCGGCGCGGCGCAAAAGGCGGGTTTGTCGGCGGGCGACGTGCTGGTGGCGATCGACGGGCTGCGCGTCACCGGTTCGAACCTCGACGGGCTGCTTTCGCGCTATCTGCCGGGCGCGAAGGTGGAAGTGCACGCGTTTCGACGCGACGAATTGCGCCGCACGGAGCTGAAACTCGACGCGCCGGAAGTCACGCGCTACACGCTTTCGCCCGTCGATGGACGCGGCCCGGCGAAACAATGGCGCGAGCGCTGGCTGAAGGGGTAAAACGCTAAGGCGGTGGATTGTTCTACCCATGCAACAATCCGTCGCGAGTGCACAGCTTGTTCCGGTCGTCGGAAAAACGAAGAATGCATCCTGTCCCGAGCGCAAACGGCGCCCGAAACCAAACGAAGCACAGGAGCCATCATGACGACCATTCTGCAAATCAATTCCGCTGCACGTTCGCAAGGCGCCCAATCGACGCTGCTCGCCGACGAACTCACCGCAAAGCTGCAACAAGCGAATCCTGGCACGACGACCGTCGTCCGCAACCTGCTCGCCGACAACCTGCCGCACCTCGACGACGCCACGCTCGGCGCGTTCTTCACGCCCGCCGACCAGCGCACCGCCGAGCAAGCCGCGATCAATGCGAAGAGCGAAGCGCTGATCGCCGAACTACAGGCTGCGGATGTCATCGTGATCGCAGCGCCGCTGTACAACTTCGGCATTTCGTCGCAACTGAAGACGTATTTCGACTGGATCGCCCGTGCTGGGATCACGTTCCAGTACACGGCGAACGGTCCGGAAGGTTTGGTGAAGGGCAAGAAGGTGTACGTGGTGTCGGCTCGCGGCGGCAAGTACGCCGGCACGCCGCACGATTCGCAGACGCCGTACCTCAAGTCGTTCCTCGGCTTCCTCGGCATGACCGACGTGAGCTTCATCTACGCCGAAGGCCTGGCGATGGGTCCGGAAGTCGCCGGTGCCGCGCTCGCCAGCGCACGTGAAGCGATCGCCGCGGTCTGATTTGCCGCAATAGCATGTCGTTAAAAAACCCGCCAGGTCTTCGGACCGCGGCGGGTTTTTTGCGTTTTCAGGCGAGCAATTGCGGATCGTCCGGGAGCCGCCAGTCGATCGGCGGGCGGCCGTGTTTTTGCAGATAATCGTTTGCCATCGCGAAGTGGCCGCAGCCCAGAAACCCGCGATGCGCCGACAACGGCGACGGATGCGGCGCCTCCAGCACACAATGCGCTTTGCCCGTGTCCGCGATCAGCGCGCGTTTCGCCTGCGCATGCGCGCCCCACAGCATGAAGACGAGGCCGTCGTGGCGCGTCGCGAGTTCATGGATCAGCGTGTCGGTGCACTGCTCCCATCCGCGCTTCGCATGGCTGCCGGCCTTGTCGCGCTCCACCGTCAGCGACGTGTTCAGCAGCAGCACACCTTGCTTCGCCCACGCGTCGAGGCAGCCGTGCTTGGGCGCCTCGAAACCGAGACTCGCGTTGATTTCCTTGAAGATATTGCGCAGCGACGGTGGCGGCCGCACCGGCGACGGCACCGAAAACGCCAGTCCATGAGCCTGCGGCGCGCCGCGATCCTCGCCGTGATACGGGTCCTGGCCGAGGATCACGACCTTTACGTCGTCCGGACTCGTCAGGCGCAGCGCGCGGAAAACATCGGCGGGATAGACGGTTTTGCCCGCCGCGCGCTCCGCATCGACGAAAGCGCACAGCGCCGCGTAATGTCTGCTTTCGATGAACGGCTTCAGGTGCTTGCGCCAGGCTGGCGGCAGCGCGTCGAACTGGCTTTCCAGCGTGGCCGTGGTCTGGGGAACGTCGAAAAGTGTCGCCTGGTTCATTTCGATGCGTCCGGTTTCTGCTCGCGCAGACGATAGCCGCGCTGCGCCTTGCTCACGTCGTCCGGTTGCAGGTCGGGAAACGCGCCGCGCAATTCGGCGGACAGCGTCGACAAAGCGCCTTCACCGCCGGATTTCAGTTCCAGCTCGACCTCGCTGATCGGCGACGTGCGCTTTTCCCCGTCGATTTCCGCGCTTACTTCACCGAGATCGAGTGCGGCTTCGATCGTTGCGCCTTCGTGCGCGATGGTCCAGTAACGGCGCTCGAAATCCGTGCGGAAGAGGGCGGTCAGCTCGGACGCGGCCTCTTTCAGCGCTCCGCAGGCGTCGTCTTCGCTGCAGGCGGCGAGGATCGCTTCGATTTCGAGCTTTTCGCCCGCCACCGGCATTTCCCACTCATGCCGGCTGTGCAATCCCGCCTCCGACTGACCGATCGTCTTGTACGTCTGCAGCCACTGATCCGGCGTACGGCGCAGGCGCAGCGCGCTTTTCGCTTTCGCGAGCCGCAGATCGGGCGTATCGAAATAGATGTTCGCGAGCACGATCGTCGTGCCCGGTTCGCCGGTGCGCTCGGTGAAGAAGCGCGCGACGTCGTCGTGTTGCGGCGCCGGCAGCGCCAGCTTGATCTCACGTTCGATGCTCAAAATGACGGTCCGGAAACGTTAGAAGAACATGCGGGCGAGCTCGGTGCCCGGATCGTCGGCGCGCATGAACGCTTCGCCGACGAGGAACGTGTGCACGTCCATCGCGCGCAGCCGGTCCACGTCGACGCGGCTCATGATCCCCGACTCCGTCACCACGATGCGATCGTCGGGAATCGCTTCGAGCATGCCGATGGTCGTCTCGATCGACGTCTCGAACGTGCGCAGATTGCGGTTGTTGATGCCGATGAGCGGCGTCTTCAGCGTGAGCGACTGGTGCAATTCCTCGGCGTCGTGCACTTCGACGAGCACCGCGAGCCCGAGCGAATGCGCGTAGGCCTCGAGGTCCTGCATCTGCGACAGTTCGAGCGCCGCGGCGATCAGCAGGATGCAGTCGGCGCCCATCGCGCGGGCTTCGAGGATCTGGTACGGATCGATAATGAAGTCCTTGCGCAGCACCGGCAGGCTGCACGCGGCGCGCGCTTCTTCGAGATACGCGACGCTGCCTTTAAAGAACTGCACGTCCGTCAGCACCGAAAGGCACGCGGCGCCGCCTTTTTCGTACGACCGTGCGATCTCGGCGGGAACAAAGTTTTCACGCAGAACACCCTTCGACGGGCTCGCCTTCTTCACTTCCGCGATGATCGCGGGCTTGCCCTCGGCGTGCTTCGCGCGCAACGCGCCAACGAAGTCACGATGATCGCGCGCGCTCGCTTCCAGCCGCAGTTCTTCCAGCGGCGCGCTTTGCTCGGCGGCGCGGATTTCCTCGCGTTTGACCGCGATGATGCGGTCGAGAATGTCGCTCATGGTCTAAATCCGGTTACTTTGAGAATTGCTGTGTGAAGCGCACGAGTTCATCGACTTTTTCGCGCGCCGCGCCGCTCGCGATCGCTTCGCGCGCCACCTGCATGCCGTCCGCGATCGATTCGACGATATTCGCCGCGTAAAGCGCCGCGCCCGCGTTCAGCGTGACGATCTCGCGCGCGACGCCCTGCTTGTTGTTCAGCGCGCCGAGCAGCATTGTCTTCGATTCCTGCGCGTCCTCCACCTTCAGCGTGCGATTCGACACCATTTGCAGGCCGAAGTCCTCCGGATGAATCTCGTATTCGCGCACTTCGCCGTTTACCAGTTCGCCGACCTTGGTCGCCGCGCCGAGCGACACTTCGTCCATGCCGTCCTTGCCGTAGACGACGAGCACGTGCTTTGCACCCAGACGCTGCATCACGCGCACCTGAATGCCGACCAGATCTTCGTGGAACACGCCCTGCAACTGGTTCGGCGCGCCCGCCGGATTGGTCAGCGGGCCGAGAATGTTGAAAATCGTCCGTACGCCGAGCTCGCGGCGCACCGGCGCGATGTTTTTCATCGCCGGATGATGGTTCGGCGCGAACATGAAGCCCATGCCGGTTTCGGCAATCGACCCCGCCACTTGTTCCGGCGTCAGGTCGATGTTGACGCCGAGCGCTTCCAGCACGTCCGCGCTGCCCGACTTGCTCGATACGCCGCGGTTGCCGTGCTTCGCGACCTTCGCGCCGGCCGCCGCGCTGACGAACATCGTCGCGGTGGAGATGTTGAAGGTGTGCGAGCCGTCGCCGCCCGTGCCGACGATATCGACGAAATTCGAGTTGTCCTCGACTTCGACGTGGTTCGCGAACTCTCGCATCACGGTCGCGGCGGCGGCGATCTCGCCGATAGTTTCCTTTTTCACGCGCAAGCCGGTGATGATCGCGGCGGCCATCACGGGCGACATCTCGCCGCGCATGATCATGCGCATCAGGTGCAGCATTTCGTCGTGAAAAATCTCGCGATGCTCGATCGTGCGCTGCAACGCTTCTTGCGGAGTGATGGTCATGGTCGATTCGCTCTTCGGGTCGATCTTCACGCGCGTTTGCCTTGCGCCGGGCTTTTCACGAAGTTCTCGAGCAGCGCATGGCCATGCTCGGACAGGATCGATTCGGGGTGGAATTGGACGCCTTCAACCGCCAGTTCCTTGTGCCGCACGCCCATGATTTCGCCGTCGGGCGTCCACGCGGAGATTTCGAGACAGTCGGGCAGCGATTCGCGCTCGATCGCGAGCGAGTGATAGCGCGTCACCTTGAAGTGCTTCGGCAGGTCGGCGAACACGCCCTTGCAGTCGGTTTCGATCTCGCTCACCTTGCCGTGCATGATGGTCTGCGCGCGCACGACGCGTCCGCCGAAGGCCTCGCCGATCGCCTGATGGCCCAGGCAGACGCCGAGAATCGGCAGCTTGCCGGAGAATTCGCGCAGCACGTCGAGCGTGATGCCGGCGTGCTGCGGGTTGCTCGGCCCGGGCGACAGGCATATGCGCTCCGGATTGAGCTTCGCGATACCGTCGAGGGTGATTTCGTCGTTGCGGTAAGTCTGGACGTCTTCGCCGAGTTCGCCGAAGTACTGGACCAGGTTATAGGTGAACGAGTCGTAGTTGTCGATCATCAGCAGCATGGCTGTCTCCGTTCAGAAATCGCTATCGAGGCCGTCTTGCACTTGTTCGGCGGCGCGCAGCACCGCGCGCGCCTTGTTCTCGGTCTCTTGCCATTCGGATTCGGGGACCGAATCCGCGACGACGCCCGCCGCCGCCTGCACGTACAGATTGCCCTTGTGGATGAGGCCGGTGCGGATCGCGATCGCGAGATCCATTTCGCCCGTGAACGACAGATAACCGACAGCGCCGCCATACAGACCGCGCTTTACGGGTTCGAGTTCGTCGATGAGTTCCATCGCACGCACTTTCGGCGCGCCCGAGAGCGTGCCGGCGGGGAAGGTCGCGCGCAGCACGTCATAGTTCGTCATGCCGCGCTTCAATTTGCCCTCGACCGAACTGACGATGTGCTGAACGTGCGAATACTTCTCGATGATCATTTTGTCGGTGACAGCGACCGATCCTGTCACCGCGATCCGGCCGACGTCGTTGCGCGCCAGATCGATCAGCATCACGTGCTCGGCGATTTCCTTCGGGTCGTTCAGGAGTTCGGTGGCGAGTTCGGCGTCGCGCTCGGGCGTATTGCCGCGCGGCCGCGTGCCGGCGAGCGGGCGAATCGTCACGATGCGATCGTCGGCGCGCTGTTCCTGGCGCACGAGAATCTCCGGCGACGCCCCGACGACGTGAAACTCGCCGCCGAAGTTGTAGTAATACATATAGGGAGAAGGATTCAGCGACCGCAGCGCGCGATACAGCGACAGCGGATTGTCGCGGAACGGCTTGATGAGCCGCTGGCCGACTTGCACCTGCATCAGTTCGCCGGCCGCGATGTATTCCTTCGCACGGCGCACGGCGTTCAGATAATCCTCTTTCTTGAACTCGCGGAACGTTTCGGTGCGCACGCTCGGAGAGGTCACCGGCGGCTGGACCGTCGCCCGCAGCCGCGCGCGCAGTTCGCGCAAGCGCTGCTTCGCCTTCGCGTAGGCCTCGGACGCTGAAGGATCGGCGTAGACGATCAGGTAGAGCTTGCCCGCCAGATTGTCGATGACCGCGACTTCTTCCGTCAGCAGCAACTGAATGTCGGGCAGGCCGAGATCGTCGGTCGGCGCGGAATTCGCGAGTTTCTTCTCGATATAGCGCACCGCGTCATAGCCGAAATAGCCCGCGAGGCCGCCGCAAAAACGCGGCAGGCCGGGGCGCTGCGCCACTTTGAAGCGTTTCTGGAATTGCTCGATGAACGCGAGGGGATCGCCATCGTCCGTCTCGATCACCTGGCCGTCGCGGACCACTTCGGACACGCCGTTCTGTGCGCGGACCATCGTGCGCGCGGGCAGCCCGATGAACGAGTAACGCCCGAAGCGCTCACCGCCGACCACCGATTCCAGCAGGAACGAGTTGGCGCCGTTGCGTTCGGTCTGGGCGAGCTTGAGATAGAGCGAGAGCGGCGTTTCGAGGTCGGCGAGCGCTTCGGCGATGAGCGGAATGCGATTGAAACCTTCGTTCGCCAGCGATTGGAATTCGAGTTCGGTCATGTTTCGATCCTTTACGTGTCGCGCGTGTTCGATTTATACGCGGCATCGGCACAAACTGGGGCGCTGCGGGAGGTTTTTCCGCACGTCGGCGATCTCGCGGGTGGCCGCATTCAGCCGGTGACGATGCGCGCAACGCGTCATCGAAAGACGCGCGATGCGACACAACGCCAGACACAGCGAATGATGCGGCGCGGGCAGCCATCGAGCGGAACTCGACGACGGCAGGCAAAACAAGCAAATCAGCGGGATCGGCGCGCGGATGCGCAGCGAAACAAAAAACGGTGCTGAAGCGCAGGGCTTCAGCGTACCTCAGGCGAGGTTAGCGCGACCAGCGACGCCAGGGCCAGGCTCCCCGGTCGATGCTGCTCAGACTCCGTTTTTTGTTCAGAAACATGAGGGTGGACTATTCAGTCGGTTCAGGTGTGGGCGGCGCCAGCGTAGCGGCGATCGCCTGTGCTGCGGCGTGCAGCGTGGAAACTATACCATCGGATTTCACTGATTGCACAGCTTTGCCGTGGTTGTAGCCGTAGGGCACGGTGAGCGTCGCCATGCCCGCCGCGCGGCCCGCGAGCGCGTCGTTTTCCGAATCGCCGACGGCCACCGTTTCGCGCGGAAGCACGTCGAGCCGCTCGCATGCGGTCAACATCGGCAGCGGATCGGGCTTCTTTTGCGCGAGCGAATCGCCGCCGAGCACGACCTTGAAATAGCCAACGAGGCCGAAGTGCGTCAGCAGTTCCACCGCGAACCGGTGCGGCTTGTTCGTCACGCAGGCGAGCGCGATGCCGAGAGCGCGCATCGCTTCGAGCCCTTCTCTCACTTCGGGAAAAAGCGTTGAGTGCCGGCCGTTGATCTTCGCGTATTCGCTTTGATAGATGGCGAGCGCGTCGTCGAATTGCGCGGTCGCCTGCGACGCCGAGAAGCGCACGGCGAGCACGCTGCGGATAAGGTTCTCTGACCCCTTGCCCACGTAGCCGACCACTTCGTCGCGCGCGGTCGGCGTCGAGCCGATGCGCGCAAGCATCGCGTTGAGGGCCGCGACGAAGTCGTCGGCGGTATCGACCATCGTGCCGTCGAGATCGATAATCGCCGCGCGAATCGGCTTGTTTGAAAACGAGGGCAACGCCGCCGCGACTTCGCTCATTGTTTTGCTCCTTCCTTCGCCAGTTCCGCCCGCATTTCGTCGATCACCTTGCGGTAATCGCCTTTGCCGAAAATCGCCGAGCCCGCGACGAACGTATCCGCGCCGGCCGCTGCGATTTCCGCGATATTGTCGACTTTCACGCCGCCGTCGATTTCCAGATGGATCTCGCGGCCGGTCCGCTCGCGATAAGCATCGATCCGCGCGCGCGCCTCGCGCAGCTTGTTGAGCGCCTCGGGAATGAACGACTGCCCGCCGAAGCCCGGATTTACCGACATGATCAGCACCAGATCGACGCGATCCATCACGTGATCGAGGTAATTGAGCGACGTGGCCGGGTTGAACACGAGCCCGGCCTTGCAGCCGTGGTCGCGGATCAGCGAGAGCGACCGGTCGATGTGATCCGAACCTTCCGGGTGAAAACTGATCACATTGGCGCCGGCTTTCGCGAAGTCCGGAATGATGCGGTCGACCGGGCGCACCATCAGATGCACGTCGATCGGCACGTCGACATGAGGGCGGATCGCCTCGCACACCATCGGCCCGATGGTCAGGTTCGGCACGTAATGGTTGTCCATCACGTCGAAGTGGATCCAGTCGGCGCCCGCCGCGACCACATTGCGGACTTCCTCGCCGAGCTTGGCGAAGTCGGCGGACAGGATGCTGGGAGCGATGCGAAATTGCGTCATGGCGTGGGCCGGTTGCATGCGGGAGGCGTCATTTTAACGCGCTGCGGCGTTTCGGGCGCCTGGCCGAATGGCCGGGTCGGCGCCGAAATCGGCCGCGCCATTGTGTTGCGGCTGCTGGCTGCATCAAGCAGAATGCGTCACCAAGCGGCGCGAGCAGGCAGAACGGCTCGCGTTAGAGCGCCGGCATTGAATGTTGAACTGTTGAATTGGAAAGACGATGAGCCAGTATGAATTCAGCGTATCGGTGCAGACGCGCTATCTGCCCGAACAGTCCGACCCGGATAGCCGCCAGTACGCGTTCGCCTACACGCTGACGATCCGCAACACGGGCGAGGTGGCCGCGCAGTTGATTTCGCGTCACTGGATCATCACCGACAGCGACAACCACGTGCAGGAAGTGAAAGGTCTCGGCGTGGTCGGGCATCAGCCGCTTTTGCCGCCCGGCGAGCAGTTCGAGTACACGAGCTGGGCCGTGATCGCGACGCCGGTCGGCACGATGCGCGGCGAGTATTTCTGCGTCGCGGAAGACGGCGAACGCTTCGAGACGCCCGTCGCGGAATTTGCGCTGCACATGCCGCGCACGCTGCACTAAATTTAATCAGCGACGTTTTGCCGAGTCGTTCGCCCGGTTCTTCTTCTTGCCCGACGCGGTCCACGCGACGATAAAGACCAGCAGGAACAGCGCTGCGAGCGACTCGAGCGCAAAAATCAGCATTGGATATTCGTCGAACAGATCTGACATGGCGGTTCTCATCAAGAGCGAACATTGTATGCGTTTCAAGCGGCCGGCCACAGGAGTGGCGGCTTGGGTGGCTTCCCTCGCGGCTGCTGTGCTGCTCGCGTCGTGCGGTGGTGGCGGAGTGCTGAAGCCGGGCAGCGGGGCGGCGCCGACGGGCGCGCCGTCCTTAGCCGGGCAGCGTGCGGCGAATCGTCTCACTGCGGTGAGCTGGCAGCAGGTGCCGGGCTGGCAGGACGATTCGCTGATTGGCGCGACGGCCGCGCTGCGTCAGAACTGCAGCCGCGTCGCGCAGCAGCCGACCTGGCGCAAAGCCTGCGCCGCGGCCCAGCGTCTCGACGATCTCGATATGACCGCGGCCCGTGATTTCTTCGAAACCTATTTCACGCCGTTCCAACTCGCGAATACGGATGGCACGCTCGACGGCCTAGTGACCGGTTACTACGAGCCGCTGTTGCGCGGGGCGCGCACGCGTCACGGGGTTTATCAGTACGCGCTGTATCGCTGGCCGTATCGATTCAAACAGGGCGCGGCGCTACCGGCGCGCGCGCAACTCGAGAACTCGGGCGTGCTGAACGGCAACGAACTCGTCTGGGTCGACGATCCGATCGAAGCGTTCTTCCTGCAAGTGCAGGGTTCGGGACGCGTCGTGATGGAGGACGGTAGCGTGATGCGCGTCGGCTTCGGCGGGACGAATAATCAGCCGTACAAGTCGATCGGCCGTGAACTGCTGGATCGACGGGAACTCACGCCCGCGCAGGCTACGATGCAGGGCATCAAGGCGTGGGCGAAGGCGAACCCGGCGCGCGTCGATGCATTGCTCGATGTGAATCCGCGCTTCGTGTTCTTCCGCGAGATGCCATCGACGGACGTAATGGCGGCCGGAACCGGCGACGGGCCGGTCGGCGCGCTCGGCGTGCCGCTGACGCCCGAACGTTCGATCGCCGTCGATCCGGCGGCGATCCCGCTCGGCACGCCGGTGTTCCTGCAGACGACGCGCCCGCTCAGCAACTCGCCGATGAACCGCCTCGTGTTCGCGCAGGACACGGGCAGCGCGATCAAGGGCGGCGTGCGTGCCGACTACTTCTGGGGACTCGGCGACGATGCCGGAGACCTCGCGGGCCGGATGAAGCAGGGTGGCCGGATGTGGCTGTTGCTGCCGAATTCGTAATTGCGAAGAGCTGCGATTCGCGAAGTACATAGCGAATCGCAGCAGCCTCGCGCCCCCGCTACGCCAGATTCCGGCGATCCACCACCCGCCGCGCTTTCCCCACCGACCGCTCGATCCCGTTCACACCGAGCACGTTCACTATGGCGCTCACGCCGATCAGCGCCTTGATGTCATAAGCGAGCGCGCCTTTCGCGCTTTCGAGCGCGGCCTGATCCGGCGCCGATTCCGGACACGGCTCGACATTGAGCGTCATCACGTCGAGCGGTCCCTCCTTCGTCAGCACGATCTGATAGTGCGGCGCGAGCACGTGGCGCTTGAGCAGCAGTTCCTCGATCTGCGTCGGGAAGACGTTCACGCCTCGGATGATCATCATGTCGTCGGAACGCCCGGTGATCTTTTCCATGCGGCGCATCGTGCGCGCGGTGCCCGGCAGGAGCCGCGTGAGATCGCGCGTGCGATAGCGGATGATAGGTAGCGCCTCTTTCGTCAGCGACGTAAACACGAGTTCGCCGAATTCGCCATCCGCGACGGGCTCGCCCGTAATCGGATCGATGATTTCAGGATAGAAGTGGTCTTCCCAGATCGTCGGACCGTCCTTGGTTTCCGCGCACTCTGACGCCACGCCCGGGCCGATCACCTCCGACAAACCATAAATATCGACGGCATCGATGCCCATGCGCTTTTCGATCGCCGAGCGCATGTCGTTGGTCCACGGCTCCGCGCCGAAGACGCCGATGCGCAGCGACGTGGCCGCCGGATCAATGCCCTGGCGCTCCAGTTCGTCAGCGATCGACAGCATGTAGCTCGGCGTGACCATGATGATGTCGGGCCGAAAATCCTGGATGAGCTGGACCTGCTTCTCGGTCTGCCCGCCGCCGAATGGGATCACGGTCAGGCCGGCCCGCTCCGCGCCGTAATGCGCGCCGAGGCCGCCGGTGAAGAGCCCGTAGCCGTAGCTGATATGGACTTTGTCGCCGCGCCGGGCGCCCGCAGCGCGAATCGACCGGGCGACGAGATTCGCCCAGGTATCGATGTCCTTCGCCGTGTAACCGACGACGGTCGGCTTGCCCGTCGTGCCCGACGAAGCGTGAATCCGCGAAATCTGGTCCTGCGGCACGGCGAACATGCCGAACGGATAGTTGTCGCGCAGGTCCTTTTTGGTCGTGAACGGGAAGCGCGCGAGATCGGCGAGCGACTTGACGTCGTCGGGGTGGACGCCGGCCTCGTCGAATTTGCGCCGATACACCGGCGAATTTTGATACGCATGGTTCAGCGACCATTTGAGGCGTTCAAGTTGAAGCGCGGCGAGTTCGTCGCGGCTCGCCTTTTCAATAGGCTCGAGCGGCAGCGGGGTGGTCATCGGATGTCTCCTTCAGGTCGTTTGTTGCATAACTGTTTGCATGGGCATCGATAGGTACGCCCAAAATCGGCGTCAGACGGGGAGCAAGGTGCCCTTGATCTGCGCCGATTTGCCACGAAACATCGCGACGGTCTCGCCTTCGCGATTCGTCACGCGGATGTCGTAGATACCGGTGCGGCCGTTGAGCGTCTGCTCGATGCCTTCCGCCGTCAGGCAGTCACCGCCTTTGACGGCGCGCAGAAACTCGATCGAACAGCCGGCCGCGACCGTGTTGATGTTGTACGAGTTGCAGGCGAACGCGAAGGTCGAATCGGCGAGCGTGAAGATGAGGCCGCCGTGGCAGATGTCGTGGCCGTTCAGGAAATCGGGGCGCACGTTCATGCAGAGGCGCGCGTAGCCCGGGCGCACTTCGAGCAGTTCGATACCAAGCCCGCGCGTGCAGGCATCGGCTTCGTACATGATTTTGGCGGTCGCTTCGGCGAGTTGTTGCGGCGTCACAGATGTCCTCCGGTGATTTACAGGCCTTCAAAGCGCGGCGCGCGCTTTTCCTTGAACGCCGCGACGCCCTCGGCATAGTCATGCGATGCGCCGAGGTCGCGCTGCCAGTCGCGTTCGAGATCCAGTTGCTGGTCGAGCGTGTTGTTGGCGCTCGCGCGGATTGCGTGCTTGATCGCGGCCACCGCGCCGGCCGGCTGCTGCGCCAGTTGCGCGGCGAGTTGTGCCGCCGACTGCTGCAATTCCTGATCGTCGACCACGCGCCAGACGATGCCCCACGCCTCCGCCTTCTCGGCGCTCAGCTTTTCACCGGTGAGCGCCAGCCCGAGCGCGCGCGCCTCGCCGACGCGCCGCGGCAACAGCCAGGTGCCGCCCGAATCCGGCACGAGCCCGATCTTCACGAACGCCTGGATGAAGCTCGCCGAGCGCCCCGCGACGATCAGATCGCACGCCATCGCCAGATTGGCACCCGCGCCTGCTGCCGTGCCGTTGACGGCAGCGATCACCGGCAGCGACATCGCTTGCAGTCGCCGCACGAGCGGGTTAAAAAATTCGTCGATCAGGTCGCCGAGGTCGGTCATCGAATCCGGCGCGAAGTCGAGATCCGCCAGATCCTGCCCGGCGCAAAAACCGCGTCCCGCACCGGTGATGACGAGCGCGCGCGCGTTGCTCGCTTCGATTTCCGTGAGCGCATGGCTCAGTTCGCCGTGCATCGCGCGCGTGAAGCTATTGAGCTTGTCCGGCCGATTGAGCGTGAGCGTCGCGACGCGCGAATCGCCGTCGATGTGAAAAAGGATTGATTTTTCGGACATGGTGTCTCCTCCAGTCTCCGAACCCGATGCGAAAGCCAGTGGATCGATACTATCCGCGACCCTTGGCACTTTCCATTCGGCCAGACGGCATAAGCCGCCTGACATGCATCGGGCCTATGCCTTCTGACCGACTTCCGCGGGCGCGGCCTTCGGCGCAACATGCACCCTGCTCTGAACGACGCGGAAGCGATTCGCGACAAAGGCTGCATCGGCGAGTGCAGCGTTCGCTGCCGGGTTCGCGCCCGTGCCGTGGAAATCCGAGAACGCGGCCGACTGGTTGATGAACACGCCGCCGGTCAGGTTGATCGAAAGTGCGACGCCGCCGCGGATCGCCTCTTCGTGCGCGGCTTCGATGACTGCGTCGTCGGTGCTGTAGACGGAGAGCGTGAGCGCGCCGTGCTCGGCGGCGATCGAGCCGGCGAGTTCGAGCGATTGCGCAGTGGAATCGGTTGCGATCACGAAAGAAATCGGGCCGAACCATTCTTTCGTGAACTTGGACGAATCCGTGCGGGCGTCGAGTTTCAGCACTAGCGGGGACTGAACGCGGGCGCCGGCGAAGACGGGATGCGCGAGCGTCTGGCTGTCGGCGAGCACTTCGCCGAGCTTGCGCGCTTCGTCGATACGCTGGAGCACGCCATCATTCTGAATCGCGCCGGTGAGCTCGACGGCACGGGCCGGGTCGGAGACGAGCTTCTCGACCGCACCGGCGAGCGTCTTCGCGACGTCGTCGAAGCTGAGTTGGCCGTCGCTCGTGCGGATTCCGTCGCGCGGCACGTAGATGTTTTGCGGCGCTGTGCACATCTGGCCGGAGTACAGCGCGAGCGAGAACGCGATGTTGCGGGCAGCGGCTTTGAGATCATCGACGGAATCGATGACGATCTGGTTCACGCCCGCCTTCTCTGTGTACACCTGCGCCTGATGCGCATTGCGCTCGAGCCAGGTGCCGTTTTGCGTGCTGCCGGTGAAGTCGATCAGCTTGATTTCCGGGCGCAGCGCGAGGTCCTGAACGAGCGGGCCGTCGTTCGGCTCGGTCGCGAGCAGCGTCACGACGTTCGGATCAAAGCCGGCTTCGCGCAAGACTTCGCGGGCGATGCGCACCGTGATCGCGAGCGGCAGGATCGCACCGGGATGCGGCTTGACGATGACCGTGTTGCCTGTCGCGAGATCGGCGAAGAGGCCGGGATAGCCGTTCCACGTCGGGAACGTGCAGCAACCGAGCACGAGACCGGTACCGCGCGGGACGACGGTGAAGCGCTTTTGCATCGCGAGCGGCGGATTCTTGCCCTGCGGCTTTTCCCAGTGCGCTTCGGTCGGAATGCGGCGGAGCTGATCCCACGCGTAGACGACGGCTTCCAGCGCACGGTCCTGCGCGTGCGGACCGCCCGCCTGGAACGCCATCATGAACGCCTGGCCGGTGGTGTGCATCACGCTGTACCCGATCTCGAAACTCGCGCGATTGATGCGCGACAAAATTTCGAGACTCACCCCGACCCAAGCCTGCGGTCCGGCGGCGCGCCAGTCTTTCTGCGCAGCGCCGGATGCGGCGAGGAGCGCCTCCAGATTAGCCTTCGGATAGCGAATGCCGAGTGCGACGCCGAACGGCGATTTCTCGCTGCCGACGGTCTCGCCGGTCGACGGCTGGTCGAGTTCGAACGTGCGGTTCAGGTGACTTTTGAACGCCGCTTCGCCGTCTGCGTTCGCGGTTTCCCCGTACACTTTAGGACTCGGCATTTCGGCAAACGGGCTCCAGTAGCCGCGCGTTTCGATGGCTGCGAGTGCTTTGTCGAGCGTCGCTTCGTGCTTCGTGAATAGCGGATGTGTCATGGTGGGAACGGAAAAGTGGGGGCGGGCCGGCCCATTAATTAACCGACCGGTTGGTTTGGCAATGTTAGCATTATCGAGACGGGCGCGAAAAGCGCTTTTTTCTATATGGATCCGATGTGGACTTACATAGGAGGAATGGATGGCTTATGAGAATCTCTTGACCGAAGTGCGTGGGCGCGTCGGCGTGATCACCTTGAACCGGCCGAAGGCGCTCAACGCGTTGAACGACGCGCTGATGGACGAACTGGGCGCCGCGCTCAAAAACTTCGACGCCGACGAAGACATCGGCGCGATCGTCCTGACCGGTAGCGAGAAGGCGTTCGCGGCGGGCGCGGACATCGGGATGATGGCGGGCTACTCCTATATGGACGTCTACAAGGGCGACTACATCACGCGCAACTGGGAGACCATCCGCTCGATCCGCAAACCGATCATTGCGGCGGTCGCGGGCTTCGCGCTCGGCGGCGGCTGCGAACTCGCGATGATGTGCGACATCGTCATCGCCGCCGACACCGCGAAATTCGGGCAACCCGAGATCAAGCTCGGCGTGATCCCGGGTGCGGGCGGCACGCAGCGGTTGCCGCGGGCCGTATCGAAGTCGAAAGCGATGGACCTGTGCCTGACCGCCCGCTTCATGAACGCCGACGAAGCGGAGCGCGCGGGTCTGGTGTCGCGCGTCGTCCCAGCCGACCGTTTCCTGGAAGAGGCCATCGACGCCGCGACGGTCATCGCGAGCTTTTCGCTGCCTGCCGTGATGATGGCGAAGGAGGCGGTGAATCGCGCTTATGAAACCACGCTGTCCGAGGGCGTTCATTTCGAGCGCCGACTCTTCCACTCGCTCTTCGCGACCGAGGATCAAAAAGAAGGAATGGCCGCATTCGTGGAGAAACGGAAGCCGGACTTCAAGCACCGTTAATTTTCTTTGAAAAACCGCTTGCGAAACGGGTACGCGGGCACTAGAATTCCGTTCCTTCGCAGCTCACTGAGCGGCGAAGGGAGCGGGAAGAAGGGGTGGGTGCTT
>NZ_FCOL02000056.1 GCF_001544515.1 Caballeronia terrestris
GGTTGGAAGCTGCTTTCTTTGCTTACTTTCTTTGCAGCAGCAAAGAAAGTGAGTCCCGCCCCGGACAGGGGCAGAGCTAATAAACCGCTAAGAAAGCAAGTTCCATAGAAGCCTTAGCGCATCAAACGGTTCTCCCAACCCCGATCCCCCACCCCTCACTGCGGCGTGCAGTAGCCAAAGACCACCAGGACTTCCTGGTTGTTGACAAGGGTCATCGACATCGAGCCGTCCTGATCGAGCACGACCGTCCATCCGTAGCCGAGTTCATTGCCCTGCATCAGCACCTGATCGGAGGTCTTTTCGATGGACCGTATCTCCGTCGAGCGCTTCGATCCGGCGATCGTCTTCTTCGCGAAGTTGACGTTCATGAACTGCGGCACGCCAAAACCCGCCGGGAGATCGCGCAGGCACACCTCGCCGGGGTCGCACGCGTGCGCGTCGACGGTGGCGCAGATGAGCGCCTTGCTGCCGTCGAAGTCCGCGCCCGACGCCCACGTCGCCGCGCCCAACAACACCGTGGCCAGCGCAAGCCGCTTCAGTTCGGTCACCCTCATGGCTGCCTCCCGACTCATTGAACGGTGTACCCACGGCCCGTCATGCAGGCGCCCACCGCGCGGTTGAACGTCACCATCGCCTGCGACGACTGCTGTTGACTCGCTTGCTGCTGCTCGCCGGAAGCCCGGTTGGCGCGGCGCTGCCGCGAGCCGCCAACGACCGTTCCCGTCACCGCGCCGATCGCCGCGCCCTTGCCCGCATCGCCCGCGATCGCCCCGATCATCGCGCCGCCCGCCGCACCGCCGGCCGCGCCTCGTACCCGGCCGCCTTGCTGCTGGGCAGGCGCGGGCTGGCTGGACTGCTGCGCGATCGCGACCGGATCGACGCCGGTGCTCTGCTTCGCCCATCCCTGGCACGCGGCGAGATCGCTGCTCTGCTGCTGCGCGCTCTGGCCTTTCGCCGGATAGACGATGGGTTGCTGCGCGCTGGCGGCGAACGCGATCGCCCACGCGGCCAGCGCGACTGGAATTTTCAGCATTCGTTGCATGGCTCACGCCTCCCGATTCCTCGACTGCTCTCCCGATGTGCTTGACGATCGCCCGGCCGCGCGCACCGGGACCGTTGTCCCGGATCGATTCCATAGTGGTGGGTGAACGGCCAGAGGGCTATTGGACTTTGGTCCCATAGCCATGCTTGCGATGACGTGTGAGCGCTTTGTCATGGTCCGGCGTCCAGGTTGAGCACCGTGCGCACCGCCTTGATGAGGACCTCGTCGTTGAAAGGCTTGCGCAGATAGGCCGCCGCACCCGCCGACAGCGCCTGCTGACGCACGCTGAGTTCGTCATGGGCCGTGATGAAGATCACCGGGATGCCGCTGCCCGCGAGCCGTTGCTGGACTTCCAGACCGTTGAGCCCCGGCATCTGCACGTCGAGCACGATGCAGGCCGGCCGGTAGGACGGAATCGAATCGAACATCTCCAGGAACTCGTCGCCCGTCTTGAACGTGTCAGCCGCCAGCCCCGCGGAACTCAGGAGCCGCTTGATGGCACGGCGCACCGATTCGTCGTCATCGACGAGTGCGACGAGCGGCTTGACATGGCTCATGGCGAATATTCCCCGTGCAGGCACCGTGGTACGCAACCCGTTCGACGCTTGGGTTTACGTTATGGCAGCGGGGAGACGTCGTATATTGGACTTTGGTCCAATACACGCTCAGGAGGATGCGAGCGCGTTCAGCTTTGCGGCCGATGGAGACCGGCCTTGTCGTTAATGCGCACGAGTTCGGCGAGCGAATGCGCGCCCATCTTGTCCATCACGCGCGCGCGATGCACCTTGATGGTCTTCTCCGCGGTGCCGAGCTTGCACGCCACCTGCTTGTTCAGGTGACCTTCGACGACCAGCGCGAGCACTTCCCGCTCGCGCGGCGTGAGGCGCTCAAGGCGATCGCGGATCGAGTCGATTTCGATGCGGTTCGCGCGCGTTTCGGACGCATGGCGCAGCGCGTTTTCGATGGCGGAGAGCAACGCCGTATCGCCGACGGGCTTCACCAGAAAATCGAGCGCGCCGGCCTTCATCGCGCTGACCGTCATCGCGATGTCGCCGTGTCCGCTGATGAAGATGACCGACACCGGCGCGCTCATCGCGTTCAGTTCGCGCTGCAGTTCGAGACCGTTCAGGTCCGGCAGTTCGACGTCGAGCAACAGGCAGGCAGCGCAATCGTCGGCGTGAGCGCGCGACAGGAATTCGCGCGCCGATTCGAACGCCTCCACGCGGTAACCGGCGGAACGGATCACGCGGGTGAGAGCGCGGCGGACGGAGGCGTCGTCATCGACGACGAAGACGACTGGCGTGGCATCGTTCATCGAATTCACCTCAACAAAGCGGCTCGGTGCGAAGCGTGAAATGGAACGTCGCGCCGACGTCCGCATTGTTCTCGGCCCAGATGCGCCCGCCGTGCATTTCGACGATCGAGCGGCTGATCGACAAACCCAGCCCGAGCCCGTCACGCTTCGACGTAAAGAACGGCGTGAAAAGCTTCTCGACGATATCGTCCGCGAGGCCCGGCCCACGATCCCGCACAGCCACTCGCACCGAGCCTTCGTCCTTCACCGACGCCTCGATCACGACCTCGCGATCGGGCACGCCGTGAGACTCCATCGCGTCGAACGCATTGAGCAGCAGATTCAGCACGACCTGCTGCAACTGCACGCGATCGCCATGAACCGGCGGCAACGCGGGTTCGATATTCATGAAGACGCGCACGCCGCGCACGATCGCATCGCTGTGCAGCAACAGCACGACGTCGCCGATCACGTCCGCGAGACTCAGCGGCGCGGCTTCGAGCTCGCCTTTTTTCAGAAGCGCGCGAATCCTTCGGATCACTTCGCTTGCGCGTCGATTGTCCGCGACGAGATCATGGAGAATCTCGCGCACTTCGTCGAGATCGATCGGGTCCATCGCCATGAAGCGCTGCGCCGCCTGCGCGTTGCTGAGCATCGCGGTGAGTGGCTGATTCAGTTCGTGAGCCAGCGAGCCCGCAAGTTCGCCGAGCGTCGAGACGCGCGTGAGATGCGCGAGGTCCTGCCGGTTGCGCTGCAGTTCGTAGCGCTCCGTCCGGTCGATGACGACGGTGAGCATCAGCGCTTCCCTGTGCGACGTCAGAGGATTGGTGGTGATCTCGGCGGGGAATTCGGTGCCTTCCTTGCGACGGGCGAACACATCGCGCGAGCCATGCGCTGCGCTGAGCGCGTGACCCGAAGCCGTATCGATCTGCAACGCCGTATGCGCGCCGTCGCGCAAGCCGGGCACGAGCGCCTCGGCGGACGCGCCGATCAACTCGTCGCGGCTATAGCCGAAGAGTTTCTCCGATGCCGCATTCGCCAGCACGATTTCGCCATGCCGGTTCGTGACGAGAATCGCGAACGGCAAGAGTTCGAGCGTGTCGGAAAACGGATCGTCGTCGTGTGGCAGTGATTTCAGCGACTCAGGCCGTGCGTCTTCGCCATCGCGCTGTGTGCCGAGGCGCGCCGTGTATTGCATGAGCCGTGCAGCGGACAGCATCAGATAGGCGCGGATGCGTTTCCTTCTTCCGCCTTGCTGCGTTTTGCGTAATGGTGGATCGAAACGTTGCGTCTCGGTGAATGCCGGCGGCGGAGCCGTACTGACAGACGAATCCGACGAAGAGACAACTCCAGCGTGAACCACGGTCATGGTGTCGCTCCTGCGCGTTGATCCGCAATATCGGCACGGATTCGTCGCTTCGCCCCTGGGGCCGCCATCCGATGGCGACTCGAATTCCGAGCGGATGCCAGCATCCGCGCTTCGGTCGCAGCACTGGCTTCATGCAAAACGCGGCAGGCGACTCGCAACGAACAAATTCGAGGACGTTCCGTGTTTTCGTCGATTACTTACCGGGACGAGAGCCCGTTGTGCAGGGCCGTCGGATTGGGCGCGCAAGGGTTACCGGTGCGCGCCGAAGCCCGTGCGCATTGGCACTCCGGTCGTTGCTCGTTGCAACTCGGCTTGGCGAGTGGAGTATCGAGTAAAGACTACGCGCTCGGAAGTCCTTCGTAAACAAAAATCCGACTGCGTTCACGCAAACTTCATAACGGCTTCGGGATGCGTCGAATCCGTGCAATGCGCGCATCAATAGGGCTAGGATCGCAGACACAATAATCGAGAGAATCCGGACGATGCCCAGGCACATCCCCGCACTTCAGCGCACCCGCAAGCCACCTATGTCGCCAGGACGACGGCGGCTCTTTGTCATCGCCGTGGTGTTGCTGGTCGCGGCGCTCGGCTGGTCGCTCGCGATCGTGCTCAAGCCCGCGATCCAGCGAACGATCGTCGTCACGACCGGCGCGGAGGCCGGCATCTACCGCGGCTTCGCGGATCGCTACGCACCGATCCTGAAGCGCGACGGCATCACGCTCGACATCCGTGGCTCCTCCGGCTCGATCGAAAACTACGAGCGGCTGAGGGACCCGAACAGCGAATACGAAGTGGGCTTCATCCAGTCGGGCACCACGAGCCCGAAGGACACCGACGGACTGCAGACCATCGCCGCCGTCGCGTACGAGCCGATCTGGGTGTTCTATCGCGGCGACGCGACCATCAACCGCCTCGCGCAATTACGCGGCAAGCGCGTCGCGACGGGTGTGCCCGGCAGCGGATTGCTCAACGTTTCGATGGTGTTGCTCGCGCACAGCGGCATTACCGGCAACAACACGACGCTCGTCGAAGTCGATGCCACGAACGCTTACAAGGGCTTGCAAAATGGCGAGTTCGATGCAGCCTTTTTTATCGGCCGGCCCGATGCGCCGATGCAGAAGACGTTGCTCAACAGCAACCTGAAGCTGATGAGCTTCGCCCAGGCCGATGCGCTCGTGCAGAAGTTTCCGTCGCTCTCGAAGGTAGTGTTTCCACGCGCATCGACCAGCATCGTCGACGACCTTCCACAGAACGACGTCACGCTGCTCGCGGCCACGGCGCTGCTCGTCTCGAAGGACACGCTGCATCCCGCCCTCGTGTATCTGCTGCTCGACGCGGCCAAAACCGTGCACGGCGGCGAGGATTACTTCACGCCGCTCGGCACGTTTCCGAACCTCAACACCGACGAATTCCCCGTGTCCGACGAAAGCGCGCGCTACTTCAAATCCGGTCGCCCTTTCCTTCAGCGGTATCTTCCGTTCTGGCTGGCGAGCTTCGTCGAACGGCGTCTGTTGATCCTCGTGCCGTTCATGGCCGTGCTGCTCGGTTTCCTGCAGGCGCTGCCGCGCATGGCGGAATCGCGCATGAAGCACCGGCTCGTCGTGTGGTATCGCGAGATCAAGGCGCTGGAGGACGAAATCTGGAAGACCGCGCAGCCGACGTCGGAGCAGATCGCGCAGTGGCGCGACGAGATCGACAACATCGACGCCCACGCGAGCCAGATCCGCATCCCGCAGCGCTACTTCCAGGACATCTACGCGCTCAAGCAGGCGATCGGCCTCGTGCGCGAGCGGATCGACCAGGCAGCGCGCAAGGTGTCGTCTTAAGCGTTGACTTCCGCTTTGACCGGCTTGGCTGCGTAAGCCGCGTCTTCCTCGGCTTCGGCCGATTCCCCCGCCGGACACACGGCGACCAGGATGCTGCACGACACGCGATCGAGCAGCGGCGTGTTGCCCGCGCCCATCCACCACCGCGCGAGTCCGCTGCGGCATCGATGGCCGACCACGACGAGATCGACCTTGAGGCTCTCTGCAAGATTGGCGATTTCGTCGATCGGATGGCCGAACGCGAAATGTCCCTGCGCTGGCAGGCCACGCTCGGTGAGCCAGTCGACGCCTTCCTGCAGGATGTCGCGGGCAGCGTCTTCGAAGCGTCCGCACGCCATGTCGGTGAGAAGCCCAGCGCTCTGGGCGATCGACGAACGCATGTCGACCACGGCCAGCACGTGCGTCTCGGCCTTCAGGTCGAGCGCGAGATTGGCGCCATGACGCAGCGCCTTGCGGCCTTCGCGAGTGCCGTCGTAGCACAACAGGATCTTCTGATAGCTCGCCATGATGGGCCTCCCTGGCCGCATGTGAATCGGTGAAGCGTTGTCTGCATGATGGTGCGTCGCGGCGCGAGCGGCAACGCTGGAAAACGCGTACGTCGCGAGGCTTTTCGCACAGCACGGGAACACCACTAGCTCGCATCGTGCCAGCGCGGCAGGAGCCTTGCCGGCCAAGGCGCTGGCATTTTCAGCCGACGCTCGAACCCGAATTTCGACGCTGTCACGAAGGCGCCGCGCGCACGGGCAGTGCAACCGGTGGCCCTCAAGCGCCGGATTGGTGCAATGAATTACACTAGCTCGCCCGGCTTCTTTCGTGGCCGCATACATCACAGGCTCCGTGCGCCGTCGCACGCAATGTCAATGTCAGATCTGGAATCCTTCGCAAAATCGTCGGGTTCGCCCGCCATCGACTTCGCCGATGTAAGGAAGCACTACGGCGACAAGATCGTCGTCGACGGCCTGTCGTTCCACGTCCAGCCCGGCGAATGCTTCGGCCTGCTCGGCCCGAACGGCGCGGGCAAGACGACCACTCTCAAGATGCTCCTCGGCATCACGTCGCCGGACGCGGGCGCGATCCGCCTCGTCGGAGAGCCGATTCCCGAGCGCGCCCGCTTCGCGCGGCGGCGCGTGGGCGTCGTGCCGCAGTTCGACAACCTCGATCCCGATTTCACCGTCCGCGAGAACCTGCTCGTCTTCGGCCGCTATTTCGGCATGTCGAGCGGCGAGATCGCCGCGCTCGTGCCGTCGCTGCTCGAATTCGCCCGGCTCGAAAACAAGGCCGATTCGCGCGTGAGCGAACTGTCGGGCGGCATGAAGCGGCGCCTCACGCTCGCGCGCGCGCTCGTCAACGATCCCGACGTGCTCGTGATGGACGAGCCGACCACCGGCCTCGATCCGCAGGCGCGGCATCTGATCTGGGAGCGGCTGCGCCAGCTTCTTTCACGCGGCAAGACGATCCTGCTCACGACGCACTTCATGGAAGAAGCCGAGCGCCTGTGCGATCGCCTGTGCGTGATCGAGGAAGGCCGCAAGATCGCGGAAGGCCGGCCGCACGAGCTGATCGAATCGGTGATCGGCTGCGACGTCATCGAGATCTACGGGCCCGATCCGCAGGCCCTCGCCGACGAGCTTGCGCCGTTCGCCGGACGCATGGAGATCAGCGGCGAGACGCTCTTTTGCTACGTCGACGATCCGCAGCCGGTGCATCAGCGGGTGAAGGGGCGCGCGGGCGTGCGCTACCTGCACCGGCCGGCGAATCTCGAAGATGTTTTCCTGCGCCTGACCGGGCGCGAAATGGTGGACTGACACGATGAGCACTTACGACAACACCCGCATCGCCGGCAAGGGCGAGCGGCCCAAACGTCACGGCGAACGCAAGCGCTATCCTTCGGCGATGCCATCGAGCGCGTCGAACTGGATGTCGGTCTGGCGGCGCAACTATCTCGTGTGGAAGAAGCTCGCAATCGCATCGATGTTCGGCAATCTCGCCGATCCGATGATCTACCTCTTCGGCCTGGGCCTCGGGCTCGGGCTGATGGTCGGACGCGTCGACGGCGTCTCGTACATCGCGTTCCTCGCGGCGGGGACGGTGGCGTCGAGCGTGATGATGTCGGCGAGTTTCGAGTCGATGTATTCGGGCTTCTCGCGCATGCACGTGCAGCGCACGTGGGAGGCGATCATGCACACGCCGCTCACGCTCGGTGACATCGTGCTCGGCGAGGTGATCTGGGCGGCGAGCAAGTCGGTGCTCTCCGGCGTGGCGATCATGCTGGTGGCGGCGGTGTTCGGCTACGCGAGCTTTCCGTCGATGCTGTGGGCATTGCCGGTGATCGCGCTGACGGGGCTCGCGTTCGCGAGCAGCACGATGATCGTGACGGCGCTCGCGCCGAACTACGACTTCTTCATGTTCTACCAGACGCTCGCGCTCACGCCGATGCTGCTGCTATCCGGCGTGTTCTTTCCGATCGCGCAGTTGCCCGTGGCCGCGCAGCACATTACGTTGCTGCTGCCGCTGTCGCATGCGGTGGAGCTGATTCGCCCGGCGATGCTCGGACGGCCGATGGAGGATGTGGTGCTGCATGTGGGCGTGCTGCTGGTTTATGCGGTTGTGCCGTTTTTTGTGTGTGCTGTCTTGTTCAGACGGCGGATGATGAAGTAAACAGACCGTCCCTTCTGAGAAAGGGGCGGGAATTTTCGTACTAACAAAAATTCTCGCTTTTTTAATTTTTGTTAGTACGAAAATTATGACAATCACGTATGACATCGCCAAGCGCGACGAGACGCTGGCGGACCGGGGGCTGGACTTTGCACATGCCGAGGCGGTGTGTGCCGGTCGCACTCTTACGCACGCTGACGTGCGCTTGGACTATGGCGAAGCAAGCTTCGTTACGGCCGGTCGCCTCCGTGGAAGAATTGTCATGGTGGTTTGGACTCCACGCGGCACGGCTCGCCGCATCATCAGCATGAGGCAAGCAAATGAACGCGAAATCAAAGAATTTGGACCAATCTTGGGTTGATCCTGACGACGCCCCGGAAATCACCAAGGAATGGATCGAAACCACGGAGATACGCGAAGGTGACAGGATCATCCGGCGCGGCCGCCCCATGGGTAGCGCCAAAACACCGACTTCCGTGCGGCTCGACAACGAAGTGCTCGAAGCGTTCCGCGCTACCGGCCCGCGCTGGCAATCGCGCCTGAACGCTGCATTGGCCGACTGGCTCGAGACCCACTCGCCGGCTGAACTCGCGGTGTAACGGCATCCGCGACGCTCACACATGCAACGGGCCGCGTCAAACGACGCGGCCCGTTGTCCTTCCGGCGCCAGTAACCGCAATGGTTATTTCACCGGAAACTCCTTATGCCCGCCGAACCCGAACCGCATCGCCGACAGCATCCTTTCCGGAAACGCTTCCATATCGCGTGATCTGAAGCGCGTATAAAGCGCCGCCGACAGCACCTGCGCCGGCACCGCCTCTTCGATCGCCGCCTCGATTGTCCAGCGCCCTTCGCCGCTATCTGCGACCTCGGTCGAGAAATGCTCCAGCGTGCCATCGTGCGCGAGCGCGCCCGCCGTCAGATCCAGCAGCCACGACGACACCACACTCCCCCTTCGCCATACTTCCGCGACATCCGCGAGATCGAGGTCGTAGCGCTGTTCAGCCGGAAGTTCCGTCGATGCCTTGTGCTTCAGGATATGAAACCCTTCCGCATAAGCCTGCATCAGCCCGTACTCGATGCCGTTGTGGACCATCTTGACGAAGTGCCCTGAGCCGACCGGCCCCGTATGCATATATCCCTGCTCGACCCGCGGATCGCGTCCCTCGCGCCCCGGCGTGAGCGGTATATCGCCACGATGCGGCGCGAGCACGGAAAGAATCGGATCGATGCGCCGCACGACCTCCTCCTCCCCGCCGATCATCATGCAGTACCCGCGCTCCAGGCCCCACACGCCGCCGGACGTGCCGACATCCACGTAATGCACGCCCTGCTCGCGAAACTGCGCCGCGCGCCGGATGTCGTCCTTGTAGAAGCTGTTGCCGCCGTCGATCACGACGTCGTCCGCGCTCAGGATCCTGTGCAGATCGCTGAGCGTGTCCTCGGTGATCTTGCCCGCCGGCAGCATTAGCCAGATCACGCGCGGCGCGTCAAGTTTCGTGACGAGATCGCCGAGATCGCTCGCGCCCGTCGCGCCTTCCGCGGCGAGCGCCTGCGTGGCGTCCGGATTGTGATCGTAGACGACGCAGCTATGGCCGCCGCGCATCAGCCGCCGTCCGATGTTGCCGCCCATCCGTCCCAACCCCACGATGCCGATCTGCATGATGGCTCACTCCTTGCCGTTGATGCCGCTGGATTTGACGCGCTCGATCTGCTTTTTCGCTTCCTCGTAGACGCGCTCGGGCGTAAAGCCGAACTTCGTCTTCAACGCCTTGAGCGGCGCCGATGCCCCGAACGTATGCATCACGATCTGCGAGCCGAGCCGGCCCACATAGCGATCCCAGCCGAGCGTCGCCGCCTGCTCGACCGCGACGCGCGCGTTCACTTCGGGCGGCAGCACCGAGTCCTTGTACGCGTTGTCCTGCTGCTCGAAGATGTCCCACGACGGCATCGACACCACGCGCGCCGCGACGCCTTCGGCCACGAGCTTCTCGTAGGCTTCCACGCACAGCGACACTTCACTGCCCGTCGCGAGCAGCAGCACTTCGGGCGTCTTGCCGCCGGGAGCATCGGCGAGCACATAGGCACCGCGCCGCACGCCCTCGGCCGAACCGTACTTCGTGCGGTCGTAGGTCGGCAGCGGCTGGCGCGTGAGCACGATGCACGATGGCGCGTGCGGCTTCGAGAGCGCGACGCGCCACGCCTCGCCGACTTCGTTGGCATCGGCGGGACGCAAGGTCGAGAGCCCCGGCACGCCGCGCAATGACGCGAGCTGCTCGATCGGCTGGTGCGTCGGACCGTCCTCGCCGACGCCGATCGAATCGTGCGTGAATACGTAGATGACCGGCACCTCCATGATCGCGGAGAGACGGATAGGCGGCTTCATGTAGTCGCTGAAAATCAGGAAAGTCGATCCGTACGGCCGCATGCCGGAGAGCGCCAAGCCATTGGCGACTGCCCCCATGCCGTGTTCACGGATGCCGAAATGCAGGTTGCGGCCGCCGTAGCTGCCCGCTTCGAACGAACCGGCGCCTTCGAACTTGAGATTCGTCTTCGTCGACGGCGACAAGTCCGCCGCCCCGCCGATCATCCACGGAATGCGCTGCGCGATCGCGTTGATGACCTTGCCCGACGATTCGCGCGTGGCAATCCCCTTCGCATCGGGCTCGAAGACCGGGATGTCGGCGTCCCAGCCCTCGGGCAACTGCGCGGCGTGCATCTGGGTGAACTCCTTCGCGAGCGCGGGCTGCTGCTTGCCGAAGTCGTCGAAACGCTTGTGCCACTCGGCGCGCTCCGCCTTGCCGCGCGCGCCCATCACCTCGGCGAAGCGCTCCTTCACGCCATCGGGCACGAGGAACTGCGCGTCCTCCGGCCAGCCGTACGCGCGTTTCGCGAGCTTGATTTCCTCCTCGCCGAGCGGCTCGCCGTGGGCCGCCGACGTGTCCTGCTTGTTCGGCGCGCCCCACGCGATGATGCTCTTCACGACGATCAGCGTGGGCCGGTCGGCGGTCTCTTTCGCCTTGTTGATAGCGGCTTCGAGCGCGGCTTCGTCGTTGGCGCTGTCGACGTGCATCGTGTTCCAGTTGTAGCCCCGGAAACGCGACTCGACGTCGTCGCTGTACGCAAGGTCCGTGTGCCCTTCGATCGTGATGCGGTTGCTGTCGTAGATCCAGATCAGGTTCGAGAGCTTCAGATGCCCCGCAAGCGATGCCGCCTCGTGCGACACGCCTTCCATCATGTCGCCGTCGCCGCAGAGCGCGTAGACACGGTAGTCGAAGAGCGCATTGTCCGGCTGGTTGAAATGCGCCTCGTGCCAGCGCGCGGCCATCGCCATGCCGACGCTGTTCCCGAGGCCCTGGCCGAGCGGGCCGGTCGTCGTCTCGACGCCGGTCGTCATGCGGTATTCCGGGTGGCCCGGCGTCTTGCTGTCGAGCTGGCGGAACTGCTTGATGTCATCGAGCGAGACGGCGGGGGTATCGGTCGGCTTGCCGTTCTTGTCGACCGATTTCACGCCAGCGAGGTGCAGGAGCGAGTAGAGCAGCATCGACGCATGCCCGACCGACAGCACGAAACGGTCGCGATTGGGCCACAGAGGATCGTCCGGGTCGTAGCGCAGATGGTTCTGCCACAGGTGGTAGGCGACGGGCGCCAGGGCCATCGGCGTGCCGGGGTGGCCGGAATTGGCCTTCTGCACGGCGTCCATCGACAGCGTCCGGATCGTGTTGATGCAGAGTTGATCGAGCTCGGCGGGGGATTTCGCGGAGGGTTGTGACATGAGCGACGACTCCTTGGAAAGAGCGCGCGCTGGGCACGACAGGCGCCACAGCGGGCAACCAGGACAATCGAGCAAGCGTAGTGCCTTGCCTGCGGCACTGCACCAGAAAAAACCTGAAACGCCCGTCGCACAAGGCTTCGCGGCGGATGAGCGGGCTTGGCGCCCGCCCTGGCGGCACGGTACTGCGCCGCGCGACCTGCTAATGCTGACACATCGGCGGCCGCGCGGGTTCAATCAAGGGCTTGCAGCTTCATCGATGCTCAAGGCGCGGGATTCGGCTGCTGCTCGTGCAGCGCGTCGATCTCGGCGAGTATTTCGTCGGACAGTTTCACGTCGATACTGCCGATGTTCTCCTTCAACTGCTCAAGCGTGGTCGCGCCGATCAGCGTGCTCGTCGTGAACGGCCTGCCGTTGACGAACGCGAGCGCGAGCTGCGCGGGAGTCAATCCGTGGCGGCGCGCGAGCGCCAAATAGGTGTCGATGGCGGATGTCGCCTGCGGTTTGCTGTAGCGCTGGAAGCGTTCGAAGAGCGTGATGCGCGCGCCCGCCGGCCGCGCGCCGCCTTCGTACTTGCCCGAGAGCCAGCCGAACGCGAGCGGCGAATACGCGAGCAGCCCTACGCTTTCCTTATGCGTGAATTCGGAGAGCCCCGTTTCGAACGTACGATTCACGAGGCTGTACGGATTCTGAATGCTGACGATGCGCGGCAACCCGAGCTTCTCCGATGCGCGCAAAAACTGCGCGACGCCCCACGGCGTCTCGTTCGACACGCCCACATGACGGATCTTGCCCGCCTTCACGAGATCGCCGAGCACGGCGAGCGTTTCCTCGATCGGCACGGTGTATTCGTCGTCGATATACGGATACGACGGGCGGCCGAACGTCATCGTGCTGCGGTCGGGCCAGTGCAGTTGGTACAGATCGATGTAGTCGGTTTGCAGGCGCTTCAGGCTGCTATCGACCGCTTCGGTCAGGTTCGCGCGGTCGAACTGGTTGCCCGCGCCGCGAATATGCCGCGGATTGTGTGGCTGGCGCGCCGGACCGGCGATCTTGGTCGCGAGCACGATCTTGCCGCGCTCGGCGCGATGCGTTGCGAGCCATGTGCCGATGTATTGCTCGGTGAGCCCCTGCGTTTCGGGACGCGGCGGGACCGGATACATCTCGGCGGCGTCGATCAGGTTCACGCCTTGCGCGAGCGCGTAGTCGATTTGCGCGTGCGCCTCGCTTTCCGTGTTCTGTTCGCCCCACGTCATCGTGCCGAGGCCGATCAGGCTCACGTCGATATCCGTCGTCCCGAGTTTGCGAAACTCCATTGTTCGATTCCCTTGTTCGTTGGCGAAAATTCCGGCGAGAACGTCGAAACTACCATAGCCACGCGGGCTTTGCTTCGACGCTAGAATGTCAGGCCGCAAGCGCCTGCCCGACCCTTGCAAGCGGCTTGCGCCCCGCTTCCGAACCCCTCCGAGGAGACCCCAGCCGATGCAGGCCCCCGCCGCCCCCGCGCGCTCCAGTGCGTCGCTGATCGTCACGCTCGTCGCGGCGACCTTCTTCATGGAGAACCTCGACGGCACGATCATCGCGACCGCCTTGCCGCAGATGGCGCGCTCGTTCGGCGTGCATCCGGCCGACATGAGCCTCGGGATCACCGCTTACCTGCTGACGCTTGCCGTCTTCATCCCGATCAGCGGCTGGGCCGCCGACCGCTTCGGCCTGCGCACCGTGTTCGCGAGCGCGATCGCGGTTTTCACGGCGGCGTCCGTGCTGTGCGCGACCACGAGCACCCTGCCCGCGTTCGCCGCGGCGCGGGTGCTACAGGGCATCGGCGGGGCGATGATGGTGCCGGTCGGGCGCCTCGCGGTGCTGCGCGCGACGCCGAAGGACGGCCTGATGCGCGCGATCGCGATCATCACTTGGCCGGGGCTCGTGGCGCCGGTCGTCGGCCCGCCGCTCGGGGGTTTCATCACGACTTACTCGTCGTGGCGCTGGATTTTCTATCTGAACTTGCCGCTCGGCATCATCGGGCTCTTCGTCGCGCTGCGCTATCTCGACAACACGCGCGAGAACGCGCAGCGACGCTTTGACCTGCCCGGCTTCGCGCTCTGCGGCCTCGCCTGTACGACCCTTCTCTACGCGATGGAACTGATCGGCCGCAGCGACACGCCGTGGGGCTTCACCGGCATGCTGGTCGCGGTGGGCGTGGTGTCGGGGTTCATCGCGTGGCTGCATTTGCGGCGCGCAGAGGAGCCGGTCGTGGATCTGTCGGCGCTGAAGGTGAAGACGTTCGCCGTCGCGATGGGCGGCGGCTCGCTCTTTCGCATCTCGATCAGCGCGGTGCCGTTCCTGCTCCCGCTGATGTTCCAGATCGGCTTCGGGATGGACGCGTTCCAGTCCGGACTGCTGACGCTGGCGGTCTTCGCGGGGAACCTCTCGATGAAGCTCGTCACCACGCCCGTCATGCGGCGCTTCGGCTTTCGTTCGGTGCTGATCGTGAACGGCGTGCTCGCGGCGGTATCGCTCGCCGCGATGAGCCTGCTCTCGCCCGCGACACCGAAGGTCGTGATCGTCGTCGTGCTGTTCCTCTCGGGTCTCGCGCGCTCGCTCCAGTTCACTGCGCTCAACACGCTCAGCTTCGCCGATGTCCCGAAGACGCAGATGAGCGGCGCGTCGGCGCTATCGAGCACGCTCTTCCAGATGACGATGGGTATCGGCGTCGCGGCCGGTGCGATCGCGCTCCGGCTCGCGCAGTGGCTGCACGGGCACGATTCCCATGCGATGACGCCCGCCGACTTCAGCGTGGCGTTTCTGATCGTCGCGTTGATCGGGCTCGTCGGCGTGGCGGATCTGTTCGGGCTCGCGCGCGATGCGGGCGCCGTCGTGAGCGGGCATCGGCCGGAAAAGACTTGAGCGTTTCCGACGCGCTCAGTGCGTGCCGCGCTTGAGCCAGTCGAGCCAGCCGAGCGCGATCGCCGCGTTCACGAGTACGCCCGTCGTGGCCGCAATCGCCGCGATCATCGTCCAGAACGCCGAGCGGCGCGCGGCTTCGGAAGAATCGCGCGCTTCCGTGGCGGCATCGTTCGCCGCTGTGACCGAGGCGAACATCGCCCGGCGCTGCTCGTCCTGGCGCCCCTCTTCCTTCTGATAAAGCCACGCGCGTTTGGCGAGCATCTCGGCATCGGCGGGCGACGACGCCTCGACCTCCGCCCGTATCGACGCTTCGCCCATCGCCTCGTAGTGCCGATAGCGCGCTTCGTGTTCGCCCTTGTTTTCGTGTTCGTCCATGTGGCCTCGCTCGCGGGTTTCGCACGATTCTCGCCTGCATGCAGGATCGGCGCCAGGGATCGTGTGTCGGTGCGCACGCGACTGTTGTGACAGCGCTGTGTCGGATCGCAGCCGACATTGTCGGTATGAAGGAAGCGCCCTGCCTTGATTGACGGTTCTCGCCCCGATGGCACGACTAGTGCAGTGATGTGTCGCGGGCGGACTGACGCCCTCATCGAACGCCAATGGAGAGCAACATGAAGACGCTGAACATCAACGACATTCCCGTCGCCAACGATCTCGACAAGGAAGAAATGGCCGCGATCCAGGGCGGCATGCGCAAGTTGCCGTTCCAGATCAATCACGTCGGCCTGACGCTCGCCGATGGCGAACCGGCCGACGTGTACGTCGACGGCGTGCGCGTCAATTCCGTGACGGACGGCTTCGCGCATTGAACCGATGGCGGCGCGAGAGCGCCGCCACTATCGCTTACGGCTTGACGAGACTCTGCATCGGCTGCAGGAACTCGATCGTGCGTTCGCGCGAAAGGAGCCTCGGCAACGCCGCCTCGTAATCCTGCCGATACGGCAAGCCGAGATGATGCGCGCGGAAATACTCCGCGCTGCAAGCCCACGTCTCGTAGATAACGAGCGTCTCCGGTTCGTCCTTCGAGCGGTTCACATACGCGTTGACGAAATCGGGCTCCTCCGCCATCCGCTCGATGATCGCGATGAGCTTCGACTCCAGTTCCTCGCGATGCTCGGACCTGCCTGGCAGATGCACGATGAACGACGTGTTTTCCTTCATGGCGATGCTCCGTGGGTCTGCGTTCAAAGCTGGCTCATGCCGCCGTCGATGATGATCTCCGTCCCGACGATGAAGCCCGATTCCGGCGACGCCAGATGCAGCACCGTCGCCGCGACTTCGCTGCTGCGCCCGAAGCGGCCGAGGGGAATCTGCGCTTGCAGTTGAGCGGCGACGTCGTCGGAGAGGCCGAGCTTTTCGTGCAGCGGCGTCGAGACGGGTCCCGGACTCACGACGTTCACGCGCACGCCGCGCGGCAGCAGTTCGGCCGAGAGCGTTTTCGCAAAGGTGATGAGCGCCGCCTTGCTCGCCGCATAGACCGACGACGCCGGCATGCCGATATGCGCGTTGATCGACCCGTTCAGCACGATCGATGCGCCTTCATTCAGAAGCGGCAGCACCGACTGGATCTGGAAGTACGCGCCCTTTACGTTAGTGTTGAAGCTTTCGTCCCACATCGCTTCGTCGACGTCGGGAAACGGCGCGAACTTCGCGATGCCCGCGTTGATGAAAAGCGCATCCAGACGGATGCCCTCGGCGGAGAGGCGCGCCGCGAGATCGCGGGCGGCGCTGACCGAGCCAGCATCGTTTGCGATCGCCAGCGCGTTCGCGCCGAGCGTTTCCTTCGCGGCGGCGAGCGTGGCCGCATCGCGGCCCGTGATCACGACGCGCGCGCCTTCGGCCGCGAATGCCTGCGCGGTCGCGAGGCCCATGCCGCTATTGCCACCGGTAACCAGCACGGTCTTGCCTTCGAATCGGTTCATGACGTTCTCCTGTGAACGTTGGTGAGTGTGTGAAGAGAGTGTGGACCGGCGCGCGCCGATTGCCGTACGACGTTCCCGATGAACACGTTCGATGGCGTCGCACGAGTTTGTATCACGCGATTACTGGGTGGCGCAGCGAACATAACGACTTGAACACGCCGGGAGCGTTACCTAAAGTTAGCTGCGATCTTTCGACGAGCCTCCGTTCGACCGACGTTTTCATCAGATTTAAGGAAGGGTTGAGTTATGGAGAACGCGCAAGTGACTTCCGCCGATGCAGGCGCCCAATCGCCCGCTGTCGCACCCGACCGGCTGTTGCAGATCGGCATGGGTTTCTGGGCTTCCAAGACGCTGCTGTCGGCGGTCGAACTCGGCGTGTTCACGCAGCTCGCGAGCGGTCCGCGCGATGCCGCCGATCTATCCGAAGCGCTCGGGTTGCATCCGCGCGGCGCGCTCGATTTCCTCGATACGCTCGTCGCGCTGAACCTGCTCCAGCGCGATGAAGGGCGCTACAGCAATCCGCCCGACGCCGATCTCTTTCTCGACAAGGCGAAGCCGAGCTATGTCGGCGGCTTGCTGGAGATGGCCAACTCGCGGCTCTATCCGTTCTGGGCATCGCTCACGGAGGCGCTGCGCACGGGGCTGCCGCAGAACGAAGTGAAAAGCGGCGCCAATCTCTTCGATGCGATCTACCACGACGAAGCGTCTCTGCGCGGCTTCCTGCAGGCGATGAGCGGCGTGAGTCTCGGCGCGGCGAAAGCGATCGCGCGCAAGTTTCCCTGGGGCGATTACCGCACGTTCATCGATATCGGCGCGGCGCAGGGCGCGTTGCCGGTGCAGGTCGCGCTCGCGCATAAGCATCTGACGGGCGGGGGGTTCGATTTGCCGGCGGTGGGTCCGGTCTTCACCGAGTACGTCGCGTCGCACGGGTTGCAGGATCGGCTGCGCTTTTATCCCGGCGATTTTTTCAGCGACGCATGCCCGAGCGCCGATGTGCTCGTGATGGGACACATCCTGCACGACTGGGCGCTGCCACAGAAACTCGATCTGCTCGCAAAATGCCACGCGGCGCTGCCGAAGGGCGGATCGCTGATCGTGTATGACGCCGTGATCGACGACGAGCGGCGGCAGAATGCGTTCGGCTTGCTGATGAGCTTGAACATGCTGATCGAGACGCCCGGAGGGTTCGATTACACCGGCGCGCAGTGCATCGAATGGATGAAGGAGACGGGGTTCTCGGAAGTGCGTGTCGAACCGTTGGTCGGGGCGGATTCGATGGTGATTGGGGTGAAGTGAGGAACGCTTGTTATCAGGAAAGCCTCGCGACTCCGGGGCTCGTTTCGCAGATCAGATCACTTCTCTCTCTGTATCGGAGCTTGCGTCACGCTCATGTACGTCTTGAGTTCAGGGGAAGAAAGCGCGAGTACGTTCGACAGCGAGACGCCTAGCTGCCGGGCGAATTCGTCGTCCAGTTTGAAATCGGACTCTTCCAAGAGAAGGGGAGCTTCCAACACTTCGGCGGTCAATGCCGATGCCTTTCTTGTTTCGACCACGTGAATCAAAAGTCGCTGGCTGTCCGGTACGTACGACAGAATGATCGAAGACGGCTTGTGTTTCTGTGTCATCAGTACCCTCTACATTGTTGGAATCAGTCAAAAGGGTTTTCTTTGCTAATCCGATAGCCGTCCATGCCGCTACGAGGAAGGGCTATCGCTCTGCATACGTCCAGGTCTGCCTCGTAAGCCGCGAAGCAATCGACTTCGTCTGCTTCGCTGACTCCACGCTCGGCTATCTCCACGGCATCGTCTGACAGCACGCTCTCGCCCAACTCGAAAGACTCCGCATCACCAAGTGGTGCCGACTCCGCCTGCGCATAACTCTCCGACAAATCCGGCAAGCCGTATCGACTCACCCACCCGGCCCTGGCGAACATCGGCAGAAAGAGCGCGGGGGCAGCACGGACGGCCGCGTGCATCATCGCCTGATTGTTCGCATCGTGCGACGCGTCGCCTTCAGCCGCCGACGTATCCGGCACGTCGGGCCACGGCCCTTTTTTTTTAACGGGCAGTTCGCCATAGTCCTCCACGCCCCAAAAACTCGACGGCTCGTGCAACTGCGAAGGCGCGACGAAGCCTCCGCTATACGCCGGCTCGCGCTCGACAACGTGCACGTCGCCCTTCCACACCGCGCGTCGCAGCGTATCAAGCGTGTGATACGCCTTGCCCTTTCGATAATACGGAAACGACGCAACCAGAAAATCCTCGACGCGCTTGACGATCTCAGCGTTGCGCTCCCACACGTCGGGATAGACCCCATCGAGCATCCTGCGGCCCGCGTCTGCAGCGGCTTTTTTCTCGGGATCGGGGTACGAAAGCGAGCCGATTCGGTAGTCGCTCGCGAGGTCCATCGTATGGCGGAATCCGCCATAGTGCGTCAGCAATGACGTCATTCGTCTTCCGAATTAATTGAAACGACGAAAGACTAACGCACCCTCTTCAGGACCTATCCTGAAAATCGCGCAAGGGCCTCATGGCTCAAACGTTATCCTCCACCACCACCGCTGACGTCCCCGCCGTGATCGTCAGCCGCGTGCGTTTCGCGAGCGGCGACTGCGGCGCGCTGCCGTCCGCCTCGAGTCCCTTCACCTTGTTGAAGATCGCGACGAACTGCGTCGGCGTGACTGTCGCCGATGCGTAACCTTGCGCGTCATGATCAGCGTATTTGAGGTCCGGGTTGTTGCGCTTGAGAAACTCGTCGAAGATCTGCGAGTTCGCCACCAGCGCGCCGAACGGCGTGCCCGCCGTGTTCGCTTGCGCCTCGCCGAAAAACGACGTGCTGCTGATCCCCGCCGACATCAGATCGACGAGAACCGGCGTGCCCGTCGACGGGTCGCCGTTGTCGCGGACCACGCCCGCCTGGAACGCGTGCAGATCGCCCGTAATCGCGACGAGGTTCGCGATCCCCTGGGTCTTTACATACGACAGCAAGTCCGCCTTGTGCGACGGATACCCGTCCCACGAATCACAATCGACGACGAAAACGACGTTGTACGGTGCAGGCGCGAGCGGCGCGAGATCGATCCACAGACGGTTCATCATCACCTCGTTGCCCCACACCTTCCACGTCGCGATCGACGACTTCAGCGTGTCCTTCCACCACTGCGTCTGCGCCGGGCCGAGGATCGACGGCACGCGCCCGAGGCGCCCTGCATCGATCGTCTCGAACTGCTGCAGCAACGCCTGCGGAACGAAATAGCGCGAGCCCTGCGGATCGCTGCCGTTGACGGGATCGTGCCCGAGCGCCTGCGCGGCGGCCGCTTCGCTCACGACGTGATCGTCGCGATAGAGCCGCTCGTCGGTCATGATCAGATGCATGAGCGAGCCGAAGTGGAAGTCGCGGTAGATACGGATGTTGTCGTAGTTGCTGTTGCGCAGATCGAACGAGACGTCGCCCCAGTCGACCGGCAAATATTCCGCCCACGCCTGGTTCGCGTTGCGGCGCCGTCCGGTCTCCTGCTTGTTCTCGTTCGTGTAGGTCTGGTGGTCCTGCCAGCAGTCGTCGGAGAACTCGTGGTCATCCCAGATCGCGATCACCGGGAAGCGCGCGTGCAGCGCCTGCAGCCGCAGATCGCCCCGATACGTGCGATACAGCGTGCGGTAGTCCGCAAGCGTATTCGCATACCTGACGCCGCTCGCGAGCGCGAGGCCGTCGGGCACGGAGAGCGCGGCATGCGCCGGCTCGACGGGCACCGCCGTCCCGCCGACCGTCTCGTAGATGTAGTCGCCGAGATGCACCACGAAGTCGAGATCGGTTTCGGCCGCGAGCAGCGACATCGCCTGCCAGTGGTTTGCGCTCCAGTTCTGGCAGACGAACCACGCGAAGCGCACCTGCGGGTTCGCCTCGTTCGCGGCGGGCGCGGTGCGCGTCGTGCCGGTCGGGCTCACGTCGCTGCCCGCGACGAACCGGTAATAGTAGGTCGTCTTTGCGGCGAGCCCCGTCACTTTTGCGCGCACAGTGAAGTCGTAGTCGGGCAGCGCGCTCAGTTGCACGCTCGCGACCGGGTTCGAAAAATCCGCCTGTGCCGATACATCGAGCCGCAGCGGAACGGCCGCTGTCGTGTTGGTCGCGCTGCCGGTGCAGCGGGTCCAGAACACAGAGGAGATGTCGCGCGGATCGCCGCTCGCGACGCCTTGCGGAAACGCGAACGAACCGACGGGCGGCGGCGGCACCGACGGATTGCCGCTCGATCCGTTGTCGTCGTCGTGGCCGTGGCACGCGGCAAGCGTGCCGGTCGCGGCAACGACGGTATAGAACGTGGACAGCGAGAGAAAGCGTCGGCGATCCATGACAGTGCCTCTCGATCGACGGAAGCGCTAATGCCTGCGCGGCCCGCATGCGAAGCGGAGCGCGCTCGGCGTCGAGGCGCAGGGAATCGGTTGGATGTTCTGGCTGATGCAGCCGACGCTCGGTTCGGCGCTGCGTACGATCGCGAGAATTGCCTTACAAGCTATAAAGCAGAATAGGAAGTGTCAAGAAAGGATTTCGAACGAACTCCGCCGATGCCGATGCCGATGCCGCTGCGCACGGATCGCGCCGCCTGCGGCATCGCGTCCTAGCGATCCTCGGCCATCGCCTTGAGGCGGTCGTTGCCGGCGTCGCGGGCGGCGTCGGCGGTCGCGAAATTCTCTTCCGACACGATCGACCGCTTGACCTCACGCGCGTCGAAATCGACGAGCGAAATCACCCACACGAAACCGCCTCCCTGCTCGGCGGTATGCACGACCGCATGCTTGCTCCCGTCGTTCGCTGATCCCATCATGACCTCCCTTCTGAAAGAGATGCGCCCGGATACTGCGGCGAGCCCCAAGCCTAAACCTTTTTGGCTTCGGCGTGAGGGCAGTTTGATGACGGTTTCCAAGGCGACTTCATGCTTCGAAATCCAGCCCGCCGACGAGCACCGCGAACTCCGCCTGCGAGCGCGTTTCCAGATCGACGTCGCGCGCGCCTTGCCATGCAGCAAGCTTCGCCGGAATCGCGTGCAGATAGCGCGCGAAGCGCTCCTCGCCGCCGGCATCGAACAGGCGTTCGATCTCCTCGCCATCCCACGTGAGGTACACGTTCAGCGGGCACTCATAACCCGGCGGCGACCCACGCCCCTGCGCCACCCGCTCGGCGGCGACACGCACGCGCGTCGGCATGCGACTGCCCTCGTGCGGCATCACCTCGACGCGCACGCCGGCATCGAGCAGGCTCGCGATCCGGCTCGCGATGCGCGGTGCGAATTCGATGTCGAAGCGGCGCGCTTTCTCACGATCCACGGCGACACTCCGCGACACGCCTTCGCTGCCTCATACCGGCGGCAGGTCCTCCAGCGACTTCTCGATCTGCCCGTCCTGCACGCGCGCCTCGATGCCGATGTGCCCCGCCGTGTAGGGCAGCGCCGTCACCTTCGGGCCGAGGAACGTCCGGCCGCCGAGCGTGAAGAGCGTGCGAACTTCCTTGCCGCTCTTGATCGCCTCGACGACCTGCGCGACATCGACGATCGTCGTGGGAGTCGTCCAGTCGTTGATGCCCGCGTCGAAGCTGCCCCAGCGAACGTTCGACACGCGGTCGTTGGTCCAGCGCACACCATCGATAGCCAGAGTAGACATGGATGCCTCCATCGCCTCGTTGTATCGGGCAATCGTAGCACTTTGTCGATGCTGTGGCGCTGCGTGGAGCGCGAGTGAAAGGCATGCCGCGGCGCATCAAATCCCGAGCCTGCCGACGATGAAATCGACGAACGTCGTGAGCTTCGGCGTCGCGCGGCGGTCGCGCGGATAGACGAGATGCGCGGGCGACGGCTCCGGCAAATAGCGTTCGAGCAGCGCCACGAGCGCGCCGCTCGCGAGTTCCTCTTCGACCAGCACGCGCGGCTGCAACACGATGCCGAAGCCCGCGAGCGCCGCCTTCCTGAGCGCCTGCCCGTTGTTCGCCTTGAAGCGCGCGGCACGGGCCCGATGCTCGCGCGCTTCCGGCTCGTCGCCTTCGAGCCGCCAGCCCGCTTCGCGTCCCGTATGCACGAAGCCGAGGCACTCGTGCTCTGCGAGATCGCGCGGCGTGTGCGGCGTGCCGGCGCGCGCGAGATACGACGGCGCCGCGCACACCGCCATCTCGTAGGCCTTGAGCGGACGCGCGACGAAGCTCGCGTCAGCCAGACTCGCGAGCGTGCCGATGCGCACGGCGGCATCGAACGCTTCGTCGACGAGATCGACAAGGCGATTCGACAAGTCCAGCTCGACGCTGATCTCCGGATACGTCGCGAGAAACTCCGTCACCACGGGTGTCACGAACTGCACGCCGTAAGTTAGCGGCACGGTCACGCGCAGAAGGCCGCGCGGCGTCGAGGTCATTGCTTCGGCGAGCGACTCGGCGGCATCGACGTCGACGAGAATGCGCCGGCAGCGCTCGTAATACTCACGGCCGATTTCGGTGAGGCTCTGGCGGCGCGTCGTGCGCACGATGAGCCGCGCGCCCAGCTTCGTTTCGAGTGTCTGCAAGTGCTTGCCGACCATCGCCGCCGAGATGTCGAAGCGCGCGGCGGCCGCCGTCATGTTCCCCGCGTCGACGACTTCCACGAAAACCCGCATGCTCAACAAGGTGTCCACCGCTATTTTTCCCAGACGTATCGGTTGTAAGCAGATGTCGCAACGCGCCATGACGGCCGCGCAATCGTGATACTAATAACGCGTTTTCGGCCAGGCGGTGCGTATCGGCGGCGGTTCGCCCCATGCACCGTGCGCCATTTTCCAATCGACAGAAGGTGTCACGCATGAAAAAAACACTCGTTGCACTGGCGGCTTCCCTCGCTGTGAGCGCGGCTTTCGCGCAGTCTTCCGCACCCGTCGCGCCCTCCGCTTCGGCGCCTGGTGCGCAGCGCGAGGCGCACGTCGAGCAACGCATCACCGAATTGCACACGGCGCTCAAGATCACGCCGCAGCAGGAAGACCAGTGGTCGAAGTTCGCCGACATCATGCGCGAGAACGCGCGCACGATGGGCGATCTGTATCGACAGCGCGTGGCGCAGCGCGACACGATGTCCGCACTCGACGACATGAAGCAGTACGGCCAGATCACGCAGGCGAACGCGGACGGCACGAAGCGTCTCGTCGATGCATTCGAGCCGCTTTACACGAGCCTTTCGCCGGAGCAGAAAAAACTCGCCGATGCGAATTTCCGCCAGGGCGGGCGCGAGCGCGGGCATCGCGAGCGGCGTCATCCGCGTGCGGCGGCGCCGGATACGGCATCGGTCACAAAGCCTTGACTTTGCCGATGTTTTGAAAAGCGCCCGCAGCGTTTGATGCGGGCGCTTTTTTGTTATCGCGACAAGCGTGCAAAATGCGCTGATAGCCGCTACGATCGCAAACCCTGAATTTTCACGACCCGCCATGACCGCACTCATCAAGATCGACCTGAGCACCGACCCCGCCGCTTTGAGGGTCGTGAAGGACGAAGCTGTCGCCGTCGAGTTCGCGGCGAGCGCGGGCGAACTGATGAGCCTCGAAGGCCCGAACCGCTACCAGCCAGGCGACGCCATCATCACCGGCGCGACGGGCGAACGCTGGGTCGTCTCGCGCCAACGTTTCGATGCGAAGTACCTGCCGGAGCAGAACGTCGTTCACGGGGAGCCGGGCACGTATCGCAACCGGCCGGCCGTCGTACTCGCGAAGGAAATGCACGAAGCGTTTTCCCTCGCCCGCTCGGATGCCGGCGACATTCTTACCGGCGCGGCCGGCGACTGGGTCATGCAATACGCGCCCGGCGACTTTGGCGTCGTGAAAGCCGCGCGTTTCGCGAAGGTCTACAAGCGCGCGGACTGACACGCGCGCCGCTTCACGCGAAGTCCTCCCCCATCTCGATCTCGACCGAACGCGGCACGGTCTCCTTGTTCGCGTACGCTTCTTCCAGCGCGCCCAGCTCCGCTTCCACGTAGGCGCGTAGCACCGCGTAACCGCGCGCGTGCGTGCGCACCGGCATCGCACGATGGCGCGCGAGCGCGGCGGGATCGAAGCGCACTTCGATCGTGATACGGCGCGCCGTCGAGCCGAAACGCATCGCGATGTAATGAATCACGAGCGAGGTCCGGCCCTCGTCGTCGATGCGTTCGGCGAACTGCGTCTGCTCGGGGAATAGATCGCTGATGACGTGCGCGAGCATGTCGATGTCGGTGCTCGGGCAGTCGTATTGGTAGTCGTCCATGATCGGTCAGTGTTCGGGATGAGGTGTCGCAGCGGCGCCCGGCCGTCCGCCGCCCGTGCGGAAATATCGCATGAGCGCACGCACGACGATCAGGCCGAAGACGAGATAGACGGCGTCGGCGGCGAGGAGCGGAATCAGGCGCGCCTGGAAGGCGGCAGCGGGCAGGCTGATCAGCGCGTGCGCCGCGATCATCGCCGGCAGCGTATAGCGAAAGCGCTCGCGCAGCATCTGCCACATCAGTACCGAGAAGCCGAGCTGGAACACGAACGCCGCCGCACGCTCGACGATAAAGAGCGTCGCGTACTGCGGGGAAAGATTGCCGAGCACCATATGCAGGCGCATCAGCGATTCGAGCGGCGCGCTGGTGAAGTGCTCGTCGAGCTGGTTGTTGTTGGCAAGCAGCGCGTAGACGATCCACTGCATCTGCACGAACACGCCGACGAGCCACGCCTCCGCCCCGCCATGTCCGATGCCGTATCCGAGCGACGTGCCCGCGTTCGCGAGCGTGTGCGGCTGCCGCGCGATCAGCCACTTCATCGCGATGAAGCGCCCCACTTCCTCGCAGACGCCCGCCGCCAGCGCGCCATACGCGACGAACACGGCCGGGTTCGCGAGCCAGCCGACGGTCGTCGCGTTCGAGAGCACGAGGCCATGCAGCCCGCGCTCGACGATCATCGAAAAGAACGCGAAGACCGCGATGCCGAGGATCACTTCACGCCGTTCGAAACCGAATCGCGGCTTGAGTTTACGAAACAACACGACCGGCAACGCGGCGATGATGAGCGTGGAAATCGTGAGGCATGCGAGCGTCGTTACACTGACCATTCAAATCCTTAACGTTTGTCGCGGCGCGTCGAGGCGCGCACGACGAGTTCGCCCGGCAACAGGCATTCGCGCGCCGGCATGCGCGCACCTTCGAGCCGCTCGTGCAGGAACTCGACCGCGCGCCGGCCGATATCGTAAGTCGGCTGGCGAATCGTCGTCATCCCGGCGAGTTCGGCCCACTCGGAATCGTCGATCGACATCAGCGCCGCGCGTTGCTGCCAGTCGGCGCCGTAGCGCTCCTTCAGATGCAGCGCCACGCGCAGCGCGACCGGCGCGTTCGCCGCGAAAAGCGCGATACGTGTGCCCTTTTTTTCCGATGCTTCGAGTTGCGTGTCGATCGCGGCGAGTGCGGGCGCTTCATCCGTGAGATCGAGCACGACGGTCGAACCCTGCGCCCCGAGCGCGCCGATAGTGTCACGAAACGCCGCTTCGCGCACGCGCCGCGAACTGATGCGCCTGAACGGCTGCACGATGAAGAGCACGTCGTCGAAGCCTTCGTCGACGAGATGGCGAGTCGCGAGCGCAACGGCCGCCGGGTTGTCGAGCCCGACCATATCGGTGACGAGGCCTTCGATCGAACGGTCGACGAGCACGACGGGAACGCCGCCGCGCGAAAACGTCTGCAGCAGTTCTTCTTTCACACCGAGCGCATTCACGATCACGCCTTCGACGCGGTACGTCGTGAGGAGTTGCAGATAGCGGCGCTCCATGTCGATTTCGTTGGCCGCGTGGCAAATCAGCGGCATGTAGCCGAGCGCATGGCACGCGGCCTCGACGCCTTGCAGCACTTCCACCGAATAGGGATTCGTCAGGTCGGCGAGCAGCATGCCGATCAGGCGGTTGCGTCCGCGTTTCAGGCCGCGCGCCATCTGGTTCGGCCGGTAGTCGAGCTTCGCGATAGCGGCTTCGATGCGCTCGCGCAAATCCGGCGAGAGCACGCTCGTCTCGCCGTTCAGGTAGCGTGAGATGCTGGTCTTGCCCGTGCCTGCTTCGCGCGCGACGTCGGTGATCGTGGCGCGGCGTTCGGCGCTGGCTGTCATCGGATGGGGTTCTTCATGCATGTCGCTTCCACCAGGCTTCCTTGATGATCAAAGGCAAAAAAAGCGCACCGTGGCGCGCTTTTTGCCGCATCTTGACGCACGCTTTCGTCAGCGCTTCAGCACGTCGGGATTGACGATGTTGTTCGTGAGCGTGGCGTCTAACGCGCCGATCAGGTTCTCCGCCGCGTTGCGGCTCATCGCGTGACGCGTCTCGTGCGTCGCCGAACCGATGTGCGGCAGCGCGACGACGTTCTTCATCGCGAGGAGCGGTGAATCGGTGGGGAGCGGTTCCTGCTCGAACACGTCGAGACCGGCGCCCAAAATCGTGCCGTCTTGGAGCGCCTCGATGAGCGCGGCTTCATCGACGGTCGGTCCGCGCGATGCGTTGATCAGGATCGCGCTCTTCTTCATCGCCTTCAGTTGCGCCGCGCCGATCATGCCACGCGTTTCGTCGGTAAGCGGCACTTGCAAGCAGACGAAGTCGGACTGCGCGAGCAGTTCATCGAGTTCGACGCGTTTCGCGCCGTATTCCTGCTCGGCTTGCGCGTTCGGATGGCGATTCGTGTAGAGCACGTTCATGCGAAAGCCGAGTGCGGCGCGGCGTGCGACGGCCCCGCCGATGCGTCCCAGACCGACGATGCCTAGCGTCTTGCCCTGCACGTCGACACCGAAGTGCGCTTCGCCGATGCTTGCTTTCCAGTTGCCGCCTTTTACCCACTCGGCGAGTTCGACGACGCGCCGCGCGCTTGAAAGGATCAGCGCGAAGACGGTATCGGCGGTGGATTCCGTCAGCACGTCGGGTGTGTGGGTGAGGATGATGCCGCGGCGTGTGAGATCGGCGACGTCGAAGTTGTCGTAACCGACCGAGATGGTCGAAAGTACTTTCAGGTTCGTTGCGCCTTCGAGCATTTGGGGCGTGATTTGTACGCTCGCGCCGATCGCGCCGTTCGCGCTTTTTAGCGCGGCTCGCAGTGCATCGGCGTCTTTCGGATCTATCGTTACGACTTCGGCGTGCGCTTCAAGGTACGACAGCACGTCGGCGGGCAGTGCCTTGTAGGCGACGATTTTCTTTTGCATGGACATTTCAATTTTCGTTTCCAGTGGACGCTCGAGGTCTGCTTTTTTAACACCGTTTGATGCGCCCGGCCATCAAACGGTGTCACTCACACTCGAACCCTACCGCGCCGCAAGCTTGCCTGCGGGAGCAACCGCCACTGGCGGCTTGACCGCCAAAGTCAACACGACAGCGCCCAGGAGCGCCACACTCATGAACACGTACGAGGCTCCGGGCGACCCGGTCGCGCCATTCAGATACCCGACCACATAAGACCCGACGAACGAACCAAGCGCGCCCATGCTGTTGATCAGTGCCATCGCCCCACCGGCGACGTTCTTCGGCAGCAATTCCGGCACGATCGCGAAGAACGGCCCGTACGGCGCGTACATCGCAGCGCCCGCGATCACCAGCAACGCATACGACGCCCAGAAATTCGTCGACCCGAGCAAGTACGATCCTGCAAAAGCCACCGCGCCGATCAACAGGAAAGGCCAGACAAACAGCTTCCGGCGATCGAGCTTGTCCGACGCCCACGAAGCCGCGAGCATCGCGATCGTTGCGGCAAGATAAGGCGCCGCCGACAGCCATCCCGTCGCGACCATGCTGAACGACGAAGCGTTCTTGAGAATCGAAGGCAGCCACAGCACGAAGCCATACACGCCGATACTCCAGCAAAAGTACTGTGCGCACAGCTTGATCACCGCAGGCGAACGGAACGCCTCGCCGTAATTCTTCACCGGCTTGATCGCGGCCTGCTCGGCGCGCAGCGTGGCATCGAGGTCCTGCTTTTCCTGATCGGTCAGCCACTTGGCCTGCGCAGGCTTGTCCTGCACGATAAACCACCAGATCACGGCCCAGATCACCGCCGGCAAACCTTCCGCGATGAACATGTTGCGCCAGCCGAACGAATTCACGAGATAGCCCGACACCACCGACATCCACAGCACCGTCACCGGATTGCCGAGGATCAGGAACGTGTTCGCCCGCGAACGCTCGGACTTCGTGAACCAGTTCGCGATGAAGACGAGCATCGCCGGCATCACGGCCGCCTCGACGACCCCGAGCACGAAACGGATCGCCATCAGCGAGGGAATGTTGCTCACCATGCCCGTGAGCGCCGCGCAGCCGCCCCACAGGATCAGGCTCACGAACACGAGCTTCTTCACGCTGCGCCGCTCGGCGTAGATCGCGCCGGGAATCTGGAAAAAGAAGTAGCCGAGGAAAAACAGCGCGCCGATCAGCGACGACAGGCCCTTGCTGATGCCCAGGTCGTGATTGATGCCGGCGGCCGCGGCGAAGCCGTAGTTCGCGCGATCGAGATACGCAAGGCTGTATGTGATGAAGACGATCGGCATGATCGCCCACCAGCGGCGAATCGCCAGCTTTGGGGTAGTCGTGGTTTGCATGTGTGTCTCCGGAGTTCGGTCAGGCAAGATTGAGCGCGGTTTTGGCCGTCTTTTGACCTTGAATGGCTTGAGTGTCGGGTGCTTCCAATGCATTCAGTTCGGCGCGCGTCGGCAGGGCTTCGCTGTCGCCGATCACCTGGATCGCGAGCGCGCCGATCCGGTTGCCGCGCTCCAGCGCGTGCCGCACGTCACGGCCTTCGAGCAGCGCGCTCACCACGCCGACCGCGAAACCATCGCCCGCACCGACCGTATCGACGACCTTCGCGACCGGTATCGCCGGGACGATGCCCGCGTCGCCGTCAGCGGTGCGGAAATACGCGCCGTGCGCGCCCAGCTTGACGATCACGCCCTTCGAACCCTGGTCGAGGTAGAAGCGGGCGATGTCCTCCGGCTTCGTGTAGCCGGTAAGCGTGAGCCCTTCGCTGACGCCCGGCAGCACCCAGTCGGCGAGGGCGGCGAGTGCGTTGAGCGACTCGGCCATCGCCTCGCGCGACGGCCAGAGCGTCGGGCGCAGGTTCGGATCGAAGGAAATGGTCTTGCCTGCGGCGCGCATTTCGCGTGCCATGTGGAACGCGAGTTCGCGCGAGGTCGCGGAAATCGCGGGCGCGACGCCCGTCAGGTGCAGGTGGCGCGCGCCGGTCACGTAGTCAGCGGCGTAATCGGCGAGCGACAAATGACTCGCCGCCGACCCTTTGCGGAAATATTCAACCGACGGATCGCTGCCATCGTCGTTCTTAGACTTGAGCTGGAAACCGGTCGGATAGCGCTCGTCGATCGTCACGCAGTTCGCGTCGATACCTTCGGCCGCCAGCACGTCAAGCACATAGCGCCCGAACGAATCCGCGCCGACGCGGCTCATCCAGCCCACCTTGAAGCCGAGCCGCGACAAGCCGATCGCGACATTGAGGTCCGCGCCCGCGACGCGCTTCGTGAACTGGCCGACCTTCGCGAGATCGCCGGTTTCGGCGGCAACGAACATCGTCATGGCTTCGCCGTAGGTCACGACGTCGAGGGGTTGTGCTTGCATGATGGGTCCTTGTTTTCTGTGCTTCGAAATAGCTTTGAAATGCTCAGGCGGCCGACAGCCACGCGACTTTCGCCGCGGCATCCGCTTCGAGCGCGGCCGGATCGAAGGGGAATTCGATGCCGCGCGGAACATTCGCCGGCAGCGCCGCGAGCAGCGCGGCGAAGTGCGCGTCATCGGCGGCGGGCGCGACGGCGAAGCGGCGCGCGCCCTCGCCCGTCACCGCCTTGCAGTGCACGTAGGTGACATGCGGCGCGAGGCGCGCGGCGGCATCGAGCGGGTTCTCGCCCGCCCACAGCCAGTTGCCGGTGTCGAACGTCATTGTGAGCGCGCGTGACGCTTCCGGCAGCGCGCTGAACAGTGACGCGAACGCATCGATCGTGCCGCCCGCGCGCAACTGGCCGTTTTCCACGACCACCTGTGCGCTGGATTTCAAAATCGCCGTCAGCGCGCGGTCGAGCGTGGCGGCATCCGTCGCCGTGCCGGTTTGCATGCCACCGAGTTGCAGCTTGACGATGCGCGCGTCGAGCGCGGCGGCTTCGTCGAGGGCGAGATTGAGCGCGTCGAGGTCGAGGGAGCCGTCGGCGGCGAACAGCGTTGCAGGCGTCGAGTACACGGCCCACAGGCCGAGCGCGCGGATCGCGTCGCCGAGTTGGCGCAGGGCGTCGGGTGCGGCATCGGCATCGTCGGCGAAAAGCTCGCGGCGCACTTCGAAGCCGTTCGCGCCTGCACGTGCAGCGGCAGCCGCCCAGAAGGAGTGTCCATCGCGACGGATCGCATCGGCGCCGAACGCGCTAGCGACGATCACCACTTCTGTCTTGAATCCCGGTTTGCGCTCGTTCACTTTGACGTTTTCCGCTGGGTTCTCTTAATGGAACCGGTTCTGGAACCGGTTCCATTAAGAGTTTTCAAAAAAGACGCCTTGGCGTCCCTGTGAGAACGAATGGTGCGCCCGGTCGTCCCAGCCGCGCCATAGTGGAATTCCCTAGCCCTGATTCGAGTCGTCGAGACACAAGTCCAGAAAGCGGGCCGCTGCCCGCGACGGCGCCGCCGAATGCGGCATCAGGATCGAAAAACGGCGCGTGAGCGGTTCGGGCGCGATGCGCAGACGCCGCAGCGCGTTGTCCTCGTGACGCATCGACATCGCCGATACGAAGCCGATGCCCATCCCCGCCCGCACCGCCTCCTTCACACCTTCGACGCCCGCGATCTCCAGCGCGACGCGCATCGGCGCGCCCGCGCGGGCGAAGGCGCGCTCGACGATCTGCCGCACGCCCGAGCCGCCTTCACGCAGCACGAGCGGATGCGCGGATATCGCGTCGAGCGTCGCCGAGCCGTCCGCCGGTGCGAGCGGATGCGCGTTCGGCACAATCGCGACCACCTGATCCTCGCGCCACGGGGTGACGCCCGTTCCTGGCGGCAAATCCCCGCTCACCGGGCCTTCGACCATCGCGATATCGAGCACGGGCAGCGCCGCGACGATGTCGGACGTATTGCCGTCGATGGTGGTAATCGTGACGTCGGGGAATTGCCGGTGGAACGCGGCGATCAGGTACGGCAGAAGATAACTCGCGGGCGTCGTGCTCGCGCCGATGCGCAGCACGCCGCGCTCGAGTCCACGCAGCGCGTCGCGAAACGCGTGCGCCTGCTGATAGGTCTCGCGGATGCGCTCCGCGTAGTGCACGAGTTGCTCGCCAGCCGCCGTGAGCCGCACGCCGCGCCCGTCGCGTTGATAAAGCGGTTCGCCGAACTCGTCCTGCAACTGGCGAAGCTGGCCGGACACTGCCGGCTGCGACAGATGGAGCGCCACGGCCGCGCGGCTGATATTGCAAAACTCGGCGACGGTCGCAAACGTTATCAGTTGATCTGGGGTCATGGCGGTCAATATATCGGTTGAGCCGATACTTTACATCCCAAATCACGATTTTTCATATCGATATTCCACGGATAGGATTAGCAGCATCAAACAACCTATTCCGCGCTACCCATGTCCACAATCGTCGCCAGTAAGCTATCAACCCGCGGCCAGTTAAACGGCATCCTGTTCGTCGCGCTCTTCGCGGCTGCCATCACCCGGCTCGCGTC
>NZ_FCOL02000057.1 GCF_001544515.1 Caballeronia terrestris
CGCAGGGTGACGGCGGTGAGTTTCGCGCTGCCGTGCTGCTTGATCGATGCCTTCAGGTGCTCGGCGAGCGCGGCCGAGCCATGGCGCAACGCGAGCGTCACCAGATCGTCGCGCATGGTGCGCAGATAGCGCTCCATCGCATCGGAAGTGGTGGCGTGCGGGGCGAATTCCACGTCGTAGTACAGACGCGCGATGGTCGCCGCGGGGATACGCTGCACGAACGCACGCAACGCGGTGAAGTCGGTGCGCGTGTAGCTGCGCGGCGGTGGCAAGGTCAGCTGTTGAGGTTGGTTGGCCATGATTCCATCACGCTGAGGTAACGCACGTACGGTGAGCTTTTTCAGGGGCGGCCGGTGAGCCGATTCGGGAACCTCTCGTTCCGCCCCAGGAACCGACGGGGGTCGCCGAGTTCGTTCCAGCGCACCGGCTGCGGCGCCGAGATGACCAGCAGAAATCACGTCCGGATGCGCCGGATTCACTCACGGCATCACGCGCGAATCATCAGGGTCGGGTGATAGCGCCAGACCTTCGGATCCGCGCTCAACAGCGCGATCCCTTCGTGCAAGGCCTGCGCGATCATGATGCGATCGAACGGGTCGGCGTGGTCGTCATGAAACGGCAGCGCGGCGACGGCCTCTGCGTGCTCCACCAGCAGTGTATTGGCCGGATCCTCGATCAGGTCGATGGCCGCCGATGAAAGCTGCGGGGCCCCTTCGGCCGCCCACAGCGCGATATGCGTATCGAGCAACACCCTCACGGCGCGAGCTCTTGGCGGGCGCTTGCGTCGAAGTCCGCAGCGATCGCGTCATCGCCGGCGTTGAACGCCTCGACCGTGGCCGGGACGTGGAGGCCCGCGAGCAGGTGCCGGGCGGCGCCGATGCGCCGGGGTGCGGCAAACGGCACCAGCCGAGCGACGGGGGTGCCGTTGCGCGCAATGATCACCTCGTTTTCCTGCCCAACCTCAAGCTGCTCGACCAAGCTCGACAGTTTCGATTTCGCGTCGTGCATATTGACCGTCAGCATGATGACTCCGTGGTTAGCTAAGCAATGTTAGCTAGTATGCGGGTGCGGGTGACAAAACACAATGTCCACCGGCCTTCCGCACGGTGCTGCTCCGCGCGCTGGGCCCCGCGGCGTCGTAGCGCCGTACCAAACCACGCGCATGCGCGTGGCTCGTGCCAGTGAGCGGTTTGCCGCATCAAGCCTCCGCCCCGCTTCATTCCGGCTGGGCCGGTCAGTCAGTGCATCGACGCACTCGGCAAACGCAAAACCAAGGGCAACCCCTCGTCTAGCCGTCACGTAATGCGCTTTCCGGGTATTTTACGCATTAAATCATTCTCTGCTAATGATAATTAGCAGATAAGGTGGGCGCCGCTTTGTCGGAATTTGTTCCTGTCGTGCGCGCTTGCGCCGCTCGATCGCGGCCTGCCCTCCCGCGTTGCCGCGCCTCCTTCCCTCCCGAAAGCTCGCTCAGTGATAGTCGTCCTCACGCTGATGCCGCACAGCGAGAATATTGACCGTGCGCTCGTCCTCGATCTCAAAGAGTGCGACATAGCCGGCCTCACCGAACGACACGACCAGCTCGCGCAGATAGGCGTTATCGGGCTCGACCTTGCGACAGGTGTAGGGAAACGACTCGAGCATCTCAGCGGCCTTGCGGATAGTCTCAAGCGCGCGCCGCGCGGCCGGTGCGTCTCGTTCGAGCAAAAAAGCGTAGAGGCGCAACAGATCGGCGCGCGCGTCCGCCGTATAGCGGATCCGGTAGCTCAACGGTTGCCCTGGGCTGTTTCCGCCGCGACCAGCATCGCCTCCAATTCGGCGTGCACCTCAGCCGCGTCGTAGTACTCGCCCGTCCGGCGCGCGTGATCGCGGGAGCGCAGACCGCGTGCGACAAAATCCCTCTGCATCTGCCGACGGATGACGCTCGCGCGCAAGGAAGACTCCATCAGCGACGACAGGCTCTCTCCGTCCAGCAGGACACTTTCGGCGGCCTGGCGCAGTTCCGGATCAACGCGCAGCGAGGGTAAAGAGGCAGTTTTCATGTGATTGCTCCAATGCGTTGCATTTGCAGCGCATAGACTACCACATCTCACGTTTACCGCATTTAAGCTAGGATAACCCCCAGTGCCTATTAGGCCTGAAGACCGTGGAAATTCGCCCTCCCCATCTCAACCTGCGGCCGGCGCTGCTGTCTCAACCCGGACGGTGCGCTATGCGGTCGAGCACGCGTGGGACGCTCGGCCCGGTCACGCGAGTGGCAGGCCATCGGCAGATCCGTCGCGTGTGCGCTACTTGTGGACCACCCTCGGGCCGGACGCGATCGCTGCCGTCCGCAGCCGCGACGGCAACCCGCTTTTTTCCCGCCGTGCCCGATCTGCATAAAAGTGCCGCCGGGCTCGACGATGCGCTGCGCTCCGGCACCCCATCACCCACGCTGCTCGCGCTGGCCGCGGCGGGGCCATGCTCGATCGAGTAGGCACGCGAGGGGTCCATGCGGGTCGTCCCTCCTGGAGCGGTTAACGCGTTCGGACTCAACCAGATCCACGGTCGACAGTCCCGCGCAGGTGCGGGATAGGATGGGCGGCTTGCGCTAAGCCCGTTAGTCGCGTTTTAAGCCGGCCAGTCGGGGAACCCCGCGCAGTAGCTCAGTGAGGCCGAGGGATGTTCTGGTACGCGCGGCAAATGAAAACACGGATCTCGCTTGATGGCTTGAACGCGAATTTTCAGCAAATCGGCTTCCTACAGGCGCAACACTGTGATGATCCGCAAACCTGCAGTACAGCGCGGCTCGCCCGACTGTCGGCCGTTCCGAGGACCGGTGACCGAACGCTGAGCCTGCAGTCCGGTATGTCGTCAATCTCCGAGGTCTTACACGGCTGGCGGCTGCCCGGTTGGACGGCCGCCTGCTCGGCCACGATCTGATCGTCGATGCTTTCGCAAGAGCGCCTGGAGGCAGATGATCGCACGGCCCCGCTTGAGGTGCTGCCGGGTGGCGTTGCGACTGGAGGAAGTGGTGGAGCTTTATCACGACGCATCGTCAGCACGCAGAGATCAATGCTTCGACAGAAGACTAACGGCGTTCACCCGCGTCTGCTCCACATCGAATGGACGCGACATCTAGTTTTTATGTTCTAAAAACCATCAAAACGGCTGCGGCAACTACTGTCACGCCAACTTCTTTAGAGCTCTGCGCACGATCTGGGCTTCGTCCGCACTTGCAACAGATCAGAGGGACGAACTGTCCGAAAGAGGTTGCTCTTGAGATCCCCGACTTGAGGCGAGTTTTACTGAACATTGGACTATTAGTTGCCGCTTCGCCAAATTTTGTAGACGGCATCAAGTCGTCTGGCGCGGACGGGTTTCGGCACCTTTGATGGTTTAGCCACGGAGACTAGGCTATCTCCGCCTCCGCTCAAACGTCTCAACCCAAGCGCGAATCAAAACAGCAGCAATTCTCTGAGTGCCTTCTTTGTGCCGGAGACAGTCAGGGGTGTGTCAGTAATACTGACGCACGGCGGGTCATCGACGATGCGCACGCCATTACACCTCGGCAAGTAGAAAGAATGTGACCAGCGGCGACCGTCCGTAGAAGCCCTGTCAGTATTACTGACGCCAAGGCTAGCCTGCGTTGGTACAAAAAAGCCCGCTCGACGCGGGCTGCTCTGTGGCGTCTGCGCTGAAGCTTCAGCGAGGCTCACCTTTGTAAAGCTCACTTATCACCTGCCTGATTCGAGCCTCCTGCGCCTCGGTCAACGACGCGGTTTTAATTTTGACCGTGAAATTGTTGACGTCCTTGGTTATGCTTCCGGCCTGGTCCTTCCCGGCGAAAAACTTCTCGATGAGACGCTCCCGAGCCGCAGACCCGGTCGCACGGCGCGTGACCATGGCGATAATTGCCGGAGCGAACTTGCCTTGGGCCAACTCGCCTTTTACCACATCTGGCCACAGTTCTCGCGCTGCCAGCTCAGCGTCCGCCCCGTGTTTTTTAAGAGCAGACACGACCTCCTCAGCGGCATTGCAGCCGAGAAGACCGGGCTCCAAATCAAGGTCATTTTTGATGAAGTCAGGCAAATTTTGGAACGCGAGAAACTGATATAAGCCAGTGCGGGACAGGCCTAGTGATTCCGCCAACCGCTTGCGGCTCGGAAACTCAGTCTCAGACTGACGGATGGAGATGGCCACCTCGTAGTCAGAAAGGTCGTCCCGTCGAAGATTCTCGACAAGCGCCAAGACAACCATGTCCTGGTCGGAACATTCGATCACTACCGTCTTGATGTTCTCAAGTCCGAGCATCTTATGCGACCGCCAGCGGCGTTCCCCGGCGACAATTTGATAAGCCGATTCGACGCGCCGAACAACGATGGGCTGCATGAGTCCAACTTCCCGAATCGATTCCGCCAACTCAGACAGTCGGGCTTCGTTAAACAGTCGCCGCGGCTGCCAGGGATTTGGGACGATGGCGGAAACAGGCAATTGCGACGTCGTGCCCGTCGACTCGAGTTCCTGCACCCTCAGTTGCGCGGCCGCCAAGGCGCCGGCCATACCCGGCGCGGTCTCTGTGCGACTCGCGCGCCTGCCGGCATCAGGTGTCCTTTCCGCCGTCGAGCGCAGACCGGCGGTCTTGGCCAGCATCTGGTCACGAATATTGCCGTTGCTCATTGTGCTGACCTCCATTGTTGTACAAACATGTCGTCGACCCACCGGCAGTAATCGACGAGCGGTTGTTTTACCCGCGCCAGAGACTTGGCCTGACTGTGCGAACTGCTGATATCAAATACGGTCGTGAACGCGAGCGCACCCGAACTCATCACCGAACTGGCTGGAACCTCAAACTGGGACAGCCAGTGCCGGTAAGCGCCCTGCGCCCATGTGCGCACGACTGGGGCCGCGGAAGTGGTGCTGTAGTTCACACGCGTCAGTAAGACGGATACAAAATCATACTTTTTGCCGGATTCGTATTTGATAAATGACTTGGCAACGTCCGAGAAGAGCCGCCAGAATGAAAGTGAGCTGAAAAAGTCGAGATTCTCCGGAACCATGGGCATCACCATTGCGTCCGCGGCTAACAGAGCATTCAAATTGAGGTACGAAAGAGAAGGCGACGTGTCCAGAATGATGTAGTCGTAGTGCTTTCGTAAAGGCGCGAGCCCGTCGCGGAGCACCTGCCAGAATTTGAAGCCCGGAATCTTCATCTGCATTGCTGGGAGGTGGTACTCGGCGCCGACCAGCTCAGTATGAGCAGGGATGATGTCTAGCCCATCCCAATAAGTCTTCTGCACTCTCGCCAGCAGGCCGCCCTCTACCTTCTGGTCATAGATATAGGGGAGCACCGTGTCGTCAGGAAAGACTTCCTTCTCGGCATATAAGCCACAAAGCTCCGAAAGAGAAGCCTGGGGGTCGAGGTCAACTACGGCAACCTTTCTCCCGCGCAAGCTCAGCCCTTGGGCGAGACACATAGCTGACGTAGTTTTAGCCGAACCGCCCTTGAGCTGGGAGGTAACGATCACTTTGCCCTCAAAATCACTCGGACCAACTACCAGCGGCGTCTGGTAAATGTCCGATACCTTCTGTACCCAGTTTCGAGCTTCAACCAATGTGAACAGTCGACTACGGCTTCGGCCAGTACCAGTTGACTGTCCCTCCGGCAGGACGCCGTCCCCCTTCGTTGCGAGGTACTGGACTTGCTGGCGAGTCAACCCACAAAGCTCGGCGACTTCTCCCGTGGTAAACACCGGCGCTTCCTTACGAGGGCGCGGCGCCAGAATTTGGTCTCGCAATTCAGTTGCATAATCGGTGACGACGTCCGCGAAATCGGAGATTTCCTCAAGCGTCACGGTTCGGTCTATCGGCATCGGTTGACTGACATTAGCCATTTCTGAGTTTTTCCTGGAAATTCAAGCTAAACAGAGAATACAGGAAAATGCAAAAATGGGCTTGTTACATCGCCTGACCTCTGAAGAGCCGCACCTAACCCGCTGTTTTTTATATGTTTGAGTGTCTTGTCCTAGCAGCAAGCAGCAAATGATTTCTGCGATTTCATTGCAAAATCTCTCACCTTTGCGAAACACGCGAGTGGAAGGTCGGGCAGACGGCTCCCGTAGCCGCGAATCAGACGTCCAATACGCACAAACCAGCACTGACGTGATGGACTGTGTTCTTGGTTCGCCTAGCTGCTCGTTGAACAGCAAGTTGCGCACAAAGATTCTCACCCCGATACACGAGAGCGCCGACGTAGCGCTTTTCGACTGGCTATGGGCGCCCCATCGAAGAAATAAGAGATTTTGTCCCATGAGTTCCTCGCGCGATCTGTAGCTAGGCGCGCGAGACAAACTCTCTCACCTTTGGGGGAGTGACTGCAACTGCTGGCGCGGCCGCCGTGTTGACTGTTGCGACCTCGCTGCCAGCTAACGACGCTCGCTTTTATGCCCCAAAATCAGTGCGACCGATGGGCGATCACTGACGCATTCTTCGAAGAACCTTGTGTGCGATTTGAGTTGTGCCTCGATAAGGGGATCACCTGTTCACCAGTTTGTAGGTTGTTTTAAAAAAAGAGCCCACATACCAACGAACAGGAAAAACCCGAAGTCTTTAAGATCAATAAGTTAGAGCACAGAGGGTGAGACTTGATGTGTCAAAGGTGAGAGAAAATGTGCTCTGCCGGTGAGAAATGGGAATGGTAAAAGTGAGACTCGTTGGACCTTAACGTGAGAGCAGGTGTGGCGGCCTTTACTGAGGTGAGCAATTTGGCGGCAGCTCTGTGGATAAACAGCCAGAGCCCCAACCGCACAGAGCCTCAGGCGCACCTGTCTCAAAGTGGAGGTGAGACTTGTTGTCCCGACGGTGAGAGATTTTGTACTTATGCCGGCTGACGGCTATCAAGGTGAGACGCTTCCATTGACATCTCACCTTTATATGCTTAGAGTCTCCTGGAACTTTGGCTTAAGAGTAGCTGGATTTTCCGGGAAACAGGCATGACAAGCAGCGTCGGACGGCGTGTGACCCCGCTTCAATATGCGCTTGACCTTTTCGTCGAAATGGCACCTACGCGCGGGTCTATCAATGAGGCCGTCTCTGACAAGGATATCGGCTATCAAAAGAACCGGGTCTTTGCCCGCATTATTGGGCTCGGTCTATCCGCTAGGCGCTTCGTCGATGCCGCTTACTTTATCGTCGCGCAGGAACCTGAAATCCAGGAAACATACGATGTCACGCTCAGCTTTTTTAAATGGCTGATGCGCTATGACAGTAATAACAAGAAGCATTTTTCCAGCGTTATTCGTAGCGTCAAATCTTCCATGCTAGAAGTGACGAGCGCCCCAGTCGTGTCGGTCGATTCCGCTGGACGGATGGTGGAAGAGTCCATTGAAAGCAATGACGTAGAGGGCAGGGTCGGTGATGAGGCGGATGACCACGACTTGGCGGTTGAGAATGAGGATGGCGACTGGCTTGAGCTGATAGGCCGCGTAAGTGTCAGGAATGGTCGCATTCGGTTCAGGGTGCCTGTTGAATTGCAGCGCCTCATCAAGGACCCCGAAAACTCTTACTGGACTAGCCTGTTAATCACCTCGAGATTTACGCTCATCTACGCGCGTGCAATCTATGACCATGTCTTGCCATTAGTTCCCAACGCGGTAACGGAGTGGCTGCCGCTGGACCTCATTAGAAACCTGCCCGGAAAGTCGTGGGCAAACAGCGCTGAATTCAAATACTTCAAGCGTGATTACCTAGAGCCAGCCGTGAGCCAAATTAACGAGCTGTCTGACATCGAGCTGTCGTACGAAACCCGGGCAGGGACACCGGGTTCGCGAAAGAAGGACCAGATTCGCTTCAGGCTCAAACGCAAGGAGGCAGCTGTGGCCTCCAAGGCGGATATGCTTAATTCGGTAGCGCTTTTCATGACGCTGCAGAACGAATTCGCGCTATCCGGAAAACAGTTTGAGACAATCGCGCAGAACCGAGCAATGTGGACCGATGAGCGCATTCAACAGGCTATCGAATACACCCGGTGGAGAATCCGACAAGGCGACAAGATTAAGACGGCTGCAGGTTACATGATGAAAGCCCTTTCGGATAACTACCGAGTGTCCGAAGCCGATAGGCAGGTTGAGCTAATTCAGGCTCAACTCGTTGACGCGGCGACGGTTCAGCAGGAGTCCAAGTCCCACATTCAAAAAGCAGTAGCGGCAAACTTGGCGGCCGCTAACGCCGCAGCCGAACAGCGTCGACATGAAGAGATTCGCCTCGCGCGCGAATACTTTGACACGGCAGACAAGAAGAAACGGGAAGACCTTGTCCGCAAGTTTGTCGCATCGAGCACGCTGGGGCTGCGGGCGATTGAACGTCAGATGCTTAAACCTGCCCAAGTGACAGAGTCGAACATCCTAACATTTCCAGATATCGCAAATACGTTTGGCTCCTTTGTTGCCGGCGAACTGAGAAAATCCGCGCGTGCGCAACGCAAGTAGATGCGATGGTGGACCGGTGCGCGTGACGGTTGCCGGCCGTTTGCAGTGTCGACTCGATGAGGTCCGGTCATGCGCCTCGTCAGCGAGGCCTCTTGCGCATCGCCTGCTTTAGCCTGCCGTCGTTTCGATGTGGCCGTTTCCGGATCTCGGCATATTTACGCACTTCTTGAAGCGCGTGCCTTGGCGCGCCAGTCTTAATCTGCGGGATCGACCGAAGCAATGAAGCAATTTAACCATCTGCCGTCGGACTTTGAGACTCTGCGTAATGCTCTCAATTTACACTGCTCTCAGCCATCCTTCGCCAGACTGCGATGGTAATATGGGTTACAGCATCGCAATTCAAATTACGAAAACACGAACACGTTTATGCCACAAACGCTGAATGAGGGGTTGGCGCGATCGCTGGCTGAAAAGCCAGCGTCCAGCCCGGGCGGGCGATGCCGTGGCCGCATGCCGCTTCTGCCATTTTGGTGTAAAATAGATGCCAAATGGCAGGAGGCGAAATCGTGAACGTCATCGAGAAGATATCAGCCGATTCATTGCTGGGGGGACGGTCGGTATTTCCGCGTTCTCCCCGATCCGGCCTTGAATGGGTGGATGTGGTTCGCCACGGCATTTCGTCGCTGGCGCTGGACGCGATGCTCAAATCCATCGGCCTTTCGCAAGCAGAACTGGCGCAGGCGCTCGATATTCCGGAGCGTACCTTGGCGCGCCGCAAGCGGGAAGGGGTGTTGAGCCGTGAGGAGTCAGCCAAGCTGCTGCGACTCGCGCGTGTCGCTGCGCGTGCTGCCGAAGTGTTTGACGATCTCGACTTGGCGCTCGCCTGGCTTAAGACACCAGTTGCTGCCTTGGGAGAAGCCACGCCATTGAGTCTTGTCGATACCGACATTGGCACCGATAGCGTGATGGATACGCTAGGGCGCATCGAGCATGGCGTGTTTGCGTGATGTTGACGGCATGGCGGGTGGTGACCGAACGATATGCGGATACCGCTTTTTCTGGAGAAGGAGCGCGATTGTATGGGGGGCGGTGGAACCCCAAAGGCGTTGCAATCGTCTACACGGCCCAGACGCAATCGCTCGCGCTGCTCGAGATGTTGGTCCAGGACGCGCCGCTGCGTGCCCGCTATGTGATGATCCCGGCCCGTTTCCCCGAGAAAATCGTCGAACGTCTCAACCCAGTCAGTTTGCCTCGCGACTGGCGAGATCTCTCGGCCCGGGCCGAATTACAGCAGATTGGATCGGCGTGGGAGCGGAAGCGAACCAGCGCAGTGCTAGCTGTTCCCAGTGCGGTCGTTCCTGCGGAATCCAATTATTTGCTCAATCCCAATCATCCAGACTTCGACCTCGTCGCGGTTGGCGCGCGTGATGAGTGGTTGACCGACCCTCGGTTATTGCGGCGCGCTACTGCGAAGGGATCGTGACGAGCATCTCGTGTGGCGGTGGTAAGCCACCCTTGAAAGCTAAAAATTTAAAATCCACGACGCACACTAGAACATTTGTTGTCCTCGCGTCGTCGGCAAATCTAAGCCGTGGAACTAGCGACCCGCTCGAGCGAGTCAGCGGCAGTCGGATCCTCCAGTCGATTGGCGGCTGGTTGTTCCGTCGCTCTCGTACGCCGGCGCAGAGGCACTTATGCCAAGTGTTATCGCATCTTCCATGCGGCTAAAGCGCGCGACGGAGATGGCGTCAGCAGGCCCTTGATGAAACCAGCGCTCGCTTTCGGCCAATATTTGCCGTTCGGGCAACGCTGAAAGTCGTCATTCCAATGGCAGGTTTGCTACGGGAATCTGTCGCTCGATAGGAGTAACCGCTACCGTCAGTGGTGACCACGGTGATGACGGACGACGACTACCCGCGTTGCCTCCCAATCGAGACAGCCGATGTTTCCCGGTTGGGCCGATAGCAATCCGGCTTGCTCCAAAGCTCGCGGATGTGCGCGCAATATCCATCGACTCGTGCGTCAGGGTTCGCTACGCGCGCCCGCACCGCTCATAGACGAGCGCCGCTGCCGCCAGGTCTTCGAGCGCCGTTCCTACTGCCTTGAAGACCGTGCGTTCCGTGTCGTTGGCGCGGCCCGACGCTTGCTGGCGGCACAGCGTTTCCAGCGTCGGCCAACGCTGCGGATTGGCGATGACTTTGCGCTGCAGTGGACCCAGCAGGTCGCCGGACTTCTGGAACGCTTCCGACGTATCGACGAACATCGTGGCGTTCATGAAGCACGCGTCGTCGGCTTCGCGCATCGCGGGCGTGAAGCTGCCGATCAGATCGAGATGCGAGCCCGGCGCGAGCCATTCGTCGCGCACGACCGGTTCGGTGGCGAGCGTCGCGCAGGTCACGACATCGGCGCGCGCCACGCTTTCCGGCAGATTGCCGGCGGCGCGCGCATGGAAGCCGAGTTCGGTCAGACGCGCGACGAGACGTTCCGATGCTGCGGGAACCGCGTCCCATACGTCGACTTCGCGAATCGGCAGCACGGCGCGATAAGCCTGCGGCACGAGACTGCCCACGCGGCCCGCGCCGAGCAGCGTCATGCGCGTGGCGTCCTTGCGCGCGAGATAGCTCGCCGCGAGAGCAGACGCCGCCGCCGTGCGGCGCGATGTGATCTCGTTGCCGTCGAGCTGCGCGAGCGGCGCGCCGGTGCGGGCGTCGTAGAGCACATAGGTCGAATGCAGGCCCGGCAGGCTGAGCGCCACGTTGCCGGGAAACACGTTGACGGTCTTGATGCCGAGATAACGCCCCTCCTGCCACGCGGGCATAATGAGCACGGTGCCCTGGTCGCTTTCCGTCTCGATCTTGTGGTGGTGACGAAGCGGCACGTGAGCCCCCTCGATGAACGTCTCGCGTAAGGCTTTGATCAGTTCGGGGAAGGGCAGCGCGTCACGCGTGACGGTCGAATCCAGAATCTTCATTGGCAGATTTTCCTTGTGGTGTTTTCAGGGCATGACAGGTGCGTGATAGGTCAGCGTCGGTGCGAGTGCCCACAGCATGAAGACCACGAGCGGGATATGCACGATAAGCTGCGTGAACGTGAAGCCGACCACATCTTTCGCGCGCAGTCCAAGCACGCCGAGCAGCGGCAGCATCCAGAATGGATTGATCAGATTGGGCAGCGCTTCGGCCGCGTTGTAGATCTGCACGGCCCAGCCGAGATGCACCTGCAGGGACTTGGCCGCTTCGATCACGTAAGGCGCTTCGATGATCCATTTGCCGCCGCCCGACGGCACGAAGAAGCCGAGGATCGCGGAGTACGCGCCCATCACTGCGGGAAACGAGCCTTGCGACGAGATCACAACGAAGAAGTGCGCGAGATGCTCCGACAAGGGCAGGCCGCCGGGCGCCGCCGCTTTGGTGAGGATGAATGCGATGCCGCCATAGAGCGGAAACTGGATCAGCACGCCCGCCGTCGACGGCACGGATTTCGCAACCGCATTCAGGAAGCGGCGCGGGCGCCAGTTCAGCAGCATGCCGAGCAGGATGAAGACGAAGTTGTACGTGTTGAGGTTCGAGATCGCGAGCAGCGGGTTCTTCGTCGTGAACTCATGGCCGATCCACACGATGCCGAGCAGCACGAGCAGGATCGTCACGAGCGGGCTGTATTCGAGCCACTCGCCGGGGCGTGTGGGTTTCGCCACGTTCATGTCGACGTCGTCGAGCGGCACGCCCAGGTCCTGCGCCGTGCGTGCACGATCGCCGACCGGTGCGGACAGGGCCGCGATGGCGAGCGACACGGCGGTGAGCGCGGCGACGATCAGCATCGACTGCGGCAGGAAGATCGTTTCCGAAAACGGAATCACACCGGTGATCGCGAGCAGTGTTTTCGGCAGGCTGTCGGCGTTGGCCTGCAACTGCGCAGCCGACGAGCTCAAGCCCAGCGCCCACGTTGCGCCCATGCCGAGATAGGCGGCGGCTCCCGCAGCGCGATAGTCCATCCGCAGATCAGTGCGGCGGGCCAGCGCGCGTACCAGCAGGCCGCTGAAAACGAGGCTGATCGCCCAGTTGAACAGCGACAGGCCGATGCTCACGAATGCGACGAACATCACCGCGCTGCGTGCGCTCTTCGGCAGGCGCGCGAGCCACGCAATCGCCTTCGAAGCGGGCGGCGACACGGCGACGACGTAGCCCGAGATCGCCACGATGGCCATCTGCATCGTGAAGGGAATGAGGCTCCAGAAGCCGTCGCCGAATTCGATGCCCACGCTCTGCACCGGCGCGCCGATCGCCAGCGCACCCAACGCCACGACGATGACTGCGATCGCCGCGAAGATGTACGCATCGGGAAACCATCGTTCGGCCCAGCGCGTGACGCGCGCAGCCATGCGCTCCATTGTGTTGCCGACGTCCGATGTCGGCGGTAGCGGCTTTGCCTGTGTAACCTGTTCCATGCTGATGTCTCCTCTCAAGCGCGCTTGCGAGTGTGTAGATAGGGGAGTGGTGAGTCGTTATGCTTCGACGACGAGATCCGACAGCGGAATCGCCTGACACGCGAAACACATGTCGGGTTCTTCGGGTGCATTGCCCGAGAGATGATCGGTGGTGCCTTTTGCGAGGCGCACCGCGCAGCTTTCGCACTGGCCGACGCGGCAACCACTCGGCAGCGATACGCCGATGCTCTCGGCGAACGCGAGCAGGCTGCCTTGCACCGGCGTCCAGCGCGCCGTTTTTCCGGAGCGCGCGAAGGTCACCGAGAAGGCCTGTGATGCATCGGCGCGCGGCTGCGAAGGCGAGCGGAACGCTTCCTTGAAGATGTCGAACGCAGGTACGCCTCGCGCGACGAGTCCGTCGATGATCGACGTCATCATCGGTTCGGGGCCGCACAGGTAGAAGCGCGCGCGGCGCCGGATCAGATCGTCGCCGATCACGGACGCGTCGAGATAACCGGCGCGGTCGTAGTCGATGCCGAACTCATCGAGTTTCGCGCGCGGGTGCGCGTAGCAGTCAAACACCCACAATGCGGGCCATTCTTTATGCAACGCCTGGATGCGCTGCTTGTACGCATGCGCTGCGCCGTGACGGTTCGCATAGAAGAGCCACGCTTCGGGACGCTGCTGCGTCGCGGTATCGCGCGCGAGCGATTCCAGATACGAAATGAACGGCGTGATGCCGATGCCGCCCGCGATCATCACAACGGGCTGGCGTGAGCGCATCGGCAGCACGAAGGTGCCGCCCGGCGCGCGCAAGGCCACTTCGTCGCCCACCGCGAGTTCGCGATGAATATGACTCGACATGGCACCTTCCGACTGATGGCGCACGGAGATCGTGTACGTGCGGCGGCCGCGTTCCTTCGCATGGCCGACGAGTGAATACGCGCGCGTGGCGCCGCGTTCGCCGAGCGTCGCGACATGCACCGGCACATGTTGTCCTGGCAGATAGTCGGGCAGCGAGCCATTGTCTTTCGCGGCGAAGGTCACCGTGCGTACACCGTCGGCTTCGTCAACGAGATTCGTCACGACGAAATCGCGCCAGCCTTTCCACGCGCGCCGCTTGCGTTCGAACGACGGATCGGGCTGCAGATCGCAGGCGAGCGCGCGCATCGGCATGGAGCCGGAGAGCGGATCGTATTGCGTGCCCGACACCAGATTGCTGAAGTTGCTGTTGAGCTTGCCGCGCGCGTCGAAACCTTGCATGCCGAGTTCGTCGCATGCCTGCCACCAGCCGTATTCGGCGATGAGCACGTCGTCGGCGAGCGCCTCTTCTGTTCGCGCGACGAAACGCGCCGCGCCGCGCGCGGTGCGCAGGATCACCCAGTCGTCGTTCTCGATGCCTTTCTTCTCCGCGAGCGCCACACTCATTTCGACCAGCGGATACGGCGCGCGCTTGCGCAGTCGCGTGACGCCGCGATGCTGGCTGTGACAGTAATAACCGTTCTTTGTCGAAGTGAGCACGTAGGGGTAGGCCGGATCGCGCGCTTCTTGTGCGATCCCCGCAGGCGGTACAAACATCGGCACCGGCGGATAGCCATGTCGCAGAAGTTTTTCCGAATACAGCTCGACGCGCAGCGTCTCCGTGCGAAAGCCGCGCGGACCGTCGTGCACTGGTAGCGCGTATTGCTTCTCGCGTTGTTCGAGCGGGCGCGAAATGCCTTCGGGATGCGCGCGCAATGTCGCCACATCGAGGCCGAGCGGCGCGAGCATATGATTCCATCCCGCCTCGATGCTGCCGCCGAAAAACGCGTCGTGCATGCCCAGACGCGTCGCCAGCGAGAACACGATGTCATAATCGGCGCGGCTTTCGCCACGCGGGCTCACCATGCGCTGACGCAACTGCACGAGTTCCACCGCGCGCTCGTCGATCTCGAAGCCGATGCGCAGGCCCTCGCGTTCCCACGGCGTATTGATCGGCAGAAAGATGTCCGCATAGCGCGACGATGGCGTTTCGTATAAGTCGCAATGCACATGAAATTCGAGCTGGCTCAGCGCGGCGTGCGCGGTTTCGGCATCGGGCTGGGAGACCAGCGGATTGGTGCCAAACGCGAATAACGCACGCACCTTGTACGGTTCGCCTTCGAGCATCGCGCGATACATATCGCGCGCGGTGATCCAGCCTTGCGCGGGCGGCCCGAGCGGACGTTCGCCGAGGCCGAGCGCCTTGGCACGTTGCTGCGGCGCACAGAGTGCGTACGTGCTCACGGCATTGGCCGGCTGCTTGACGTATTCGCGATTCGAGCCGCGCGTGTCGAAGGCGCCCGTGAGCGCGTAGAGCGTGGCGATGGCGCGCTCGGTCTGCGTCGCATTGGTATGCTGGCCGACGCCCGACCACGCGTGATACGCGATGCGCGCACCCGGCGCAAGCAGGGCGGCCGCGCGTTCGAGCGCATCGGGCTCGACGCCGGTAATGGCTTCGACACGCTCGGGTGTGAAGTCATCGAGCGCGCGCCGATAGCACGCGAACGCCGGTTCGCATTCCACTGCAACGACGGTGTACAGGCCTTCGAGCGCCAGGTCGTCGGGCGTCGTGTGCGCCTCCCCGCCGAGCGCTTCCGCACGGCCGCGCGTCGCGTTCCATACGACGTAGCGATTCGCCGGAGCCTGCGGATCAATATCGCGCTCGCGGAGAAAGCGGCCGTTGTTGCGCCGCACCAGCAGAGGCGCATTGGTCCAGGTGCGCACGAACGCATCGTCATGGCTGCGCATTTCGATGATGCGTCGCGCGATGCCCATCGCGAGCGCTGCATCGGTGCCGGGACGCACGCGCAGCCAGACGTCGGCTTCGCGCGCGAGGGCCGTTGGACGTGGATCGGCGACGATCAGTTTTGCGCCGTTGCGGCGGCCGGCTGCAATAGCATCGGCCTGCGCGAGCCACGTGTTGGCGGGGTTCGTGCCCCAAAGGAGAATTACTTCGGCGTGGCGGTAGTCGGCAACCGGAATGCCGCAGCCGAATGTGAACGCATGGGCCACGTCCTTGTGCCAGTTGCAGATTTCCGTCGCGTAGCAGATGTTGGGGCTGCCGTAGGACCAGATGAAGCGTTCGACCCAGTCGATGCTGTCGCTCATCGGCGTGCCGCTCGGCGTCGTCACGCCAAATGCGACCGATTCGGCGCCGTGCTCGCGACGCAGGGTATCGAGCTTCGCGGCGATTTCGTCGAGCGCCTCGTCCCAGCCGATGCGCACCCAGCCCGGATCGTCGGCGCCCTTCGGCGCGGTGCGGCGCATGGGATGAAGCACGCGGTGCGGGCTGTGCACGAGTTCCGGCGCGGACTTGCCTTTCAGGCACATTGCGTGGCCCGTGGGGTGTTCGCGGTCGGGGCGCACTTCCGTCAACTGGTCGCCGCGCACGATGTTGACCGTGCCGCAACGCGAACGGCAAAGTGTGCAGTAGCCCCTTTTTTCCTGTACTTCCATCTCCGTCTCCGGGTTTCATAGGGCTATGCTACGAAACCAGAAACGATGCCAAATTCATATTTTTGATCTGGCAATATAGTATTTTTCAATACCTCACATTTCGGGCGTTTGCGTATGCCGCGCCAGATCACCCTGCGTCAGATCGAGTACTTTTTATCCGTCGCCGATACCGGGCAGATTTCGCATTCGTCGAATCTGTGCAACGTTTCGCAGTCGTCGATGACCATCGCGCTGCAAAACCTCGAGGACGCGGTGGGCTTGCCGCTTCTGTCTCGGCATGCCAAAGGCGTGCGGCTCACCGATGCGGGCGTGCGCTTCATGCGGCACGTGCAGCAGGCGCGACAGTCGGTGCAAGAGGCGGTGCTCGCGGCGCAGGAAGTGCCGGAGCAGATCTCGGGGCGAGTGTGTATCGGCATGACGGAAACGATATCCGCCTATCTATTGCCGTCGTTGATGTCGACCGTCACGCGCCGCTTCCGCAATCTGCAGGTGGCGGTCATCGAGCGTGAGCGCGAAACCATCGAACGCCAGTTGCTCGACGGCGAACTGGACATGGCGCTGCTGCTCGTCTCCAACACCGCGCTGCACGACGACCTGAAGTGCGAAACCATGATCCGCTCCCCGCGCCGGTTGTGGACGCCGCCCGATCATCCGCTACTCGAAACGCAGCGCGTGACGCTCGAGGACGTTGCGCAGGAAAACTATCTTCTGCTCGACATGGACGAGCACGTGCAGACGGTCGCACGTTACTGGGGGAAGTACGGCGTCACGCCGCGCGTGCGCATGCAGAGTACGTCGATCGAGGCGGTGCGCAGTCTCGTCGCGTTGGGCGAGGGCGTGACCATACTTTCTGATCTCGTCTATCGGCCGTGGTCGCTGGAAGGCAATCGCATCAGCCGCAGGGACCTGAGCGTGGCGGTGCCGACAATGGACGTGGGCGCGGTGTGGCGCCGGAAGGTGACCTTGGGCCGCCAGGTGAGGACGCTACTGGATCTGTTCAGGTCGTGGAAGCACAGCACATTGTAATCGGCCGCTCCATCCGGAAACCGGACGTTTATATCGGGCGTTGCTGAGTGTCGGTTGAGGGGTCGCAAAGCGACATCCGCGCGGATTCTTGTCAGGCGATGCCCTGCGTACGTATCATCATCAGTTTAGTTCGCAAGTCTGATAGGTTTTATCATCGGGATGCGGATTGCGGGGATTATTTCGTTCAGACTGGAAACAATATCGTCAATTCAACCGGGTAACCGGTTGTGCGGCGACCAATCTGGATTGACAGAATTAATGCGCTCTACGCGACCGTCGCAAGGCCGTCGCCACCATCGACTGCCGGCTGCGGATCCTCGACGAACACCCAGTCGGAGCCTTCGTTCCACGGCCCGCGTGCGTCGTTGCCCGACGACATGTTGTAGTACACGTTCGTGAACTCGGGCACGCCCGGCAGCTTGCCTTGCGGGAAGTTCGGCTGGATCGAATGCGATCGATCGGCGGCGGCACGTTTGGCTGCTCGGCGCCAAGCAGGTGGTCGTAATCGAACGCGTTCCCGAACGGCTTGCGATGGCGCGCGCGGCCGGCGCAATCACGATTAACTTCGACGAAGAGAGCGTGCTCGACCGCCTGAAGGACCTGACCGACGGCAAGGGCCCGGAAAAATGTATCGATGCGGTCGGCATGGAATCCCACGCGACCCGGTCCGTCGACGCGATGTTCGACCGCGTGAAGCAGGCTGTGATGCTCGAAACCGACCGTCCGCATGTGCTACGCGAGATGATCTACGTCTGCCGGCCGGCGGGGACACTGTCCGTCCCGGGTGTCTACGGCGGCCTGATCGACAAGATTCCGTTCGGTGCGTCGATGAACAAGGGTCTCACGTGGAAGATGGGCCAGACGCACGTCAGCCGGTGGACCGACGATTTGCTCAACCGCATCCAGGAAGGCCAGATCGATCCGTCGTTCGTGATTACGCATACCGTCCCGCTCGAAGAGGGCCCCGCGATGTACAAGACATTCCGCGATAAGGAAGACGGTTGCATAAAAGTCGTGCTGAAACTGTGATGGTTCGAAGCTCGAGAATTGAAGGCCGTCTTGGAACGTTAACCGGATTCTGCGCTTTGAGGTGGGCAAAATTGCTGCCGCCTCTTACCCCCAAGCCTTACTTCATTTTTTGCCTACGAGCACGCTCGTACATAGCGCGTCCTTGGCGGGCGGCATGAACGTTGCGCCTCAACAGATTCTCATCGCGAGGCCCAGAGGTTCTCGATACCGTCGTAGGAAGTCAATGCTCGCGTTGTACACCCGGCGACCCGTAATTTAATTTTTGAATTCCATGAGAAACTATGACCCGCTCTTTTAAGAAACCTGGTGCTTTCCCAGGCACCGTTGGTGCGCTTGCCGCAGTTGCGACCGCCGCTGTCGCAACCGCACTTTGGGTCCGACATCGGAAAACAAGAGCCGAACGCGATCACCCGCCTATCGGGTGCTTTACGGACGTCGATGGTGTGCGCCTGCATTACGTCGATCAGGGGAAAGGACCTCCTGTCGTGCTTCTGCACGGCAACACGGTACTGCTTCAGGACTTTATCTGCAGTGGCCTGATTGATCGGTTGTCGGAGCGTCACCGGGTGATTGCGTTTGATCGCCCTGGGTTTGGATACAGCGAACGGCCGAGGGATCGCCTTTGGACGGCACAAGCTCAGGCGGCGCTGATCCAACAAGCGCTCGCGCAGATTGGCGTTGAGCAACCTGTCGTGCTCGGACACTCCTGGGGCACCTTGGTCGCAATGGGCATGGCGGTGGACTTTCCCACCGACGTGCGAGGCCTGGTGCTTATTTCGGGTTACTACTATCCGACAGCACGTTTGGACGTTGCCTTGACAGCTCCCGCTGCGCTGCCCTTGCTGGGCGATGCGATGCGGTACACCGTGTCGCCTTTGACCGGCCGTGTGTTGCTGAAACGAACCGTCGAAGCGATGTTCGCCCCGCGACCCATGCCTGCGGACTTCTTCGACGTCATGCCTAGGGAAATGATCCTGCGGCCTCTACAGATTCGGGCGGAGGCTGAGGACGCGGCGTTTATGATCCCAGCCGCCGCACGTTTCCGTACTGAGTATGCAAAGTTTGACATGCCGGTGGCTATCTTTGCTGGCGCCGGTGACAAAATCGTTGACCCCAAGTCGCATTCCACTCGCCTGCATCAGGAGCTGCCAAGCAGTACTCTGGTCGTCGCCCCCGATTCCGGCCATATGGTGCATTACGCACTGGCAAAAGAGGTCGTCGATGCAGTTAATCAGATGAGCGCCGAGGAGGACGCGCGAGGAGCTGAACTCCAGATCGCAAATGATGACGCCCACCCGGATGCCGTCCGACTCAACGTTGTAGCGGCAGCGCTGTAGGGCGAAACCGCCAGAGCGTATGCTTGCGTCGCCGCCGAAGAATAGTGCGTTTCGCTCGTTGACGCCGCCGCGGACGTGATCGGTTAGGGCACGCGGTCGACCTTCAGCCCCGGTATTGAAACGGAGCTGAGTTTATCGTCACGTTGCCCAATTCAGTTACGCCGGGCGGCCTCCGCGTGTGCCAAGCGCTTGCTCTTCCACACCCTGGATCGACCCGGGAAATACGGTCATAGTGGCGCAGGTGCGCGCCACGCCGCCAGCCTGAACTTTGACACGACCGTCCGGTTAGGCGGTCATTCAAAGCAAGGCCGCACACAGAGTGCATAGCCAGCTTCAAAGCTGGCAACATGGGCAGGGTGGAAGCGGAAAGCTTCGTGCGGGCGATGATCAACGAAGTAGGCTGACCCGGGCGGGTAAAGCTTTTGACGTGGGCGAAGTCCACGATCTCAATGCCCTTGATTTCGCGCGATTAGTCAGTCCAGATGATCAGCAAAGGCGTCAATCGCGTTTCCCCGCCTTCTTTACGCGCTGCGCGCCGAGGAGCGCTCCGCCCTCTTTCATGTCAGATCGTGAGGGACGCGCGGCTTCGTGCTGTTGCGCGCCCGCTCGACAGGCTCGCGCAACGCATGGTCCAAGGCTTGAGCTTCTTCCGCGGTGTCATGCTCATGGATATAAGGATCGAGGCGGGTGCCCAGAGCGCTAACTCGGTTTGATTGATTCCCTGATGGTAGCCCATCCCGCTTGGCGTTCGCGTCGTCGCTGTGCGCCTCATACGCGTGCTTCAAGTGCGGCAGCGATTTGGGACGCAACGTCTTTTGCGTCCGAACACTCTCCGATGGAATTGTAATTCACTACCACCCCGCCACGGTCTCCCGGAAAACCGAGCAGATCAACAGAAAGAGCCATTGCAATTCCTCCATTTTTACATACTGGGCTGTCACCCGGAAATACGGCTCCCATGCGATGCCGATAATAATGGAAGGCGCCGCGCGCGGGAACTCGGATTGCTCGCTTCAAAGCTCCAATAATGGAGGCTTTGATGATCATATGCTACGGCGAACCAGATGCAATTCTCCTAAATCTTGTTCAGACGGGGAAAGTCCCTTCCAACGAGCGCGGGCACACGGCGCTCGACGACTTCAACCACTTTTGCGCCTACTCAGGTTGCAACCCCGCCCAGCTAAGCACCGAAGCCTATGCCTGGGCGAGGCTCGCCTTTGTCAGCGCTCGCGTCGGGAAAATCTGAAGGGCGCGTTTTTCTGAGCGATAACATCTTAGCCAGAAAGCCAACGAATGCAATGATTGGAACTGCCATGCACTATGTTGTCTAAGAAATCAGCGCATCGCGTCGACAAACTCAATATTAGGAAGTTGGTACTTTCTATCGGGGTCTGAAAGGGCTTCGAGCCGCTCGTTATCGCCGTCGGCCTGCCGGGTCGCTCGTCAACTCGTTCCAGCCGACAAACGTGCCGTTGGCCCAACTAGGAAACTTCTATGCGGTTCTCGGCGCCCCAAGCGCAACGCACGCGATTATTCGGAAGATCTATTTTTCGGCCGAGGCGGTGATCTCGGCATAGGTCAATTTTTCGTCTTCGGAACCACGTAGATCCGTTTCCCTCTCATCGGTCACGATCAGACTCTTTTGCGAAGTCGACCGGCACCGCCGCGACTGCGAGTAAGCAATGCCATCCACAAATTCAATCTCGTCAGACGGAGCCAAGCGGCCCCCATTCATGACAAGGCTGCGTCATGGAGGGGCGGGAGTGGCTGCGGATCGCCGACGTCTGAGGTCTGGAAGCCGGCAATATTGGTTGCGATTGAGCGCCGTAGATTTCTCCTCGCCGATCACCATGTCACCACGCACACCCGGCACACCCGGCACACGCCAGACGTCACCATGTCGAGCGCTTTGCCTCGTTGCCGCATCGGTCCGCTTGGATCAGCACGGCTCATTCAACTCACTGTAGTGAGCATGGCGCTGAGGCGTTCCGCATCAACGAGATCATAGTCGAGGCCGGCGATCGCGCGCCATCCCAAGTAGACGCCGGTCGCATAGTGTTGCTTGCGGAACTTCTCGTCCAGTGTCGCTTCGCTGCGGGCCTCCGCCATTAAACTGCGTATTTCCTTCTGGGCCGTTTCGGTGACCTGTGCGTAGGTATAAAGGTGTTTCGTCATTTGCGTCTCAAAAGTTCGATTTCAGCCTGACGTGCGCCCATGCGTCCGGCGCTCGCTGGCCGCAGCTTCGGTGTCGAAGTAGCCTGTATCCGTGAAGTGGAAAATCTGCCTTGCATCATAAAAGAAGTAGCGAACGACTTGCTGGAATCGACGCGAATCGACACTCATTCGGAACTATCGCCGTCTTGGCATAAACACCAGCCTTGATCGTCAAATCTTACTTCGTCAAGGTGGTCTCACCGCGTGGGCAGACGGCAGCAAATCTTCCTTTTACTGTAGGGCAGAAAAGCGCCGGAAGTGATCTTTCAGGCGGCGCACCCGCTAAAGCGTGGGCTCTAGATCCATCCTATTTCGCCAAAACCTTCTGGACTAAGCATGAAAATTGCTCGGTTAGTGACAACTGGCACGAGAAACTGAATCGTAATCGCCGCTTATTCGCCTACGGGTAGTTACGACCCCTGGACCCACGACAAACATGGAAGATAGTCATGACGGAACGATTGGTTGACGTATTAGATAGTCGCGGTTCGGTACTGCACACCTACCCGATTACGCTGGGCGAGCTGGGCAATGCAGCCGAGGACTCCGACTACCAAGCCAAAGCGCTCGAAGCGGCAGCGCAAGGTCGGCTTGTGCCTGACGCTGAACTCGGCACGCTGACGGCCAGGATGCATACGAGTCGGGGCGGGCAGATGGCTCCCTATGGCGATGAACTTGAAAAGACTTCGGAAACAAAACTTGGTTTAGAGCAGGCTGTTCGGGACCGCGCTTACCTGCTCTGGGAGAAAGATGGACGTCCTGAGGGACGCGCGGAAGAGTACTGGCATCGCGCGCTTGATGAACACCTTCGCGAGCGGGCTTATGTTCTGTGGCAGCAAGAAGGAAGTCCCGAAGGGCGAGAAGATGAATATTGGCGTCAGCTAGTCGATTTCCAGGCTCAGTAAATCTTGCCGTTCCAGGCCTGCTCAGGGCGTACGGAGCAGACACCGGAGAACGGATCCGGAGGTGCCCTTGTGGCGCCGGTGTGCACTCTGAGAACTTATGCCTGGCCGGCATGCCACCACCTGAACGCGCGACTGGGTAGATAGCCGTGGCTGATAGTCACCCGTTTCGGGCGACGTTGTGATATTGATGCAGGCTGACCTTGCTTCGTTCGCTTGATTTGGTTTATCCAGAAAAAGTAGGAATGCGGTTTTCATTTCTCGCTTCGGTCATTCGGGGCACTTAGGTGGCGCAATGCCGTTACTAGTAATGCAGGTCGCTGTAAACGGCGAGTTGGTGGAAGTCTTTGAAATGTCGGTCGATGGCGTTGAGGGACATCGGTTGCTTGCCCAAGCTAACGAGGATGAGCGGTCGATCAATCGGCACGGTCAAGATCTCGAGGATGGCGAGCTATGGGTCGACTTGATTGACGCCGCAGGCGAGACATTGCTTGAACAGGTTGCGTGTTTCCACAAGGCAGACGCTCCCGATGCGCTTCGGCTTCATTTCGGCATGGCGCCGGATGTTGTGAGGGACTGTCTTTCAAAGTCGAACATCAGCGCGCTGTACGCGAGGCATCGGGCGGCGGCAGAAGCCCACTTCAGAAAGCTGGATCGGCTAGTGGACTGCTCACCCTTGAGCTCCCGGCAGAGCAACCGGCGGCGCCTGGGCGAAGCGAGCGTGATGGATCTGGTCACGGAATTGCGCAGGCGCCTTGGGGCACAAGACACGCAGCTGGCATTGAACGAACTGCCAGCGCCAGTGCGTTCAGCGGCAATGCAACTGACCGAGGCGACACGAGCGTACCTTATGGCCGTCCAGCGACTGTGACGCATGCTGCGGGGGCTATGAGAACGATCGCTGGTTATCGGTTCTACGTATGTCGGACGAACGAAGCCGGCCGCTCCGGACAGTAACCGGCGACTCGGCGACGTGACCGACATTTCGAGGCGCGACGGAGCGGACCTGAAGGCAGGATCGCGTTACGTATCACCTACCACCGGCTATGCTCGCCGGCTTTGGCTAGAGGTAGAGAGAGCATTCCGCGCCGGTTGAACACCGCACGATCGAGGACGTCTTACTACAATTAAATGGCGGGTTGTCACACGACTGGATCGCCACGGCAAGGCAGCGGCCCATCGCACAAGGCTCAAAGGATTGCTTAGACAGTACGTATCCGAGTAAGGGAATCTCATTACGCGTGTCACGCTCGCGTTATTTTCGTTCAAATGCTGCGCTGGCCGACCGACAATGGCGGGAGGCGGTTCGTAGTGAGGCACGCTCGACGGCGCAGAGCGTTACTATCTGGATTTGCTAAGAAACTAAGGCCTTTAGTCGGTAGGAGTTACCGCAAGGATACTTGAACCGCATCGCCTCATGGGGCCAGCCCGTAGCGATAGCGATAGAGTTCCGATGTGCGGACATCGACCAGGAGTGACACCATGACCATGGTTCATGCTGGAGTCGTCTTTTCTCGCTTGTCAGGCCCGCAAAACAAAGCGTCGGCATTGCGTACGCAGGTCTCGACCTTGGCACTCGACCAGGCACGACATCTCTCTGCACGACTCCGTGAAAAGCAGAAGGGCGGAGATAAGAAGTGTATTTGAGCCTATCGGATGCTGTCTGCCGCGTGGCTCTTGCAATACACGGGGCGGTTTGGGGCGCGCCTCGACGGCGACGAACCCAGGCCCGCGCCGCTGACTGCGGCGGCAGCGCGGAGCAACTACCGCGCGACGACGATGCGTTTCGCCATACGCTCGAGCCGTTGCCGTTCGCAATCCTCGTCACGAACAAGGATGGCGAAATCGTGCTGGCCAATGCTGCATCGGAAAAGCTCTTCGGCTACAGCCGCGACGACCTGACCGGCGCATCCGCCGACATGCTCGTGCCGGGTTTGCGCAACGGTGCCCAAGCAGCGTTGCAGATCGATACGGCTTCCGGTCACGCACTCCATGCCGTGGGCGGTTCGCGCGATGTATTCGCACGACGCAAGGGAGGCTCCGAATTCCCCGCCGAGATCACGATTAATCCTTTGACGTCGCATAGTGAAGCGCTGATGCTCACGGTCGTCATCGACCGGACCGAGCGACACGAACTGCAGCGCAACCGGCAGGAGCTCGCGCATCTCACGCGCGTCTCGACGCTCGGCGAACTTGCGGGTTCCCTTGCGCACGAGCTGAACCAGCCGCTCACGGCGATCCTCAGCAACGCGCAGGCCGCGCAGCGCTTCATGGCGATGGATCCGATCGATCTCGACGAAGTGCGCGAGATTTTCCACGATCTCGTCGCGGACAATCGACGCGCAAGCGAGGTCATCCGAAGGATTCGCGCGCTCTTGAAGAAGGGCGAACTGGAAGCCGCGCCGCTGAGCCTCGCGGATGTGATCGGCGACGTCGTGCTGCTGCTGCATAGCGATGCAGTCGTGCGCGGTGTGCGCGTCTTTCTGAACCTCGATCCCGCGTTGCCGCCGGTTCATGGCGACTGCGTGCAGTTGCAGCAGGTCGTGCTGAATCTGCTGCTCAATGCGTTCGACGCGATGGAGTCGCACAGCGTGCCCGATCGGGAAGTCGTGATCGAGGCGTCGGTGGATGACGATGGCTCGGTGCGCGTCGCGGTGCGCGATCGCGGGCCCGGTCTCGCGGACGATATCGTCGAGAAGCTTTTTACTCCGTTCTTTACGTCGAAGCGCGACGGGCTCGGGCTTGGTCTGTCGATCAGCCGCTCGATCGTCAATATGCACGGCGGGCGCATCTGGGCCGAGAACAATGTACACGCCGGCGCCGCCTTCTACTTCACGCTTCCTACCAGACCTGCATCAAGCGACCGGGCGGAGCATTTGGATACCGCGTCAGAATTCCGAAGCTAGCGTAAAGAAAGATTGAACGATCGCGCTATTAAAGGGGCTTGGTGCGACAACGACGATCACTGGATCGGTGGTACAACGCCCAGTTTCTCGGCGAGCATGCGCTCGTAGACGCCGACGTGCAGGTCAACTTCGTTTTGATCGACCGCCGTCACGATGATGTTCACCTGCTCCGGCAGGAGCACCACCGCGATTTCCGCTTCTAGTTGCGGCGCACAAACGCTGTCTTCCACCAAGGTCGTGCCGACAGCGATCTCGTCGGTCCGTTCCTGTTCGAAGAGGATCTCGACCAGCCGCGCGCGTGCACTCATGTTGTTGTCGATCGCGAGCCTCACGACCTCCGCCACGCTACGCATCATTTCTGTCGGAAAGCCCCTGCTGGAGCGCAGCCGGACGCGATGTTTGCCCAAAGTGAGCCAGTCCGAATCGAATTCCATAGTTTCCTCCATTTGCCCGTGTCCTCATTGCGACAATAGGGGCCAGCAGACGGTTTTCAAGACCGAAAATTTCACCACTTTCCCTTGAAACTTGCACCGTAGTTCCTATCTTAAATTTCGCTCAGGCAGCCGCGCTGGTGTTATCAGGCGCGCTGCGTGTTTCGATTTGTTTGCCAGCGGCCTGGCAGGCGGACTGGAGCGCGTAGGCCCGTTCGCCTCCATGCTGCATTCAAGGAGGTTTACGACCATGAGTGAACTCTATTCCGGAACCGACCTGTTTAGCGAGGTTGACCGTCTACAGCGCGAGATGGCGAGCCTGTTCCGCGGGTTTCCGTCCAGCATCCGATCCGGCCGCTCCGGCGCCTTCCCGCAAGTCAATATCGGTGCGACCGACGACTCGATCGAGATAGTCGCGTTCGCGCCGGGCGTTAGCGCCGCTGAACTAGACGTGTCGATCGACAAGGGGTTGCTGACGATCGCCGGCGAACGCAAGTCAGCCCGGCCGGAGGCCAGTGGTGCCACTCCCAATAACCCGACCCGCGACGACATCCGCACCTATGCGCAGGAGCGCTTCACCGGTGCGTTCCGCCGCGTGATCGAACTGCCGCAGAACGCCGATCCCGACAAGGTGCAGGCGCGCTACGCCAATGGCTGCCTGTCGATTACCGTCGGCAAGCGCGAAGCGTCGAAGCCGCAGGCCATCACCGTCCAGTAATGCCACTTATTCGAGGAGCAAGCCATGAGCGACAGGACACAGGTTGCTGAACGCGACCAGGAAGCGGTAGCACGACGCGACGGCGATCGGCCTGCAAGACGGATGACGCTTACACCGGCCGTCGACGTATTCGAGGATAGTCAGGGCATCACGTTGTGGGCGGACCTGCCGGGCGTCACAAAGGACCAACTCGATGTCAAGGTACACGACGGCAATCTCTACATCGAGGCCAAAGCGGTCGTGCCGACACCCGCCGGTCTGCGGCTGCAGCACGCCGAGATCCGTGAACCGCATTTTGCGCGGGCATTCTCCCTCAGTCCAGACTTTGACACGTCAAAGATCGATGCAAACCTGCAGGAGGGTGTGCTGAAGCTGACGATTCCGCGTCGTGACGAAGCACGGCCGCGACGGATCGAGGTCCAGACGAACTGAGCCCGGAAGACCAGCAGCCGCGTGCGCAATGGCGGCGCCGACACATGATCAGCAGTTCGAGGCGTGTCGGTGCCGCGGTTGGCAAGCGGACCGGCCCCTACTCATTGGATACATCGCGCTGGTCATGATCGAGCGTGATGCGCACCTGCGGGCCGGCTGGCAACGGCGTTCGCAACGTTTAGGGGTGACGCGGCTAAGGCGCAGCGAGACGCCCCACTGCAAGGCCGTCAGGCTACCGGCAAATGGTGAATTCGCGCGCTGACACCAGGCGCCGGCGGCCGCTTGGGGCGTGCGTCCAGGGACGTCAGTAGAAACGTTGCAGTGAGAGCCCGGTCTCCTGCTACATCTTCGAGGAGCATAAGATGAACCCTGACCTGAAAAAGTGGAACCCTTTTAAATTTCTCCGCGGTTCAGGACGCAAGCCAGACGCGGACAGTCCGCAAGGTTCGCCGGCCAGCGAACAGTGGCGTGGTGCGTGGCCTGACATTCAGCGATTCTTCTCACGCGATCCGTTGCGTGCAATGGAAGAATTTTTTCATGATCCATTGGCAGCCCGCGGGGCGCTCGACCGATGGTTTGGCGACTTCAGCTCATCGCGTTTCCAACCGCGCATCGACGTGGTCGACGAGGGGAAGATACTGCGGGTGAGCGTCGAGCTGCCAGGCATGGAGCGGGACGATCTGACGGTCAGCGTTGAGGATGGGGCGCTGGTGTTGCGTGGCGAGAAAAAGCAGGATGTGCACAGCGAGGAGGACGGCTGCTATCGGCTTGAGCGCGCATATGGGGCCTTCACGCGCACCATCCCAATGCCGGATGACGCCGATCCCGACCATGCTCTCGCGAAGTTTGACAAGGGCGTGCTTACATTGACCGTGCCAAAACAGGAGCCGCCGCGGTCCGCGAGCCGCACGATCGATATTGGCTAGCGTTGCCAGTAGTGTTGGCTGGCACTGTGAATTTTATTGTAGTGCGGTAGACCCGGTCGTTAGCTCAGTAGGTAAAGAAGCGGACTTTTGATCCGTTGGCCCGGTCCGATTCGAGGGATCCCCACGAGCGTGGATTACCGACTCAGCACTGTCGCCGACGTCACCGGTTCGGGCCGGCGCCGCAGCGGTCGGCACTGTCGCCGGTGCTGCCGATTGAGCGGGCCTTCTTTTTGCCGTTAAGACGTAGCGTCCCGCAAGAGGGGGCGGGCGTTTGATAGAGAGTGTTTGAGCCCGCTTCGGCGGGCTTTCTTTGTGCCGCCGCGGAGGTCTATGAAAACCCCTGATCAGATCAAAGCGTACGCCCGGTATCGGATGATTTCGGCGATTGAGCGCTTCATCACCGCCGAGACCTCAGAAAAGATGGCGCGCTCCAGACAATGGGCTAATGCGTGGATGTGGGCCGCGCGGCTGATAGCGCCGCCCGCCGGTAGATCCAACGAAGCAGACCGTTTTCAGGGACACGAGTGATGGAAGAAGACCTCAGCACACTGCGCATCACCCGTTCGCCTGAAAGGCAATGGTATCGGGCGGCTTCTTATGGGTTTCGAAGAAATCGTTCTTGGCGCCTATAAGTCGCCGCAAGAAGTTGAGCAGATTGCCAACGAGATCGGTCTCCATTCCGACCGAGTCGAAGTCGAGCGTTAGCGCGACGCGGCGACGAATCCATGCGCTATGGAAAATCTGGTAATGCTGGTCGACGATTCCAAGCGCGTCCCCTTATGCCAGACGAACAAGGCCACACGTTGCGCGACGGCTTGGAGCATTTTTACCTATTCCGGCTGTCCGTCCTACGCCTCGGCGAAGCTTAGTAAGTGAGCGTGGGGCTTGGCAAACATCCGCATATTCCGGCGCGCTTGCTTGAACGGCCTAAGGTGGGTTGCGCCATTGCTCCCCGCATTTTTTCGAGCATATCCCGAGATATCGTTGACCTGCATCTCTCCGATGCGACGATTGACATCGTCGCATAAGGATTCGACGCGGCTTTGAAAATCGCTGCACTGCCGGATTCCTCACTGGTTGCAAAACGCCTGTGCCCCGTCTCACAGGTTGTTGTCGCTTCACCGGCCTATCTCAAGCGCTGCGGCCTGCCGACGCATCCTCGCGAGTTCAACAGCCGGCCATGTCTCTCATTTGCCTATCGCGCGCGCAAAGAAGTCTGGCGCTACGGTCGGTTTCGAGCATCACCGCTTGTTTTGCGCGGTCGTACATCGCATCGAAACAGCGGGTCGCGTGCGACTCCATGCCGACCGCTTCGATATATTTTCCAGCCCCTTGCCACCGGTTAGTTCTTTTAGCCGGTCGAGCACGCTCTGATCGTCGAAGTTGATTGTGATCGCCTCGGCTGCGCTCGCCATCGCAAGCCGCTCGGGACACTCGGTCGATCAAAACTACTTGCTTTCGCCGAGCAGGATCGCGCTGCGGATCGCCATCTACCCGACCGGGCCTGCGCCCCAGATGGCCACCGTATCAGTCGGCTCGATGTCGAAGTTGACCGCGGCCTGCCATCCGGTCGGAAAGATGTCGCCGAGGAAGAGCACCTGCTCGCGGTTAGACCGTCGGGGATCTTGATGTGCGTCGTATCCGCGAAGGTGTCACCAACCCTCGACCTAGCTTGTCGTCGATTCGGTGATAATTTCGGTCGGCGCGCTGGTGGACGCTTGTTTTGATGCGCTTCATGCTCTGTCATCGATTGATGATCGAAGAGCCTACATCTGCTCGCGAAACCGGGGGCGTTTCTCGAGGTTTGCCATCGACAACGCATGCTCGATGCCGCGGCGCAATACTATTCGGAAAACGGCGGCTAGTAGCTGTCAGTCAACTCCAACGGAGGAGCAGGGCGCTGCCGCCGTGATACAGACAATGCACGCCCCAACGGCGCATGTCCGGTGCGGTATCCTCCGGGCTGGCACGCATACAGGCTGTCAGTTCGCTTAAATGGAGAGCACAAACATGAACAAGCAGGAACTCATCGATGCAGTGGCAAGCGAAGTAGGCATCGCGAAATCCGCCGCAGCTGAAACGATCGACGCATTTCTCGGCACCGTGACGAACGCGGTGGTCAAGGGCGACCCGGTTCAACTGACCGGGTTCGGGTCTTTCAGCACGGGCGCACGTGCCGCACGAACGGGTCGCAACCCGAAGACCGGCGAGGCACTTCAGATCGCCGCGTCGAAGACCGTCAAGTTCGCCGCGGGGAAAGCGTTCAAGGACGCAGTGAACCAGTAGGGCGTTCAACCGATCTCCGCCTGCGCGAGTCGCAGGCGGTAGCGATGAATTCGGCTGATACCCGCCGGCTCACGCTAGAACAATTGATCGTCGAGCAATCTCAGATTTCTCCACTTCACCGCGCTGCGCCGCTCGACACCATCTGCGTGCAGCGAGCGGATCATGACGCGCTCGCCCCGTGCCTCACCCAGCACCTCCGCAATTCGGTCGCCGTAGCGCACCAGCGCGCCGCGCTTGGGACGCGTCTTCAGCACAAGGCTGGCGCGGCGCTCACACGTTTGGCGCGCGGCATGGCTGAAAAGTGAATGCGTTCATTGAAAGGGCGACCGACCGTTAATCCGATTTCGGGCGAACTAACGGCGACGCACCGGTGCCGGCCAGGAATTGGCGTAGTTGTTTTTCGGCTTCCACGACTCGGTGCATCGGCGCCTCGCTCAATTGCTGGTCATGTAGCGCAAGCAAGCGTTCGATCACGGGCGCGTCTTGCTCGCTGATCACCCACTTGGCACATTTCGCTGCGACGGCGAGGGCGTTTTCGAACGCCGCTTCAGCGTGTTCGTAATACTCAAACGGCACATCACCAAACCCCATGCGCTGAAGATAGTGGGCCATGTACACCGAACGGACCAACTCGTTGATCTGATGCCGGTTGCCGCTGTCGCCTCGACAAGCAGCCAGCGCAAGATGATGGGCGAGTGACATGTCGCGCGCCGATTGCGCCGCCATCGGCAGCAGCAATGACTTGCTCAGCTGTTTTCTGTTGGCCCCCGGGCGGCTGGTTTTTCGCTTGGTTCTCGCCATGCGCGTATCGAAGCAAAGTTCAGAAAAATCTGGTCAGATCTGCTGTCGACGCCCGAATTAGCCGCTGCTCGTCGCGGGTGCCGAGGCCGGAGTCGAACCGGCACGCGTATTGAGTGTCCACTGCTCCAACCAGCCGTGAGCTAGAAGC
>NZ_FCOL02000058.1 GCF_001544515.1 Caballeronia terrestris
ATGAGGATTTGGGCGCCTGTCTCAAGAAGGCGCTTGGCGTTCCTTCCATCACAGACACCTTCACTGTGTCGGGAGTCATCGCGAATCATCGCGGCGATGTCCGCTGCTGCCCCCGGTTTCCGCCTTTCGACAAGTCACCGCGGGACCGCATGTCGAGCGAGGATTTTTATCACGTAGTTTGCGCTTCGCCTCCCGAACGTCCCAATGCTGACTTCTGCGTCGCAGCCAGGTCCGGAAAACTCCCCTGTTTCGCCAACATCCGTCCTAGGCGCGCCTTCGCCGCTTCGATCTTGTGCACCGGAAGCGACGCCAGTTGCGCGTCATACGCCCGCAGGACCGCTTCGATGACTTCACATTGCGACGCTTCGAGCCGCCACTCATCGGCCATTACGGCGTGGTGGATGCACGCTTTCAACGCAAGCTCGGCTGCGAGGAACGTCTCAAACAACCCGTTTCGTCTCTCCGCCTCGTTCGCGAGAAACGTCAAGTAGAGCGTTTTCAAGAGCTCGCTGGCGAGATCTGCATTGCCACGTCCCTGCCGCAGTGCGGCCAGCGCCAGATGGCTTTTCAGCGACAGCGTGCGTGCTTTGCCCGGTGCGATCGGCAACAGCTGCTCCCGCGTGAGCGGTGTGCGGCGCATCGGCTTCGATGGTTTCGATTTTTTTGACATGGAAACGCGTTCGTCGCGGTGACGATCGTTGAGCAGGACGGCGCTTCTGCAGCGCCTTCGTTGCGGCTCTATGGGCCTTAGAGAAGCGCCGTTATCGGCACACTACTCCCTTGCGGAACCGCGTTCTGTGCGCCGCGCATAATAGCCGGCGACTTCTTCGAGCACGCGTTGTTTCTCGGCCTGCACATAGATCGTGGTGGTCGCGAGCGAGGCGTGACCCAGCACCTTCTGTACGACATCGACCGGTACCTCATCGGCAACCGACTGGGTGCCAAAGGTATGCCGGAACGCATGGGCGTTCGCCTGACCGAGCCGCGCACGTTCATCGAGGCTCAACCCATCCATCGTCTCGACAAGCACTTTCAGCATCCGGCCGATCAGTCGATTCAGTCCATCGGCGGTATAGCCGGCCTCTTCGACTTCGAGAGCGTCGCCACGCTGCGTCCGATGCCGACGACGCGATGCGTCGGTCCACGGAATGATGACGGGGCCAAGCAACGGCCCGCGAGGTGCAATGCTCGATGCCCCTGCGCTCGCGATTGAGGTGCTGTCGAAATCCCTGCCTCGATCGGCCCAATGCGCGCGCAACGCTGCGAGTGCAGCGGCACTTACTGGCACCGTGCGCTCACGCTGACCCTTGCCGACGATCGTCAGCTCCCATACGGGCCGTGCAAGCGTGCCGTAGACCGACGCTTTTAGATTCTCCCGGCGGGCCGAGGCCGCTTCTTCACGCCGCAGACCCGAATCCCCCATCAGCAGGATCGTCGCGCGCATCGAACGCCACTGCGCAGTCGAGCGGCTATCGCCCTCCTCCGCGCATCGCACATCAAGCTCGTTGCGCAGGCGTCGCCACAAATCCGCCGGCAACGCGCGCTCAATCTTCATCGCACTCACGCGTTGAATCACCGGCGGATCGTTGACGGCGATCCACGGGTTGCCGGCCAGATAACGCACGTCGACCCACCACATGAACGCAGCGCGCAACGCTCGCACGGCGTAGCGTTGAGAATCGGCTGAAAGCGCGGCCGACCCGTCCGCCGTCGAGGCGAACGGTCGCCAGCGCGGCGACCGACGCGCGAAGCGTTCGCCGACGAAACGCGGATCCGGACGCTTCAGGAAATCCTTGTACGCCTCGCAGTCGTCGACCCGCAGGTCACTCAAGGCCTTACCGCGTAGCACCACCGCCCACAACAGGAAACGTTCGAGCTCTTTGGTGTAGCGCAGCGTTTTCGGCTGATCACGGTAGCGGTTCAGATACGCGCGCAGCGCATCGAGGTCGTGCTTCGTCTGGATATAGCAGAACGTGGTCGAGCGGTTTTCGCCGTCGGCACCCGACAGCGCGTGCGGCACCGACAGTCGTTCCAATGGCGCGAGCGTCAGGCGACGCGGTGATTGGTCCGCCCCGCGGCTCGCCCCGTGATTCGACGCGAGGTCCGGTACGACCTCAACCAGTGCGGCCGCCACCAGCGGCACGCCCTCTGCCTCGATCGAGTCAACATCGGTGTCGACCGTCAAACCCAGCACGGCCTGCTGGCGCCGCAGCCAACTGACGATCACGCGTGCGCGGCCTGGACCGATGCGCGGGATCGAGCGCCACCAACTGCTGCCCCGCCGGTTGCAGAACGCGACCAGCCCACCCAACGTCGTGATCCCCTCGCCTTTCAGTCGGCGCGCCACGCGTGGCCGCAGCCAGGCGCCGATCGCGTGATCGGGGTGAGGTGCTGCCGCGGCGAGTTGCGCCGCTTCGGTCACCATCCGGAACGTGACCGCGGTCAACTTCGGTCGGCCATGCTGTTTGATCGATGCGCGCAAATGATCGGCGAGCACCGTCGAGCCGTGCGCGATCGCCAACTGCACCAGCGTGTCGAGCATCCTGGCGAGGTGTCGTTCCATCGCACCGGGGCTCGCCGCGTGCGGATCGGCGTCCGGATCGTAGTAGGTGCGGGCGATCACTGCGGGCGCGATGAGCTCCACATACGCGCGCAGTGCCGTGAAATCCTTCGCCGTATAACCGCGCTCGACGGTGAGCTTTTCCGGGGAGGGGGTTGGTTCAACCATCGTCGCCCTCCCGCTCATCGGATGAACCAGGCGGCTGCGGTCGGAACCCCTGCAACTGGGTGTGCGCCTGAGCCATGAACACCTCCGGCCAGGTGCCGCACAGGATCTCGAATGGCACGCGTGCGGCAAGCAGCCGTGCAGCCAGACGCACATCCGCTGAGCGTTCGCCCCACAACACCCTCTGCACGAGCACCACGGCACCGTGTTCCACAATGCAGTCGAGCACCGGCGTGAAGTCGGCGTGGTCAAGCAGCGCCGGCCCATAGGTCTGGGCGAGTGCGCTCAGGACGCCCCGTTCGACGGCCGTCGGCTTCGCGAGCGGTTGGGGCCACGTCTTGTTGAAGAACAGGCGCAGGTTCGTCGCCTCGATGCGCCTACGGAGAATCACCTCGTCAAGATCGAGCACGATGCGCGCGATCTGCTCGTCAGAGAACGAGCCGGAATGGTCGTCACAGTCGTCTCCCCGATTAATACGATCTATCAGTCTTTCGAAATCGATAGTTTTACGGAATCGCCAAGCGTCGTGAAAAACGCCCCGTGGCCGTCCGCGGCGACAGCACTTATGCCTGCCTTCGCCTCGTAGACTTCAGGCCGAAAAGCAATCTGACCGGCGCAGACATGTGGGGCCCGACTAATACGGCCAGCTCGCGTGCCGCGTGTCGTTACGTCGCCGCGCTCGATCGGGACACAAATAAGGAGGAATTTGGAAGAAGCGCATCGGCACGACGCGCGATGCATCGCCGAACCCAATTCCGTTCCGGATGGGCATGCCGAGCTCGGCGGACTGATAACCACCGCCTGACTCGTCTTCTTCATCGGCGGCCCGTAGGACCACTGTCGGCGCGCCTACAGCACCACAGAAGCGATGCGCGCGACTACATTACCCCATCCTCGTCGATCCGCAACCGGCTACGCAGTGGGTGAACCCATATGCAGTGTCTCGGCTTCTCACCTACGGCTTTTCCGGTTCATCCGCAAATTGTTTAGCGACAGTTGAATGATGGGCGCCATCTCAGTGGCATCGATAAAGAGTTCGTTCGAGTGATCGAAATCGACGTGGAAGTGAAAATGGAATCCTTTTTTAGTCGCACGGATTTTCAGGTCGACACCGTCCGTCGGCATCACTCGGAGCAGTGTTGAAACGATCTGATCTGTCGTCCGACGCTTCGGTTGAGCCAGGGTCTTTTCGGCGCGGGCGCTTATTTCTGAGGGGCCGAGCACTTTTTGAATTCGGACCAAAACTTCCCCCAACGAAAACGGAAAGGGCCTCCCCTCGAAAAGCTGCAACACAGTCGGAGGTAGCTTCGAGATAGCAACCGCTTTCGCAAAGTCAGATCTAAGCCAAACGTCCGAAACGGCGGCGGCTGAATCCAGCGATGTCCAGCGACCCTGGGCAAGACCATTGTGATAGAAAGCGGCGAGCGCGAGCGGTGCGTTGTTGTCCCGACGTTGCCGCTTCGGCGGCATAGGCTCTTGATCGTCCAACAGGTCAGTGATCTCTCGGGACGTCGTCCGTCCAGAGGGGTCGATTCGGGTAGCTCGTTTTGCTAACACTTCAGGGCCGTGTCTCTTCGCCAGACTGGCCAGCTTTCTCGCCGTCACATTCCAAATGCCAGTCTGATGAAACAGAGAGAGCACCGGCGCCGGCAGTTGCGATACGCCAATCGCCCGATTCAAATCGTACCGGCTAACTTTTGGATTGAAATGGGCGAGCGTCGCTGCCGCCTCTGTTTGGTTTTCCCAAGATGTACCTAGGCCCGAGAAATAGAGTTGCGCTAAACCCGATGGATCACGGGCGATCGGTATGGCCCCGACGTTCTGCATTCGAGTATACCTAGACGTGTTGATGGTGAATATCGTGCCGTGAGCTTTCGGACAAAGCGTCGAAAGACCGCTGTTTTCGTGAGCTTTTCGCGTGTCTGTGCGCCAAGCGTCGATGCAAACTACCGGCCGCAAAGACTGATTTGGCATGCGCAAACCTTCTGCCGGAATTTTCTGGCGCTGGCTTCGAACGAAAATTCGCTCTCGTTGGCGACTTCTCCACCGGCTATCCATCGAAACTGTGCATTCATGGCACCCGGGAATGACGGTAGTTGCGTGTTAAGCGCTACGAAAGCCGTAACAGACAATACGCTGTGGGCTGAATGCTGTTCACGCGAAGGCCTCACCAGCAGCACCTACGTTGCTCGACTCGACTAGAGGTTCTTTTCCGTGAAACAAAAGCGTCATACCCTGCTAGGCGCTTGAATTAAAACAGCTTTGGGCCCTTGCTGAACTTTATCCGATGTTTCACGGCGCGTTTCGCACTTAAGACCGCTTCGAGATTTCTTCCTGAGCGCCAGGCCCAGCGCGGCTTCGCAGCTACGGTTTACTTGCGTTTACATGCAACTCGGTCTAATCTGCGTCCAATTCGACAGCCGCATGCAAATTTCCCTCTCGCTGTCCAAATCTACTCCAAGGTGACCAAGTGAACGCAGCGAACGACAACATTGGAGCGTCGGATCTTCTATTGTCGGGGCCAGACGACACCACCGCTGAAGATTTACTCCTGTTGGCTAATCGGTCGACCGTGATGCTTCGAAAGATCCGGGACGAAATTCTCAAACCGGAGCCTCGAAAAACCCCTCCCCTCGTTTCCTCCACTCGCGTGCAGGAAATCTGCGGCATTGATCGAAAACGCATGAGTTATGCACTTCAGACAACGGCACTGCCCAAGGGTCAGCAAACCCGAGCCGGCGGCCAGCGTTCCTTCACGCTAGAGGAAGCAATTCAGTGGGTGAAGGCGGAACGACGTCCTCCACCCCGGACGGGTCGCGGCAAGATCATTACCGTCGCAAACTTTAAAGGCGGCGTCACGAAGACAACGACCTCCACCCTCCTCGCGCAAGGTCTCGCCATGCGTTGGGGTCGAAAGGTGTGTCACATTGATCTCGATCCGCAAGGGAGCGCAACGACTCTGTACGGTTACAACCCGCACGCTGAAATCGAGGCGGACGACACCGTCATCCCGCTGATTCAAGCTTACGTGGACGGCGAGACATATGACATGCGGCAGTTACCGGTTCAGACCTACTGGCCGAATCTCGATCTCATTCCCGCTTCGCCGCAGCTCTTCAATGCGGAATTCATGCTGCCAGCCCGCGCGAACCTTGCGCGCCCTGGAGATGTTCGTTTCGAGCAAGTGTTGCATCGCGGACTGAAGCCGTTGCTCGACGAGTACGACTACGTGGTGATCGACACTGCTCCCACGCTCAGTTATCTGACGATCAACGCGGTCTTCGCGGCGGACGGAGTCATCGTTCCCGTCGTCCCAGACATGCTGTCCTTTGCCTCGATGGTTCAGTTCTGGCACCTTTTTTCCGATCTTATCACTGGCATGGAAGAGTTCGGCGACTCTGAAAAGAAGCGGTTTGAGTTCGTCGACGTGTTGGTCACCCGTGTGGCGCCCAATAAACCCGCAACGCGGGTGCTTCAGCAATGGATCGCAAATCTGTACGGTTCTCGCGTCATTCCGGTCGAGATACCGGAAACCGATCTCGCCCGAAACACGAGCATGCATTTCCAGACGATCTATGACATTGATAAGTATGAAGGCGGAATGGAAACGCTGAGACGGATTCGCAACCCGATCGATCAATTTGTGGATCTAGTCGACGAAAAGGCGAGTAGGTCGTGGGGAGAGCGCGCATGAGTTCGCTGAGAGACCGTCTGTCGAAGGGCCTTTCGATCGCACTGAGCGACGAGGACGAAGCTCAAGCCGCGTCGATGAAGGCGACTGCGCCGACCACCGGCCCGGGCCAGACGATGACAATCGCGGCACTCAGAAAGCAAATCGCTGATCTAAAGTCTCAACTTGAGGCGCGCGATATTGGAGGATCGGACGAGGCACAGACGAAGATCAAGGAGTTGGAAGAACAACTGGCGAGCGCCTCGATGCTAAAGCTACCTCTCGAGCGATTGCACGAGGTGCCGGGACGACGTCGTTTCATGGAGCCAGCGAAGTACAGCGAACTGCGCGAGAACCTGCGGCACAACAAGCTGGTTCATCCGGTTGTCGTGCGAGCTACCGCGGACGGTGGCTACGAAATAGTCTCGGGGCATCACCGAGTCGACGCGTATCGCGAACTTGGCAGGCAAACCATTCGGTGCGTCTTGGAGGACGGGACTGAGGACCAAGCTGACGACGGCGCGTTCTTCGCCAACCTGATGCAGTCGGATCTGACCGATTATGAGAAGTACGTCGGCCTCAAGCGCTTCCAGAGTAAGCATCCAGAACTGAGCCAAACAGAGGTCTCTGTCCGCGTTGGGATCAGTCAGCCCCATGTGAGCGCCCTGCTTTCATACGAGCGGCTACCGACGGAAGTACATGCAATTCTCCAGCAGCAAATGGCACTCGTCGGCGCTACAGCGGCTTCGGAACTGGCGGCGGCGACCGATGCCGGCAGGGGAGAACGCGTTACAGAGGCGGTGCGACGCCTATCGGAGAAGAAACTGGATCAAGCGCAGGCGGTGCGTTTTGCGAAGGATACCGACAAGCCGAAAACGGCCAAACCCGCAGCGACTACCTTTAAGGTAAAGGATGGGAAAAGCACCTGGTGCGATGTACGGCGCGCTCGGAATGTCATGCGGCTTGAATTTCAGTCGGAAGCTATCGCGGAATCGGTGCAAGAAGCCATCCGTCGCCACTTGGAAGCGCTTGCCACAGACGCGAAGAGCTAAGTGTTTGATTTTATTGATTATCGGAGTCCGATAATGCCAACATAATAACTAGGCACCACAAAGACAAAAGCCCCCAGCTGGAAACTGGAGGCTTTTGCGATACGGGCTTGGCTGGAAACCTCGCTCGTTACACTCACCAGCTGGAAACTGGTAGGTGGACCCACTGCAAGTCCCGAGTGTAGCGAAACGTGCCAGACAGTCAAGCGATATCAATCCATTTTCTGAAAATGGACCGCACGACATGTCTATCGCGCAACGTTTCGTTGCTGGCGAGGGTGAAGCACATCCCGAAGATCGGGCTGCCCTCACCGCCTTTCGCTGTGACTCGACCAATCTTCCCTGGACCACGTTCCGGGCCGCGTTCCGCGCAGCTCACATCGAGGAGATCCCTTCGCGTGCCCGCGCAGTGCTCTCGGCCCTCGCCCGCACCGTCGACGCCGCCAAACCGTTCGCGGCGATCTTCGCTCGTCGTGAACTACTTACAGGACGCGCTCTCCAATCGATGCGGACGTTCTATCGAAGCCTCGACGACTTAGAATTGGCTGGCCTGATCGATCGTCGTGCCCAGTCGCGCTACGTCGAAGCCGGTCTCTTTGGTCGCGCCTACATCCACCTCACAGCGCGTGCTGCGGAGATTCTTGGCCTCGTCGAACAGTCGGAAGCGCCCTCGCCCAAAGCTGCCGAATCTTCCTTTGATCATCCGTCTGCCAGGTTGGCAGACGGTGGAATATATAAGGATCTAAACCCTTCTATCTTTCAAAAGAGACAACCGGGGCAAGTGCCTGAGGATCTTCAGCGTTTGCGGACCCTAGGATTTTTAGATTTCCTGATATTCAAACTAATGCGTGAAGCACGCGAGCATGGCAAACGTCTCTCCGATGTCGTGGAGGTAACGTGGAATCATCTCAAGCTTGCCAAAGCACCCATCAACTACCTCCGCAGCCTTCTGCGGAGCACGGTTGATTTCTCCCTCCAGATCCGCCAGCGAAACGACCTGACCGCCGAGGAACAGGCGCGACTGAAGCGCGCCATGGAAGCTGAGCAGCTAGCCCGTCAGAGCGCCGGACAAACGTTCGTGGATGCCTCCTGCCGGTATAAGTACGTGATCGACGAGGACGGCGAGAACATGGTCGTCTACGCCCTCGACGAAGGCATCGGTCGTCAGGCGGCAGGATGGAAGGAGGCCTTCGCTACGGCTCGAGCACGCGGACAGATTCGTGTGGCCACTGAAAGCGATCGGCAGCGGTTCGGTCAGACATGTCGATTTGCGAGCGAACCGGAGCAGGGTAGTGAGCGGCCGCCGGTTACCGCTCAGATCAGGGCGCACATCGCCGAGCTTCGCAGCTTACTCGGAGCTCGACCAACAATCAGGACTGCTTAGATATTGGGCAAAAAAAGCGGATCCGTAGATCCGACGGCTGGGTTACGTGCCGCCTGCCAGCCGTTGTCGGTCTCGATCATCGCGATGGTTTCCTTGAAATCCATCTTGCCGACGCCATCGATTGCATCCATCGGAGGTTGGTAAGCAGTAGCCAGCCAGGCCCTCTTGATGCGTGGGCACGAGTTTTGGATGCGCTGCATGAACGTCACCCCGGCGTTTCTTTGACGGACGTTTTCCGGCAGCCTCTGGAGGCGCCCCACCTTTGCGTTACGCTCTTGTGCGCTGGCGTATTGATTGAACGGTGCATCAACCTCCGCAAAATTCGCGTCCGGATGAGAACGCCCGTGCTCGTCGGCCTCCGCTGCACTTTGCTTCACGCTGGCCCTGATCTCCGCTTGCATCTGACGGATCTTGTCTGTTCCTTGAATCGGTCTCGCACATCCTCGTTAGGTTTCAACATGTTAGACCTGTACTTCACCGCGACACGATAGTACGAGTCACCGTCATCGATTCCGTTCATGCGATAAGAGCTATCGAGCGACAGATATCGGAAATCTGCGAGGCGCTCGCGATTAGAGCTTTCGCGTCTCCCTCCGACGGGCGAGGGAGAACAAACGGCCAACATCGCAGTCAATGAGACGCGCAGAGGCATCGGGCCAACGTACGCTGATGCATGTTTCTTTTCCTTTCAGTTTCGGACGTATGTCGGCAAGGGAGACGGTGAGTCTAAGAATCAGGAGATTTGTAGCGTCAATGAGAGCAACTCTCAACAGTATCCGACCGCCAAGCTCCGTCAACGCACAAGGTCGATTTCGCTAACGGGTAGCGAAATTCGCTAAGGCAATCTTCACTAAACAGATGATTTATAGGGGATTTCGTTCCGACATCCATTGTTCCATCTAAACTACCCCGCTTGAATGGAACACGTTCATGCGCACTGTCGCGTGAACGGTGGTCAGGACGCCGAACACGGATTGCGGTCTGGATACTTCGGAAAGGCGCGAAAAAACGACGTCTTTTTAGGAGGGAAGCGCTAACGCGTAGCAAATTCCGATCCGTCAAATCTCGCAACCAAATGATTCGTAGAGGGATTTTTTCCTCACATGCATTGTTCCATCTAAACTACCCCCCTTGAATGGAACAGGTTGGAGGCCACTGCCGCGTGAAATCGTGGTATGGCGTTTATCAAGTATTGCCGTCTCGACGCTTCCGAAGGAATTTCTCATCGCAACGAGTAAGCGCAGCATGTACGCGTCCCTCGGGCGGAACGCTGTGACGTGGTAGAAGGGCGAGCGGAATGTCATGCCGTGATCTCGGATGGCACGGAGTTACTAGCTAGGAATTATCATGATAATTCCTAGAAACGGTACCGTTTTGGTGGAAGTCTTTGTTTTTACGCGCCTTTTCTCCTACGCGCGGGGTGTAACAAATCCGCACACTTCGAAAAACGTTACACCTTCCGCGCTTCGGGACCAACCGGGGAGTTCGCTTAGTACATCTGTGGCTTATTCTGCAGTGAAAAGCGACACGTTTTCGCGCTTGTTTTTGAGGATCGACAATTATCATGATAATTCCTAGCCGACGGTGATCAGCCGCGGCATAGTCCCGAAGCGCCCACCGTACAAAGACGCACAAAACAAGCCGTCTTTCCGCCGATAAAAGCAGGCGCACGCTGTTTCAATGGTGACCATTCCAAAGGGTTGCCATGCGTCTTTTCAAGAACAAGCGTCGGGCCGCGCTGTCCACGGCCCCCGGCTCATACGCCGAAGAAGATCCAAGCAGGGTGATTTTCGAGACGAGCACGAGGCTCAAGCTCGAAGCCAACCGCTGGATGCTGATTTCGTTCGGCTTGGCTATCGTCGCGGCGGGCGCCGTGTGGACGCGGCAGCCTCCGCCTTCGGTCACTCGCGTTGTAGGCGTGTCTGCCGATACGGGCGGCCATCCCATCGTCACCGAGCTTGTTGCCTACAAGCCCGACTCGCAAGCTGTGCGCACGACAGTCAAAGACATGGCGATTCGCTGGTTCACGATCGAGCCGGTGTTGTCAGACCGCCTCGAGACCTCGCGCATGACCGCCAACATCAACTCGGTCAAGGCGCAAATGATCGGTGCAGCAGCCGGTCAATTCCGCGACTGGCTGAAGGCCGACACGCCGTTCCACCAGATAACGGCAAACCCCAAACTGATCCGTGAAGTCGACGTGCGCAACATCGCGCTGCTCGAAGACTCGACCGTGCTCGTCGAATTCACGACGACCACCTCCCAGGCTGGCGCCACGGGCAAGCCGGACGTGAAGTCGTACGCGCTCACGCTGCGCTATCAAATCGTCGCACCCACTGCTGAGCAGGCGCTGACGACGAACCCCTTCGGCATCTTCATTCCGTTCTTCCGCCTCGAGCGGACCGCATAAGCATGACCGCAACCCTTCTCAACAAACGGCCGGTCATCGGCATGTGCCTTCTCGCTGCCTGCGCAGCGTTGCTTGCCCAACCGGCTGCGGCCAAGAAAGCCGCGAGCGACTCGGCGTTCAATGCCGCGATGGTCGCGGGCGACCCGATGAGCCCGATCAATCCGTTCAACGGCGGCGCCGATCCTTTGACGATGCCCGGCGACGCGCGCATCGGCGTGTTCCCGTACAGCCGCGACCAGATCTATCGCGTGCTGACCGCGCCGCTGAAGCTCACGACGATCGAGCTGGAGAAGGGCGAGAAGCTGATCGCCGACCCGGCAATGGGCGACAGCGTTCAGTGGGAGATCGACGACGACAAGATGAACCACGTGTTCATCAAGCCGCACAAGGCTGACCTCGTCAACACGCTGCATCTGACGACGAATCTGCGGGAGTATGACTTCACGCTCATCGCGTCGCCGGCGGGCGGCATGTTCTATCAAACCGTGCGCTTTCAATACCCGCGCGCGCCGATGGCCCGCGTCAGCGCACGCGACGACGCGACGGCGAACGGCGGTCACGGCGGTGCCGATTCGGGAAGCATCAGTGTGGCGCCGGACAAGCTGAACTGGGACTACAGCGTCGATGGCCGCGCGGAATTCACGCCTGAAACGGTCTTCGACGATGGCCACGCTGTCTGGATGCGCATGCCGGCCAAAGCGCAGGAATGGCCGGTGCCGTTCATCCTCGACCATGGCGATCCTGTTGTTGCGAACTTCATTCGCCGCGGCGACTTCCTTGTTCTTCAACGTCTTGCCGACGAGATCGTCCTGCGTTCCGGCAAGGACGAGGTCACGGTGACGCGCGGCCGCCGCCGCTTGCTCGGGGTGTTCTGATCGTGGCGAAGAAACCGGACTCGGCTACGCCCAGCGCGGAGCAAGAAGCACTCGTCAAAGGTAAGACGCCACGCAATGCGATCATGAGCATCGGCATTCTTGCTGCTGTCGTGATCGGCGGCTTGGGCTTCTACTACCAGCTGCAGGCGACGAACAAGGCTGACTAGGACGCGCGCATCAAAAAGGCGACCGCGCTCAAGTCGAGTACGGAGGCGCCCACTGCCGCGAACAACAACGACATCGACCAGATGATCCGGCAGCAGCGCGACGCAGCGGCGTCGGAGGCTGCCGCGCTTGCCGCATCCGAAGCAGCGGCGCCGAAGCCCACCGTCAAGCCGATGCTGACCGGCACCGACTTCCAGGAAGAGGTCAAAGGCTCAGGCACGGACACGCGCGAGCTTTCCCGGCAAGCGGCACAAGACGCGATCTATACGTCCTCGATTTTCAAGCAGGCCGGTGCGTCGCGTTCCGCCAATCAAGCGACGAGCGCACTGCCCGCTGGCGTTCCTTCGTTGGACGAGGTGCGAGCTGCTCGGAACGCTGCGGGAGCTAATACGCCCGATGCGATGGCGCTCGCCCTGGCCAAGCAGGGACAAGCGCCCGAAGATCGCGACCGGACTTTCCTGAGGGATGCAGCTTCGCAAGGCGGCATCGAACGCACGACTTTCAATGGCCGGTCGACGGGTTGCACGTTGACGCCGCCTCACGTCATTCACGTCAAGACGGTGGAGGGTCTGAACTCGGACAAACCGGGCCGTGTGTCGTTGATGGTGGATGAGGACGTCTATGACAGCCTGCGCGGTGACTGCTTGATGATCCCGAAGGGCGCGTTCATTAATGGCATGTACAGCGCGGACATCAAGGTCGGCCAAGAGCGCCTGCTGGTGGCATCGACGAGTCTGCGCCTGCCCAACGGCAAGAGCGTGCCGCTCAACGGCATGCAGGGTGCCGACCAGAACGGCTACGCCGGGTTCTCGGGCGATGTGAACAACCACTTCCTGAAAATCTTCGGCGCGGGCTTCATAACGGCGATTCTGCTCCGGGCGTTCGACAGCGGCTCGCAGACCGCGACCACGGCAACCCCTAACGGCGTGACGACGTATGGCAGCACGGCAGGGCAGGTCGCGGCCGCGACCGCTCAGACCGTCCTCCAGCGCAACCAGAATATCTCGCCGACGATCACCGTTGAACCGGGCCAGAAGTTCCTGGTGCAGGTGACGCAGGACATCGTCATGGAGCCGTACCATGACTAACGGGTTAGCAGCGGCTGCCTGCCTGTCTGCTTTGGCGTTCGGCGCACACGCGGCAGTCATTGACTCGGTCATCAGCCCCACGCGCATCGTCGTTGATGACGGTGTAAAGCGCGCCATCGTCGAGTTGCCCGGCGAGCCGGTCTACGCATGTGGGCTGAAACCGTTTCTGGCGTGGGCGAGCCGCTTCGAAGGTCAAACGGTGGAACTGGCTGCCGATGGATCTGCCGCTATCTCCGTTGACGGAGCGCCGGTCAGCATCTCAACGTTGTTCGTGCGCGCGGGGTGGCTCCATCCCGCTGTGTTGACCGATGACGCGCAGGCCAGCATGACCGAGCGGCGCGGTGGCTGGGCATGCGCATCAGCGCAAGCGCCGTTCGACGCGATGCATACGTCGGTCGATCCCAAAATTCTCGCCGGTATCGCGCTGAACGAGTCGGCCTATAACGGCCGGCCGTGGCCGTGGACGCTCAACGTAGCTGGTCGCGGGTTCTTCTTCCGCACTCGCGAAGATGCCTATCGTGCTATTCGTTACCTCATCAGCAACGATCGCCCCGACTTTGATATAGGCCTTCTCCAAATCAGCTGGAAATATCACTCCAAGCGATTCGCGAGCGCATGGGACGCGCTTGCGCCGGCGACAAATATCCGCGTCGCTGAAGACATCCTCAACGAGAACTACCGCCTCACGCATTCCGCCGTGAAGGCCGTCGCGTACTACCACAGCGCTAACCCCGCACCCGGCCGCGAGTACCTCGCGCGCTTCGTGAAGCACCTCTCTCAAATCGAACGCGGTCTATGAAGCACACGCTCTCTCTTCTTACTCTGGCGCTTGCCGCGGTCACGCTCAACGCGGCGGCCGCTGGCACCGACCCGCTCGACTTTGACTATGAGATCGCGGGCAATGTCCTTGAGCGACCGGCACTCGTTTTCAACGATGGCAGCGACACCTATTTCCAGCCGCGTGCTGGTCAGTCGCTGCGCGTGGACGGCGGTCACAGCCAAGGACCGTACATCGTTGTGGCGGGCACGCCCGAGGTGATCCGTTATTCAGCGGGCGGCTCAAGCGCCACCGCTTACTGGAAGAAGGCCAATCGCTTCATTGGCGACAAGGCCCGCAGCGACACGCCTACCGGTTTTTCTGGATTCTCGGGCCGCCTCGCGCTGATCGGACCGCGCAGCAGCCTCGAAAGTACTCGGCCTTTGAACGCCACGCTGCCGCTCGCGCAACTGGTCAAAGCGCTGGTGCCGCAGGGCTGGACCGGGTCGGCACAAAAAGACATCGATCTGACGACCTCGACGAGCTTCGGCACGCGCGACGGCGAGAACTGGATGCAGTCGCTCGATCGGCTCGTGGCCGCTTCCGACTTGTATGCAGACGTCGACTTCAACGCTAATCACGTCACGCTGCGCCGCTCGGCTCCGCAGTCAGTGGCCGTCAATTATGTCGCGCCGGTGTCGCAGGTCGCGGCAAGTCCTGCCGCCGCGTCGTCGAGCGTAACTCCGGGCGCGGACCCGATCGCAGATATCGCGAAGAAAGCCGACACAGACGCATCCGCCGCATCAGGGTCCGTCCTTGCCGCGAAGCTTGGCGCGGTGGCGATCCGCGATGGTGACGACAGCCACATTCAAAACAAGTTTTCCGCCAAGCCTGCCGCGGAGTTGAAGGTGACCGGGCAAGACGGCAAATCGCTGCGCCCGAAGTGGGATGACGCGACCGGGGTCGTGACGTTTAACCGCACGGAGCGTTTCACGATCTCCAACGGCACGGACAAGGTCGAAGTCGCCCGTGTCGCCGGAACCGTCTATGAGTTCGACACCGCGAACAAGGCCGCTCTGCAAAGCGTGTTTGATGAAAACGGCTCGACGTTTTTCAAGTTCGCCGACACCGTCGGCAAGGTGACGGTCGCCGACGTGGCGCACATGGGCTCGGGCGAGCAGAAGGGCCGCTACTACAAGTTCAACGGTACCGCCAACCAGTTCATCGTCAATGCCGACGGCAATGTCGTCAATGTCCTGCGCAAGCACGACGTGCGGTTCTTCGATCGGCCAGCGTCATGACCCGGCTGCTTGAATTCTCGATGCTGCTCGTGCTTGCCTCATCGGCATGCGCGCACGCCGATTGTCTCGACGACGCGGCCCGATACCACCGCGTCAGCGTGCAGGTCGTGCGCGCGATCGCGCAACAAGAGTCCAGAATGCGCGCCTACGTGACCAATCGCAATAGCGACGGGAGCGAGGACATTGGCTTAATGCAGGTGAACCGTAACCTTTGGAGCTGTTACATGACGATCTGAGCCTTAAGCACGGTTCACAGAGCAGGAGTTTTCGCATGGCGAACGGCTATTTCAATAAGAGCGGTTATCGGAACGGCACCGTTGGTGATGCGGGGTAGGCAAGGATAGCAACCATGGCATAGTCTGTGGAACCGCTGCACGCGTCGGGAGGCGAACGTGAAGCAGTCCCATCGCATCGGTCAACACGGGCAAACGTATGTCGGGTTTCCCGACCACGCATCCCTCGCAGCACTGCGCGCGTGGTGTGAGGGCCTTTCGGCACGCGCGGCCGTCGAACGCTATTTGTCGCACAGGCGAATCCAAGCGCAATCGTCTCGCGGCATGCTGGGCCGGATCAGACGCCGCTTGATCGATATCGCTCAAGCAAACGGACGAGACGATCTTGCCGCGGTTTTCCGGGATGGGAACGCGGACCACGCAGGACGGGGTATGCCCGTTCACCGGGCGATCGAGGCGTTGCGTGAGTTGCAGGACCGCGAGCCGCAGATCAGCGACGATCTCGGTCTATGGTTAGCACCGCGAGCGAGCCTGCCGTTGAAACAAATGGGTGTCACGACGTTCGCCGAGCTGACATTGCGCGTACCTCGCCGCCATCACTGGTGGAGCGAGATGGTGGGGATTGGCCCCGCGTCAGCACACCGTATCGAAGCGTTCTTTTCGCGTTACCCGTCATTGACCGAATCAGCGCGACAGCTGGTGGAACGATCGCAACCGACTCGGCGCGTTGTTTGGCGTGATGTCATGGCCGCGCGGAGTCGAGATGGTTCGAGAGGCCGGTATCGGGCGCCCAGGGCCAGGTGCCTGCTCAGTGTCACGACGGACCGCGAGGCGATCGAAGCGTGGCTGTCCTTGCACGAACCCGCCACAACGTCGCGGACGTATCGCAAGGAAGCCGAACGGCTCTTACTGTGGGCTAATGTTGAGCGCAAGCGAGCGCTTTCATCATTGAACACCAGCGACGCCATTGCCTACCGAGCGTTCCTGCGCTCCCCTGAGCCACGAGATCAATGGATCGGTTCGCGGCAAACTCGTCTATCTGATGAGTGGTGCCCGTTCTTCGGACGTTTAAGTTCCTCATCTGTTGCCTATGCATTGTCCGTGCTCTCAGCCCTGTTCCGGTGGCTGGTCGAGCAACAATACGTGGTTGCCAATCCGTTCGCCGGCGTGAGCGCAGGCTCCACGCGCGCAACCGCTTCCATATGTGTGCGATCGCTTCATGACGAGGAATGGCAATTCGCCCGGCATGTGGCCAATGACCTGTCGACGCAACATGGCTGGTCGCTCGAGGCAGCTCAGCGGCTGCGCTTCATACTCGACTTTCAACTGGCAACCGGCCTGCGTGCGAACGAGTTGATTCACGCGCGGATCGGCGACGTCATCTTCGGCGACGCCGCAGATAACTGGCTTCGCGTGGTGGGGAAGGGGCGCCGCAGCGCACGGGTCGCTTTGCCCCCCCTTGCTATGCAGGCTCTTCAAACCTATCTTCATCAGCGAGGGCTGCAGGCCGACCCGCGCCATTGCAGTCGGACCCTCCCGCTTGTGCCCGCATTCGGCCAGGATCATTCGGTGAGCATTTCCGGGACGCGACTTCGCACCGTGCTAAAGCGATTCTTTCGTCTCGTTGCCGAACAAATCCGACCGACGGATTCCGTTGTCGCTCACAAACTCGAGCAAGCCAGCCCACACTGGATTCGACACACCCATGCGACCCGCGCGCTCGCCCGTGGCGTGGAGCTGCGCAGCGTTCGCGATAACCTTCGGCATGCGTCGATCGCGACGACCTCGCGATATGTGCATGGCGATGAACGGCTGCGCATGCAGCAAGTGAGCATCGCGTTCGCCGCCGAGGGTTGAGCCTGAGTCACTGAGATGCTTTTTTCAGACGAGCGGTCAGTTGTTCGTTTTCTTTGGCCAAGCGAAGGTTGATCGACTGCGATTTCACCAGATCACTTTTCAGCTGCTCGATCGCTTGGCGCGCTTCTTTGAGCTTGCGTTGAAGCACGTCGGTACTGTCGGGAAGCGACTTTGTCTGGTGTCTACTCGTCTTGACATGAAGTGCGCGCACGCGTTCAGCGATGTCGGGATATCGGTTGTGTATCGTCGCATTGCTTAACCCGGCCTCTCGCGCAACGGCAGCGATGCTAATGCGTTCACTGGTGCCGGACTGCATCCTGCCAAGTTGCAACCGGCGAAGTGCGAGTTCCAGGCGGCGACGCGTCGGGCTCTTGCGCTCAGCTCGCACGACGTACCTTTTTAGGAAGTTTGAAGGGCGGCACTTCGGCACCGAGGTCTGCAAGCACACGTTCAGCTTTACGGAGATGATCGACACTGCGTTCACGTGACGGCCTTCCAAGGTCAGGGCATTGCAGCACGTCAATCTGCTGCTGCCGGATCCCTTTCCAGAACTGAATGTGAGTCGAATCAATCACGCCTTCACCGCACGAGGTACATCGCACCGCATCGTACAGACCTTGACCCCCGCAACCGTTGCCGCTTGCCATGCACCATGAGTGACCGGTTCCACGGATGAACACACTTTCCCCCAGCTTGCGGCAGAAGTCGCGCATGTCGCGAACGGTCTTTACTTCGCCTCGGTTGCGGAAGGCCGCGATACGGTGGCCGCCCACGCCCGACAGGTTGCTATGCGGATGCATCCAACTCTGGATGATCAGGCTTTGCAACTCATCACGCTCGGTCAAGATGTCGTTAATCAGGGCGCGATCTGCGCCGCTGTCATGTCGGGCGTAGTAGAGGGTCATGTCGAGTGACCAATGCTTGAAGTGCTCGCGCAGATAACGAATGTCGCCGAGCACGTGCCGGGCAACATAGACTGCAAAGGTTCGCCTGAACTCGTGCGTCCTGAGCGGCCAGGGCTCCCCAGGTCGAATTCGGTCTCGATTGACCACGCCGTCCATGTCCTGCTGCTCGACAATCATGTTTGCCATCTTGGCGAACGCCTTCAGGCTCTTTCGTGCGGTCTCGTTTCCTAGTAGCGACACGCTTCCATACGATGGGTGGTAGATCGGCATTAACGCATTGCGATTACGGCGAGCCCGTTCAAGCTTGAGTTGAATTTTCGCGCGGACGTGCTCATCGAGGTTTCGTGTCTTTGCTGCGCGCTCTAGGGCCTTGATCCTTTTCTCGCCTTGCGCGCGCACGGGCTCGCCGAGCCGAGTGGCGACAGCCACCGCCTTTCCAACGACCTCCGGCACCATCCACTCGGCCGGCCTCGGTTCGTGCTCGAGCTTGTACGTTGTTCCTCGGAGCCAGTGGAGCGTCTCACCGTCGAATCCCTTTCTTGCAATGAAGCATCCCACTTCGAGCGACGCCAGCTCCGAGTCTCGCATACCCGAGAATGCAGCGCATACGATGTAGCAAGCAGTTCTTAGATGAAATAGCTCAATTGAGGCCGCCGGCCGACTTGGGTACCCATGCTCGGCAAGCAGTTGTCGCTCTTCTTTCGAACTTTGGTGGTTCGCCTTGACTTGAAGATATTCGGCTTCAGTGGCGTAAATACTTGAGAAGCCTTTCGGGTGGCTTTTTCGATGCGCCACTTTGACTTGGGCCAACCTGCGCGTTGCGTGCACTGCCAACTGATCTCGCAACGCCAGCAGTGAATTCGCGCGATTTTCAACGTAGTCGAGCGCGGTACGGACAAGCCTGCTCATCAGCCGCTGAGGAATGACCTCAGTTTTCGCCTGGCTCCAGCCTTGTAGTCTTGATTGATGCGCATGTCTGGCAAGACGCGTGGTACCGCCACTTTCAACGTTCCAGGGATATTCCGGTATCCGATCAACAAGGTGATCGCCCAGTTCGTAATAGTTGGTGATCGTGCTGAGAATACCGGCAATCGTCGAGGGCTGCAGCGTCCCAACGAGGCTTGAGGCAAAGCGGGCACAGTGATCTGGCGTCAGCTGGCTGAAGTCCGCCAATTGTTCCTCTATCATCCACGCAATTAGTTTCCTGATCTGAGTCCAGTTTGCGACGAGCGTAGTTGCCGAGGCGGGCCTGCCACGTTTTCCACTCGCTACACGCCATCGTGTGTACAGAAAGCGTTTCGCCGATGCCAGCAACCGCGCGTTGGAAGAATCCGTAAGCCGATCACCCGTCCTGAACCTGTAAGAGAACACTATTCGGACTTCCGTCGTATTCCTTGGCGCAATATAGGGTGCGAGGTTCCAGATTTCGTCGCCGTAGCGGGATACGATCGTGCTTCCCTGCCGGCTGATGACGGTCTGAGTCAGGTCTTCATCACTGGTTGAAGTCAGGTCAACAAGATGATGGGTCGGTTTAGCCATGGTTGTGCCCAAGTAGCATCGATCGATCACGCCACATTGGATGAGGATCGGCGTACGCCTTTTCCTTCGCCTGCTTCATGACTGAAGCGGAGAAGTGTGGCGCAATGACCCGGTCGATCTCCTTGATCACCCATCCGTAGACCTTCTGCCACTGATTCCTGCCGATCAAGTTTCTTTCCTTCACCAGCAGCCAGTAGAAGCTGTACATGCGGTATAGGTCACTTTCCATGACGACCTGGTTAGGACATCGGAAGCAGTGTAAAAAGGCCGAACACGCAGTGTGACCGTCTTTGGGTGCATATCGGCCTTCGAGCGGTGAAGAGCATCGACCCACACCTGTATTGTTCTCTCCTGCTAGCATACGTTCGACTTCGTCAACAGAGACGTGCATCTCTTTGGACAGTCGCGCTACCGTCGACGCATCCTTTGTGGTCCCGCGTAACTCGACTTCCAGACATTTGCCGAGGAAATGGTGGTTACGAACCATCTCGGGTGTCACTGCCAGGTAGTGGGTATCCGTAACATGAGGACGGTTCCCGAGCAGGTTCGCGGTCATGGCAATGTCGCCACCTGTTAGATTCCATACCCGCGATGCAAACGTCTTTCGTAGCCGCATGACAGATAACGCGAGCGGGACTTGGCCGTCAGACTGCGCGCGTGCGTCGTCGCCCAGCAGATGATGTCGTTTGATGAAACGACCGATGGATGTATAAAGAATTTTCTTCGAGAACGCATTCACTGGGCCTAATCTGACCCATTGGTGGGTGCGGCGATACAACCACAGGCAGTTGCGAAGCTCGGGCGGAGCGAGGATGACCAGATCTTGAGTCATGTCCAGCACGTCACTCACGAGGGTGCTGGTATCTGCAGCAAGCACACTGATCTCTTCAACCATGTTGGGTTTGCGAACCGAGAGTGTTGAGATGCTGTTGCCGCGACGTTTATAGGTGGTCAGCAGCGAATGGGTCTCTGGTTTGAGCGGATGGGGCCGCACGGCGTCGCGCGTCATCTCGCAGAGCGAAGTTGGATTCCGGCCTGTTCTGGCTGCAACAAGAAGGAAGTACACCAGCATTCGATCCGCGTGAGTGCCGACGAAGGAGCCGGTGCGGATCGCTCGCAGGTCGCTTGCCAGTGCCCCCAGCAGGGCCTGCATTTCTTCTTTCGTATAGGGCGGGGGCGACTTGTAGGCTCGTCCAGCGTTTGGAAACGGCTGTCGCGCGAAGCAGTCTCTTCGAAGCTCGCCTGTCGCCACACACTGCATGAGCACCGTTTTCAGGCCCACGTAAAGCGACCGCGCGGTTGCTGGCGACAGTCGCCCACTCTTAGTCCTGGCGGGTCGCCTCTGTAGCCAGCGAATGAACGTCTCCAACGCGTGACGATCGATATCGGCTATGCAATGCACTGGATGATGGGAGCCCGTGGCTGAGTCGAGGAAATCGAACCATTCCGATACTCCGCCCCAATAAATTGCCCTGATACTCAAATCTGCAAGAATTGGTTGGAGACGTCGCAACCCTTTTGCCATCGACAGAATGAGCTCATCGCGACCAGCGTCGATCTGCGTGCCCGCTCGGCATCGCCAGCGATTGAAGTCCAAGTCCGTCTTTGCTTTAACGATCCATCGATCACCGTCTTCCCCATCAGAAACCGTGTGCCGCAGGGGAGCCCGGTCGAGCTGATGATTCTTCCGTTTCATCGCGTATCTCCTGCAACAAGCAGCGCGTCGATTTCTTGCTCATATCGGTTCAAATGTCTTTCGCCGAGCATATCGAGGCAGTGAACATAGACCGTGGTTGTGGAGATCGACGCATGCCCAAGTCGGTCACGGACCCAAGCGAGCGCATACCCAAGATTGCGGTTTTGACTCTCTCCATAAAGCTCGTAGGTAGCGAAGGTGTGGCGCAACATGTGCGGCGTCACCCTGAAGTCGAGTACAGCTCGCACAGGCGCGGCCGGCGTCCACAACTTTCGATAGGCGAGACACAGGCCTTTTTCGCTCCAGGGCGCTCCATGTCGGTTCAGAAACACATAGGGAGAGGCCGAACCACGCGTCATTCGATAAAGCTTGGCCCGCACCGCTCCTTCGCCGAAGTTCACGAAGTCGAACAGATCCTTGATGAGCTGTCCGGATGCGTAGATCCGGCGAGGTCTGCCTCCCTTAAGTTTCATGTCCGACGGCGACAGATCAATATGGATTTTGCGAGATCGCCGCTCGGGCGCCGGATCAAAGAGGTATTTCGTCGGAAACGTTCTACATTCTTCGCTGCGCAAGCCGGTCTGAAGCATCAGCTTCGTCATCAACTGGACAGTCCTGCTGTTACAGCTCTCGAGAAGCGCGCGGCACTGCTGAGTCGTGAGAAACCGAATGGGCTGTCGAGGTACTCTGGGAAGGGTCGACGCCTTGATCGCATCGCGATGTGATTCGTCTCCAGCGCGCGATAGATGAGCGTCCCAAGGGACATGAGCAATACATTTGTGCGTCGCGGCCCACTCGTAAAAGCGCATGATCTGGGACACCCGTTTGCGCACGGTGCTGGGCTGCATGGAGTGTCGGCCTGAGTTCGCATCGAGGACGTCGAGCGACCAGTTGCGATAGAGCGCGAGATTCGAGATTTCTCCAAACTCGGCGGAATCGATTGGCAACGCATCCCAGTCAAGGCCGTTGGCCTCAAGCCACGAGAAGTAGTCGTACATTGCCTCGGCGTAGCTTCTCCACGTCGCCGGACTTCGTGTCCTGCCGTTTTCGAGCGCGACCCACAGAAGATAGTCGGATGCGGGCCGGACCCGTTCGAGATCTTCTGAGCAAAGAAAGGGTATGCCGGCGTACGGCCGTCCTCTGTAGACAAAATCGTGCGTCGTATAGAACAGTCTCATCCGCGCATCCCACTCGCGCTGTCACGCGCATCAATGCAAATCTTCACAGATCTGACGAAGTCGAGCCCCGTGACATGCGCTGCCAAGTCGATCGCTCCTGCGCCGCCTCTCCCACGCTTTGCCGGCGGCATGAGTTCGTTGACCCACTTTTCATTCGTAAAGACAAACCTAAAATCGCGACCGCCATAGTTCACCTGCACACGAATGCTGTCGCCTGAATTGGTCGGTCTATATTCGCGATCCAGCTTGCAATACGCGCCAAGGAAACGGAGCAGCACATGAAAGGGTACTGCTCTCGCTGCTTCGATTTCATCGCCAGTCCACGGCCCCATGAAGAGCACTCCTGAACGACACTGCTGGATCGAATATAGGCGATAGACACACCTTTTGTGTAACTGTTACTAGATAACAGTTCAGGTTTGCTTAAGATTGGAAGATAGCGATACCGCGAAGTGGTTCTCGGACAAAGTCGGTGAGACGGCGATTCGAGTGGTCAACATCTCGAATAGCACCAACACAACGACCGAGGCCCACGCGCTGGAATTCAGTGGCTCACAGTCGCGCTCTATCCAACTGGAAAAAGTGCCGCTGATTCCTGTGAAGCTGCTTCACAGCTTGCCAAATTTGCAGTACTTCATGCGCATCTCAGGAGGTGCCGTGTATCAAGGTCGAATCCCCATCATCGAAGGCTAACTACACACTATGTCCGCTGCATATAAAAACATCGTTCGCGACCACAAGCTTTCGCACAGGCTTCTGCAGGTTTTCAACGTCGCGCCTGACCTGGAGCTTGCATGTTCGCGAGTGGCCGATTTCGTCGGTGAGCGGTTTATGGGAGACGAGGGGCCTCTGGCCGCTCAGATGATCGAATCTGCGCTTGACGGCTACAAGCGCGCCAAACGCAACGGCGATCCGCATATCGCCTTCATGCAAGGTCTGTTCGAACCGGCCAAGACTTTGTATGCACGCCGCTATGTGGCTCGCTTTGGCGACAAAATCGCAGTGTGGTGCCCGATGGTCGAGGCGATCCCGGCCTTCGAGGCGCGCCATTCCGAGTGTCAGTTGGAGATGGTCGAGGAGCGTTGCCCAGACGAGATCACCGAGCGCACCGCAGCGTTTCAACTTGCCGCACGCGTGCTGCATGGCGAGACCTTTCGCCGTTACTTCGAGGAATACGATGTCGCTCACCGTTACGATAATAGCGAAGCTGTCGGGAGTTGATTACCAGGCGGCCAAGCGCGCATGTGACTTGGCCGAGGCATTCGATGGTGAAGTCCACGCCGAGCTGCCCGACGAATTCACCTGCGGAGCGGGCGCGCGCTGTTACGCGCTGGCGACGATTGCTGAAACGCGCGCCACGCTCTTCTGGGGCGGGCTCATTGCCATCGCGGCGGTACCCGTGCTTGCGCTTGTAAAGGTGCTGCATGGCTAGCCGGTTCGGATCGCACATCAAGATCTGGTTTTTGGTGGTCCCGGTGCTCGCCATTGCCGTCATGCCCGCTATCCCACAGCGCAGCCTGTTCGAGCTGCCGGAAGCTGAGTCGCGCTCGTTGGTCGGCTCGGTTGGGCAGGAAAGGGCGGACAATGCCGTGCGCCAAGCTAATGCGGCGTTCAGGCGCGCGTTTGTCGACAATGGGCTGCTGCATCGCACGCTCAACGCGTCGGGCAACGTTGGTGGCCTGAACGACGGCGGTTTTTCGAGCTTTGCTCACACGTGGACGGAGAACTTCTGGTTGCTCGTCTACCGGATGATGTTCCGCGCGATGGTGATGAAGATGTGGATCGTCGGGACTTTGCTGTTCGCGCTCGGGATGTTCGTTGACGGGACCGCCCGCCGTAAAATTAAAGCCTCGGCCGCTGGATTCGTGAGTCCCCTTTCATTCCACCTTGCAGGGCACGGATTGCTCATCGTCACCGGAACGCTCTTCGGCGTGCTGGTCGTGCCTATCCCTGTGTTGGCAGGCTACTGGGTCGCCGTCGCAGCGCTGCTCGGCGCGCTCTTATGGAAGGCGGCGGAATCGTTTCAGTCGTTCAGATAGTAAATAACGGGCGCGTGGACGGGAAAGAGATACGTTTTCGTACCTCTTTTCCCGGATCGACAATTATCATGATAATTCCTACGGTGTCCGCGACCGGCTCTTGATGCCGGCGTTTCGCGTAGCAAGCCACCTCCCCGCATCACTGCGCAGTATGCGCTGCCTTCCTGCACGCCGATTCTGCGCGTGATGTCCGAAATCCTCATTACGACCGTCGGCAGCCGTCACCGGCGCAGCACACGGGTGCGTTTGTGTCGTCTGGTCCTGCCTTGTCCCGAAAGGCGCTCGAATTAGCCATTGTTTCAGGCGTTGCTGGAAGCATCAGGCCGTAACAATGGAAGGATAGGCAGCGCGTGCGCGCGCCTGAATCCCAACGACGAACCGGACCGATGCGTCCAGATAGGAGAGGCGTAGTGAGCACTGTGGTCGAACCCGGCAGTGAAGAAAAGGTCGAGCTGAGCGCACTTGAACAGGGTACTGTCGAGGCACCGCTCACGACCGACGGTGCGGACGACGGAGAGCTCGAGCGCGAGTTGACGCAGATGGAGGCCGATGCGGACCGCCTTCAGAAGGAAGGCGTCATCTCCACCGACGACGCCGACATGAAACGGGCGGAAGTCGCCAAGACGCGGAAGCTCTTCCGCGACCTGCCTGCTGCTGAGCGTATTGCCATCATCAAGCGCCGCCGTGAGATCGGCCGTCAGTTGCTGGACCGCCAGCTTTCCGGCGCAGCAGTCGTGACCGCCCGCGTGCGTCTGAACCATACCCGCCTGAAGCCGCTGTTCGAACAATGGTGGCCGTACATCAACCGCATGAGCATCAACATGCAGCGTTTCGGCCGCTCGACCTTCGGCGAGAACGACAAGGAAGTGGTCAACAGCGCGCTCGAAAAGCTGCTCGCGGGCATCGAGACCTACGTCGACGAGCAACTGCGCGTGGCCGAAGGGTTCCGTCAGCAGAAGGAAGCGGAGCTTCGGGCGAACAAAGAGTTTGTGTTCGAGCCTACGATCCCGATGCCTGCGATGGATATCGAGGTCGAGGCTTACTCGCGCTTTTCGATGCGCGTGCTCAGCGCGATCATGAAGTTCGACCGGGCCATGGATCACTTCGACTTCATGGTCTGGAACGGTATTCGCGATCAGTCCGACGTCGACGACGAGGCCGTCAACTTTCTCAAACGCTTCAACCCACTTGGCATTCGCGGGTACATGACGCACCTGAAGCTGATGACGACGGTCCGCGGCAACTAAGGAGGCGCGATGCTGGACGAACTCAATCCCCAGCAACGGGAAGTCGCCCAGTTGCGCCAGCATTGCGTGGCGATCGCCTGTCCGGGCGCGGGCAAGACGAAAACGATCGCCACCAAGGCAGCCCTGCTGCTACAGGACAGTGCCGCGACGGTCGGCGCGGTCACTTTCTCGAAGGATGCCGCACTCGAATTGCGGGAACGCATTCTGGCCGCTGCAGGCGAGTCCGTGAAGAAGCGCCTGATCGCGGGCACCTTCCATTCGCTAGCCTTCAAGCAACTTAAGCGCCCCGGCGCGCGTGCGCTCGATATCGCCTCCGACGGCGACCGGCTCGGCCTGCTCATTCGCGTGATGCAGGAACTCGGCCGCGACGGGAAGGCAGAGGACATCATTCCAACGATCGAGAAGATCAAAACCAATTTCGGCCGGTGCGATCCGAACACTGCCGACGGCGAGCTGTATCACGCCTATCAGGACGCGCTTGCGCGTAACGGCAAGATCGATTTCCAGGACATGCTGCGCCTCGCCGTCGAGGGGATGGAGCAGGGCACCATCTCCCCATACGCGTTCACCTATCTGCTCGTTGACGAGTTTCAGGACACTGACCCGTTGCAGTACCGCTGGATTGAACTGCATGCGCAGGCGGGGTCGATCGTGACGGTCGTAGGCGACGACGATCAAAGCATCTACGCGTTCCGCGAGGCGCTGGGCTATCGCGGCATGGAGTCGTTCATCCAGTCGTTCGCCGCGAAGCCCGTTGTCCTAGGCAGCAACTACCGCTGCCGCGCAGAGATCCTGGGCGCGGCTGACCGAGTAATCCGCAACAACGTCGACCGGATCACCAAGGTCCTGCGGGCTGAGAAGGGACTAGGCGGTAGCGTGCGAACGTCCCGCCATCCGGACGAATACGAAGAAGCGACCGCGGCGGTTGAGATGCTTGGACCGCTGCTCGCGAAAGGCCAGTCGTGCGCCATCCTCGCGCGCACCAACCGCATCCTCGATCCACTTGAGTCCGTCTGCCGCTCGCATGGCATCAAGTATTACCGCGCATCGGGCGCATCGGTGCTCACCCGCCCGGAGGGCGCGTTGATGTGCAATCTGCTCGAAATCGTCGAGCGAATCAAGGATACGGGCCTCGATGCAGTCCTCGCGCACCTGGGGTTGACCGCCCAGCAGCTACGCGTACTCCACGCGGATATGGGTGCGGAACTGGCGCAGAAGGGTCGGGCCGAGTTGGTGGAGCTTGGGCTGCCGGAGGACGTGGCGACGAACTATCGCGAGTTCATGAAGCGGCTCGCCGAATGGCAAAGCTTGTGCGATCGAAAGTTCTATTCGCTGACGCTCTCTGGCGTCGCCGAGTGGATGCTGAAATACGCTAAAAAGGATTCCGCAATCCGTGCGATTCAGGCGACGAACGACGTTCTCTCACGCTTGACAGGTAGTTTCGCCGAGCGTCTGCTGTTCCTGCGCCAGAACAACAATGAGCCGACGCCGGGCGCGCTTATCCTGACGACGATGCACAGCTCGAAAGGGCTGGAATGGGATCACGTCTGGATCGCGCGAAGTGAAGAGACGATCGTCCCGGACCCGAAGTCGACGGAGCCAGAAGAGCGGCGGCTGTTCTATGTGGCCATGACGCGCGCTCGTGAATCGTTGATGATCTCCGGCACCTCGAAAAACTTCGAATCACGCTTCGTGGTTGAGGCGCAACTTCAGCAGGTACCTGCGGCTGCTTGATACCCATCTCCCGGCGCTGACTGGACTAGCGAGTTCGCCGGTGCCGTGCTGATTGTGGTGCTTCAGCATCAGTGTCCGCGCGTTGCGATGGCTGTTGCTGAATCAAAGAAAAAGCCCGCTCGGGGCGGGCTGCAGATCCGTTTCGGCTCGGCAGCGGAGGAGGCAGTGTCCACGTTGCGTGTTCAACGTTTCGGCTGCAAAGCCAGTTTGTAGGTTGCGACGGATTGGTGAGCGGGACGGTTCCAATGCGGCGTATCGGCCGGCATGGCGTGGCTATTCACGAGTCGTCCCGTATCGAGCATGCAGAAGCAATGCCCCTCAAACGCGGCCTCTTGCGCGGCCGCTGACCACGTCAAGGTGAGGTAATCTAAGATGGGTTCAATCGGTTTCACGGTCGGTCCGCAGGTGTAACTCACCCGTTATCGGCAAATAGCTAGGCGCATATAGCCGCTCACGCGATTGCCCGGGAAATCTCTGTCACGTTTGAGTCAGTGCGTTGCTCGCTCGCCGCCTCGATAGCCCGCGAATCCGCGATAGGTGACTGCTCTTGTTCGGGCCCTGCCTCGATCGTCAGCATTCTCGCGACGCGCTTGAGTGTTCCGTTGAGAGAAGCACGCGGGCCAAGACGGATCGTGCCGCAGTAGAAAATGTCCCCGGACACTTGCCCGTTGATCTCGAGCGACCCGCGCGCATCTACGTCGCCATCGACGCGTCCGTCGATGCGAACATGCTCGCCTTGTGCCGCCCCTTTGACGAGGCCGCCCTCTCCGATATGCAGAAGACCCTGCGTCGAGATGATGCCGCCGTCGAGCAAGCCGAAGCACGAAATGCCGTGATCCACGACCATGTCGCCGGTGATAGCGCAGCCGCGCGCGATGAGCGTGATGTTGAGTTCCGTTTTCATGGTGTCGATTCCTTAAAACATTTGCACTTCGTTAGCCCCGGCACGGCTTGCAGATGCCGGCTTTTTGCTTGCCGCCGACGCTGCGTCGCCGTCGCTTACCTGCTCTTCGCGCGAGCGCGAGGATTGGCGGTGGCGATGCGACCTGATGGGCTCTGCGGCGTTCGTTGGCGATGCGCGGTCCTGCGCCGTGGCTTGTGCCACCGACTGCGCCGGCACCACGGAAACCGTCGGTGCGGGGACCGTGGAGACGGCAGTCGTCGTGGGTTTGATCGGAGCTTGAGCGGGCGCCTCATTTTCGCGACGCAATTGGCGAATAGGTGAGGCAGCCGCACGTTGCTCATCGTTGGAAAGAGGAGCGGCGGGCTTGGCGGCGGGCGCCACGGCGCTCACTGCTTGACCGCTCGTCTTGTCCAGCGAACTCTTGAATTGGTCAGCCGTCAGGCCGATTGGTGCAGTAGGACCGAAGTCTTTCGCCGTAAGCTTCGGCGACATCGCGACCGGTTGGGGCGGCTCGGCATCGATCGGACGCAACGCTGCATCGCTCGCGCGGGATTCCTTCTTTTCGGACCTGGCCGCATCCGGCTTCGCCTCATGAGCTGGCTGTCCATTTGCCGAGCGTGCGGACGTTGCGTGGAATGACTTGTACAGCGACGCCGCTCCCATGCCCGCCATCGCTACGACGGTGGCGATTGCCACGGCAATAACACTGCGACGAACGACAAGCGCGCCTTTCGGTAGTCGCAGTTTGATCGCCGGTGCCTTGGCCTCAGCCGTGACGCCCGCTGGTGCCGGAAGTGCTGCAATCTGACGAGGCAGGTCGATCGTCATTGAGTCGGGTGCGAACTGTGCATGCAGTCGCTGGATGTCGCGCAGGTCCATGTGTAGAGCCTCTCACCATTGTGTTCAGTCGAACGTCGCCTGCTCGGATCAACGATCATGCCGTCGCCGCTGAGAAGTGGAATGCGTCAGATGTTCAGTGCGTGTCGCTAGAGCCCGGGAGCAGAACGCCCTCCGGCGCGAAACAGTCGTTGTCAGGGATGCAGAGGTAGGCGATCTTCTTGATGCGGGCCTCGCCGGCGTCCAAGGCGCGTTGTCGGCTCTCCGCACCGACGGAGCGAGCAAGCAGAGCGCCCATCGTTTTCAAGAAAAGCTGGTCATAGATCGTGAGCAGGCGCACGAGCCGACCCGACATCGCGTGTTTGATCTGCAGCGTTACCATTTCTGGGTACACGACTGTCTGGCGCCTGGGCAGTTCGTCCGCCCACACCATCGCTTTCTTGAACCACGCCTCGGCAATACGGAATTCCGACTCGATAGCGAGGAGCTTGCCGCCACGAGCAACAGTCATCTTGGCAGCAGCGAAGTTGAAGTCCCCGCGCAAGAACTCACGCGCGAAGCGCGAGTGATAGGGCAACTCCGTTTGGGCAAGCGTATCGCCATTGATGCGGGCAAGACGGCCGTCACCGGTCAGCCTTTGAAGAGGGCGTAGCCCACTCTCTGCGGCGCTGTCGCTCGCGAGTGGTGCGGGTCGTTTAGGTTCTTCGTCGGGCGCTTCCATATCGATGACGGCCATATTCGTACTCGGTCTGTCTGTGATCTCTCTCACATAAGATTCTCATTGATTAGGCAAGGGTCAAGGAGGCGAAAGCTATACGAATTTCGTGATCTTTCGAGCGCACGCGAGCGTCGATAACGCGGATACTCAACTCCATTCCCCGCGTCACCGACGCATCGACCTCGACTCCAAGCCCGGAGTCCATCTTTTTTCTGCAAGTCGTGCCCGCCTCGTGCGTTGGCATGCGCCGACCGGATAGCTACCGGTGTGGAAATCTTCCTTGTGCTGAGTGTGCTCGCTACACACTCCCCAATTTCAGCCGTAATACTTGTACCCTGTGCTGCATTCATCTGCGCCGGTACAACGTTGGAACCCGGGTTTTCGGGTGTTCTCTCTCCAGCGCCTGATCTGGGTAGAACGATCGAAGTCGGCTGATCCGTGATTCCTGCGGCGGAAGAAATTCCGAAAAGGGCTGTTGCGCGGCGTGACCATGCTGCGCGAGAACGACTTTACGTTCTCTGACCGAGCGACACCGGCTTTGCCGGCCGCTCCCTGCACGCCACGTCCCCGGAAGGGACGTGGCGCGTAGGTCTCTATATCGATTTCACGAAGCTCGCTCCCTCACCGGAGCGGGCTTTTTTTTCGTCCGTCGTTTCCTTCGGCCGGACTTTCTCGACGGAGGTGCTGTTCTATGTTGTTGCCCGACCGCCTCGACCAGCGTATCGCCGAGGCTATCAAGCATCAAATGAATAACGAGCGCGAGGAGGCCGACACCACGTCTGCCGTTTGGCGCGCGCGCTGCGAGGTTGCTCAGGTCGCGATGTACGGCGATCGCGAGCGCTCTGTCTTCATCTCCCATATCAGCGAACGTCGCGGCAGTGCGGCAGCCCGAGAGATGCAATCTCAGGCTGAAACGCTACGGACTGTTAGCGGCGGTGTAGAAGCGCTTAAAGATGGCGGCGCAAGGTTGAGTGAAACGTTCAACAATAAAGGGGCACCGC
>NZ_FCOL02000059.1 GCF_001544515.1 Caballeronia terrestris
TTCACTTGGCCGGACACGCCAACAAGTGTCGCTATCTGCGAACCATCTGCTGCAATGTCGTACTTCGTGTAGCTCTTGTCGAGTTTGAAGTCGAATTGCTGGGTTGCTTTTCCGTTGGCGTAAAAGATGTCTTGCGTCTTAAAACCGCTGGCGCTGAACTTCACGACCTCATTCACTTGGCCGGACACGCCAACAAGTGTCGCTATCTGCGAACCATCTGCTGCAATGTCGTACTTCGTGTAGCTCTTGTCGAGCTTGAAGTCGAATTGCTGGGTCGCTTTTCCGTTGGCGTAAAAGATATCTTGCGTCTTAAAACCGCTGGCGCTGAACTTCACGACCTCGTTCACTTGGCCGGACACGCCAACAAGTGTCGCTATCTGCGAACCATCTGCTGCAATGTCGTACTTCGTGTAGCTCTTATCGAGCTTGAAGTCGAACTGCTGGGTCGCTTTTCCGTTGGCGTAAAAAATGTCCTGCGTTTTGAAGCCCGCCGCATTGAACTTGACAAGTTCAATCATCTGGCCGGTCGTGCCATAGACTGTTGCCGTCTGCGAACCGTCTGCTGCAATGTCGTACTTCGTGTAGCTCTTGTCGAGCTTGAAGTCGAACTGCTGGGTGGCTTTTCCGTTCGTGTAGAAGATGTCCTGCGCTTTGAAACCAGTCGCATTGAACTTCGCGACCTCAGTAATTTGGCCGGTCACGCCGTAAAGTGTTGCCGTCTGCGAGCCGTCCGCTGCAATGTCGTACTTCGTGTAGCTCTTATCGAGCTTGAAGTCGAACTGCTGGGTTGCTTTTCCGTTCGTGTAGAAGATATTATTATAGGCCGCTTCAGCCTCCTTCGTAACGCCGATGATCGCGGCCAAGTCAAAATCATCGCGCATGGCGGCAGCATATTTGCTATCGGCACTCTTATCACGTGCATTGTTTAAGTAGTGCCCGATTTCATGGCTCAATACACCAACGAAAACAGTTGGGCCAAGCTGATCGTAAGTAGTATTACAGTATTTTCCGAACGTGATTACCTTTCCATTTATCTCCCACCCTATTCCAGGAGAATCCGGACTGGCCTCAAATACCTTAACTTTTCCATCGGCAACATCCTGATTGTATTTCAACAGTTGGCCGATAAGGATTGGGCTTCGGTTGATTAATTCTATCTCAGCTTGATTCAACTTAATTTTTCCAAACAACGTCTCTTTTCCAGTGATAATCGCCATGCCTACTCCTTATCTATGTTTTGATTGAAACCAAATTCACTAAGACAGCCATGCTGGATAAATCGAAAATAGGTTTTAATACCCTCCCCCTGTTTATTTTCATACGTAAAACCAAATGATGACAAATGCGGACTAAAATTTTTGACTCCCTCTCCAAATATCAATACAAGATCAGTCGGTTTCACGCAGAGGACACTCGAATTAACTGGTATGGAGATTAGAACCCTACTGAACGTCTGATGGCTAGGCCTAAAAATACGATACGTCAAATGATCGGCTTTATATTCCATTGATTCCGCCGTTGGTTCGACCGCTATTTCAAAACCCCGGATGGTTCTTCCGCTGCTGTCGTAAATCGCTTTTTCCGGGCTAGCAATAAAAGCTATTTTTAGCTTTTCAGCAACGAATTTGATGTTATCCAGATTATCTGAATCAGCTACAGCTTGGATATCGAGGAGGAAGTTTCGTACCGTACGAGGCGGTATCTCGTTAGCTTTAAAAGATGCGCAGGCCCCAAAAAGTGGAATAGCGGCGATAAGTGTTTTGTAAAAATTTTTCATTTCTCACCAAGTTCACTGTTTGCTTGTTTGCAAGACCTTGTGCCTTTTGAGCAACATCTGCCGCAGCCTGTCGTATCAGTTGTAATCATACGTTCGTCCCGCACGATCGTGCGCATACCTGTGCCTGAGTAATTTCCCAATTGAACAGTGGCGAGCGAAAAAAGCCCGCACGCGGGCGGGCAAAGAAGCTATTCGCCTCTGAGAGTCAAACAAGCGAAGGCTTACGTAACGCCTGAGCGATCAGACAGAAACGCGCGTTGAGGAAGGGGAAGCACGTGGCGCGCCGCCACCAGAAAAATGCAAAAACCAACAGGCAAGCCAGAACAACCGGCTTGCCTGCTCAACCAAGTTAGAAATTGAAACTATCGATATTCGCGCTATCAAACGTGGTCGGCGGTCCAAGGATCACCTCACCGCTCTTGCCGACCGTACGCTTGCCGAGCTTGCCCGCATCGAACGACTCGCCTTCCTTGCCCGTGATCGTCCCCGACGCGAGATTAGCCGCCGCGAACGCCGCGAGGTAGCCGAGCTGACCCGGATCCCACAACTGGAAAGCCTTCACGGTGCCGTTCTTCACGAACGCGCGCATCTGGTTCGGCGTGCCGAGTCCGGTCACCGCAACCTTGCCCTTCGCCGGCGACGACTGGATGTAGCGCGCCGCCGCCGCGATACCGACCGATGTCGGCGCCACGATCCCCTTCAGGTTCGGATAAGCCTGCAACAAGCCCTGCGTCTCGACGAACGACTTCTGATCATCGTCATTGCCATACGCGATCTTCACGAGCTTCAGCTTCGCATACTCGGGCTTCTTCAATTCCTCCTGCATCCACTTGATCCACGTGTTCTGGTTCGTCGCATTCGGCGTCGCGGAGAGAATCGCGAACTCGCCCTCGCCGCCGACGAGCTTCGAGAGCAACTGGATCTGTCCGCGTCCGATCGATTCCGAATCGGCCTGATTCACGAAAATCTGACGGCCTTCCGGCGCGGTATCGGAGTCGAACGTCACGACCTTGATCCCTTGCGACATCGCCTTCTTCAGATACGGCACGACCGCGTTGGCATCGTTCGCGGCGATCACGACCGCGTCCTGCTTCTGCGTGATGAGCGTGTTGATGTACGACACCTGCGACGACGCACCCGCATCCGACGGCCCCACCACCTTGCCCTGCCCCTTCATCTCCTTGATGGCCGCCATGCCGCCATCGTCGGCGATCACCTCATACGGGTTGTTGATTTGCTTGGGCACGAAAGCGATCTTGAGACCGCTCTTGAGTTCGGCAGCGTTGGCCGTCATCGCCACGCACGCCGCCAGCAACGCAACGGCCAGCACCGGCTGGCGGATCGATCGTAATGGTCTGAACATCTGTTGAGTCTCCTGATGTCGCGCGCGGCTTCTACGAAGTCTTCGACGCGCCGGTTATGAAAAACTTCCTTAAAGCGTTTGCGCCATCAAGCGCTTTTCACGCGTCGCCCTCCAGCGCGCGACGAGGTTCGGGATCAATACCGACGACAGCAGCAGCGCGCCGGTCACGATGGTGAGCGTTTCGCTCGATACGTCAGCGAGCGTCAGCGCGTTGCGCAACACGCCGATGATGAGCAGCGACAGCAGCACGCCGATCATCGATCCGCGTCCGCCGAAAATGCTCACGCCGCCGAACAGCACCGCCGCGATCACCGAGAGCTCGAAGCCTTCACCGTTGTCGCCGCGCGCGCTCGTGAAGCGCAGCGTGTAGACGACGCCCGCAAGCGCCGCCATCGCGCCCGAGAGCATGAAGAGCCTGAGCTTGGTACGCGCGACGTCGATGCCCGAAAACTGCGCGGCCACAGGGTTCGCGCCGATCGCGTAGAGGCTGCGGCCGAAGGGCGTCGCCTGTAGCAGCACCGTGAAGACGATGGCGCCGAGTATCACGAGGATGAACGGCATCGGCAGGAAGGTGGCGGCAATCGTTTCGATGCCAAACGCCGTGTACGACGCCGGAAAATCCGCGATAGCCTGATCGCCGAGCAACACGTAGGCGAGCCCCCGAAACAGCGCGAGCGTGCCGATCGTGACCGCGAGCGACGGCAGGTTGAAGCGCACGATCACGAGGCCGTTGAGCAGCCCGGCCAAGGTGCCGGCGACCAGCACGATCGCGATGACGAGCGGCATCGGCAACCCCATGTGCCACAGCACCCCCATCAGCGCGCTCGATGCACCGAGCACGGACGCCACCGACAAATCGATCTCCGCCGCGATGATGATGAGCGTCATCGGCAAGGCGATCAGCGCGATCTCGGTGAAATCCGCGAGCATGTTGGAGAGGTTCGCGCCGGAGAGGAACATCGGCGAGAGCACGCGTCCGCCGATCAGCGAGACGGCGAGCACGATCACGAGCATCGCTTCCCATTGCAGGTGGCGGCGCTTCGTGGTGGACAGAGCGGAATCGGGTTTAGCCATGATCGCGTTTCCTCATCATGCGTTTGGCGACGGAGCGGGCAAGCAGCGTATCGAGCGTGATCGCCGCGACGATCAGCGCACCCTGGATGGCCTGCTGCCAGAACGGCGACACGCGAAGAACGACGAGCGCGATGTTGATCACGCCGAGCACGAGCGCACCGAGCGTCGCGCCGGTCACCGTGCCCACACCGCCCGTGATCGCGACACTGCCGACGACCGCTGCAGCGACCACCTGCAGTTCGATGCCCTTGGCCGTGCTGGCATCGACGGTGCCGAAACGCGCAAGCCACAGCACGCCAGCGAGTCCGGCGATCGCGCCCGACAGCAGGAAGCCGATCATCACGCGGCGCTCGACGCGAATCCCTGCGAGCCGCGCGGCCTCCGGGTTCGAGCCGATCGCGTAATGCTCGCGTCCACCGCGATATTGCTTCAGATACACCGAAAGCGCGATGAGCACGACGAGCGCGATCAATACGAGGTTCGGCACGCCGAAGAGCGATCCCGTAGCGATGAGCGCGAACGCATCGGGCAGGCTCGTTGCGTTGATCTGGCCGCCGTGGACCCACGCATAATCAGCGCCGCGCACGATGTAGAGTGTGGAGAGCGTGGCGACGAGCGACGGCACGCGACCGAACGTAATGAGCACGCCGTTCACCGCGCCAATCGCAAGACCGATGCCGATGCCCGCGAGCATCGCGACGATCACCGGCATCTGCGGAAACATCACGAAGAGGCTGCCGACCGCATACGCGCTCACTCCAACGACCGACGCCACCGACAAGTCGATATGCCGCATCAGCATCACGACGGTCATGCCCGCCGTAAGCAAGCCGATGATCGACACATTGAGCAGGACGTCCCGCAGATTTTGCAGATTGAGGAACTCGGGCTTCACGGCAGCCGTCGCGGCGACAAGCGCGATCAGCACCGCAAAGAGCGTCGCTTCGCGGCTTCTTGCTAGTCCGCCGAGAAGGTTCGGGCGCTTGTGTTTCGGCGCGTGCATCGCGGGCATAGTTGAGGAATGTCGTGTCATGCTGCGCGTCCCAGGGCTTGCGGCGATGCGCCCAATGCGGCGCTCATCACGCGTTCTTCATTCGCATCGGCGCGCGCGATATCGGCGCTGATGCGGCCTTCATGCATCACGAGCACGCGATCGGCCATGCCGAGCACTTCGGGCAGTTCGCTCGAAATCATCAGCACCGCCATGCCTTCGCGCACAAGATCCGCGAGCGTGCGATACACCTCCGCCTTCGCGCCGACATCGATACCGCGCGTCGGCTCATCGATGATCAGCACCTTCGGGTTCGTCGCGAGCCATTTGCCGAGCACGACCTTCTGCTGGTTGCCACCCGAGAGCGTGCCGACCGGTGCATCGAGATCGCTCGCCTTAAGGCGAAGGCGCTTGCCCCAATCGGCGGCGAGCGTCGATTCGCTTTTCGCGCTGATCAGCCCGTGCTTCACGAGCCTGCCGAGCACCGTGAGCGATGCGTTGCGCGCGATGCTTAACTCAAGCGCGAGTCCTTGCGCGCGACGATCCTCCGGCACGAGCGCGAGGCCCGCGCGCACCGCTGTCGCCGGCTTGCCGAGCGCGAGCGGTTTGCCTGCGATCTTGACCTCGCCTGCATCGACGGGATCGATCCCGAAAATCGCCCGCGCCACTTCGCTGCGCCCCGCGCCGACGAGCCCCGCCAAAGCCACGATCTCGCCCGCGTGGACATCGAACGAAACGTTCTTGAACACACCCTCGCGCGTGAGACCGCGCACCGACAGCCGCACTTCGCCGCGTGCCACATCGGCTTTCGGATAGAACGTGTCGAGATCGCGGCCGACCATCTTGCTCACGATCGCATCGATGGTCATCTCGGCGGTGAGTGCGTCGAAGACCTTCACGCCATCGCGCATGATCGTCATGCGCTGCGTCAACGCGAACACTTCGTCGAGCCGATGCGTGATGAACAGGATCGCGACGTCGCGTTCACGCAACGCGCGCACGATCGCGAACAGGCGCTCGACTTCGGGCAGCGACAGCGCGGCCGTCGGCTCGTCCATGATCAGCACGTTCGCATTCAGCGACAGCGCCTTCGCGATCTCCACCACCTGCTGATCCGCAATCGATAACCCGCGCACGAGTCGCTCCGCGCGCAGGTTGACGCCGAGCGTAGAAAGCAGCGCATCGACTTCACGATTCATCGCGTCGTAGCGAATGCGGCGCAGTCCATCGCGCGGCTGGCGGCCCATGTAGATATTCTCCGCGATCGAGAGATCGGCGAAGAGCGTCGGCTCCTGGTAGATCACGGCGAGGCCGGCATCGCGCGCCTCGGCGGGATTGGCGAAGCGTCGCGCGATGCCTTCAACCAGCAATTCGCCCGAGTCCGGCTGATGTACGCCCGCGAGAATCTTGACGAGCGTCGACTTGCCCGCGCCGTTTTCACCGAGCAGCGCGTGTACTTCACCAGGCCATAGCTGCAGGCTGCCATCGCCGAGCGCGCGCACGCGCCCGAACGACTTGCTCGCATGCCGCAGTTCGAGCCGCGGCGGTTTGTTGTCTGTCATGCTGTCTCCGTCTTTCTAAATTCGGTAGATGCGTTCCGCGTTGCTTCTGAACAGCGCATCTTTCTCACTGCCGGTTGCATCTGCAACTATCGATGCATACGCGTTCCAAAGCGCGCCATACGAACCAAACAACCGGTCCACCGGAAAGTTCGATGCGAACATCGCGCGTTCGCAGCCGAACGTATCGATGGTTTCGAGCACATACGGCCGAAAGCTCTCTACGGTCCACGCGTGATCGAACATCGCGAGGCCGCTGATCTTCACCGCGACGTTTTCACAAGCGGCAAGCGTGCGCATGCCTTCGCGCCACGCGCGATAACCCTGCGGCGACGTCCGGTCGACAAACATGCCCGCGTGATTCACGATGAACTGCGTCTCGGGATGTTCCCGTGCAAGCGTTGCAGCATCGCTCATTTGCGACGGATATAGTTGCATATCGAACGACATCGCATGACGCCTGAGCAACGCAAAATTCCGGCGCCACACGGGTTCACGCATGAAATGACGCCCCACGTAGTCATAAAGCGGCTTCTCATGCACGTTTAGGATCTGCCGGATACCGCGCGTGTTGCTGAAAGCTGCATGCGCTTCGAGCACGGCCTCGGCGTTTTCCGCCGACAAATCCGCATACGCGACGATGCCGTTCGGCATGCCGCGCCCTTCACCGTCGGCGATGCCTTGCAACCAGCGCGTCTCTTCGACAGGATCGGCCGGATCGTGATTCGCATCGACGTGCACGACCTTGAGCACCTCGACCTCGCCCGCCTCGCGCAGCAAATCGCTGATCAGGTAATCGTGCTTCAGGTCCCGCGCATCGCCGAGGAACGATGTCTGCGGATTCGCGAGCCACGGATAGTGATGCGTTTTCAGGTCCCACAAGTGAATATGCGGATCGACAACCTGCATGTTGGTGCCCTCGTGCCGCTCGATGAAAGACAGGTTCAGGGAAGATGAAAGACAGGAACGAGCGGCGTCGTGACGGGCGAGCTGTCCGCGTTCGTCTCCATCAGCTCGGCCATGTAATCCCACCATTTGCGCATGATCGGAAGTTGCGGCAGCGCGTCGGTCGAATGCGTCGCTTCGCGCTTGAACGTGGCGAACAGATGGTTCGTCGATTCGTCGAGAAAGATCCAGTAATCGCGGATGCCGGCGGCGACGAGCGCGTCGGCGAGCACGGGCCATATCTCGCGATGGCGCCGTTCGTACTCGTTGCGCATGCCCGGCTTGAGCGTCATTCGAAACGCAAGTGTCTCCATTGCGGCCGCCCTTTGATCGTTTTTTCGACCGTTGAAAGTATGTTTATCCAGGCTCTTGTGCTGCGACTATAATGCGCCGACCGATAACATCACAATCCGATTGCAGGATTGGCCGATCGCAAAACCGTATCGCTCGAGCGCGCCGCAATGAACGAAAACGTCTCCCAGCTTGCACTCGTCAACCGCCTCAAATTCAAGCACCTGGCGCTGCTCGTCGCACTCGACGACGCCCGCAACCTGCACCAGGCCGCCGATGCGATCAATGTCGCGCAGCCGAGCGCGAGCCGCATGCTGTCCGACATCGAAGAGGCCTTCGGCTTCCTGCTCTTCGAGCGCAACGCGCGCGGCATGCAACCCACGCCGCTCGGCACCGCGACGCTCGCGTATGCGCGCCGCTCGCTCGCGGACCTGACGCGCTTCGCTGCCGATCTCGACAGCAAGCGGCGCGGCGGCCACGGTCAACTGACGGTCGGCGCGATCATGGGCGCGGCCCCCGATGTTCTCGCGATGGCGGTGACCGAGCTCAAATCCGAGCGGCCGCTCCTCAACGTGCGCATCCTCGGCGAAACCAGCGACCAGGTCGTGCAACTGCTGCATCGCCGCGAAGTCGATCTTGCGCTCGGACGCCTTACCACACCGCTGCAACACAACGACTTCGATTTCGAGCCGCTCGCGCGCGAAGCAATGCGGCTCGTCGTGCGCGCATCGCATTCGCTCGCGGGCAAGGCGCCTCTCTCGCTCAACTCGCTCATCGCGTGGCCCTGGGTGCTGCAACCAATCACGAGCCCGGCGCGCGGCCTCTTCGAAGAAGAACTCGCACGCGCAGGGCTTTCGTCACCGTCGAACGTGGTCGAATGCGCGTCGATATTCGCCACGCTGCAACTGCTGCAAAACAGCGACGCCGTCGCGATGCTGCCTGAATCCGTCGTGCGCGATTATCTGCGTGCGCACCTTCTGATCGAACTTCCCGTCGAGATCGGCAAGAGCCTTTCGGGCTTCGGCCTCTTGCGCCGCAAGCAGGAAACGCTGAGCGAGCCCGCCGAATACTTCATCGCGCTCTTGCGCAAGTACTCGGCGGCATCGCTTACTGCAGGTTGACGAACAAGCCGCCATCGACGAGCAGCGACGCGCCTGTCACATAGCGCGCGCGATCGGAGGCGAGGAACACCACGCATTGCGCGACGTCGTCGGGTGCGCCGAGCCGGCCTAGCGGAATGCGCTTTTCCATGTACTCGCGTTTGGAGGTGTCCGCAAGGTCGTCGGCGTTCAGGTCGGTCGCGATCGTGCCCGGCATCACCGAGTTGCAGCGGATGCCGTAAGGCCCGAGCGCGATCGCGCACGACTGCATCAGCGAATGCACGCCTGCCTTGGTCGGCGTGTAATGCGTCTGCATGCCGCCGCCGACGAGCGCGCTGATCGAACTCGTCGCGACGATCGCGCCGCCCGTCCCCTGCGCCTTCATCTGGTTCGCGACCGCCTGCGTCACGTAGAACGCGCCGTTCAGGTTCACCGCGACCGTCGTCTCGTAGACCGATGCGGGCATGTCGAGAAACGCATGGAACGGGCAGATGCCCGCATTGCTCGCGAGCACGTCGACGTGGCCGAACGCGTCGACCGTGCGCTTCACGAGCTCGACGCCTGTCGCGCGCTCGGCGACGTTGCCTTCGACCGCGATCACGCGACGCCCCAGCGCCTCGATCTCGCCGACCACTTCCTCGACCGCCGAGAGCCGCCCATACGATTTGTCGTTATCGCCCCAATAATTGAGCGCGACGTCCGCGCCCTCCTTCGCGCAGGCCACCGCGATCGCGCGCCCGATGCCGCGCGAGCCGCCGGTTACGATCACCACCTTGTCTTCAAGCAACACGATGTTTTCCTCAGTGTGAATAAGGCCGCGTCAACGCGCATTCGGGATTCAGCCGCACGCCGAAACCCGGCGTCTCCGGCACCTTCATGCGGCCATTCACGGGCACGGGTTCATCGAGCAAAAGCGGCGTGAACATCGGCACGACTTCATCGGCCTTGGGCGCCATCATCAGGAACTCGGCGAACGGCGAGTTGTGACGCGTCACGACGAAGTGATAGCTGTACACCGACGAGCCGTGCGGCACGACGAGCACGTTATGCGCATCCGCCAGCGCCGAAATCTTGATGAGCTCCGTGATGCCGCCGCACCAGCCCACGTCCGGCTGAATCAAATCGGCGCATCCCATCTCGAGCAACATGCGAAAGCCCCAGCGCGTCGCCTCGTGCTCGCCGGTCGTCACCATCATGCCGCGCGGCACCGAGCGGCGCAGTTCGGCGTAACCCCAATAATCGTCTGGAGAAAGCGCTTCTTCGATCCACTTCAGGCCGTGTTCGTGCGCCGCATTCGCGAGGCGCTTCGCATAGGTCACGTCGAGACTCATCCAGCAGTCGAACATCAGCCAGAAGTCATCGCCGACTTTCGAGCGCATGTCCGCGAGCTTCGCGATGTTCTTCGCGAGCCCTTCCTCGCCTTCAGCCGGCCCGTGCTGCAACGGCATCTTCCCGCCGATGAAGCCCATCTCCTTCGCGAGATCAGGGCGCGCACCGGTCGCGTAGAACTGCAGTTCGTCGCGCACGGGTCCGCCGAGCAGCTGGAACACCGGTTCCTTCCGCACCTTCGCGAGCAGATCCCACAACGCGAGATCGACGCCCGAAATCGCGTTCAGCACGATGCCCTTGCGGCCGTAGTAGAGCGTCGCGAAGTACATCTGGTCCCACATCTTCTCGATGTCGGTCACGCGCTGGCCTTCGAGAAAGCGCGCCAAATGCTTCTCGACGATGAACGCGCCCACTTCACCGCCTGTGGTCACCGCGAAGCCGACAGTGCCGTCGCTCGCCTCGATCTCGACGACGAGCGAGCCGAGCACGTTGATGCCGAACGACTGGCGGCTCTGGCGATACTCGGGGTAGCGTGCCATCGGCGTGGAGATGTGATCGTCGATCCAGTGATCGGCGCCCTGGTCGTGATAATCGGCGCCGCCGCCCCGGACGGTGAAGGCGCGCACTTGCCGGATGGTTGGCATGGACATGATGATCGGACTCCGTTTGTAGGATGTGTGGTTATGACGCTTTGGCGGCTTTGCTTTGCTGCGCGTAGTCGGCGGCTTTCGGCTGGCGCACGAACACGACGATCACGAGCGCCGCCAGCACGCTCGCCACGCCGAGCGCGACGAGCCCCGCACTCTTCGATGCATACGCCTGCTCCGCCGCCGTGCGCAGCATCGGCGCGACGAAGCCGCCGAGGCTGCCGAGCGAATTGATCAGCGCGATGCCGGCCGCGGCCGCGGCGCCGGCGAGATAACGCGTCGGGAAGGTCCAGAAGAGCGGCTGCGCGCTGATGAAGCTGCTCGCGGCAAAGCAGAGCGCGATCATCGAGACAAGCGGATGGCTCGCGAGCCCCGACACCGCGATGCCCGTCCCGGCGATCAAGAGCAGCGTCACTGCGAGCCGCCTATGCGTGCCGGTGCGATCGGCGTAGCGCGGCACGAACCACGTCACGACGACGGCGCACAGCCACGGAATCGCGGTCACGAGGCCGACTTGCAGGCCGACTTTCGTGCCGAGGAGCGCCGCGACCTGTTGCGGCAGATAGAAGATCACGCCATACACCGCGATCTGGATGAGGAAGTAGACGCTCGAAAGAATCAGCACGCGCACGTCGACCAGCGCGCCGAGCACGCTATGCGGTCCGTGCGAGCCGGCCGCGCGCGCATCGTGTTCGATGCGCGCGGTGAGCAACTGGCGCTCGTCGTCACGCAGCCATTTCGCCTTCGACGGCTCGTTGTCGAGATACCAGAACGCCCACACGCCGACGATCGACGCCAGTCCGCCTTCGACCACGAACAGCCACTGCCAGCCCGCAAAACCGAACGCGCCATGCAGATCGAGCAGCAAGCCCGACAGCGGACTGCCGAAGATGAACGCGAGCGGCGCGCCGAAGTAGAAGACACCGAGCGCCCGCGCCCGCGCCGATTGCGGAAACCAGCGCGTGAGGTAATAGACGATGCCAGGAAAGAACCCCGCCTCCGCCACGCCGAGCAGGAAGCGCAACACGTAGAACGTGGTCGACGAATGCGCGAACGCCATCGCCGCCGAGACGAGGCCCCACGTCACCATGATCCGGCACATCCAGAGCTTCGCGCCGACGCGATGCAACAGCAGGTTGCTCGGCACCTCGAAAAGCGCATAGCCGACGAAAAACACGCCTGCGCCGAACGCGAACGCGGCATTCGAGAGACCGGTGTCCTGCTGCAGCGCCTTTTGCGCGAAGCCGATGTTCGCGCGGTCGAGAAACGCGAGCACGTACATCAGAAGGAGGAAAGGCAGCAGATGGCGCATGACTTTGGCCGTGACTGCGTCCTCCGCGCATTGCGGATCGCTCATGCTTGTCTCCAGTTTTTTGTACGGCGCGGCGATCAGTACGTCGCGCGTCCGCCTGAAAGGTCGAACACCGCGCCCGTGCTGAACGCGCAATCCTCGGACGACAGCCACAGGATCAGCGACGCCGCTTCGTCCGGCTGAAGAAAGCGGCTCATCGGAATTTTCGAGAGCATGTAGTCGATGTGCTGCTGCGACATCGAATCGAAGATTTCGGTCTTGGCCGCGGCCGGCGTGACCGCGTTGACGAGGATGTTCTTCGTCGCGAGCTCCTTGCCGAGCGATTTCGTGAGCCCGATCAGCCCGGCCTTCGAGGCGCTGTAGTGCGACGCGTTCGGATTGCCCTCCTTGCCCGCCACCGACGCAATGTTCACGATCCGCCCGTAGCCGTTCTTCAGCATGTGCGGCACGATCGCGCGGCACGTGAGGTACGGGCCGATCAGGTTCACGTCGATGACGCGGCGCCACACGTCGGGTGCGAGTTCCCAGGTCGTGCCGTTGCCGCCGGTGATGCCCGCGTTGTTCACGAGCACGTCGATCTTGCCGTGTGCGGCGAGCGTGTTCTGCACGGCGGCTTCGACGGAGGCCTCGTCGGTAAGCTCGACCACCGCCGTGCTGACTTTGCCCAAAGGCGCGAGTTCGTCGCTGGCGCGTTGCAGGCGCTCGGCGTCGATGTCCCACAACGCGACCTGCCCGCCCGATTTAAGCGAGCGCTGAGCGACCGCGTAGCCAATCCCGCGCGCGCCGCCCGTCACGACGACCGTCCGTCCCGCCAGATCGATCTGGTTCATGTGTGTCTCCTTGGTTGCTGGTTGTCTTTCGAGTTGAAGCAACTATAGAGGCGCGGCAATAGCGGAACAATTCGTCTTCTGGATGGCGTGATAGCGAAAGCGGATCGCATCCCGCCGACGCGGCACGCCGATTGCAGTAGACAAACTGCGCAGTCGCATCGACATCGAATGCGACTTCCAAATCAACTCAAGGAGATAACCATGAAACTCGCTACGAAAAGCATGCTGATATCGGCACTTGTGCTGAGCCTGTCCGGCGCTGCCTTTGCGCAGGGTGCGGGCGGCGGTGCGGGCGGCGGATCGGCGGGCGGCAACGGCGCGGGCCAGGGCGGCACCGGCATGTCCACGCCCAATGCCAACGGCACGACAGGCTCCAATTCCACCGCGACCGGCGGCAACACGATGGGACAGTCGAAGTCTTCCGGCATGTCGCACAAGAACATGAAGAAGAAAGGTTCGTCGACGATGGACGCGCCCGCTTCCGGCGGTTGACCGTCATTGGCTGTGAAGCCCGCGCGCGGCCAGTGCGCGGGTTGCAAACGGGGCACGCTCGTGCCCCGTCCAGATCCGCGTTTTTTGCGATCCGTCAAACCGCTTTACAATGTGGCGGCATTCGATAACAACACCCTGCCGTGCGCGCATCGTCTGCACGCTGCCCAAGCAGGAAATCAAGCGCTCTCACCGTCGAATCGGCAATGGTCACTGAAACATCTTCATCGGAATCGCTCGCTGTCGCCGAGCGCGTGCGCGAGCTCATGAGCCGTCATGGTATCGGCAAGCGCCAGCAGACCGCCGAGCTCTGCCGCATCCTCGATCTTAGTTTTTCGCAGGGTCATCGCAAGCTGCGCGGCAACAGTCCGTGGACACTCACGCAAATCCGCCGCGTCGCCGATGCATTCGACGAACCCGCGCTCCAGCTCTTCGATGCAAAAAACGCCGATGTCGACGACACCGAAGGCACTGCGCACGACGCCGTGTTCAAGCTGGGATCGGCGGAAATTCCGTGCATGGCTTGGGTCGGCGCGGCGCTCGATGCGGGCAGCCGGCCCGATTTCATTGCGCAAAAACTGAACAACCGCTGGCTCGTGACCAAGCACGAAGGCGTGCTGCTGCACGCTGCTTTCGACGTTCACAAGATCGAAATTCAGCCGCGCCGCGCCGATATGGAAAAGCCGGTGATCGCGGTCGTCGACGACGATCAGGCCTCCGCCGACAACCTGCACGACTATCTGGAATGCACCGGTTACACGGCGATCGCGTTCTACAACCTCGACGCGTTCCTGGAAGCGCTGCAGACGCAAGTGTTCGACGCGGTCGTGATCGACTGGCTATTCGGCGTGCATACCTCCGCGGGCGCGATCCGCGCGGTGCGCGAGTCCGACAACCCGGACGCGCCCGTCTTCGTTCTCACGGGCGAACTGACGACCGGCAAGGCAAGCGAATCGGACATCAGCCAGGTGATTCGCGATTACAACGTCGCGTGCTTCGAGAAGCCTGCGCGGCTGGCGATTCTTGTCGCGGATCTTTCCAAGCGGCTGTTGCGCTCGTAAAAACCGCTCAGGAAATTCTCCGCGTCGCCGACACCGCGCGTGCCACGGCGCCTCGCAGCACCTCATAGCGCACCGGCTTCAACAAATAATCGAAGAATAGAATGGCCGCGCGCGGATCGACGAGTTCCGGCGCGTAAGCGCTCACCGCGATGATCGGTACGCTCGCGCCCGAACCGCGCCGCCCGCGATATTCGTTCGCGAACGAATAGCCGTCCTTGCCCGGCATGTGCAGGTCGGCGAGGATCACGTCGGCCTCGTTCGCGGCGAGCCAGGCGAGCGCGCTGTCCACGTCGCCCATCGACACGACTGAATAGCCGAGGTGCGTGAGCATTTCGCTCAGCGATTCGCGAATCGATTCGTGGTCGTCGATCACGAGGACGCGCGATTTCTGCATCGGTTCGAGATCGGCGGCAATCTCGCGGCCTTCCGGCAGGCTTTCCACCGACGGCGCCGGCAAACTCACGCGAAACGCCGCGCCCTGCCCAACTTCGCTCGACACTTCGATCCTTCCGCCCAGCAGATTCACCAGCCCGCGCACGACAGCGAGCCCCATTCCGGCGCCGTCGAAACGCCGCGTGCTCGACGAATCGAGTTGCGTAAACTCCTGGAAGATCAGCGGAAGCTGCTCGCGCGCGATGCCCGGGCCGGTATCAATCACGGAAATATCGAGCCGCGCTTCCATGTGCTCGAAGCGCACGTCGATGGAGCCGGCGTCGGTATATTTGATCGCGTTGGTGACGAGGTTGGTCACGATCTGCCGCAGCCGGTGCGGGTCAGATTCGATCAGCCCGCGTAGCCCGACGAACTGCCCGCGCAACGCGAGCCCCTTCGCGGCGGCGGCCGGCGTGTTCGCATCGACGATCGAGTCGAGCAGTTCGATCGGCTCGAACACCGATATTCGCAATTCGAGCTTGCCCGCGCCGAGTCGCGCGTAATCGGTCAGGTCGCGCATCTGCGCTTCAAGATGGCGCGCGCCAGTTTCCAGCCGCTGGATGATCTTGCGATCGGCGTCTTCGTGCAGGTTCAGCCCGAGCAATTCCACCGACGATACGATCGCGTGCAGTGGCGTGCGCAGCTCGTGGCTGATCATGCCGAGGAACGTGTCCTTGGCGACGCTCGCCTCGCGCGCAGCGCGCGTCGCCTGATGCTCGGCTTCGAGCGCGGCGCGCTGCTGGTCGATCAGGCGCGTGCGTCGATAGCCGTTGAGCAGCAGCAGCGTGGTCGCCGCCGCCGACAGCAGCGCGAGCAGAATGCCTCCGTAGATCAGATAGCGGCGCTTGGTCTCGAAGTCGCTCACGATGTGCTCGCGCTCGGCCACGTCCACCATGCGGCGGCCGTTGGACAACTCGCTCACGGCCGCGAGGTTCTGGCGCAGCACGCCGGTGATGCGCAGCGTCCGTTGCGGCTCCGTCCGGATGTTCTCGACATCGCCCGAGACCGACGCGAGCGCCGTGCCGAGCTGCCGCACGATCTCTTCCTGACGGCTTCTCAACGGTTCGTGCTCGGCCAGCATCTGCGTCGATGCGGCGGCCACGTTCAGCTTCGACTGGAGAATTTCGTAACGCAGCATCACGGCGGACGCGTCCTCGTCGATGCCATTGCGATACAGCAGCACCTGATTCGCGAAGCGCCCGTAGGCGACTTCCAGTTGCGCGGCGTCCCAGTAGAAACCGTCGTACGGAATGACGACTTGCGGCGGCTGCTTCACGAGCAGGCCGGTATAGAGCATGTACGCGACCGCCCCGATCGGCGGCGCAATCGCCAGCGCGATCAGCGCCGCGTACCAGAGGCGTCGCAGCGATGGCGCCTTCATTTGAGAATCAGCGCTTTCACCTGCCACACGAATTTCGCGTCGGCGAGCGCGCCGGTCAGTTCGGATGGGTACGCGTCGCGGGGATAGATCAGAAAGAGCGGGCCGAAGTCACGGATCTCGAGCCGCTTGCCGTTCATGCTGTACGCGAGGATCGCGCCGTAGCGACGCGCGTCGGCGACAGTCACGCTCACCGTGTAGTCGTCGAGGGTGCGCAGTTCCACGACGTCGCCCGTCGCACCGACGCGTTTCAGCACGTCGGTTACAAGCGGCCCGGTGAAGGTCGACTTGGGCGTCCAGCGCGTCGAGGTCGTGATCGTGTGAACGGGCAGGCCCAGCAATTCCGCGTCGGTCATGTGATAGACCGTGTGCGAGACGTCGTTGCTCCTTGTAATTTTTCCCTGCACGTCGAGCGCGAGCGGCGTGGCGTGTGCAGCTTGGGCCATCACGACGAAAAAGAAGCAGAGCAGCCGCAGTTTCATCAGCGCGCCTCGTCGAAAGCCTTCGAAGCGCGCTCCGACGCGACAACGATCAGCTTCATCGTCGCTCGCGTGGCGCCGACGAAAAACTTGCGCGCGGCCTGTTCGTCGAGTCCGTCGAAATCGACTTCGGTCAGGATCACGCACGGCGCGGACTGCCCCTTGAAGCGATAGATCGATTCGAGCAGCACGTCGCCCTCGCGATACTCCGGGTTGCCGAACAGGTCGTAGCCGCCGGTGAAGCTGCGCAGCCGATGCGGTCCAAGATGCTCGACGGCCGTCAGCACCGACCCCTCGCGCCCGCGAAATGACAGCACCGCGATGTCCTGCTTCCTGAAGCCGAGCGAAAGCGCCTGCGTGATCGCGCGCTTGGTCGCTTCGATGACTTCGTCGGCGTGGCCGGGCGCGTAGGTCGAAACGCTCACTTCCGAGCCGTCGAACGGGCTGCCCGCATCGAGCCGGACGCCGCGCCCGACGATGCGCCGGATATACGCGAGCAGATCGCGCGGACTGCGATAGTTGGTGGATTCGCGCAGCGTCGTCCAGCCGGGCAACGGCACGCTTTCGCGGAAATACAGGTTCTGCATCGGGTCTTCGAGCCACCACCACGCGCCTTCGGGCTTGAGCAGCCGCGCGAGCGCATCGACCCAGGCGGCGTAGAAGTCCTGGCCTTCGTCGACGACCAACACGTCGAACTTCCAGTGCTCCGGCACCGGCACGTTCGCGAAGCGTTCTTCGAGCGTCGTGAACACGTTCGGCTGGCTGAAGTCGGGAGGACTGCCGGCATCGCGCGCCACCGCCGCGCTCAACTGGTGATAGTTCGCGATCTTCGCCTCGGACGGCGCGACGAGCCGGATGTGATCGGCGAGCGGCCGGTTGAAGCAGACGTACAGCACGCTATTTCCCTTCGCGACGGCATCGCGCATCACCTGCACCGCGAGCTGCGTCTTGCCGGAACCCGCCGTGCCGATCACGCGCAGGCGAAACGGCTCGAATTCGAGGCGGCGCGCCCACGTCGCGAGGCCGCCCGACAGGCGCGTCACGAGCATGTCCGCCTGCCCGACGAGCGCGTTGGTATCGGGCGTGAGCGCGAGTTCGTCGGCGAGGAAATGGTGGATGCGTGCGGCCGAATCGAAGCGCGGTTCGTCCGGCGGCAGGATTTCCAGCACGACGGAAGCCAGCTTGCGCTTGCGGCTTGCATCGACGATGCGCGCGGCCGGCACGCCCGCGATCGACGCATCCTTCACCGTGTAGTCCGGGCAATACAGCAGCTCTTCGATGCGATACGTGCCCGCGCCGAACGCGGCCGTGAAGCGCCGATGCAGGTTTTCGAGCGTGCGCGCGAGCTGGATCGCGACGTTGCGTTCCTTCTGCAGATAGACCTTGACCAACCCGGCGTTGGTTTCGCGCAGGAAGCCCGCCTTCATTTCAATGACGAGCACGCGGCCCGACGGCGCGACGACTACGAAATCCGCTTCGCCGAAGACGGAAAACCCTTCGTTGATCCGCGTCCAGTGGACGCCGTGATAGACCGTGTAGTCGTCGGGGAGCTTTTCGAGCAGCGAGAGCGTCTCGATTTCGCGCACGGCGGCGCCGGTTGCTTCGAGGTTTTTCCAGTCGTCGGGAACGATTCGAGCCATGCTCAGCCTTTGCGATTCAACGCACTACGTGGATGACGTGTGCGCCATTGTACGCAACGCGCCTTGCTCGCCGGGCGCCGTGTCAATCGGCAAAGTCGTACTTTCCGCCGCGCTCCAGCGCCCGCCGATACGCCGGCCGCGCGTGGATTCGTTCGAGGAACGCGCGAATGTGCGGCAGCCTGTTTGCGCCCGCACGGTGGCTTGCGGCTTCGAGCGGGAAGCTCATCTGGACGTCGGCCGCGCTGAACTCGTTGCCGACGAACCATTCCGACTTCGCGAGCTCGCCTTCGACGTAGCCGAAATGCAGCTTGAGCTGCGGATCGATGAAGCTGCTCTGCATCGTCGCGGCGATGCGGCGCGCGACCGGCTTCACGAAAAACGGCATCTTCGCGCTGCCGATGCGCAGCGCGACGAGCTTGAGCAGCAGCGGCGGCATCGCCGAGCCTTCCGCGTAGTGCATCCAGTAGTTGTAGCGCACGCGTTCGGGCGATGCGCCGGGCGGCGGCGCGAAGCGACCCTGCCCGTAATGGTCGACGAGATATTCGATGATCGCGCCCGACTCGGCGATGGTGATGCCGTCGTCCGTGATAACGGGCGACTTGCCGAGCGGATGCACGGCGCGCAGCTCGGCGGGCGCGAGCATCGTCTTCGGGTCGCGCTGATAGCGCTTCAGTTCATAGTCGACGCCGAGTTCTTCGAGCATCCAGAGCACGCGTTGCGAGCGGGAGTTGTTTAAGTGGTGGACGATGAGCATAGGGATGGGATGGAATGATGTTTGCAGGGCTGCACCCGGCGCCGCTGAACTTATCGGCGTGAAAGCGTCGAACAAGGGAAGGCCTTTCAATAATCACGAAAGACAACGACAGCATGAAAAGGAGAATTCGATGACCCTCGTCATTTATCTGGTGGGCTGGCTGATCTTCATCGGCGGCGTTGCGTGGGCGCTCGTCTCCATGCACGTCGCGCAGCACACGATCTTGATCGTCTGCGTGATTCTGCTCGGCATCGCCGTCATTACGGGCGCCACGCGGGCGCGCAACCGCGACCGGTCATAGCCGGGTTCACATATAAAGCAGAAAGGGGCGCCGCGGCGCCCCTTCTTCATTGGTTACGAAAGCACTCGCGCGTTCAGCGAATTGTGGATCAGCGTGACGAGTTCATCAGGACGAGCGGGCTTCGTCATGAAGTGCTGAAAGCCCTCGCCGATACTTCGCAATCGATACTCGTCGCCGTCGTGGCCCGTCAGCGCGATCGCGACCGAAGGCGGCAAGTTGCCTCGAATCTCGTAGTCGCGCAAACGTTGTATCAGGTAGAAACCGTCCATCATCGGAAGGTCGATGTCGCAGATCACTGCATCGGGCATGAGGCGGATGGCGGTCTCGGCGCCCTCCTCGGCATCGGCGACGGCAACGACATCCGCGCCTTCCTCCTCCAGCAGCATCTGCAATGCTTCCCTGCTCTCCGGATCGTCTTCAATCAGCACGATCCGGGCATGCCCCAGTCTTGCTACTTCGTTCATCATTTTGTTTTCAAACTGCCAAAAGCGGAATTCATATGCAAGCGATTCTACTGCGTGGCCGCTCGACCCTTCGTGCGTCAGGGTCGCGACATGGATTCCGGCAGCACCATTGTTGATCGGTTGATGGGCCGCGCATGGCCGGTGCGAAACCAGCGCGGTGCCAGGACACAGAAGTATCCCGCATCCTTTTGAGCAAAAAGCAGGCCGGAATGCTCGTACACCGCAAATCCTTGTGGCGCGGTCGTCGGCGGGCTTTTCGCGCACCGTGCGGTGGCGTCGATAAGTACGATCGTGTAATTCCGGGAATGATCGTGCCCGCTTTTCTCGTCAGACTTTTTCGGGCGTCATGCCGGCGTGGAGCAGCGAGCGGTATTCGGTGGGCGTGATGCCGACCGTCGCCTTGAACTGGCGCGTGAACGCGCTGTGGTCCGTGTAGCCACAGAGCGCGGCGACATCGGTGACCTTGTCGTTCGTGATCAGAAGCGCTGTCGCGGCATCGAGCCGTGTTTTCAACAGCACCTGGCGCGGCGTCAGGTGAAAGACCTTGTGAAAGTAGCGCTCGAGTTGCGCGATCGACATGTTCGCCATCGCCGCCAGTTGCCGCATGTTCAGCGGCTGCACGTAATTTTCCTGGATGTGCTGTACGACCGCCGCGAGCCTGCTGTAAGCCGGATGCGTGCCCTCGGCCGCCTGAAGGTCGCGCGAAATGCCCACGACGCCGATCACTTTCCCCGATGCATCGTAGAGAGGCTGCTTGCAGGTCATGCACCAGCCGGGCTCGCGGCCCGCGTAGAGATGCAATTCCAACTGATCGATCAGCTGATTGCCTTCTGCAATGATCGCCTTGTCCTGCGCTGTGTAGATGCGTCCGAAGCGGCGCGGGAAAACATCCTCGGCGGTCCGGCCGATCAGCGCCTGCTTGTCCTTCTGGCCACAGCGGCGCGCTAACGTGCGGTTCACCATCGCGTAGCGCGCCTCGGCATCCTTTACGAAGAAGACGACGTCGGGCAGCGCGTCGAACACGGGCGCGAGCAACATGAAGTGCTGAAGCATCGCATCGAGCGTCGATGCGGCGGCCGGCGCGTGCAACGCGGCTGCGCTGAGTTCGTCGGCGGGGCGGTCCATCGTGATGGTCAATTCGCGTCTCGCGGGCGTCGTCGTTGGGAATGGCTGCGCTCGATTATAGGGGCGCGGTCCGGCGGTCAAAAATGGGGGTTTTACACGTCGATGCCGCCCGCCGCGATCAGCGTTTCGATGCGCGCGGGCGTGAACGGCGGGCGCGGGGCGGCGGCGTCCCAGCCGAAATACGTCGCGGCCGCCGCGCCGCAGATGCGCCCCTGGCACGGTCCCATGCCGCAGCGCGTGTGCAATTTCGCGTCGCGCCAGTTTGCGTGCGCGGCGACCGCGCCGACGCTCACGTCCTCGCAGCGGCACAGCAGCGTCTCCGGCGACGGCAGCGCGCAGGCCGCCTCGCCGAGTTCGAACGCAACGGCGACACGCGCCGCGAAGCGCCGCCAGCGCTCACGCTCACGACGATCCCGCGCGGCGCGCTCATCGTCGATGCCGAGCGCCGCGTATGCCGCGAGCGCGCCTTCGACGCTCGCCAGCTCCATCCCGCCGACGCCCGTGCATTCGCCCGCCGCGAAAATTTCCGCGACGGTCGTGCGCTGGTTTTCATCGACGCGCACGGCGCCTTGAGCATCGATCCCGCAGCCGAGCGCCTGCGCGAGCGTCACGTTCGGCACGAGGCCGTAGCCGCATGCGATGCGGTCTGTTTCGATCGTTCGCTCACTTTTACCGACGCGAATCGTCACCGCTTCGACGCGGTTCGCGCCGTGCGCCTTCACGACGACCGCGCCCGCGCGATACCGCGACAAGCCTATCCCGCGCAACAGCTCCACTGCCTGTGCGAGCTTGACAGGCGTCGCAGCCAGTGACACGCCAAAGCGCATCAACCGATGCCACGCCGCCTGCTCGACCACCGCGCGTACGTCGGCGCCGCGCATGGCCGCAGTCGCTGCCGCCGCGAGCAGCAACGGCCCGCTGCCCGCAATCACCACGCGCTCGCCTTTCACTGGCATGCCGCCCTTGATCAGCGCCTGCAAGCCGCCCGCGCCGGTGACGCCGGGCAGCGTCCAGCCGTCGAAGGGAAGCAGGCGCTCGCGCGCGCCCGTCGCGAGCAGCAACTGCGCGTATTCGATGCATGCGGGTGCGTCCTCGCGTTCGAGCAAAAGCCGCTTGCCGCCGAGCGTCGCGATGGCTTTCGTGCTGTGCAGCAACGTCAGATTCGCGCGCGGTGCGGTATCGGCGAGCCAGCTTTCGAGCGGCTTCGATGCCGCGAAGCCCGGTCCCTGCCGCCAGATTTGCCCGCCGGCGCGCGGGTTGTCGTCGATCAGCGCGATGCGCGCGCCCGCGCTCGCGGCCACGTCCGCCGCGCGCAACCCCGCCGGACCCGCGCCGACGATCGCGAAATCGAAACGCTCGACGTTCATCGCGCGGTCTCGATCGCGAGGCCGTCGCGGCAGAGCATCTGGCATGCGAGGACGTGCGCGCGACCGTCGATGCTCACGCGGCATTCCTGGCACACGCCCATGCCGCACAGCGCCCCGCGCGGCTCGCCGGACACGGAACGGCGCGTTTGCAACAATCCGTGGATCGCGAGCGCGGCAGCGACGGTCGTGAACGCCTCGACGCTGAGCGTTTCGCCGTCGATCGTGACGCAAACCGTGTCAGCCATGGGCGTGCTCCATCGAAAAGCGTGTCGGGGAAAACGCGGCGGGATCGATCGGGCAATCGTGCTTCAGCATTTGCGAGACGAGCAGCTTCGCCGTGCCGAGCGACGTCGTTACGCCAAGTCCTTCGTGCCCGACGGCAAGCCAGACGTCCTCGGAAAACCGGCCGATCAGCGGCAATCCATCCGGCGATGCCGCGCGAAACCCGGTCCACGCGCGGATCGCGTTCATCGCAGGTAAATGCGGCAGATAACGCGCCGCGCGTCCGAGCATCGCGGCGAGGACATCCATTTCGACGGCGCCGTCGAGGTTGCCGAATTGTCGCGACGATCCGATCAGCAATTGCCCGGTCGGGCGCGGCTGCGCATTGAAGGCGACGGACGTGCCGGTCGCGTGATGCGCGCTCTTGATATAGCCGAGTTCGAGCAGTTGATGGCGGATCGCGGCGGGATAGCGGTCCGTTATCAGCAGATGACCTTTTTTGGCTTCGAGCTTCACGCCTGGCACCAAGTCGCGTGCCGCCAGCCCGTTTGCCACGATCACATGCGCCGCCGCGCGCGTTTCGCCAGTGGAAAGCGTCACGCGGCCGCGCTCGATCCGCACGGCTTCGCAGCCAGTCGAAACACGGATGCGCCCCGCGTGCGGCGATTCCATGAGTAGCCATTCGGCAGCACGCGGCGCGTACACGATGCAATCGTCCTCGATCAGCAAGCCGCCTTGCATCGCGTGACTCAGCGCGGGTTCGCTCGCGCGCAACGCGGACGCATCCAGCATCTCCGCCCGCACGCCCTGCTCTGCGAGCGCCTGCTGCATGTCGCGCGCGGCGGCGAGTTCCTCGCCGTCCTCGGCGACCCAGAGCGTGCCACAACGCGCGAACGCATCGCACGCGCGCAGTTTCGGCGCGAGGTCGAGCCACAGACCGCGTGAATAATGCGACAGCGCGAATTCCGCCGCCGAATCGTTCATCACGACGATGTGGCCCATGCCCGCCGCCGTCGCCCCGCCGCCGATACCGCGCGCATCGAGCACCTCGACATCGAGACCGTGCGCCGCGAGTTCCGCCGCGCACGCCGCGCCGACGATCCCCGCGCCCACGACGATCGCATCCGCGCTCATCGCGCGCCGCTTGCAGGGATGCCCCACGCGAACGGATCGCGCTCGTCGAAGCAAAGTCGGCCTTCGCCCATGATGTGGGCGTGGCCGGTGATCGTCGGGATGACCTCTTTGGCATCGCTCAACGCGTAGCTCGCCTCGAACACGCTGCCGATCACACTCTCCTGCCGCCACACGCCGCCCGGCGCGAGCAGGCCCTCGGCGGCGAGGCACGCGACTTTCGCGCTCGTGCCGGTGCCGCATGGCGAGCGGTCGTAGGCGCTTCCGGGGCACAGCACGAAGTTGCGGCTGTCGACGCCCTCACGTGGCGAAACCGCGAACAATTCGATGTGGTCGATGTACGCGCCATCCGCCCCCGTAATGTTTTGCGCGTGCAGCGCGTCGCGGATGGCGTCCGTGAACTCGGTGAGCGCCGGAATCTGCGCGGGCACGAGCGCGCGCCCGTGATCGGCGGCGAGAAAAAACCAGTTGCCGCCCCACGCGACGTCGCCCGTCAGCGGGCCGTGGCCCGGCACGTCGACCGTCACCGCCCGCCGATGCCGGTACGCCGGCACGTTGCGCACGCTGACGCTGCCGTCGTCGTTGAGCGTCGCCTCGACGATTCCAACCGGCGTCTCGATCCGATGCCGCCCCGGCGCGATCCGGCCCATATGCGCGAGCGAGACGACGAGCCCGATCGTTCCGTGCCCGCACATGCCGAGATAGCCGACATTGTTGAAAAAGATGACGGCGGTGGCGCACGTGGGGTCGTCGGGCTCGCACAGCAGCGCGCCGACGATCACGTCCGACCCGCGCGGCTCGGTGACGATGCCCGCGCGCCAGTCGTCGAATTGCGTGCGAAAGACGTGAAACCGTGCGGCGAGCGTGCCGCGCCCGAGGTCCGGGCCGCCCGACACGACGAGGCGGGTTGGCTCACCGCCCGTGTGCGAATCGATGATGTCGAGGGTTTTCATGCCGCTATCGTAAAAACGCGCGCGCGGCGCGTCTTGGCGCGGCTAGCCGGAATTGATGACGATTTCGGCACAAGAGGAAGCGCTGGGAAGCTATGCCGAAATCGGCACGCGGGACGCACGATTCGCGCAAGACGCGGCGTTTTGCGCTGCTTACACTTGGCCGTACATTCACTTGAGGAGAGGCGCCGTGGCGCATATCTGGGAAGGCGTGATCCCCGCCGTCACAACCAAGTTCAACGCGGATTTCAGCATAGACCGCGCGTGGACCAAGAAGAACATCGAAGCGCAGATCGAAGCGGGCGTCGACGGCATCATTGTGTGCGGATCGCTCGGGGAAGCCTCGACGCTCTCGCTCGACGAAAAGCTCGACGTGCTCGACATCGCCGTCGACGCTTCGCGCGGCCGCGTGCCGGTGCTCCTGACGATCGCGGAAAACAGCACGCTCGACGGCTGCCGCCAGGCCGAACAGGGCGCGCCGCGTGGTGCGTCGGGTTACATGGTGCTGCCGGGGCTGCGTTATTTGTCGGACCGGCGCGAGACGCTGAACCACTTCCGCATGGTCGCCGATGCGAGCCCGCTGCCGATCATGGTCTACAACAATCCGTTGGCCTACGGCGTCGACGTGACGCCGAAGATGTTCGCGGAACTCGCCGAGGAGAAGAAATTCGCGGCGATCAAGGAATCGTCGGGCGACGTGCGTCGCATCACCGATCTCATCAACGAGACCGGCGACCGATATTCACTCTTTTGCGGAGTCGACAACCTCGCGATGGAAGCGATCCTGATGGGCGCGCAGGGCTGGGTCGCCGGGCTCGTCTGCGCATTCCCGAAGGAAACGGTCGCGATCTACCGGCTGCTGCGCGCGGGACGCGTCGAGGAAGCGCGCGCGATCTACCGATGGTTCGCGCCGCTCCTCGCGCTGGATGTCTCGCACAAGCTCGTGCAGAACATCAAGCTGGCGGAAGCGATCGTCGGATTGGGGACGGAGCCGGTTCGGCCGCCGCGTCTGCCGCTTGCCGGCGACGAGCGTCGCGACGTCGAAGCGCTGATCCGCCATTCGATCGAAACACGTCCCGCGCTGCCTTCCCTCTGATCACACGTTGGACTTGGTCAAAAAAATGCCGTCTCGCGACGGCATTTTCAGTTTCAGTTCAGGCGGCGATGACTCCATCCGATTCATGCTCGGTCTCGCCCGCCTCGTCGCCATACAGATGAAGCAAGCGATAACCGCTCTTGTACACCGGTTGCAGCCGGAAATGATTCACCGGCTCGATTTCCAGCGCGAGGCGCAGCCGTGAGACGTGGCTGTCGATCGTGCGCGTGGTTTCGCGGAATTCGCGGCCCCACACCATCGCGAAAATGTGATCGCGCGAAAGCACGCGGCCAACGTTCGAGAAGAACAGCATCGCGAGGCGGAATTGCGTGCCGCTCAACTGCACCGGCTTGCCGCGCACGGTGACGGTCTGCTGGCGCGCGTCGAAGCGATAGCAGCCGACTTCCAGGCTGGTCGACGTCTGTTGCGGATACGCGCGCCGCAGCAGTGCCTCGACGCGCGCGCCGAATTCGGCGGCGCGCACCGGGTGGACGAGGAAATCGTCGGCGCCAGCGGTCAGCGCGCGCACGACGTTGTGCTCGGCGCCGTCGGCGGTCACGAACAGCACCGGTACGCGCTCACCGAAGCTCGAACGCACCGACTTCAGCAGATCGAGTCCGCAGAGGCCGGTGGAATGCCAGTCGAGGATCAGCATGTCGACGGTGGAGCGCGAGAGCGCCTTGGACATCACGAGGCCGTCGCCGAACACATGACAGGTATGGCCCAGGCGTTTGACGAGTTCGCCAATGAGGACGCGGTGGGTGGGATCGGTTTGAAGTACTGCAACACGCATGAAATCGGGCCCGGTGAGTCTGAAGGATGCGGCGACGTTCGTTTTCCGGCGGTACCGAAGTTTTCATCGCCTGCGATCTTGTGACGAATTCTCACGAGACCGTGCACAGAAGCCGGATTCTGAAGAAGCGCCGCGGCCTGTCCCATTAGATAAGTCTTAATTTTTTACATATAAACGGGGCCGGATGATGCTTCAGATGGAGCGCTTGCATACATCCTGTAACATCCGAGGCTTGGCAGAGTTCCCGCCTTCGCGTGGCCACCAGCCCATCGGGAAGGAAGGCTGCGCCGTGGCTTCCCGTCGCGCGCGCCGCCGCGGTCCTGGCGCTCATCCCGCGCCGCATTTCCGCAGTCGGACGATGCCCGTTCCTGCGCGCTCACGCTAATTAGTAAGGCGCGCGGCTTTCCCATTTACCGACTACTTCAACGATGCAAGCAACACCTTTGGGCGGCACCGTTCCCGCCGCCGGTCGCGCGCTCACGCGCGGCGACTACAAGACCCTGTCGCTCGCGGCGCTCGGCGGCGCGCTCGAGTTCTACGACTTCATCATCTTCGTGTTTTTTGCGCCGGTGATCGGGCAACTGTTCTTCCCTGCGTCGATTCCCGACTGGCTCCGCCAGTTGCAGACCTTCGGCATCTTCGCGGCCGGTTATCTCGCGCGGCCGCTCGGCGGGATCATCATGGCGCACTTCGGCGACCTGCTCGGCCGCAAGCGCATGTTCACGCTGAGCGTGCTGCTGATGTCCGTACCGACGCTGTTGATGGGCCTTTTGCCGACCTACGCGTCGATCGGACTCATGGCGCCGGTGCTGCTGCTCGTGTTTCGCGTGATGCAGGGCGCGGCGGTCGGCGGGGAAGTGCCGGGCGCTTGGGTGTTCGTGTCGGAGCACGTGCCGAACCGGCACATCGGCTATGCGTGCGGCACGCTGACGGCGGGCCTCACCGCCGGCATCCTGCTCGGCTCGCTGATCGCGGCGGGCATCAACAAGAGCTTCGCAGCGGCCGAAGTCGCGGAGTACGGGTGGCGCATTCCGTTCCTGCTCGGCGGCGTATTCGGCCTCTTTTCGGTGTATCTGCGCCGCTGGCTGCATGAAACGCCGGTATTCGCCGAGCTCCAGAAGCGCAAGTCGCTCGCAGCGGAAATTCCGCTCAAGGCCGTGCTGCGCGACCACGGCCGCGCCGTGATCATCTCGATGCTGCTCACGTGGATGCTGTCGGCGGCGATCGTCGTCGTGATTTTGATGACGCCCACGTTGCTGCAGAAACAGTTCCACATCGCCCCGGCGACCGCGCTGATTGCAAACTGCCTCGCGACGCTGTGTCTGACCGTCGGCTGCGTGCTGGCGGGCGCGATTGCCGGCCGGATCGGCGCGGGCAAGACGATTTTCATCGGCGGCATCGCGCTCGCGATCTCGTACTACACTTTGTTCCAGCAACTGGCCGTCGATACGTCCGTGCTGCTGCCGTGGTACGCGTTCACCGGCTTCACGGTCGGCGTGATCGGCGCGATTCCGTTCGTGATGGTCAAGGCGTTCCCGGCCGTCGTGCGCTTTTCGGGCATTTCATTCTCGTACAACGTCGCGTACGCGATCTTCGGCGGACTCACGCCGATCGCCGTCTCGCTGATGATGAAGTCCAATCCGATGGCGCCCGCGCTCTACGTCGTGGCGCTGTGCGTCGTGGGCGCGGTGACGACGCTTTTCATCCGTAACGCGCCGGAAACGCGCTGAGTTTTTCATCGGCTGAGTGAAATGGCGTGCCCGCGTGGCACGCCATTTTTTTGCCGCGGCGCCGCGCAATCACGTTTCACCGCAGCCCGAAACATCGGACGCAGCGCATCCGTACGATGGCTGTATGAACTCAAACCTCACCTCCTCCCCCGCCGCGCTCAGTGCGCGCCAGATGCTGATCGTCGGCGCGACGAGCGTCGGTTTCGTCGTGTCGCAGCTCGATGTGTCGATCGTCAATGTCGCGCTCGCGAGCCTCGCGCACGATCTCCACGCGAGCCTGCCGAGCCTCCAGTGGACCGTCGATGCCTACGCCCTCGCCTTCGCCGCGCTGATGCTCTCGGCGGGCGCGCTCGGCGACCGCTTCGGCGCGCGGCGCCTGTTCGTCGCGGGGCTCGCGCTTTTTGCGCTGGCGTCGCTCGGATGCGCGTTCGCGGCCGATGCGTCGCAGTTGATCGCGGCGCGCGCGTTGCAGGGCGTAGGCGCGGCGGCGATGCTGCCGAACTCGCTCGCGCTCCTCAACCACGCATGCGGCGACGACCGGCGCCTCCGCGCTCACGCTGTCGGCCTGTGGACAGCGGCGGGCGCGGTATCGATCGCGGCGGGGCCGATCATCGGCGGGA
>NZ_FCOL02000060.1 GCF_001544515.1 Caballeronia terrestris
CGCAGTCCACCCGCATCGCATGAATTCAGGATCGCAGAAGCCATCTTGTCCTTACGTTCGACTTATGCAACAACGCCTGAAAAGTATGCAACATTGTAGGCGGCGTAATTTCGCCCTGCTTGGCCAACGTGTTCTTGCATTATGTTTTGGATGAATGGTTTGCCGCTGAGCTGCAACCGCGCCTTCGTGGGCCAAGCACCTTGGTTCGTTTCGCGGATGACTTTGTCGTGATCCTTGCGCACAAGGACGATGCCGAGCGCGTCTTGCGGGTGCTGGGCAAGCGATTGGGCAAGTACGGACTCGAGTTACATCCGGACAAAACCCAGATGATTGATTTCCGCTTCAAACCCAATCCGGGCACGATGATCCCCAAGAGCCGCTGGCCACGACCTTCAACTTCTTTGGATTCACTCACGTGTGGGTGACTTCGGAGAAGGGCCGGGCGATGGTGCGGCAATTGACCACCAAAGACCGCGTCGCGCGTACGCTCAAAGCAGTCAGCCGTGTCTGCCGTGGTATGCGGACCCGGCCGCTTCGCGATCAGCACCAGCGTCTGAGTCGAATGCTTAAGGGGCACTATGCCTACTTTGGCATCAGCGGCAATTTCGAGCGCCTGGCGACTCTGCGGAATCACGTCGCCCGCATCTGGCGTAAGTGGTTGTCGCGAAGGTCGAACGAACGCTCTATGCCATGGGTTGCCTTCATGAGAATACTCACCCTATTCCCGTTACCGCAGCCTCGGATTGTCCGTCGTTACGCCAAACCGTGAGCGAATCTGCATGATGAGGAACCGGATGCCTTAATTGGGCTCGTCCGGATCTGTGAGGGGTGAGGGGGGCGACCTCCTCGCCTACTCGGAGGCCGCCTCTCGCTTGGCTCCCTCAGCCTGGTCGAATACCGGGGGATTCTTGGAATTGCGGCATAAACAGTCCAAGAATTTAGCCGCACCCCCCAACGCGAAGAGTTATTTATCGGCGACACGGTCGGGTTCACCCACCGACAAGCACCTGAGCGAGCGCGTCGGCATCATCGTCCGGCTGAATTCGAAAACAGCCTCGATTGCCGTGACAGACTCTGAAGGGCGCTGGCGTGTCTCGTACGGTTTGCTAGTTTGCTACGCAAAATCGTCGTCATCTAATTGACGCGACGTCAAAATGGGATGTGCTGACGGATACCCAACGCCGCTCCCCTTCCATGCCGCCACCGTCTCCCGCCAGAACGCCTCGCCCTGGCGGGGGCGACGTGCGCCCGTTCGCACAGTAGCTCGGTCGATCGCATCGTCGTCCATCGCATCGCCCCAATCACTACGATGGCGAATCCTTCGCATCGTGCACGCGGACATTCAAGATGGGTTGCACTGACAGATACCGACCAAACCCGCCTTCGCCGGTTCGGCACTGCGTTCGCGCGGGACGGCACCGGCAGGGGAGGTCGAAGGTGGATGTCGCCGGCAGGGGCCGCGAGAATGGGTGCGCCGGCGCGCCAAAAAATCGACGTTGTGCTTCCCAAAGCCGCGTTGGCGCTCGCGGCCCCGGGGCGGACATTTGGACCGCGTGAAGCTCTTGCGTCCCGTCACCAATAATCCGTGCGCATGGAAAGGAAGAACAGTGTGTGATGCGGCGTGCGTCGTACAGCTTACTGCGCAAGATCGTCGACATCCAATGACGAGATGTGAACGCGGGATTTGTGGACGGATACTGCGAAACAGCCAGCGTGTCGAAGGTTGTTGCCTGCGCCAACGACACCGCATGTAACGCGTCGCAGGTTTGCGCTTTCGACCCAGCAACGCCACAGGCCGTGTTTCCTGTTCAACGTGCCCGATGATTGGGCGCACCGGCCGTCCCGTGACACGCAAGATCAGAACGTATCATTACGCAATCAGTTTCCAGGAGACGCGGGAAATGCCCTGCGTTATTCGGCACAAAGGCACTCAGTGAGAATCCGCACCGTTCATATTCAGTGAGCGCTTCCCGAAAATCGACGGAGTCCGTATAAAGCTTCGCAATCGACAGTTCACTCTGTAAGCCGACGAATTTGCGTACAGCATTCGCGGAGGCTCTCACGATCTTTACATCAAAGCCCTGCGTATCCAGCTTCAGGAATGGCCGTTTGAACTTGTATTCGGCCTGCAGGCGAGATAGGACGGTTTCCAGACGCTGTGTTCTCACGGTGACTGTGTCGACGATTGCATTCGTTTCGCGGAACAGCTCGACCTCGCGATGACTAGGCGAGCTGAGCGAACTGAACTCACTAGAGCGCATGACGTTGAATGTCGCCTCGCCATCCGTTTCGGCGACCGCCAGCTCCATCACGATCCATCGCTCGTCGCCTGCAGACGCTTCGCGTGCGATGCGAGCATCGCTTGGATTTGGCTCGAACGAGAAGATTAACCCGGTGTAGCCGATTTTGTACCGCAACATCTCGGCGTACTGGCCCCGATTTGCTCCGATATCGAAGACGCAATCGACGTCCAGATAGTCCATCAATTTCGCCAGGTGTGACTGCTCCCAGACCTGATAGAGCTTCCGCCGGTCAACGACCGCTATGTTTCTGAAGAAGGACAGTATTTTCGAGGGCCTTAATATGACGCGTTGGACGACGTTCATGGAATTTTCCTCGTTTCTAAATCGTGCGCGTCACTTATTTCGTCGTCGGGCGCCGCTGAAGGTTGCGAACGCGACATCAGTGCGGTCATGGAATGACCGACCTCTAATGGCCGACTAGCCGACAGCGAAAAAGAAGGACAAGAGCACTTTCCGAGCAAATCAGCTGCTCGAATCACAATGGGGTGCAGACTGGCTGACGCGAGGCGTAGGAGACTAAAGCATGCGAACTCCCAACTTCAATGATGAAAAAATATGCGCATTGCCTGTCGATGGAGGGTCGCAAAAAAATCTCCGTGCCCGCAACGGAATATGGCTGAAAATAATACTCTTCCATGCAGCCGCGCCTCCTGTTGGCTGTTGGCCATCATACTCCGCCCATCGGATGCGCGTCGTACCCATCAGACATATTGTCGCCAATTCATCAGGGCGCGCGCGCTACGCGTCACGCCGGACAGGTGATTTTGCGTCAAGCTGGACAGGCATTTTCACGTGATGCTGGGCACCGATCTCACGGCACGTTGGACGTTTGGGTCAGTGCATCCCGTCTCGAACATTCGCAAGCCGATAGACTTAATCGTATTTGGTCCTCCTCGGGCAATTCGTTGGCGTTCGTTGGTCGGGACGGCACTAAAGGTGAAGGCCCACGTGAAGCATGTGCCGTTGAGGCGGCGGCTCGTCACAATCGGGCCGAGAGCAGTCATCAGCCCACGCGCGAACGTGAGCGTCGCATGTATGGCTTTCGTGAGGACCAACGCACGCCGGAATTTCTATAAAGCTTTGGTCAGGGTTGGGTTGACCATCGCACTGCGCCGCCGCTACGGCAGCAATATCACTATCTAACTTCATACCCCAACTCCTTTAATTGGATGTCGGGGTTTTGATTCCTGCACCCGTGCATGCGTGCTACACCATCAGTGAGCCAGTCCCATCGAATGGAATGTTTGAATGTTTCCGTCAGGGTCCCGTGTCGTCATGCTGAGCCACCTCGTCATACACCGGCGTGCTGGACGACGAACTTTGGGGAGAAGCTCACGTCTTTCTTGTGAGATACTGCAGATCGAGGAGTTCGATGCTTTCGGCCCTCCACCATGCAGCATGGACAATTTCGCTGCCGATAACACGTGGTCGGAGTTCCAGTGACGTTGTAATTGGATTGGAAACTGGCATGACGAGTGGAAAGAGGGCTGTCATAGTCTGCTCACAGGACCCCTTCGCGAACGGAGTAAAGCCCAAAGAGATTGAGAAATACCTCAAATCGAATGGATACGATTCTGTGCTTTTGTTTAATTCCGGCGCGATTTCGCGGCTGGGAGGCGCCGGCATACGTAGACGACTCCCAGGGCTTAACGTTAAGAAAGTGGAGCTTTATTTATGTGAGGGACTTTTGGTAGTTTTAAGCAAATTTGGAACAAGTGCGCGCAGGGCGGCGACATCATTACTGCTGTGGCGTGTTCTAGTTCTCCGAGGGCAAGTCCTCGGATTCGTCTTGCGATCGAGAGGGAATTTCGATCTCTTGATTTGCGAGAGCAATTTAGATACAGCGTTAACACTGGCGGACCGTATTGCGGACGTACAGATTCTAGACCTTCCTTCGCCCTTCGCCGAAGAACAGTTGTTTGGCGGACTGCTGAGTCAGGCTGGATATGAGAGGGTCCGCAAGGTAGAAATCGCCGCCTACGCCGCAGCGGACTATCTGTCTTTTCATTGGCATACCTACGCCGACTACGTGCGGGACAAAAAGTACCAGGGGAATAACTTCTTAGCGCTTACCTACGGCACGAATCCAAAGCTCAAGTTGGCCAAGTATGACGATCATCCCAAGATTGTTTACCTGGGTTTTCTAGGAGACTATTGGGTCAATCTGCCGTTGCTCGCGCAACTCTGCAAGCTCTGCCCGCATCTGGAGGTGTACGGTGGGCCGGAGCCGCCAGCATCTCTGGGTATCAACTATAAAGGCTATGCGCCATCGACCGACGTGGTTGCGAATTACCAGTTTGGCTTGGTAACCATCAGTGATGACGAACTACGTCGGCATAGCTTCTCGTCAAAGCATTTGGAATATGCTTCGTACGGTTTGCCAGTTCTTACGCCCGTCTGGCGAAAAGACGAAGCGCTGTGTGGAAGTTCAATCTACTACACCGCAGAGAATTTTTTGGCCCAAGTGCGCGGCGCGAGCATGAGGCAGGAGTGGGAGAGACTCCACGCTGCTGCGCTCAAAGATGCGGAGCGCTTTAGCTGGCCCAGTGCGCTGAAAGCGCTCGACTTCCAGCCGCGGCCATCGTAGAAGGGCGGACTTAGATCTAAGACCCATCTCTGGCAGGGCATCAGGTATTGTCATGGACAAAGATAGATAGTACGAAGAGGGTACGTTTAAGTTGCAGAGAGGGGAGAGTAGGACTTCGGACGTGATATACGCGGCCGTAACAGGAACGGGCTCGATGTTTGACGCCCATAACCCGGCAATTTAGATTTCTACGTGTCGAAATCTTTTTCACCTACATTACATACGTTCGATAACATGTAAGGTGTTCGCTCTTTTTGGTCGGACGAATGCGCGCACGCTAAGGTTACTGTAAAAGTCAGCGATGTTGCCGACCTTATGCCGCTGGGGCACCCACGCATGTGCGATCGCAAACGTCGGTAATGGTGGGAACCGGAAGATCTGAAGCGCCCTGATCATGTGCAGGCGGAGAAATATGGCCAACGCGGCGACACATGGTTTGCATGCAGCGCACTGACACACCGCGAGCAAGGGGGCATCACAGTGAAGTTAGGGATATATTGCGATTCGGGCATCAACGGCGGCCACGAAGAAATGCTCAAACGCCTCATGCTCGCGCTTGTCGATAGCGCGAACATTGAGACGGTGCACGTTTTAGTGCCGATTGCGAACGAGCCACTTCACCGCTTCGTCGGAGAGTTGGTGCGGGATCACCCGAAGGCCCGCTTCGTCAGTCTGCCCTACACGGCCGAGTCGTTGCGCGACAATTTTTTCGAGCTACATCGCATGATTCGGTCGATGGCTGCGACGTTGCGCACGCTTGGTCTCGACAAGCTGTTGATCTCGCAAGGCACGATCGCATCGGGGCTTGCGGGCCTGTTTGCGGCGCGCTACGCAAAGGTGACCTCGGTAAGCTATTTACCGCTCGTTGATGACGGGCCCAAGAGTAGGAGCGGATCCGACAAGATTAAGTGGATAATTAAGCGCCTGCTATACCGCATGCCTGACGAATACGTGACGCTGAACGGTCACTTGCGCGATAAGCTGGGTGCGTTAGCGCCGCACGCGCGCACGATAACCCTCGAGAACTACGTCGACGATCGCTTCCGTCAATCGACGCTCACGAGGAGCGCGGCGCGCGCCGCATTAGGCTTGCCGGATGACGGTACCTATATCGTCGCGCATATCGGCCGCCTGAATCTTCATCAAAAGCGGCAGGACTTTCTTATGCGGGCCATTGAGCGCCATGATAAGGCATTCACAAATACGCTCGTGCTTATAATCGGGGAGGGAGAGGACGCCGCACGTTTGCGGGGCATTGTGGACTCGAGCTCCGCGCTTTCTGCGCATGTACGACTGCTTGGACCGCAGAAGGACGTGCTGCCGTTCATCGTCGCAAGTGATACGCTCGTGCTGCCCTCGGCATATGAAGGCGTGCCGCTCGTGATGATCGAAGCGGTGCTTGCTCATAGGCCTATCGTTGTGTCGCGCGTGTCTGGACTCGACTCATATCTGCCGGACGCCCTGCTTTTTCCTGCCGACGATCAAGACGCCTTCGTGAAACGCATTTTCGCAGCGCGCGACGTCCCGATTGATGCGCTTTGTCAGGACTTCCAGCAGCGCTTCTCACGCGAAGCGTTCAACGCTCAGGCGCAATCCATGGTACGGACCTGACAAATCGGTTGTCATCCATAAACGCCCCGAGACCGCACCGAAGCCGGGGGCTGGAATCGGGTCTACGAATAGGACCGAAGGAAGTGTTATGGTGCGTCGATTAAACAAAAAGCCGCCGTTGAACTTCTTCTTATGGGTAGCGCTTGCGCGCGAGGAGCACGTTGACGATGACAGTGCGATCCTTCTTCACGCGGTAGACGACGATATAGTTTGGCAGCACGACTATTTCCCGAGCGTTGGGCACGCGCGACCCTCAAACTTGGAGAACGGCCTGATCTGCTTCGGTTGAACGCTACTGCTGCTTGACTCGTCGGGCGTCAGGTACTGCAGCATGACGTCGCACACCATGTCGCCGGTATAGCCTCCGTTCGTCGCCGCCCATCTCATGACTTCGCGGTCGCAGCAGTCCAGTGCAAAGATGACACGCAATGGTTCGCCGTTATCACAACGGAACTCAAAGCCATCCGAACATCAGCGGGTATTACTGCTATCCACGGCAACCTTGCCATCGTGCCGGCGCGTCGACTGAGCGCGTTGAGCATGGCGCTCAAGCAGCAGGCCATGATTGCGCATAACGCGTTAGCGGACACTACATTACCACTCGGATAAACCAAGCCATTCTGGCGCACGAAGGACACGACCATTTGATTCGGATTCGTGAGTGGAAGAAGCTGGGGCCTGAGTCGGCCGAGATGGGATGGAAACCGCCCTCCCTTCGGGGACGCGGGCCCAGCAGATGTGCGGAGGCCCTCCCACGGTCCGCCTGTTATCGAAACGCCACTCTGGCACATTGATGCCGATCGGTTCTGGGGTTAAGATCCAGTAAAGTGGAACAATTCGTGCTACCCTACCGTTCACGAAGACGGAGACGGTTTTCATGCCCGTTGGTCGACCATATGTCGTGATGACCATGATCGCGCCGGACACAACGAAGACATCCACGCCAAGTCGGAACCAGTCGAGCAGCAGGTGACTTGCGCTTTGACTCCACCCCCGAGAATGGACCGTGAAGGACGCATGAAATCCGACAACTAGCAGTGCTGCGATACCGCGCAATGCATATATTAAATCGGACAAAATCCTTTAATATCGCAAATTGAAGCGCGGGACCATTTCAGCGCCGGGTCATTATACTGATAAGTTAGTTGTTCGATTCGTTGTATTGCGGTAGGTCATTCCGCTGTAAAAACGCTGCTGAACAGAAATCTGGTCTCGAGGTTGGCACGACGATCACTTTGAAGCACCTGAGGAATAATTCGCACTATCACAGTGGGCATCGCAAGGGGCCTGCCGATCAGCGGCGTTGTCAGCATTGTGGGAAGGCCTTGCTAAAACAGAACTGTCCCTTCGCGGTTTGCGGTCTGTCGCTACACTCTCAGCAACGAACGTTCCGGAGACGGCTATGACCTTAAACGAATTTACGATCCAACTTTCCGAACCTTTGCGCGCGCAGCCTCCGGGCACGGGCGCGGGGTTGACGGAGGATATCTCCACCTTCTGGAACGGGAATCTGGTGATTTACGCGTTCTTGTGTGAGCACGGAACAAGGCGGATAGAAGAGGAATTCTTCGTGAAAGGCAAAGAGTAAGCCATGGAGTTCTTCGGCCTCGTGCTGTACTGGATCGCCGGAATCATTAGCCTCATTTTCATCGTTGGCGCGATCGCGATTGGCTTCGCCGCGGGCTACCTGGAGCAGATCGACGCGCGCGTGCAGAGCGAACTGAAGGACAGCTGGTTCTGGAATGGTGAGGAAAATTGATCAAGCTCTGAAAAATTAGAGGACCCAGTCGACCACGGCATTCTCCGCGACCTGATATACGGCCTGCTGCTGAGCACCATCAAGGCGACGCCGGGACCACGCCCGGCGCCAACGCAGAGCGCTGCTGGTGCTACACGTGCCGGCGCTGAGCCTGCACGACATGCGGTTAATCGTGTGCCTTGACTGCGGAAACAAGCTCCCCGCGCGGGACAGACACGCGCTTGCTCGAAGAGCAACCAGCCCGGACCAAAGTTAGCCGGTGAATATAGGGCGCTTTCGTGCCGCCTCCGCAATGTGGCTTTCCTACCCGCGCGCCTCATCGGCTGATCACCGACGATAGCTCCGTTCAGGCCCATGCTAACGTGCACATCGATGATTGATCTGGAAGATGTAAATAAAGACGATCTTGGAACTGCATGGGCACGAACTGAGCGTCTCGGCCATCGCCGCCCGCTTGGTATGGATCGCAAGACGGTTCGCAAGTCCATCAGGAACGGCGTTCAGGCGCCTCGCTAACGGCCCGCGTGCGCCGCGACCTTGTGTGGTCGACCCGTTCGTCAGCTATGTGACCGAGCGGGTGCGTGCCTTCCCCGAACTGAGTGTCAAGCGGTTGCTGCGGGAGATCAGGGCGATGGGCTATCCGGACAGCTGCACCGCGTTGGGCGATCTGGTGCGTGAGGTACAGCCACCGCGTCAACGCAGCTTTGAAGTGCGAATTCGACGACCCCGGCCAGCGCCCCTCGATCTGGTCGTTCTTGACGTGCTGGACACCGCCGGTATCGCTGGGCCCTGAAACTTCGCATGCTATGGGCTCGGAGCTTAAGGAGTGTGCGAGTTGAAATTCCCGAGCCTTGCGCGCGAGTCGCGTGGAAGTATCGTCGATCGCGGGAAATAGCGGGCGACGCACAGCACGTAGATGATGAACGCCGAGGCCGCGTACGTTGCAGATCGTTCGAGGAAGAACAGCAAGAGCACGGCGATTGCGGCTAGAAGCAACTCGGCTCGAGGGGCGATCGCGGACAAGCGCGCCTCCAGTTGCTCCAAGGCCGTACCAATCACGATCACCAACGGAAGCAGCGCGACGACCATGTGAATCGGTTCCAGCACTGGCGATGCAAGAAGCATCGTGATGCACGCGAGTGCGTAATCCATGCGTCTATCCTGGCTGCGGCGAAATACCAGGTAGCACGCGAGCATGCAAACGATCAGGGCGAAACCCGTCGATGTCGCATGAAGCACAGACTCCGACGCCGGCATACCGAGGTTCTCCGAGAGCGTCTGCAACGTGCCTCTCACGGAGCTATTGCCGGGCAAGCCGCCCATGGTGAGAATCTGCGCATTGGCGCGCGATACGTCGACGGTGATGTAATGCCATATCACGCGAAAGCCCAGTTGGGTCGCGGTAAAAAGCGAAAGGGCGATCGCCCAGACGATAGTCGATACAACCGCGCGCCACTCGCGGCGAAGCAGAAGCAATCCCACGATGGCGAGCGGTGTAACCTTGAACACGACGGCCAGCGCGAGAAACGAGCCCGCCGCATAAGGATGCTTGCGCTCGATCAGGTAGAAACTCGTCGCAAGCAGGAAGAATAGAAGTTCGTTCGATTGACCGAGATAGCCATCGTGCAAGACTGGAAAGCTGAGCAAAACAATGGCTATGAGCAGCGCGATGATGCGGCGCTCAGAGCCACGGTACGCCATCTTAGCGGTGAGGATTACGCCAATAATGCAAAGACCGAGCGACATGGCAACCCAAGCCAGTTTTGCGGCCAGGGGTGACATGAGCCCGAACGGCGAAAAGACTAGAGCGAACTGCGGCGGGTAACAATACAGGATGCCGAATCCGCTCGGATCGGCTCCCATGGCTTTCAAAAATACGAGTAGGTTATTGTTATCGTACAGAAGCGAGGGGTCGTGCGGCGAATGCAGAACGACGTTGAACGCATAATAGTATAAATTAAAGTCGCTGAACGCTTCGGCCTGATTCGCACGATACGAAAGAAAAAAATGATAGATGATCACAACGCGGATCGCGAGGAATACCATGGCGACCAAGACGAGGAGGACCGCGATGATACGAACGTTGTCTTGCGTCCTGGCGCCAACCCGTGCGTTGAGCATGGACCTCTCCTCTGCGTCGCCCATCATTTAAACGGTAAGAGCCCAACGAGCCGAGCCTACAAAATGAATTCGCTTTCTTCGTATGAAATCATGTTGCGCAAAACAGATCATACGGCTTCCGAATCGTGACAGCATAGAAGGGTGAACGTCAATCGAAAGAACTGCACGCGACCGCTTGCTGGCGCACACTAATCACCTACGCTTCAAAGATTCCGTCTACTTTCAGATTCATCCGCCACAGGCCAACGCCGGGAAAGCTGCCCTGCCTCATCTACTGAGCGCGTTCTTGCGGGAGTTATGTAAAAAACTGCATCTTATGAAACAGCCATCGCATCCAGAAATCTGTTGCTAATGGAGGATAGAAGAATTCCCTATGTCATCTATGCATTTTGTTAAGGCACACTAACGATTGCCATATTTTTGCTTGCCCTTTTTCAGCGGCGGCATACATGCAAAGCGCCGCACAAATTCTGCCTTCGTAGATGGGACGCGTTCAGCGAAATTCCGGACCGAGCGCTCTAAGTTTTATTAAACCAGTGCGGGCGCTAGGCATCGCTTCGTTCGAGTCGATATGAGAACGCCCCGCTTCTCAATTCGGCGCCATACCGATATTCTGATCGTTTAGAAGAATAAGCGAGGGCGTAGCCATGGCTGAGCGCATTGGCGGGCGTGTCGTTAAGGTAGGCGGTTCGCCTTCCTCTTTAGAACTTTTCAGTGTCGTCGACGTTATTTACTCGCACCGCTGGATATTTGTTTGTGCGTTCCTCGTAGTATTCATCACGGGCCTTATTTATGCAGTGATTGCACAGCCGGTGTATCGGGCAAATCTGGTTATTCAATTGGAGGAACCTGGCGAGGTGCAACCGCATTCCTTCAACGAATACGTTGCCGATGTATCGTCGATCGTCGCCATCAAGTCGAACGCGGACGGCGAGATCCAAATATTTAACTCTAAGCTCGTCGTCGGCGAGGCCGTCGATGCACTGAATCTCGCTGTTTCTGCACAGCCGGTTTATTTTTCTTTCGGCCGCGTCATTGCGCGCATTGCTCAGGAACTCGGTTTCCGCGCCTATGCACGGGGCAACGGGTCGATCGATGTGCGCGCCTTCGACATATCCAAGCTTGACCTCGGCCGCTCGTTCAAAGTCAAAGCGCTCGCGGTGGCCCAGTATGAGCTGACCGGCCCGGGCATTAAGAGGCCCGTGATCGGAAGAGTCGGCGAAATGTTGACGACCAAGACCGCGAACGGTCCGCTTACGCTGCGCGTCGCGGGCATGCACGGAGAGCCGGGAACCGAATTCGTCGTGCGCCGCGTGTCGCGTGCCGCGGCAATCCGCAATCTGCGGCGGGCCATAGAGGTTGAGGAGCAAGGGAACAGGTCGGACGTTTTGTCCGCGACACTTTCGGGTGCGGACCCAGTCGTCGTGAGTGCGACGCTCAACGCAATTGGACAAGCGTATGTGAGGCAGAATGCCGAGTGCAAGGCCGTGCGCGCGCAGGCTTCGCTCGACTTCCTCAACTCCCAATTACCAGAGCTCAAGCAGCAGGTAGAGCAGGCGGAGCAGCGGTATAACGAGTATCGGAATAAGCACGCGTCGATGGACATCAGCGAGCAAGCGCGGTTGTTGTTGGGCCAGTCCTCAATGGCTGAGACGTCGCTTTATCTGCTTGAACAGAGGCGGCAGGAAATCGTCATGCACTTCGCGGGAACGCATCCGGTGCTCGCGCAGTTCGACAAGCAAATCGAGGCGACGCGCAGGTTTCGCGATTCAATCATCGAGCACGTTCGCGAGCTGCCCGTGGACGAGCAGGACGCGATCCGGCTGGTGCGCGAAGTACGCGTATCCGCGGACGTTTATGGAACGCTACTCTCGAACATTGTGCAACTTAAATTGGTGCGAGCCGGCAAGATCAGCGCTGTGCGCGTGGTGGACAATGCCGACGTGCCAGAGGTGCCGACCAAGCCCAATAGGCTCTTAATCGTCGCGATCTCCGCTGTTGCCGCGCTGTTCGCTGGCTTAAGTCTGGCATTCGGGCTCAACTTTTTGAAGAAGGGCGTGGTCGATCCGGTCGAGCTGGAGGGCGTCAGCTTGCAGTTGTATGGCGCCATTCCGATGAGCGTGGACGAACTGCGGTTCGCGAAGATGAGGAACGCGACCGCCAGCGATCGCTTGCTCGCCGTGAGGTGCCCGCAAGACGCGGCGGTCGAAGGACTGCGCGTGCTGCGCACGGCTGTTCGAGTCGCCATGATCGGCGCGCGCAACAACGTGGTCATGCTAAGTGGCCCGATGCCACATATCGGCAAATCCTTTGCGTCGGCCAACTTCGCGGCGCTGATCGCGGCGGGCGGCAAGCGTGTGCTGCTCGTGGATGCGGACTTGCGCCGAGGCCACATGCATCGCATCTTGGGCCTGCCGTGGGCGCGGGGTCTCGCTGAGGTGATGGAAGGCTCGCTGCTCGTCGACCAGGCAATTCGTCGCAACGTGCTGCCCGACCTCGATTTTCTCGGTGTCGGCAGATATCCGGATAACCCGTCCGAGCTGCTTTTGAGAGGCGACTTCCAGCGCGCGCTGGAAGTGGTCGTCGATGACTATGACGTCGTCGTCGTGGACGCCGCCGCCATACTTGCCGTGTCCGATGTCGCCATCATCGCGCTCGCGGCCGGGACTATCGTGTTGCTCGCGCGCTATGGGGTCACCCGGGCGTTCGAAATTAGCACAGCGGTTCAGCGGCTCAATCAGGCGGGCTGCAAGGTGAATGGCCTCGTGCTCAATGCCGTGCCCGAGGGCGCGGGGAGCAACGCGTACGCACGGCGTTACGGAGGCAGATCGTACAAGGCGTACTATCAGAAATTGAGTTCCTCCTGAACAGGTTAAGCATCGAGCCGCTCGGAGAAGCACTGAACATCTCTGATTGCACCGTGGCTTCGCGGAGGCAGCGCTATCACGAGTCTTCCGCGACGCGATCGAGCAGCGCCGCCAGCTCGAGCAACGACCCGGCGAGCACCTCGGCCAGCGCGCCGGCGTGCTCGCAGGCAAGTACCGGTTCGTTGATCTCGACCGTCGTGGCCTTCTCTTGCGCACGAGAAATCGCAGCATCGCCAGCAGCGCATGCGCGACTTTTTGATCTCGCTCGATCTCAGCCAGGCGGCCACCCAGTTCCTGCCGCTCCGCCCAAGCCTGCACGGTGTCCGGGGCCCTTCGCCGATGACTGCTGCTATCCAGCGACTTGTCGCGGACGTACTTTGACAGGTGCCGGTAGCCGGCGAGCGCAGCCGCCTGTTCAAGCGGTGCGGCGCTCGTCCTCCGTGTACCAAACGGAGATCGATTTTCCGTCGTCAGCGGCGCGTCCCGCGTTTAATCGTGTATCTTAAGACTAATCTAGCACCGGTAAGGCCGAGCGGCCAGTTTCTAATGAATTGTCTGCCGCGAAATCGGCGCAAAGCCAGACGGGACAAGAGTTTCGCCACCCAAAGGGAGTGCGTGATCTACAGAAATCTCTAGGGGGTAAGGGCGTACAAGCTGCGCCGTTGGTGTGCAGCTTTGCGCGATCCATCAGGCGCTGGCCGGTGCCGGCCTAGACCTGACGCTTCAGACGCTCAAAACCTATCTGTACCGGTACCGAAAGAAACAACGCGCGCAAATCACGGGACAACAGACCGACGTTTGCCGTGAGCGCAAGATGCGGCGGTTTGTGCTTCTGCTTGCCCTGTTCGCGTTGAAAGCCGCTGAAGGCCGGTGCCGCGGGCGGCTTCATCGGTGCGAAACTGGCCGGCGCATAAAACCGGCGCCTCGATAAGTGCGGATACGGCTCAACGTTGCGCCGCACCTGTGGCGAGCTCACTCAGATCGTATCCCCCTCTTCGCCATCCCTTTTTGACCATTGATTAGGCGCTGCGAACAACCGCTATGTAGGGCGGCGGGGTCAGCATATAAGGGTCGCCAGTAATTTGGTGAAGGAGAACATCATGACTAACGTTGGTATTGACGTTACCAAGGAGGTGCGCTGGGCTTGCGCGGTACGCATGGCGCTCTGTTGCTGAATTACAGGCTCCCGTATACGCCGGCCGACCTGCAAGCCCTGGTTGATGAACTGCGAAGGTTGCTGGCTCCGATACGCGTCGGCATATAGGCAGATTCCTGGCTCGCATAGTGGACTTGGTGAAGGCGGGGCGAACGCCTGAGGAGTTGGCGCAGAGTTTGAGCCTAGCGTGCAGACAATAGTCAACTGGGTGGCGCAGGCCGACATTGATGCCGGCGTACGTCACGATGACCTGACCACGGCTGAGCGTCAGGATCTCACGCGTCTGCGCCGCGAAAATCGAAAAACTGAAGATGGAGCGCGACATACTCTCTCACGCGGTCCGGCGGTTGCCCGGAGTGGGTGAGCGACTCGGCCGCAATCGATCTCAAAAAGAATCGCGTGATCGTCCTGTTGTTGGTGGCGACGAGACCGCCCGCATAGGAACGCGAGCCAGCGCCGATACTGCCCACCGCGAACGATTGAACAATCGACCCGTTATGGACGACGAGACCGTCGACAGCATCCACCCCAAGATACTCGCGGTGCTCGATGAGCGCTGGATGACTCCATCGTTCCGTGCCACGAGCCCGGCGGAACCTGACCCGTCCCAAGTCTGGGATGCTGTACCCGAGCCATGCCCGGTTGCGCACTACGCCCTTCGTGCCAATCACGCCGAACAGCGAGGTAGGTTTGCGAATCACCGTGACCTGTTGATTCGTGTTACGAATCAAGTGGCCATGCCGTCCAACTGACAGGAGAAGGCTCTTTGCCCGCACCGCTCACGCCTGAACGTTTCGCTCGACCCTGCGAAATCAAGATCCCTGCCGAGCGCATACACGCCCGCCAGATTGTTTGAAGCGTTTCCAGATCCGCTACGGTATTGACGAGCCGCTAAACCGCGAGCGCTTGCGCAAGTTGGGCCTCCTTCCGAAGCGGGCGAAATCGGCTCGCCCCACGACAGTTGCCTTCGAATCGCGTTCATCCTGTCGAGCGCTCGTTCGCGTGGCTTCACTGTTTAGGCCCTCGAAGATAGGCTAAGAACGATATGCTCATATTCATGGTTTTTCTCTCGCTACCCTGTGCATTGATTCCGTTTGCAGCTCGCATTACACATTTGATTGCCTGCCCAGCGGCTATAAAGGGAGGGCTGCGACCGGTACGCCGCCGCTCAATGAACGCATAAAAGATTGCCTGGGGCGCACGTTACTACTTCTACACGACGGGGCACGCTCGTTCTACTCTACGAGGGATATCCTCTTCAGGTTCGAGAAAACGACCAAACCTATCCATTCTTCGTTTGGAGCCTTTGCCCAGATAACTATGGTATGGAATGAGTTTCGTCAATATCTGTCGTTTAGCATAGCTATTCATAAGAGAATGAACTATAGGCGGCCGTGTATTTCACTGGTGATACGCTAAAGCAGCGAGGATAGCGCCACATTTCCAAACAAAAAATTGTTTGAATCGCCCATCATCCTGTTCTCATTGGGACTAGAATTCTTCAATCGAGTTTGCACGATGCGAGGATTAAACAACCCAAGAAAAGCTGCGCCGTTAATCACACTTACGTTGCTCAGAGAGGCGCTGCGTAAGTTTCCAGTACCTGAGAAAAACTAGCCGAGTCGTTGCGACGCACCCAAGAAGATCTTCCAAGATCTGCAATCCGGTAACCGGGAGGCCGCGGCAGCATCCAATCGAGGAAATTGTGTGGAAGAGATTACCTCACCCTTACGACTGGGAATGCGGGGCACTGCGGTTGCCGCGCTCCACAGCGTCTTACGGCAATGCATAGGCCGAGGTACATTGGTGGCATTAGAGGAGCACACCCTGTGGCAGTTGGCGATGGGGCTCGAATACGACCGTGTGCGCGTCGTATATGGTGATGCGACTGCCACGCTGGTTAGCTGGGTTCAGCACGAGCGACACCTCGAGGAAAACGGCGAGGTAGACGCAGCGGTGGCGGCTGCGTTGAACGAGTTAATCAGGGCTTGGGAGTATGACGCGTAACGCGTGAGAAGCACCGGTTCAATGCTCGCGCTCTTGTCGGGAATCTGCCGAGAAGATGGTGGCCCTCAGATGTGCGTGGAGAACGCGCTGTGAAGTGCCCGTCAGTAAAAATTGTGGATGAATTCCGGTTCAGGTAGCTGGGACTCCCGCACGCTCGACCGCGTGCTATACGTACGCCTCGCGTCTCGCATGGGGTTTAGATCTGTGTAAAAAGAGAAATCTCAGCGCGTACAATCATCGCGGTATCGTGGGTGAGGAATTCAAGGGGAAAAAAGGATACAGCTTTTTCGGATTTCGCAGCACTGTTTGTACTTAGGTTAACGAATGTTATTCGCCTAAGATTTCGACACGATCTGAACGCTTCACATCTCGGTAGCTACGGAACACATATAGTGCACGCGGCATTATTCATAAGATTAGCGCAGGCTTACATAAAACCGGGGTGACGCAGAGACTCTAGTCGAGGGTCACGACGTGAGAAGGTCATTTATTGCTTAATTATCATTAGATCGTTGACACTCGGCAACCATTCAGTTCGCCACATCGATCCGCCTCCCCGCAATCATTAGACAAACGAACGCATGGCTGAACGCTAAGCGAGACAAAGGTCGATAATGTTGTTGAATTAAATTTGCTAGAAAAATGTATGGCGATCCTACGGTGTAAGATAGCTAGGCTTGCGCAAATTTTATCCGGCCTCGGAATGGGCTCGTTTGAAGTGCGTAGCCGTCGGTAAATAGCCGCGCCCGACCGTCCTTGTCACCGCCATGGCATTGATCAGACGAACCTGAGAGCCATATCAAATGATTGTCGATGTGTTGCCTTGGTGATCTACGCTGCGTGGGGGCCTATGCATGCTGGATTGCGTGAGATCGTCCGTAACGAGAGCGCCGCGATCATGTGCATCCGGAGGAATTTCGGCCAACCTGGAGGTTCGCCACGCAATTCACTGACAACCTTATGCAAGGAGCACGACCGATGAGGTTAGGGATATATTGCGATTCAGGCATCAACGGCGGCCACGAAGAAATGCTCAAGCGCCTCATGCTCGCGCTTGTCGACTGCGCGAAAGTTGATACGCTAAACGTTATGGTGCCGATTGCGAACGAGTCGCTTCATCGCTTTGTTGGCGAACTGGCGCGCAAGCATCCGAAAACGCGCATCTTCGGGCTGTCCTACACAGCCGAATCCTTGCGCGATAATCTATTCGCGTTTCATCGCATGGTTCGATTAACGGCTGTGACGTTGCGCACGCTGGATCTCGACAAGTTGCTGATCTCGCAAGGCACGATCGCATCAGGGCTTGCAGGCCTCTTTGCGGCGCGTCGCGCAAAGGTGATTTCGATAAGCTATCTGCCGCTCGTCGACGATGGGCCCAAGGGTGCGAGCGTCTCCGGCAGGGTCAAATGGCTCATTAAGCGCCTGCTATACCGCATGCCTGACGAATTCGTCACGTTAAACGATCACTTGCGCGACAAGCTGCTTGCGCTAGCACCGCGCGCTCGTACGACGACGCTCGAAAACTACGTCGACGACCGCTTCGCCCAATCGACGCTCACGATGAGCGCCGCGCGCGCCGCACTTGGCTTGCCAGATAACGGTACGATTATCATCGCGCATATCGGCCGGCTGAATCTTCACCAAAAGCGGCAGGACTTCCTTATGCGAGCTATCGAGCGCCATGATAAGGCGTTCGAGAAAACGCTCGTACTAATCATCGGCGATGGAGAGGACGCCGCACGTTTGAAGGCCATCGTCAATGCGAGTCCCTCGCTTTCCGCGTGTGTGAGATTGCTTGGGGCGCAGGAAGACGTGCTGCCCTTTATCGTCGCAAGTGACACGCTCGTTCTGCCATCGGCATATGAGGGCGTGCCGCTCGTGATGATTGAAGCGGTGCTTGCTCAAAGACCCATTGTTGTGGCGCGCGTTTCTGGGCTTGAGTCATATCTGCCAGACTCGCTGCTCTTCCCCGCCGATGATCAAGATATCTTCGTAAAGCGCGTTTTCGCCGCTCGCGACGTTCGGATTGAGGCGCTATCGCAGGACTTCAAACGACGTTTTTCACGCGATGCGTTTAACGCTCGAGCACAAGCAATTCTACTGAACTAGTAAAATACGTCTCTGCTGCCTTTTCGCCAACTGCAGACGGGTATGCGCGAACCATGCACAGTCCAATGGGATAGGAACATTCCTGCCAACTGAGGGTTCGCAGTCGTTGGATGAATTAAACCCCATGCTCGTCCGCCATTAGCTGTCTTGACATCGCGCAGCGGATCTATCCTTCGCGCAGCAGCTAAATTTTCTGGCTTCGAGTAATTTAGTATGACCTTTATGGACGCCGCCTTTTTGCGAATTTTCGCCTGAATGAATTGATCTGAGGAGTGGGTATGTCGGTACTAGCAACCATGAAGACCACCATTAAGGAACTGCTGCCCGATCCGTTGTTTTTGAGTCTGTCCCATCGGCGCTGGGTCGGTCGCTTTCCTGATCTTGCTCGCCCGGTTACGTTTAATGAAAAGATCCTTCATCGCTGTTTGTACCCGGACCCGAGATATGCCGCACTGACCGACAAGTTGCTTGTTCGCGGCTACGTCAGCCGCATAATCGGTGAACAGCATTTGATCCCTCTGCTGTCTACCCCCGATCAATTTGATGTGGAACACTTCGATGCCTTGCCCTGCGCGTTCGTGATGAAGGCCAATCATGGGAGCGGCTATGTGAAGATCGTTCGCGACAAGTCGCAAGTTTCGTTCGAGGAGCTGCGTCAGCTAGCGCGGTGTTGGTTAGGGAGCAACTTCTACCGCGTCGCTCGAGAACGCCACTATGAACACATCGCGCCACGGATCTTCTTCGAAGCCTTGCTTGTCGATCAACAAAGCAATATTCCCGCTGATTTCAAGATCCATTGTTTCAACCAACCGCACGGGGTGCACAAAGCCTACATCCTGCACATATCCGACCGCTACTCTTCTCATCCGCGTGGCGACTTCTACGACGAAGATTGGAACCACCTCGATATCACCATCGGTCATTACCCGAAAAGTGTGACCGCGTCCCCCCGTCCTGCCAACCTCTGTGAAATTTTGCGGTGCGCGAAGGCACTCGCCGCAAACTTCGACTATGTCCGCGTCGACCTTTACGCTCCGGATGAAAAGGTTATGTTTGGCGAACTGACTTTCACGCCCGGAGCGGGCGTCTACCAGCTACTTCCTGACAAAGTCGACTTCGACTGGGGTCGCATGCTTGAGATGCGGCCACCGAACGGCGGCCGCCTGCCAGGTTCCATCGTCAACAATTCCCGATGACGCATCTTCGCTTTAACTGGATGGTTAGGAATTGAGGTCGCGTCTTATCTGCCGGGATAACGATTAGGGCTATGGCAAGACATGGTGAAGAGCGTCAGGCAGGACGCGATGAAGGGCCAGGCGGTGTGTCAGCCGGCCCGTTCGCCCGCGTACGTATCATGTCCTAACGCCCTATGGCCGTGCGTTAGCTTCACGACCACACGAACGTACGCCAAACGTGCGGCTGGGCGGCACGTACAGAACACGTAGGGCCGGTGATTCCAGCGAGCTTTGAGCGTTCCCGCGTTTGGGGACGGATTGGCGACCGGGACATCCATCGCCCTTAAGAAGTTCGACGGCGGAGGAGGGATTGTCTTTCGCGAGACCACGCAAGCCATATTGCGTGCCACGTCACCTTACAGGATGACAACGAGGTTTCTTTTGAGGGAGCCCTTTCATAGCGCCATGGACTTCTGCTGACACAGAAGCGGCTTCCTCAAGATCGTCCACGAGAAGGAGAAGACATCGTTCGCGGTGCTGGAACAGATGGACGGCGTCCGATTTAGATCAGACTAAACGGGATCCAACCACTAACAAGGTGCCGATGATCCAGGCGGTTTTTTTACTGGTGCAAAGGTTTTGCTTCCTCGGGACCTGTAATTCGCCGCAGGAAGCGTGCCCCATTGCGAAGACGCTTCGCGCCTCAGATTGTGCGATTCATGGATCATTGGCCCGCGGCAGGGTATATGCTTGCCTTCCTGTTTTTCTTTGAGCTGGCGATGACGTTCGACGAGCCAGGAATCATTGCCATGTCAGTCTTCAAGGTACTCTACTAAGCAAGTACGCATAGGTCATCCAACTAATAGACGCCATGAATCAAATCATGATCAGTCGCGCGACTTATGCGAAGTTGTTGCAGGTTGCGAAATTGACTCACCTGGACCTGCAGCAATGGGCCGATATGATCCTCGAGCAGATGGCAGACGAGTTTATTGCGGCGGCGGAGAAACCTAATGTTGTGAACGCAGGCAGCGCGACGGGCAGCGAAGGCCGCCTAGATCGCGCACCGACGGAGGAGGACGAAAGCACGGGCCTCCAATGGTGGAACCGGCTGCAAGAGCAGCCCCGCTGCTACTGGATGGAGCGGGCGGGCAACACGGGCAATGCACTGGATGCGTGGGAGGCCTACAAGCGAGAGCGCGGAGCCGACGACTCGGAGGAGATGGCATAACCGTTATACCGCATTTGCATCAGGCGCAAAAAAGCTCGGTTTTCGGTGACCCATCTGGGATGGCAAGCGGTTAAAGCAGCTCTCAAACCATACTTGGTTACGTTCTGTGCGCGGCGCAGCAATCAAGTATAGCAGGCCGGGTACATGGAGCTGCTCCTATCTCCATCTCCATCTGCATCGAGTTGATCTCCGCGGCGGGCTAAGCCTGCCGCGTTCCTCATTGCTTGATTGCTTTTACAAACAACGGCCCTTGCGCGACGCTTACTATCCCTCGCCCCTCCCCAGTGTTTTGGCAATCACAAGCGTGCCTGCGTGCCTCGCATATGGCTCATGAAAATCTAGGGTAGCCAAACGCGACCGGACGCCCGATCGAGCGATCGAGCGGCCGTGCGACGGGAATATTGGTAGCGAACAGGAACGCACAGGCTGGGGGCGGCGGTCAGTCCCAGCGCCGCTTGCGCAAAGGTTTCGGGTTCATCTACTCCAGATGGCGCTTGACGGCCCTTTTAACTCATTTCTTGGAAGCCGCGGGTTCGAAGGTTCACGCAAATCATGTCTGTCGCAATATGGAATTCGTAATTTCGGCCACGAAATAGGAGGATTCATGCGTGTCTCTTTCGCATCTGGAATGATTTGCCGAGAGTAGGGCACGAGCGTTGTCGACTGAAGTTTTTGTGTCATTTGTACATCAGTTAATGAAATTTTGACGCAGCGTAGGGGAATATTTACTTCTCGCCCCCACAAAATACATCATTTATTCGTAATATAATAATAGTTGACAGTGAACTTACTTTTTTGTTTATCGTTACATTTTGTTACGATGTCGGTAGTTATGTGTTGAATATACTCGCATCTCCGAGTAAGTCAGCACAAACGACCTATGAAACCATTCGGCTTTCCCGCCAAACAAGTCGAAACTACCAAAAAATATTCTTTCGACCCTAGTAGGCCCTCTTTTTCACGTCGACATTTCCTTTCTCTGCTGATGGCCGGTGCAAGCAGCGCGACACTGGCTGCTTGCGGTGGTGCAGGGGAGGCCGCTTCCAGTTCGGATTCGACCAGCGTAGCAAAGGCTGCGGGCCGCACGGCCTCGCCCGACGGCGCGACGATTCCGTCAGCTACGTCGATTACCGACAACGCGGGTAACACTTGGACGTTGATCAACAATCACGTAACCAAGAATGGTGCGTCGACTTCGACCGGTTCGCCCGTGCCGATGACCCTGCTCCTCTGGTATGGCGGCGTGATCTACGCGCAAAATTCGGCCGGCTCCTGGTTCAAGAACGGCAGTCCGTGGACCTTAATCGGGACGCTTGACCCGCGCGCAAAGGCGTCCGCTGCTGCGGCACCGCTCTTCTACGGCATGAACGGCCATATGGCCTGGGGCAGCGGAATCTACAATACTATGTCGCCCACCTCCCAACTGGCGCTGCTCAAGGACCTTGGCGTTACCAACTATCGTTGCGACGTGGCCGATGTTGGAATGGCGACGTATCTCGCCAACGCGCTAAAGGGCGCGTTTTCCGGCAGTGGTGTCGCTATTCTCCCGGTGATCAACCCGCGGTCGGCCAATTGGGACCCGAACGGTTCAGAGTCGGCGGCATATTCGCTTGGCTATGCACTCGCCGTGCGTGTCACAACGCCGCTTAAGGGACTCGTGAAATACATCGAGTGCGGCAATGAGCTTGACGATGGCATGAAGCTCAGCGGCGACGGTAGCAACTTCTACGATTGGAATCCGGCTATGTGGCCCTCGTTCCGCGGTGTGATTCGCGGCATGATGGACGGAGTGAAGGCGGTTGACTCCTCGATAAACTGCGGCGTCAATGTCGGCATTCCGCTCGCCTACGGCGCGCTGCAGATGCTATGGAACGGCGTCACCCCGAACGGCACAGCGCAGGGTCAATCTGGAGCCGCACTCGTGCGCTGGGATTTCACGACTTATCACTGGTATCACAGCTCGGGCGACATTCTGTGCGGCTGGAAAAACAGTGCATGCCTGGACGTTCTGCAGGTGCTCAAAAATTCGTTCGGCAAGCCAATTTGGATCACGGAATGGGGCTGGACCTGGGGCAAGGATTCGGGGCAAGCCGCAGCGGACTATGTGACCACCGCGCTGACCGAGTATCGGTCACTGAAGGACAAGTACAACATTCAGTCGGTGATGATGTATTGCTTAATCGATTCCGACTATGGATTGATCCAGGCAGACGGGATGACGAAGAACCCGGCATACGCGAAGTTCAAGAACTTCGTCGCTTCTAATCCGGTTTCCTGAAGTTCCAACACACGGTGAGCGTCATGGCGGCCGTCTTGATCTGTGCGATTCACAGACATCCTTTCACTTTCTTGAGGGCCGTTTTCTGGGCGTGCTTGAGTTCGTGGCTCCGTTAGGTGATGCGAGTTCAAGCACGCGCCGATGATGTTCGGCAAGGGTCTTGTCGACTCGCCATTCGCGATGCCGAATTCGCTCTTTCAGTTCGTCGTAGGCACTTGCACCTGCTCCGAGAGAGGCGTGATTTCGCCCACTTCTGCGATACGATCGACGGGTGTCGATGGCGGTCAGTTTCCGCACTTTTCGGGCGGCGCCAGTTGTAGTCGAACTGCCACTCCTCAGTTCGCTTGTCAATCTCGTCCTCGGTCGGGGCGTGGTGGAACCAGAACTCATTTAGATCAGTCAGTTGCGAACGCTCGACCTTGCTATTGAGGTGCGGCGAGCGTGGCGGAATCGGTCGAAATTTGATGCCCTCGCTCATCAAACGCCGCAGTACTGATTCGGCGAAGAACTCGCTACCCCCGGGTCTTAGTCATCGGACACGTGCTGATCGACGTCGGTTACCGCGTGCTGCTCACGCGGACTAGAAATCGTGCAGAGCTGCAAGCTGCACGTCAGACTGCAATTGCCTTTAGATCTTGCCAAGCTCGACCGCTTCGACCTGATCATTTTGAGTCCTATGCCAGAAAGGACCGGGCTGAACTAGCGTGCTGTTCGAACTGATCGTCGAAAGAAGCGAGATGCCGCAGCCTGCCGATCACGACCAACCAGCCGTTCTTGGGATGGAATGGCTTGTTCCCGATCCCGGCATGACTGTCGCTGCAATGACCGGCTTGTCCATCATTCCATCATCCGACGGCCTTCGAGATGAATGTCGAAATCTACCGTCGCCGACCAGCCAGCGACAAAACAAACAGCCGGCATGTTGCCTGAGGTGTTTTACATGACATGCGTTGTTTATCTAAGACACCACCTGTTGACGTTTTTCTAAGATAAGACAAAACGCTAGGCATAAGTGGCCCTGATCGGGCCAATGCGTGGCTCGGCGATCCATGTAGCTTTTTATCGCGACCGCAAAATACAGACAAAACCAGAACAGATACGATGAATCGTACGTTGACGACCAATTCCGATTGTCTATTTCATTTTGTTACATTCTGTTAATTTTTGCCAGCGTTTCTGCCGATATACTCACGCTCTTCTAAGTTTATCGGCACAAATAGCTATGCAATCCTACAAATTTGATTTTAAGGATGCACAAATTACCGAATCACGACGCCTCGGCGCCGAGTTCTTGCCTTCACGTCGGAATTTTCTATCATTATTGATGGCAGGAGCTGGAAGCGCTGCCCTCACAGCCTGCGGCGGCGGTGATAGCAGTGCGGTCGCAGATAGCGTGGTTAAGGCAGCGAGGGCGGCTTCCCCGGACGGTACGGCCATTCCATCGGCTGCGTCGATTGTCGACAGTGCGGGGAGCACTTGGACATTGGTCAACAATCGCGTGACTAAAAACGGTGCGTCGGTTGCGACAGGTTCGCCTAAGCCCCTGACGCTAATCCTCTGGTATGGCGGTGCGATCTACGCGCAGAACTCGGCCGGTACTTGGTACAGGAATGGCAGCCCGTGGACAGCGATAGGAACGCGTGACCCGCGAACGAACACCGCTTACGGCGTACTGCTAGATACGTCGTTCGGGGTCAAGGGAGATGGTAAGACCAACGACCGTGCCGCTCTGCAGGCGGCGATCGACGGATCAGTGGGTCAAATCCTGATGATAACTGGGCAAAGCCGTATCGATATGAAGGGATTGGACCTCCGCGGCAAGAGCCACATTCGCTTCGCCCCGGGCGCGTCGATCAAGCTCCTTCCATACAACGCCGAGGCGTATCAAATGATCCGGGTGTGGGACGTGGATGGCGTGATTATCGAGAACGCATATCTCGATGGCAGCAAGGAACTTAACGCGTCGAACACTGGCGAGTGGGGGATGGCGATCTCGATCAACGGCGCAACAAACCTGACTATCGAGTCGCCCACTACAATCAACTGTTGGGGCGACGGCATTTATCTCGACAATAGCTGTTCGGGAAGCAATGCATATAGTAAAAATATCACCATCAATAATCACCATGCAATTGGCTGTCGCCGTCAGGGCATGTCGATCGGCAGCGTAAGCGGTCTGGTTCTCAACAGCCCGATCTGGGAGAATATTGGCGGAACGGCACCCGGCGCGGGTCTTGACATCGAGCCGGACAATAGTGCCACCGTTCTCGAAAACATAAAGATTGTCAACCCTACGAGCAAGAACTGTTCAGGCCCAGGTATCCAGATCTGGCTTTCTGCATTCGCTGGGCCGACGAAGAAAAATGTGAATATCAGCATCACCGGTCATACGGATGTTTCGAGCAAGGTATGCGCGTACTCGGTGCAGGCTCTGCGACTCAACGGATATGTCGTGACCGGCTCGATCACAAGTGCTAGCCCCGTCTGGAACAGGCCGCTGAATCAGGCGTACTTATACGCGGACTGGGATCAAGCCGGTCCGACGGTGTCTGTGACCAACCCAAAGATCGTCAACTGACAAGTGACTATTTACACTAGGGGTGCTTGATCTTGCAGCGTTGCGGTGTGCGCGTTCGTGCATGAGCTATGCCGAACGCGCACACGTGTGCGCGTTCTCCGCTATTTATTTGCCGCCTTAGGCGTTCTGACCTGCTGCCCGCTGGCGTTCGCTATTTCATTACGAAACTTGTGCCGCCAATAGACGTACAGCGCCAAGCCTCCAGGAATTTGGCTCGTTACGAACAGCGGAAGTTCGCTGGAGCAGATGTGCTCGATCAGCGGACGTTTCGCAAATAAACCATATGCGAGATATCGCCAGGCCATGGGCGCGCGAACCCTCATGCGAACCTTGCGAGAAAGAAACCATTTGACGCTTTCTATCGCTCCATTTGGACACCTAAGCATAAATGATTTTCCACCTGCGGTTAGCCCCGCTTCCAGATAGTTGCCAACGTATATAATTTCATTTATATGGACCATCTGATACTGAAGACCGATTGGCGCCCAGACAGCGTCTTCAGCAAGAAACTTCTCTCCTTTGAATTCTGGAAAGCGAAATCTCTTTAGCACGTCGCTTCGATAGATCTCTGCCTTGTCACCTTTTATGCCTCGATTGAACCTCATCTCGATGTAGGACGAGACTTCATTGTCACGCGGAAATCGATGTCCGAGTGGCTCCTCTTCGCTCGTCCCGCGCATGAAACTGATACCGGATCGGCCCTCACCTTTGTACCTGCTCCAGACTTCCTGGATGCGCGATACCGCATTCGGCGTCAGATAGTCGTCACTATCGACGATAAAGATCAGTTCGGTCACGACGGCGGCTATGCCAGCGTTTAAAGCCGTGTGCTTGCCGCCGTTCGCCTTCCTAATAACGCGAACCGCAAAGGCCGCTTCTTGGATAACGGCCGAACAAAAATCAGGTGTTTCATCGGAACTGCCATCGTCAACAATAAGCCATTCAAAGTCGCGAACGGACTGGGACTTGAGGCTTTTATAGAGCCGCGGGAGCCACTCAACTCGATTGAAAGTGGGAGTGATTATAGTAAGGAATTTGGATGTTGAAAGTCCGAAGTCACCTGCTGGATCGGTGGGTTGTCCGGACGCTATAGGGAACAGGGTGTCCATTCCAGGCCGACTCCAGTGTAGTCAATCGATCGCGCATGCAGCGCTTGACAAATCGGCGCACGACACGCCGTCACGAGCGTGCACACTCGGGCCGAATAAGCTGAGGCAGTTCATGGAACGAGCAGAGTTCTTGATAGAGGGCGAGCATCTTGTCGAGGACAACGGCTTCGTCAAATTCGCTCAATCCTTTTTCGCGCGCTGCAAGACCGAGCTTGCGGCAGAGTGCGCGGTCCTGGTCGAGTAGTCGAATTGCATCGGCCAGCGCACGGGCGTCGCGCGGAGGCACAATCAAGCCATCTGTCCCGTTGCAACTCACTACCTCACGGCAGCCGGGTCCGTCCGTCGTGATGAGCGGCAGGGCACAAGCGGCTCCTTCGACGAGCGTGGTAGGCAAGCCTTCTCGATAATAGCTGGGAAGCACCACCACGTCGACGTTTGACAGCAGTGATCGCATGTCGTCCACGTGGCCTAGCCATTCGAGTAGTCCTTCTTCAGACCAGCCTCGGACAAGCCGCGTCTCTACCGCAGCGGGATTACCTTTATCGGGGGAGCCAGCGAGTAGGAACCGGATAGAGCGGTTCTCGTCTTTGAGAATTCGCGCCGCTTCTACGTACTCACCGATCCCTTTTTCCCAAATCAAGCGCGCTGCCAGGAGGACGCGCAGTGGTTGGACTTGATCGCGTATGGGCTCGGGGCGAGGAACAAATCTGTTGAAATCGACACCGGCGCCCCTTATTAGCCGCATCGACCGCTCATCGACAATCTTCGATTCTCTGAAAAACATCATGTCATCTGAATTTTGCAGAATCAGCGCGCTTGCCGTCCCCTGAAACGCGGAACGCATTACCCGTCGTACCATCGGGCGCAGGAAGCGCGCCTTAGGGGAATTACTAGTAAAGACGTATCCCATGCCATCGATTGCGTTGACCCGCACTGGCACACCGGCCAGTTTCGCCGCAATCGAACCGTAGACCGCCCCCTTGATGGTGAACCCATGGACAATTTCAGGATGCTCTTTCAAGAAAAATCGAACGAGCCATCTGACAAGCAGAAGTTCCCGAAGTGGATTGAGGCTGCGACGCTGCATAGGAACGGACTGCCAACGAAAGCCCAGTTCCAAAAGCATGGATCCATAGGCCCCTCCTGGGGATAGCAGAACAACATCATAGCCCTCATCTCGAAGCCTGCTGGCGAGCGATAGCCGGAAGTGATAGAGATACCAGTCCGTGTTAGCAAAGAGGATGACTTTCCGCGCATTCATATAGTCTCCGGTTAGTTGAACTTCAGCCGGTGCACGACAACGCTCGATTTTTCATCACAAAAATGCCACCTGTTCCTCGCGAATCGGAACTGCTGCACTGAGGGGCTATGGCTAGTGGGACTGGTCAGGGGCCGGTGGTGGCCGTTGGGCGCGAGGGGCGGGCCGAATCGACGTCATGGGAAGAATCATCCAACCTGGCGTTTTAAACCTGACGATGGCGACATAAAGCCAGAGGTAAAGGCTCACGAAAGCAAGCGCTGCTACCACAAGAACATACGGCACGTGCCAAAAGAACGTCGCGGGGACGATGGTGACGAGACTGAGAACCCAAAGGTAAATCGCGCTTATCGAGTTGCGACGGGTGCGATACTGGGGATCGGCAAAGTCGCTGCCTTTTCGGCCGACTCGCTTGTAGATGAGTGTGTGCAGATGAAGCCCATCGGGAGCATCGACGGGATGGGCTCGAATGTACTTGCGCCGGTATATGGAGAAGAGCGTCTCGAATGCCGGGTACATTACGACAATAGCGTAGAAAGCGCTCACATTTGGGTGACGGGAAATCAAGAGCACGAGAAGTTCAGCCATAACGAAGCCCACAAAGTACGCTCCCCCATCCCCCATGAAGACAGCCGCCGATGGGAAGTTCCACACGGCGAAGCCTCCAATTGCCCCGATCATGGTGAATGCTACGCTGGCAACCAGCCAGTCATTTACGCCGACGGCGACATAGCCAATCGAGGCGAAGATCAGGATGGCAATGATCGAGGCGAGGCCATTTAGCCCATCAATGATGTTCATCGCGTTGGTAACACCTGCCA
>NZ_FCOL02000061.1 GCF_001544515.1 Caballeronia terrestris
TCATGAGTTCTCCCTCCATGCAAATGGAGACTCACAAATCGTCATTAAGTTGCATTATTTGTGACGCACTGCACTAGGAACCAAGCGTTTCGAGGAGTAACGCAGCGTCATCCGCGTCGTCCATGGCCCCACTCAGCTCGGCTGCGAAGGCGCGCGCGGCAGCGACGCGACAAGACGGGCGGCCTGAATGTTGACCGGTAACAAGCCTCCAAGCCGGATGCGCGTGAAGTCCATCAGATCTTGACGATGCGTTGCATCCGGGCGCTGTTGCGCTGAATGTTTGCCGCCACGCGCAGCGCTGGGGCTGGCGAATTCTCGACTCGCAATAAGTATTGGGCCGACGTGGCGATCGCGCCCGGTGGCGTTTTTAAATCATGCGCGAGGATGCCGGCAAACAGTTCGCGCACGCGGGCGAAGCCAGCCGAGTAGCGGGCAATTGACTCGGCTAGCGCCTGATCTACCGCCTCGTCGAACCGCACCAGTTCACTGAGGCGCGCGATCGCGTCCACAGACGGTACAGTCAGCCAGTGCCGGATCACGCTCGCCCGCAGTGCACGAAATTCGGCGACGACGTCATCAAACGAGAATCCTTGGGCGAGGCGATCATCGGCATGATTGCGTGCGATGCCGGTGATGCCCGGCGCATTGTCGGACAGCTGGCCGACGCTTCTCGCATCACGTTGCGCGTCGCTTTGCGCCTGCTGCTTTCCCGAGTGTGATAGAGCGGCAGCTCGGAGGGTGGGCATGGGCGGCGATTAACGTCAGCCCGCCGGGCACGGGCCGTAGCTTCTCTATCAATTGCACGAAGCGTTTCCGAGCGAAGAAGCCGCATTCAGCGACTCCGATAATGTGCTGCAGAAACTGCGCGTTACGCCTGCTGCAGCCCGGATTAACATAGGCAAGGCATAGCCATTGGCGTGACCGGAGAAAGCCCAAAGTACCAACATGGAGCGCGGCCGTTCACCTATTCCGGGACTGTGGAGCGTTCGATCGTTTCAGGGCGTCACTCCGCCCATCGCGGCACTGATCGTCGACGACGATGGTGCTCAGGCAGAGGCGCTCGCTGCTGCACTGGTGCTTGAGGGTTTTCGCACGACGGTCGTTGATGGGGGCTATTCGGCGTTTCAGACGCAAACTACCTTAACGCCCCATATCGTCATTTGGACATCTAAATGCCGCGTTGCGACGGCTTTGCTGTGGCTGCGGCAGACCCGATTGCCCGCCTGTCGGGTTTGAAGCGTACGTACGACGTCGAACGGCAGCGCATGACGGGTTTTCCGCAGGGCACTGGCGCAACGTTTCGATCCCGCCCGGGCGCGGCCCTTCGTGCCGTCGATCGCCGCACGGCACCCGCGACTCGCCCAACGCAGCGCCGCGGGTTGGCACCGGAATACTCAGGGGTAAGCGACTCCAGCGGGTTGAGCGCCTTGCTCGCGCGCCGAGCATCATCCGACCGTTTGTATCGCCGGCAGCGATATGGATCGGCGGAGTCGGCTGCAACAATGAAGTGGGCGGCGCCGACTGTGCGACGCCCATGATCCGCCAGCATGTCGATCGACTCGCATCAGCCCCTTTAGTTTGCCGTGCTTTCCGCGTCAGTAATGGCCCGTCTGGCCGCGCCGTTCATCGCCAAGAAATAAACCATTCCGCCCGCGACGAAGCCGATCGGCCACGCGAACGCCGCAATCGCGGAAAGCGCGGGCAGCAGCGCGATCACCACCGTCACTGCTGCGGTCGGCACGAACACGGCGAGCGCACGGGTGTTGAGCCCGTTGCGATAGAAGTATTCGCCGCGCTCGTCCGAGCGATAGAGGTCGTTGATGTTGACCACGCCGTGCCGGATCAGGAAATAGTCGGCCGCCATGATCCCAAAGAGCGGACCGAGGAACGCGCCGAGTCCGCCAAGGAAGTAATTCACAACGACGGGATTCGAATACAGGTTCCACGGCATGACTACGAGCGCGAGCACCGCGCTGATGATGCCGCCGCGCCGGAACGTGATCCGCTTCGGCCAGACGTTCGCCAGGTCATACGCCGGCGAGACGAAATTCAGGACCACGTTGACCCCGATCGTCGCCACGATGAACATGAGCGCGCCGACTACCAGCACAAACGTGTTGGGCACCTTTGCGAGGATCAGGGCCGGATCGGTGATGGCCTTGCCGAACACCACCACGGTGCCGATCGTCATCGTGATGCTGATTGCCGCGAAGGCTGCAAAATTGATCGGAATGCCCCAGAAATTGCCGACGATCACCGCGCGCTCCGACTTGGCGAAGCGCGTGAAATCGCAGTAGTTGAGCAACATGGTCGCGTAGGTCGAAACCAGCAGGAACGCGCCCGTCAGCACGCCCTGAAGCGCATCGCTGCTTGACAAGGGGTGCACTGACAGGCTCATCGGGATATGCCAGTCAGCCATCGCGAAGAGCCATAGGGCCATCACGAGCATCACGATCCAGACGATCGGGCCGGCCCAGTCCTGGAACTTGCGCACCGCCTCCATGCCGCGCGTGATGACGATCAGTTGCATGACCCACAGAAACACGAAGCAGACCCAGCCGAGATAGGACAGCCCGAGCAGGCTCTGATCCTGCCAGTGCTGCAATCCCGGATTTATGCGCAACAGCAGCACGACCACCGCCGTCGATGCCAGATAGGTTTGAATGCCGTACCAGCAGATCGCAATCACCGCGCGAATCAGCGCCGGCACATTGGCGCCCCAGATGCCGAAGCTGATGCGGGCCATCACGGGAAATGGAATGCCTGTCTGCTGGCCCATGCGTCCGGCCCAGTTCATGCCGAAGAAAAGAATCGCGGTGCCGATCAGAATGGCCGCGAGCACTTGCCATCCGGTCAGTCCAAGCACGAACAGCCCGGCGACGAACGTGTAGGTGCCGATGTTATGAATGGCCGACATCCACACGGCGAAGAAACTGTACGCAGTCCATTTGCGCTCGATGGCGGGCGCCAGGTCTTCGTTGTACAGCCGTCCAGTAGGGTCCAGTTCGGCAAGATGCTGGTGCTGTCTTTCCACGATGACGTCTCCTCTTCATGAACCGGTGTGCGCTGTTCGATCAGCGAAACGACCGGCACTGCTTGTATGGGAACACCACAACGATGATCAGTTGCGCCCGCCGTCGGGCGCGAGCGTGGGCTTGCCGCAGCGTAGAAACCGGCCGAGGCCCGCGCGCGGATGGAACTGTCCGTCCCATACGACTGCGCCTCCGATGAGCGTCAGCGCAGGCCAGGCCTTCAGTGTCTGCCCTTCGTACGGCGTGTAGTCGACGGCATGGTGGAGATCGGCATTGCGCAGCACGAGCTCGCGCTCGTTCCAGATGACGAGATCGGCATCGCTGCCTATCGCGATGCTGCCCTTGCGCGGATGTAGGCCATACGCCTTCGCAGGATTGGTGGCCGTCAATTCGACGAAGCGGTTGAGCGTCATCCGGCCTGCCAGCACGCCTTCAGAATAGAGCAGCGGCATGCGCGTCTCCACGCCGGGTATGCCGTTCGGGATGTGCCGGAATGAGACTTCCTCTCCATCGGGCTTCTTGCCCTCGGGGGCGTCGTAGCGAAACGGCGCGTGGTCCGAGCTGAACAGCGTGAAGAGCCCGTCGTTCAGGCCGTCCCAGATGATTTCCTGATTCGCCTTGTCGCGCGGCGGCGGGCTGCACACGCATTTCGCGCCCTGATAGCTGTCGTCGATGCCAAGATCGGCGGCTGTCAGAAAGAGGTATTGCGGGCACGTCTCGGCATAGACCTTGAGACCATGCGCGCGCGCCCACCGAATCTGCTCGACGGCTTCGCGACCCGAGACGTGCACGATCAGCACGGGCACGTCTACCAGCTCGGCTAGCGATATGGCGCGATGCGTGGCCTCTCGTTCCACGAGCATCGGACGCGAGTGCGCATGAAAGCGCGGCGCGGTGCGGCCAGCGGCCTCGAGGCGCTTCGTCAGCCACTCGATGCAGTCGGCGTTCTCGGCATGCACCATAGCCATCGCGCCGTGTTCGCGAGCTACCTCGAGCACATCCAGTATCTGGCCATCGTCGAGCTTCAGGTCCTCATAGGTCATGTAGATCTTGAAGGAAGTGTAGCCATCGCGGATGAGCGCGGGCAATTCCTCCTTCAGCACGGCGGGCGTCGGATCGCTGACAATCAGATGGAACGCGTAGTCGACATGCGCACGGCCCTCAGCGCGATGATGGTAGTCCGCGACCGCTGCTTTCAGCGATTGGCCCTTCATCTGCGCCGCGAAAGGAATGACCGTGGTCGTCCCGCCGCATGCAGCCGCACGCGTGCCCGTGTCGAAGTCGTCGGCCATGCGCAGCGGCGGCGCCATCGGCTGATCGAAGTGGCAATGCGCATCGACGCCGCCGGGTGTTACGACGCGCCCTGCCGCATCAATTTCGCGCACGCCTTTCGGCAGGTCCACGCCCAGTTGAACGATTCTTCCGCCTGCAACGCCGATGTCTGCGTCGAAGGTGTCGCTAGCCGTCGCGACGCGGGCGCGCCGAACGACCAAGTCCAGTCCCGGATCTGTCATCTGAAAATTTCCTCTTACGAGATTCAATCGTCAAACACTGCGCAGCGTGTAGATTTACATGTCAACATCATAGTCAACAACGTTGACGACGTAATTGGTGTTTACATTGATGTCGACAAAACTGACGCGCGCCGCTATCCTGTGGATATGCCTTTGAATAGGAGACCACCGCAGTGTCTGCAATCGACGAGTTCGCTTCGATCCAGCCGAAAACGACCATCGGCCGCAAGCGCAAGGACGTCGCGCCCGTCAGCGCGCCGCGTGAACTGGGCCAGGAAGCGATCTACGAACGCATCTACACAGCAATCCTTGAGCACCGGCTGCACCCCGGCACGAAACTCGCGGAGGAGCGGCTCGCCGAGATTTTCGGCGCGAGCCGTGGGCGTATCCGCGAAGTGCTCGCCCGGCTCGCACATGAGCAGATCGTGGAGCTGATTCCTCAGAAAGGGGCGTACGTTGCGAGGCCGTCGATTCGGCAGGCGCTCGATGTTTTCGAGGCGCGCAGGCTGATCGAGCCCGCCGTCATGCGCCGGCTCGTGGAAAACTTGACTGAGGACAAGCTGGCGCGGCTGCGCCGGCATCAGAAGCTTGAAATCGATGCGCGCCATCGCGAAGACAAGCGGGCCGTGATCCGGCTGTCAGGCGAGTTTCATTCGCTGGCCGCCGAGCTCGCGGGTAATTCGGCACTCGCCCGCGCCATGCGCGAGCTTTCCGTGCTGACCTGCCTCATGATCTTTCTCTACGACGCGCCCACGGCAACCTGCTGCCGCGCAGACGAACATTCGCGAATCATTGATGCCATCGCTGAGCGCAATCAAACGCAGGCCGAGCGGCTGATGCTTGAGCATTTGGATCACATTCAAAAGAACATGAAGCTCGACTCCGTCGAGGAGCAGGACGATCTCGAAGAGATCTTCAGGAACTGATCCGCTAACGTCGACGGGTTTGACGGGCGTCCCGCCGAAGCGCTCGTCCGTGCCTGGTCGGCACGCGCTCACGAAGTCGTCAATGGGCGCATAAAGCCGGCGGTGACTGGTTCCGAGCAAAAAATGCCGTTCCATGCTAGATCGGAGCGAGAAGCCCAAATCAGTCACCCCCTGCTAAAAGGCGTGTTCACGATCTTGCCGGTATCCGGATCCATCCAATAAACCTCCATTACGTTCTTTGCGATATCCACACCCACGATCGTATGTGTCGTCATTGGTCGGCATATTGGTTCACGTTCGAGTACCGTGCTTACATTACCGGTACAAGGAACTCTAAGATAAACTAAATTAAGTGAGATATATTACTAAGGACTACAAAATGGTTAGGGCGGTTCTCGCTACTTTGCACGACGCGTTCTTCGACTAGCAGCCCGTTGACCCAGCCTCGCCTTGCTTGAAACTCAGTTCTATCTCGGCAGATTGCCGATGTGAAACGGACGCGGCGAGGTTAATCAACTTGTATGAAGCATACTTCATTGCCAGATTTTTGGCAGTGGTCGATGAGTTTGACGTTAGTTCGGCGTGCAACAAGCCACGGAATACCCGCGTAGCCCAATATCGAACGTTTCACTCGGTACTCGTATTGATCGGGTCCGACGCGTTTGAAGAGAACGGCGTCCGCCGCGTGCAGCTGCGCATATGTCTCATCGACTAAGCCGGCCACCGCTGCCCGATGCATAGAGAGCGAGCCATCAAAAGGTTGCGCGAATACCCCTGCCCGTCGGGCGCAGACGGGGGAGGCAAGGTGCAAGGGCTGGACGGGCGGAGGGGGATCACCCACCCCGCAGGGGCGGCGGCAAGGCCGTCTTGCAGCTTGCGAAAGATGGGGAGACCGCCCGGCTAAGGCGAAGCCATTTCCCTTGCAGCGCGCCAGGGGCGGAGCCCCTTAGCACGTTCATCTGGCTTGCGTGTTGGACTTTGCGAAAGGGATCGTCACCGAATGGCCGGGACGTCAGGCCCGGTGAGCGAAAGCGAATAGAGCCCGGTCCGGCCGCGGCCGGATTCGCCCAAGGATTTTTCCGTTGTTGGTAGGGTGAGCGACCGGCCGCAGTCGATCTCACAAAGGGGCACTCATCGCGGCGCGCGACACGCCAGGATGTAACCGACGTACGAGGACACGATGGGCTTGACCAGTCGGCCCTAAATACCCGCCGCCTGGACAGGCGCCAGGTGATCGATAAGCGCGAGCAAGCATCGCAGCGAATTGCCCTTTCGGCAGAACGCATCGATCTGCGCTTCCTTGCCGCGCTCCATCACCTCCGCTTCGGCCAGCGAGCTGTACGCGATAATCGGGGTCGCCGAAAACCGACCGGATTCGCGCATGGCCGCGGCGACGGCAAAGCCGTCACAAAGCGGCATTTCGATGTCGAGGATGACGATATGAGGCGTTAACGCCGGAGGTGTTAGGAACGCCGAATAGCCGCCATCGACGACGGCCGGGCGAAAGCCTTCGAATGCGAGCGCAGCAGAGAGCGCCTCCGCGACAGCACGATCGTCATCAACGATCAGCACCGCGATAGGCGGAGTCACGCTCTGGAACGCGCGGCTGCTCCAGAGTCCTGAGACTGGCAAGGAATCGTGCTGCATGTTCGAAAAAAAATGGTTTTCCTCAAATCAGCAACGGTTGTGCCGTAGCTTTGTCGATTCCTCCGCAGCAGATTGAATTTGAATTTTTGCAAGACTTTTCTGGCGTCGCCGAGCGCAGCCTCCTCGCTCGGAAACGCTTCCAGGGATTGGTGCAGAATCTGCGGCGCCGCGCCGTCGGTGCTCGGCACGATGGCCGCCCACACCCAGCCTCCCGTTTGACGCTCAACCCTGATTTCCGGAACATCTGACATCGTTGTTGGCCTCCGTTTTTTACTTTGATGCACTCCCCGGAGTAATTACCGTCGTGGTCATCTTTATGCTCACGCGCGCCTTGTTGAGCTTGATCGACAACATATTCCGAGCCGCGGGATCCGGGCGGATTTCACTCCCCGGGATACATCCGGATACCACGGACGCGACACGTCGCGTCATCGCGGTTATCGTGTGGGCGGTGGCCATTACATTCGCCTATCCATATTTTCCGGGCTCGCAAAGCGACGTTTTCAAAGGCTTAAGCGTACTCCTGGGGTTGATGCTCTCGTTAGGATCTGCTGGCATCGTGAACCAGTTAATGAGTGGCCTAGTCGTGACTTATAGCCGTGCACTTCGAAAGGGCGATCTTGTCACGGTGGGTGGCACAACCGGTGTTGTTATCGGCGTCAACTCGCTGTCTGTTAAGCTGACCAATCTGCGCCATGAGGAAGTAACCATTCCGAACGCATTAGTGGTCAGTTCGATCGTGCGAAATTATTCGAGCCTCGCGAATCAACACGGCGCCCTGCTCTCGACGTCCGTCACAATTGGCTACGATACGCCTTGGCGTCAGGTCCATGCGATGCTTATCTTGGCGGCAAAGCGCACATCGCACATACTGGATGAACCGGCAGCATTCGTGTTGCAACGGGCGCTGTCGGACTTCTATGTTGAATACGAGCTCTACGCTGCGATCGACAGCCCACTACTCCGCCCCGTGGTCTTGAGCGAATTACACGGGCATGTACTCGATGTTTTCAACGAATATGACGTCCAGATTATGTCGCCACATTTTATGGCGCAACCCGCATCCAACATCGTTGTGCCCCCGGAACATTGGTATTCCACGCCGTCGTCGAAGCCGGCAGACTCAGGTGGGCAGGGCGTCGCATCGAACGATTCACGACGCGAGAGTTGAAAGCCGGCCATAGTGCAGGGCACATTCGGAAACGGTTTTGATATGGAGGAGAGATTTCGCATCACAATTCTCTCACCGGCGAGACGATCACAGAGACCGTTTAAGGACGCGATGAGAGCGGCCACTTGGCTCGTTCAGAATGCGGCGACATGTCGTCAACTGATTCTCAGCAGTCGCATTTTAATGACCAACGGGGGTCGAGCCGTCGCAACTCCCCGTGAGCCGGCAACACCGGCTGCAACGTGTATGTGGGATCTACCAGCAGATGGAAAACCGCCGGTCGGCGCCGTCCCAGATCTGATTGATTCAGTGAAGGATCCTGCCTACACGGGCCTGTACTCGCGGTCGTCGGAGTTGTGACGCAGACCGACGCGTGCCACATTTACGCTATCAGACAGATCGCCGACAGATCAGCATCTGTTTGCTTGGACAGGAAGTACGATGCGCCTGCACCTATATCCTGAACGAATGCGCGGAAAGGAAGCCGCGATTAACGCGTTGAGATAGGCGACACCCGCCGAGAACGGATCGCGAGTATAACCGGCACCAACCGACAGATCTGGTCGCGGGTCACGTCGTGTGCGATGCCGCCGAGACTGTCCGTTTCGCCGAACTAAAGCCTACGTAATTGGCGCTCCTGAACTTCACTGCGTTGTTGCTGCGGAAGCTGTAGTTGAAGTTGTCTGGGTCGCCGGGATGCGCGGAGATGGAGCCGCTTCACTGGTTGCTCTTTGAGTACTCGCTCACAAAGTCGATGAGCGAGTCATACTGCCGGCCGAAAGTCACAACATAGGGATTCGATAACCCGACATAGGCTTGCCGGGCCCATCGTTGGGCACGTCAAACCCGTTCTCGAGCCGGAAGGGTGATGGCAAACAGGCGCCCGGCATTAGCGTTCGACTGATAGTTGAAACCCGGATCAATAATTCCGTAGATCATGACGCTGTTTTTACCTTAGGCAGCAGCAGCGAAGCGCTCAACGCAGCGATTCCGCAAACCGAGTCAGATGCTTTTTAAGCTACTGTTTTGCGGAGTTCGGCTTTTTCACAGCGTGGGCAAGACTTCGCCACCGGAGAGCCGGAATCGGTGTCTCATGCGGATGTTCCGGTGATGGTTTAGTGGGAGCGTTAAGGTTTCAAACCTCTGGCCAGCGATGCTGCTTCAGGCGTGGTTTTCCTTCTCGGCTTGTTGTGCCGCCCGAACGCGACGACGGTGCAGATGTTGGCCATGCGGTCGCGCACGCCGCTCGACATGAAGATGATCGAAGATACGAGAAGCGCAATCGATCTCGGCACCACATTCGCGCAGCAATTCCTGTCCTTTGCGCGACAACAGCCGCTAACGGCCGAAATACACGACCTAGCCGCGCTGATCCGTGACTTCGAACCAATGCTCGTGCGTGCCGGCACGCGCGCCTCTCCGAGCGAAGTCAGGTAAATCGCATCAGCCAGCCTTCCTCGGTCGATGCAGCCCGCTTCGAAGCGGCGCCGCTCAATCTCATGGTGAGTGCACTCGACGCTATGCCCGATGGTGGTTCCGTGAGGGTCGCGAGCGAAGTCGTCGAATCACTAAAGGACCTGACTGCGGTGTTGCCTGCCGCCCCATGCCATCAAATCTCTACCTGCGCGCCCAGTTCGATAACTCGATTCGGTGGAATCTTAAAGTAATCCGCCGCATCACGGGCGTTGCGGGACATCGTGGCATATAAGGCCTCTCGCCATAGCGCCATGCCGGCTTTCGGCGTAGCAAGTATCGTTTGGCGGGCGATAAAGAACGATGTTTGCATCGGGTCAATGGTAAGTCCAGCATGTCGGCCTTTCTGCAATGCGCCCGGTATATCACGCTCATCCGAGAATCCATAATAAACGTTGACTTGATAACAGTTGTGTCCTAGCGGGGCTACTTTGATGCGTTCGCTATCCGGTATTCTGGGGATGTCGGTGGAATACACGGTCAAAAATATCGTTCGCTCGTGCAGCACCTGGTTATGCAGTAGGTTATGCAATAACGCATGCGGTACACCGTCACCTTCAGCACGAAAAAAGACTGCCGTACCAGGTACGCGTAGCGGTGGATTGATGAATAACGACCGGAGGAAGTCGTCGAGCGGGATGAGTTGGCGTTGAAGGCTTTGGAAAACCAGTTCGCGCCCCCTTCGCCACGTGAGCATAAGCATGACCATCAGCGCACTGATCGTCAGCGTGAACCACCCGCCGCTGATAATTTTCAGACTCGTGGAAGAGAAGAGAGCAACGTCAATCACTAAAAAGAATCCGGTCGCTGCCACAGACAGCGCCAGCGGAAATTTCCAGCCGAAACGAACGACAAAGAAGGTCAGCAACGTCGTTGTCAACATCGTGGCGGTTGCCGCAATGCCGTAGGCCGAAGCCAGATTGGATGACGAGCCGAATCCCACGACGGCCAACACCACAGCTGCGAGTTGTAGCCAGTTGACGAGCGGGATGTAGATTTGCCCCTTATGACTCTCAGATGTTTGGCGAATCCGCATACGGGGCAGGAAACCCAGCGCAATAGCTTGCTGAGTGACTGAAAATGCGCCCGAGATTGTCGCTTGCGATGCGATAACGGTCGCCATTGTCGAAAGCACGACGAGCGGATAGACGCTCCAAGGGCCGAGTTGCAGAAAAAAGGGATTTGAAACCGCTGCCGGATTGGATAACAACAAGGCGCCTTGCCCGAGGTAGTTGAGTGCCAGCGCGGGAGCGACGATAGAGAACCAGGCCAGGCGAACTGTCTTCTTCCCAAAATGGCCCATATCAGCATAGAGCGCTTCGGCCCCGGTGAGCGACAGGACGACTGCACCGAGCGCCACGAAGGCGAACCACCCGTTGTGAATGAGAAAGCCCAGTGCGTGGAGCGGATTGAAAGCAATCAGAACGACCGGGTTGCTGGCGATATTAACGACGCCCATTGCAGCCAGCGTCACGAACCAGACCAAAACAATCGGGCCGAACCATTCTCCGATGCCAGCAGTACCCCTGCGCTGCACCAGATACAGGACAACCAGAACGGCCAAAGTTATGGGGATAACATACGGCTTGAGAGCAGGCGTGGCAACTTCCAACCCTTCAATGGCTGACAAGACTGAGATAGCCGGAGTAATCACGCCGTCGCCAAAAAACAGACCGGCGCCAACCATACCAAGCAGCATCACCGGATAGTACCAACGAGATCTCTGAGTGACCGAAGATAGGGCCAACGCGGTCATCGCCATGATTCCGCCTTCTCCTCGATTGTCCGCCCGCAGGACAAGAGTTACGTACTTGAGTGAAATCACGATTATCAGGCCCCACAGAATCAGCGAGACCACCCCCAACACGTTGATGTGGGTAGGTGAAAGGCCGTGATGCTTCGCGAACACCTCTTTCATGGTGTAGAGCGGACTGGTTCCAATGTCGCCATAGACAATCCCGATGGCAGCCAGCGTCAGAGCCGCAATGCTACTGTTGGGGAAGTCTTTGGTCACGACGATGCCTCATTGTGTGAGTCTTTAAGCATGTGGCGACAGCGCAAGTTGCTGATGCTTGAACCCGCGTCCTCGAAACAGCGCTTCATCGTCAGCAGCCTGATTGAGAATGAGGATACATCTCCTCTGGCGCCACCGCTCGTGGCTCTTGACAAAAACCGCCCGTGCGCAATTGACCGACGGATTGAAGCGGGGCACTGTTATGAGATTACCGCAATCGACGCGATCGATGCCTATGATGCCCTGGTTGCAGCGGCGGCGGCTAGCGAGACTCCTAGATCCGACGTCAACGGTCTTATGAGACCACTGATGCGGCATAGCAGTTCGTTCATCGGGAAGGCGTTAGATACGCGTCTGCAATTGGGCCGGCGAGAGCGAAGCGCCTTGCTCCAGGCTTGAAATGGCTCTGCGTCTCCTGGCTTGAACGCGGGAAGCATTTTCACGGCGTCGATACCTCCCAACACGACGACCTTCGTGTTTGAACGGGTTGGCTCCGAACGCGCGTGAGAAATTCGGATACGAGTTAGGTCGATCGAGGTCTTTGTCAGGCGCGGGAAGGTATGCGCTGGAACTTGGTTCAACGGACACCGCTACCAGTGCAGTAGGCGCGAGCCTAGTATCGCCCCAGCAATGGTGGGAATCATCATCCCAAGCAAATACCAAACGCCCCAGAAAGGTACGCCCATCTCTGGGCAGTGAAGGCAATAGGCAAGGGTCGCGGTCGATCCAGCCAGCAAGCCGCCTGCTGCGCCTGTCAACGTCAGCCTCGTCGGCGAGAGCCCCTTCAACGCCCAGAAAACGCCAACAAAACCTGGGATCGATAGGATCGTGATATTGAACGGACAAACGCGCCAAGTCTTGCCTAGCACGATCGCGAGCCGCTCATCGGGTTGCGCGCTGGCGAGCACATAGAGCGCGCCAAGCCAGACAATCGCCACCGGTACCCCAATCGCCAACCAACTACCACGCACCGTGATGCCGGGTCTCGCGAGCCGCACCGTCATGCGCAGGGAGGCCAACATCAGCGCAAGCGGCAGCGCGATCTTCGCCCAGAATATGGGCGTGTGCGCGACCTGCGCGAGATCGTGGCGCACCCCGAGGATCGTCGCAACCAGTAGGGTTGCGCCCGCTGCTCCGGCGAGCACCGCGATGCAGAACCGTTTGGCGAGCATGCGCCGATCTACCGGCGTCACGCCCGTAGCGAGCATCGAAATCAGGTCATCGGTTTTCATCGTGTTCCTCGAATCTTTGCAGCGAGCGCTTTCAGTCCACGATGCACCCCGATCTTGACCGCCGATTCCGAGAGCCCCGTCATCCGTGCGGTCTCAGAGATCGACCGGCCTTCCAGTTTCACGTGCACGATTGGCATGCGCTGGCGCTCCGGCAACTTATCGAGGAGCTTGCCCAAGTCTCGTTTGGCCTGCGCAGGCTCAAGGTCGGGCGCGGCGAAGAGCTCGGCGGCGTCGTCGAGAGGGTCGTTCAGGGCGTCGTGCCGCGAGCCCGCCCGAAAGTAGTCCGTCAGCTTGTAACGTGCAATCGCGTGAACCCACGCAGTCAAGGGTTCCTCCCGCCGGTATGTCTCCCGCCCGTTATGCACGGCGAGCAGGACTTCCTGGACCAGATCTTCAATGTCACCCGGCTGGGCGTTCAGCCTGCGCCGTAGAAACCCGCGAAGATGCGGGCACAATTCCATCAGAAATTGTCGGTACGCCGCCTCGTCGCCGTCCAGGCCGCTCAGAAAGAGCGCCTGAAGATGCGTCTCCTTTGCCCGCGCGCCAGTGTTACTCGTAGTTCGATCCATCGATCACTCTGGTTACAGGAAGCGCAAGTTTATTTTTTCGAATTCTACGCACTCGCGGGCGAGCGTTCACGCTCCCGGCTTCCCCGAAGCCGCCCGCACAAAAATTTTCTTACCTGCTGTAACCGGATCAACGCGCGCGACGAACTACCTTCCAGATGCGCGAAAGGCGACGCATCGGCCGGTTCGGCGCAGTTGGCCTGAATCGGGCCAAACCTATTCACCGCAACACATTCAAGGAGTTGATATGAAACGCATTGCAATTGCAGCATTGGCCGTATCGCTGTTCGTCAGCGGTGGTTCGGCGTTCGCTCAGACGAGCGGCGCGATGTCAAACGACTCGATGTCGAAGGACGCGATGTCGCACGATTCGATGAGCAAGGATTCGATGAGCAAGGATTCGATGGGGAAGAACTCGACGAGCAAGAAGATGAAGCATGACAAGATGCAGAAGGGCGCCGGCGGATCGGCAATGCAGCACGATAGCGAGAACGGCGTGAGCAAGTAAACGCCCGCAGGCGCGATAAGCGAGCAGAATAAGTATTCTGGCCTCCTTCATCGCGCCCTCAGCAACCCGGAATTGAGTCATCATGGGGCCCATTTCGCGCGTGACTATCGAAATTGATGTGTTGTTTCGGCTTGGAGGCCGCCATGCGCGTCTCGGCTTTACATTGCCACGCTGCCCTTCTGTTCTCGTGCGCTATTGAGTTCGCCTCTGCCGCGACCTCCTGCAGTGTGAGCAGTCCGCCGCTGCGTGCAGCGTTGGTCGAATTGTATACGAGCGAGGGCTGCAACAGCTGTCCACCCGCTGACAACTGGCTCAGCGCGCTCGACCAGATGCGCAACACGAAGGCGGTCGTGCCGCTCGCGTTGCATGTCGACTACTGGGACAACCTCGGGTGGAAAGACCGTTTCGCGCGTCCGACCTTTACGTCGCGTCAACAACGCCTGAGCGCACACGGCGGCAAGCAAGTGGTGTACACACCGGAGGTGTTTGTCGGCGGCCAGGAATTGAGAAGCTGGTCAAACGAAGAGACCTTTGCAACGCGTGTTCATCAATTGAACGCCGAATCGCCGCTCGTCGAAATCCATATCGACGCGCACTCAGTCCCTTCTGGCAACATGGCGTTCGACGCAGCGTTCAAGGCAACCGAGAGACTCCCCGAAGATGCCGTCGCTTACATGGCCATATACGAGAACCGGGTCGAAAGCCCGGTGAAGGCAGGCGAAAACACGGGAGTCACACTCCACCACAATCGCGTGGTGCGCCGGTGGATCGGGCCTGTCAACTTCGTCAACGGCCGCGCCACGATCTCCGGAGGCTATTCGACGGATGCTGGCCGAAGCGGTCTGGTGGCCTTCGTTGAAAGCCCTGCGACGGGCGAGGTGCTGCAGGTCGTTGAACTGTCGTCGTGCGGCGGTTGAGCTGCTCGACGCTTAAGGAGATCCGAATGAACGCGCTACGAGAACACGGTGCGTCTGCCAGCGCGGGCCGCACGATCCAGCCCGCATGGGTTCGCATCGCGCACTGGCTTAACGCGCTCGCCGCGGTACTGATGATGCTCTCGGGATGGCGCATCTACGATGCGTCGCCGGTCTTCAAGGGTTTCATGATTCCTCCGGGCATTACCCTCGGCGGTTGGCTCGGCGGGGCGCTGCAATGGCACTTCGCCGCGATGTGGCTATTGTTTTTCAACGGCGTCTTCTATCTGGCGATGAACATCGTCTGCGGCAGGTTCCGATCGAAATTCTTTCCGCTCTCGCCGCGAGCCATTCTGCACGACCTCGGCGAGGCGCTCAAGGGCCACCTCTCGCACGCAGACCCGAGCCGCTATAACGCAGTGCAGAAATTCGCATATCTGTTCGTGATGTTTGATATCGCCTTACTGATCGTGTCGGGCCTCGCCATCTGGAAGTCCGTGCAGTTTCCGTTGCTGCGGGAGTTGATGGGCGGCTACGATGTTGCGCGCGTTGTTCACTTTTGCGCGATGGTGCTGCTTGCCGGATTCATCGTCGTGCATATCGCGATGGTCGCGCTCGTGCCGCGCTCGCTCCTCACGATGATCCGCGGACGCTGAAGGAGGCCGACAATGAAACCCTTCAAATCGACGTCGACAGGAATCGACCGGGAGTCGCTCCTGATTGACGTGCGCCGCGAGCTCGACATGCCGTCGCGCCGTCTTTTCGGCAAACACATCCTCACGCTCGGCGGCCTTGCCATGCTTAGCGGATGCAGCCTCTCGGATGACAAATCCGTTGAGACGTTTTTGACCCGCATCTCGCGAATCAACGACCACGTGCAGCAGTGGTTGTTCGACCCGAATCGTCTTGCGCCGACGTACGCCGAAGCACAGATTACGCGGCCGTTCCCGTTCAACGCGTTTTATGATATCGACGACGTGCCTGAAGTCAATGGTAGGGATTTCCGTCTGAAGGTGGGCGGCCTCGTGCAAAACAAGCAGGCGTGGAGTCTGGCGGACCTGTACCGGTTACCGAGTGCGGAGCAGATCACGCGGCATATCTGCGTGGAAGGATGGAGCGCGAGCGGACGGTGGGGCGGCACGCCCTTCTCGGAGTTCCTCAGGCGCGTGGGCGCGGATACATCTGCGAAGTATGTGGGGTTCAAATGCGCGGACGATTACTACGAAAGTATCGACATGCCGACCGCGCTGCATTCGCAGACGCTGCTTACCTTCACCTACGACGGTCAACAATTGCCGCCGAGGTACGGTTATCCAATGAAGCTGCGAATGCCCACGAAACTAGGCTACAAAAATCCCAAACACATCACGGAAATTTTTGTGACGAACACGTTCCCCGGAGGCTACTGGGTCGATCAAGGGTACAACTGGTTCGGTGGCTCCTAAGACGATGGCGCCGCCTGGACGGAGCCTGCTTCAACTGATCGCAGGCCCATCACAATACCGGTGGTCAGAGATCGACTAGGAGCATGTCTAAGATGATGATCGCGGCGACTCTGGAAAGAGATGGGACTTTGATAAAACAGACGGGCAGCGCGCGTCTTCCGGACGCTTACTGCCGTGGCACGTCGTCGTTGCTCGGTTGTTTTAATGTTTTCACCGAGCGCCACACGATGAATAAATAAATGATCGCGAAGGCAACGAAATCCTTTGTGGAAAGGGCGCCGACACGCATTGGAGCGGAGACGTCAGGATCTCCGACATTGAACCGAGCAGATGACTTGGAGAGCATCAGAATCGTCAGACCAGTGACAACAATCGATGCGTGGAGTAGCCCCCACTTGGTTAATCGCACAAGCGTTACCCGTTTTTCGCGTTCGAGCAAGACGAGTTGGATGACGAAGCTGACAAAGCCAATGAGTGCGACAACAATCGAGAGACAGTCGAGCGGCGACAGGTCTTCCATGGTAGCCCTCCACATCCCACATCTCGGTAGTGTATCGCAGCGTCGAAATGAGCCACACTTCGCAGCTGTTTGGAGAAAGCAAACCGCTGACTGCCCCCCTTTCGCCATTTGCGGGTGCATGTCCTGGAACGGAAATAGGACTGCGTCTGCGGGCGACAGTGACCGGCGCTCGGTGCGACGCGCGCGAACTGTCACGCGGAGCAGTATGGCGCTCGAGCGCGGCGACGCGCATGACGGCGCTCGCTCGACCGCGGTCCATTCCATTGCATGACGCCGGGATTGCAGTCGCCATCTCGTGCTTTACATTCGACTGATGGACGACGCCCTACCAATTACGCCTGAGGCATGGATCCATGATGTAACAGCCTCAGAGGTTACGGTTTACCTGAAGAAGGCCTATATCGAAGTCCGAGCGGTCGTTGCTAATCAGATAGTCAGATAGCGTACGGTTCGGTAGGGCGTCCTCGCGCGTGCGATAGAGAGAAGTCGCATCCGGCGACGTTCAACGTCCATGGCCATACGCGGTTGTGATACGCGGACTCGTTGGGCGCGATACTCGCGTGAAACCTGGGAGGGCCGGCCTAACCGTCACGCCGAACGGGCCTTCTCGGTTGCATGGATGGGATCCACCAGCGGTTGGAAAAGCCGCCTGTGCGGCTCCCAGATTTGATTGGTTTAGTGAAGGATCCTGCCTACACGGGCCCGTCCTTGCGGTCGTCAGAACTTGTGACGCAGACCGATGCGTACCACTTTTACGCTGTCAGACGATGAGGGTGTCAGGACGTTGATGGCGGCGACCGCCTTGTTGTTTGTCGAATCGACCCCGGAAGCGTGCTGATAGATCGCCGACAGATAAACATCTGTTCGCTTGGACAGGAAGTAGTGAGTGCTGGCCTCGGCCTGGTGATAGGTCGCGCCTTCGTTGACATTGTTTGAGCTGCCTTTGGTGTAGTCGTAAGCGACGCCCGCCATCCACGCGGGCGTGATTTGGTAGCTGAAGTTCACTTCCGCGTTATTGAAAATTGCGTTGCCCGTATATCGGCTCGGGTTTGGTCCGGAGGTCGTATCGCCCATGCCCCGGAAACTGATATTCGAATACGTCGCGCCGAAGGTGGCGGAGCCGTATGTGTACGATGCGCCTGCACCTATATCCTGATACGAATGCGCGGAAAGGAAGCCGCGATAAACAGGCGAAGTTGCATTGGCCGCTGTCGCCGTAGCCGCCGTGGCAGAGTTTCCACCGAACAAGCTTGTGTTGGGATTGCGGGCGTTGAGATAGGCGACGCCCGCCGAGAACGGACCGCGAGTATAACCAGCACCAACCGACCAGATCTGGTTGCGGGTCACGTCGCCGGCGACGCCGCCGAGACTGTACGTCCCGCCAAACGAGAAGCCGGCGTAGTTTGCGCTCGTAAACTTCACTGCGTTGTTGCTGCGGAAGCTGTAGTTGAAGTTGTCGAGGTCGCCCGGATGCGCGGAGATGTAGCCGCCCCACTGATTGCTCACCGAGTACTGGCTCACGAAGTCGATGAGCGAATCGTATTGCCGGCCGAAAGTCAGAGTGCCATAGGGGTTGGATAACCCGACATAGGCTTGCCGGCCGAACATCAGTCCGCCTTGGCCGAGCCGACCGTTGGTCACGTCAAAACCATTCTCGAGGCGGAAGATCGCTTTGAGCCCCCCACCCAAATCTTCGCTTCCCAAGAGTCCAAACCGGCTGCCCTGATTAACGCCGCTCGTCATGGCAAAAAGGCGCCCGCCATTAGCGTTGGACTGATAGTTGAAACCCGCATCAATAATGCCGTAGAGCGTGACGCTGCTTTGACCATAGGCGGCAGTGGCGAAGGCGCTCGACGCAGCGATTGCGCAAAGCGAGTAAGAATGCTTTTTCATGTACTGTCTCCAGAGTTCAGTTTTATCGCAGCGTGAGCAAGGCTTCGCCAACGGAGAGACCGGAATCGGTGTCTCGTGCGGACGTTCGGGTGGTGGTGTAGTGGGAGGCACCAAGGTTTCAAACCTCGGCCCAGCGATGTTGTTTCAGGCGTGGTTCGCCTTTCTCGGCTTGTCGTGCCGCCCGACCGCGACGACGGTTACCGCCCCTACCAGCATCAGAGCCGCAAGGTAGTATTGGCCGGCGGCGAGTGTATGCGTGGTCTGGTTGAGCCAGCCGACAATGCCAGGGCTAACGAGGCTGCCAAGACCCGCAAGCGTGCTGATCAACGCGATGCCGCCCGCCGCCGCTTGCTTGCTGAGATACAGGCTCGGCATGGACCAGAATGGCCCCATCGCCGCGAAGGTACCCGCAGCCGTCACGATCAACGCGACAATCGACAAAGCGGGGTTTGCCGACACCATTGGCAGAGCCGCCCAGCCGATCGCTGCTGCGACGCCAGAGAGCGCGGCGTGCCAGCGGCGCTCCTTGCGCGCGTCGGAGTGTCGAGCCACCAGGTACTGGCAAACAAAGCCGGCAATGAAAGGGAGCGATGACAACACGCCGATCGTCCACAGATCGGTGATGCCAGTCCGGCGGATGATCGTCGGCAACCAGAAGAACACGTTCGACGTGCTGGCGAGAAGCGCGACGCCCATCCCAGTCAAGAGATAAAACCGAGGGGAGAGCAGCGCCTGGCCGAACGACTTGTGCGCGGTTGCGCCGGTCGTCTCGCGGTCGGCTCGCAAGTCGCGTTCGATGATGGCCGCTTCGTCGGGTGACAGCCACGGTGCATTTGCCGGCGTATCGTGCAAAAGTCGGATCACGACGAAAACGAGCAGCAACGGCGGGATGCCTTCGATCAGAAAAAGCCACCGCCAGCTGTGCAGCCCCGCGACGCCATCCATCGTGTGCATGATGAGTCCCGACAACGGGCCGCCGATCACGCCGGCGATGGGAATGGAGGCCATGAAAAGCGCGGTGAAGCGAGCCCGGCGAGACACGGGCACCCAGTAGGTCAGATACAGCAGGATGCCGGGAAAAAGTCCCGCTTCGGAAGCGCCAAGCAGAAAGCGCCAGAGGTAATAGCTGTTCTGGCCCGTCATCGCGGCGAGTCCCGCCGAACATACCGCCCAGAGCACCATGATCCGCAGGAATGTCTTCCGCGCGCCAATCTTCGCCAGCAGCATGTTGCTGGGAATCTCGAACAGCATGTATCCGGCGTAGAAGATTCCCGCGCCGATTCCGAAGACCGCCTCGGAAAGCCCAAGATCGTGCAGGAAGCTCAGTTTCGCGAAGCCGACATTAGACCGGTCGATGAAGGCGACGATATAGAGCAGCATGAGGAGCGGCATCAAACGCCAGAGAAGCTTTTTGTAGACGGCGTTTTCTGCAGTGATGCCTGCGGATAAATCGCCGGTAGGCGACGCGGATGTCTGGATGGTCACTGGTGTCTCCTCATTTTACTGGCCGCTCGAGCCGAGCGGCCGCACTCGATAGCCGAATTAGAGGACTTCCGGCCATAAAAGTCAATAACATGACCTATAGGGTTTTCACGAGCGGTTCCGATTGGCCAAATCGGACAGAATGCGACACAGGACTCGCAGTTACGCCGCGAAAGAGCCAGCTTGCATCTCACATAGGCAGCACGCATTAGGCCGAAAACATGGTTTAATGGTTTAAGGCGAGCGAACCGCCGCAGCTGCGAATATTGTCTAACCGGAAAAATCATGAGCGGACCTCTCTCACATATCAGGGTTCTCGACCTCAGCCGCATCATGGCGGGGCCGTGGAGCGGCCAGATTCTCGCGGACCTTGGCGCCGACGTCATCAAGGTGGAACGCCCCGAAGTCGGCGACGACACCCGCAGCTGGGGGCCCCCATTCCTGAAGGCAAGCGACGGCTCTGCCTCGAAGGAGTCAGGCTATTTTTTGTCAGTGAATCGCGGCAAGCGCTCGGTTGCAGTCGACCTCGCGACGCCCGAAGGGCAAGCGACCGTGCGTGCGCTCGCGGCGCAGTGCGATGTCGTCCTCGAGAACTTCAAGGCCGGCGCCCTGAAGCGATACGGTCTCGCCTATGACGACCTGAAGGCCGTCAGGCCAGATCTGATCTATTGCTCGATTACGGGTTTCGGCCAGGATGGTCCGAAGTCGGAAAACGCCGCTTATGACTTTATGATCCAGGCAATGGGCGGCCTGATGAGCGTGACGGGCGAGCGCGACGACGAACCTGGCGGCGGCCCACAAAAGGTCGGCGTGCCGATTGTCGACATCATGACGGGCATGTATGCGACGGTCGGCATTCTCGCCGCGCTCGCGCGGCGTAACGAAACGGGCGTAGGTGAGTATATCGACGTTGCGATGCTCGACGTTCAGGTCGCGTTTCTCGCCAATCAGGCGATGAATTACCTTGTCTCGGGCAAGACGCCGGCTCGCAATGGCAACAAGCATCCCAACATACAGCCGCAGGACGTGTTCAAGTGCCGTGACGGCTTTCTGGTGCTCGCAGTCGGCAACGACGGCCAGTTCCGCAAATTCTGTGAAGTCATTGCGCATCCCGATCTCGCCGATGACGAGCGCTTCGCGACCAATGCGCAGCGCGTGCGCAATCTTCCGCCGCTGCTCGCGATCATCCGCGAAGCGCTGCTCGGGGACGATCTCGACGTTTGGCTCGGCAAGCTAGATGCCGCCACCGTGCCGTGCGGGCCGATCAACACTATTCCGATGGTTTTCGAGGACGTGCAAGTTAAGCACCGCGAGATGCTGCGTCATCTCCCCCATCCGGTCTCGGGCACCGTGCCGCAGGTGGTGAGCCCGATTCGACTCCGCAATGCTCCGTTGAGCTTCGACCGCGCCCCACCGACGCTCGGGCAGCATACGGACGAAGTGCTGCGCGAACTCGGTATTGAGCGCGGGTAAAAACCGGTGCACGGAGGCTGCCGAACAAATGACATCTCACTGTAAGGATTGAACGTGGCCCGTATTCCCCTTTTTTCGCCCGACTCGATGAGCGCCGAACAGGAGCGCGTCTATCGCGCCGTCGTTGATGGCCCGCGCGGGACCGTCGTTGGTCCCTTGCGCGCCGCGCTGCACCGCCCCGAACTGGCCGACCGCTGGCAGCGCTTCGGTGAAATCCTTCGCTACGGGACGACGTTGCCGGCGCGGCTGACCGAACTGGCGATCGTGGTTACGGCGCGGCGCTGGAACAGCCAGCTCGAATGGCATATTCACGCCGAGGCGGGCCTGCGTGCTGGCCTGAGCCAAACCATACTGGACGCGATCAAGACAGGCGCGCACCCTGCTTTCGAGGACTCGGAAGAAGCCGATATCTACGAATTCGCGCGACAACTGCAACAAACGGGCAACGTAGACGAAAACGTGTATCAGCGCGTGATGCACCGCTGGGGCAACGTCGGCGTAGTCGAACTTGGCGCGGTAATTGGTTATTACACACTCGTGTCGATGACGCTCAACGTGCATCAGATCCCGTTGCCAGACGACGTGTCGCCGCCGCTCGAGCCCATCCTGCACTTAAGCGAGGTTGACGAAGCCCTCCCGACGCTTGCGCGCTGCACTCTAGCAGGCGAAGCTGTCAGTAAAAGTCAGTAGGCTAGACAACTGGTTCTTTGGATTAAACTATGAGGGTTCCCCGCTACGAGGGCTGCCCTTGGTAGCCGCGCCGGAAGCGCCACATGACACCATCCGGAGTTGCAATGAGTACAGAGGCGGCCCTGAAGGAACCAGCCATTGATTTCAGCTTGAGCGGAGTTGCCCGCTATATCCAGCTGGCGACACTGTTTAGGAGGCGCATCGAGTCAGGCCAGTGGAATGTCGGCGCGCAGATACCCACCGTCGACGAGCTCGCCGAAGAATGTGCTGTCGCCCGCGCCACGGTCCGCCAGGCGCTTGGCATCCTCGAAGAGGACAAACTCATTGAGCGCTTTCGCGCCAAGGGCACATTCGTCATTCAGAAGCCGCAAAGTCAGCTTTGGTGCGAAGTGCCGACCGATCTGTCAGGCTTGCTACTCGCCGCGGAGGGCGCCAGCATCGAGCTGCTGAAGACCGAAAAGGGCGTGATGCCCGTCAATATCTTGCACACACGTGGCAAGCTTGCGCCCTCCTACCAGCACTGGCGCCGACGCCATTCGCGCGAAGGGCAACCGTACTACCTCGGCGACGCGTACATCGACGAACGCCTAAGCCGCCGCATTCCTAAGTCCGCGTTCAAGCAATACACGACCATGCGCATATTGCGCGATATGCCCGATCTCAAGCTTCAGGAAATCCATCAGACGATTACGATCGGCACAGCCGACGTCGAGTTGTCGCGTATGCTGGAAATCCCCCTCAATGCGCCCGTTGCGCACGCCTATCGCACCGCAACAGATGCCGATGGAACGATTGTGTTTGTCGGCAATGGCGTGTATCGGGGCGACGTTGTGCGCCTGGACATCAAGGTCGCCCTGTAACTGCGGGTCGAGGGTGCTGCCGTGTGCAGCGTCCGCGACTTGCGTCTCAGTGTTTTCACCCATCTATTTTTCCTCCCTAATAGGTCAAAAGGCCATATAATTGACCTAACACGAAAAGCGAGTCGCGCTTGAGTTTAGCGGTTCGGCAGGTGTCGTGTGTTCTTTAACGTTCCCGAAGGATAGGCACATGAAACTGCATTGGTCGCCGCGCTCGCCGTTTGTGCGCAAAGTCATGGTGTGCGCGTACGAAGCGGGTGTTGCCGACAAATTCGAATGCGTGCGATCCCCCGTCGCGATGGACAAGCCCAATCTACAACTGCTTCACGACAACCCGTTGAGCAAGTTGCCCACGCTCGTGCTCGACGACGGGTTCGCTCTGTTCGATTCATCGGTGATCTGCGAATACCTCGACTCGCTGCACGACGGCGTGCATCTCTTTCCGGCCGCGGGCCGCGAGCGCTTCGTCGGATTGCAACAGCAGGCGTTCGCTGACGGCTTGCTCGATGTGCTGTTGCTCTGGCGTCAGGAGCGTAACAAGCCGCAGTCGCAGCAGCGCCCGGAATGGCTCGCGGCGTTCAAGGTCAAGTCGGACGCCTCGCTTGACGCGCTCGACAAATTGGCACCGCAATTGCGACTCGAAGACATCCAGATCGGCGACATCGCCATTGCCTGCGTGCTCGCCTACTACGACTTCCGCCTGCCGGACGTGCAATGGCGCGAGGGACGTCCGGCGCTCACCGCGTGGCATGCGCGTTTCGCCGAGCGCGACTCAATGCGCCGCACCGAACCTGGCGATGGAGAGTGATGTCATGAGTAGTCTCACGGATCCTCTGCGCCCCGTCGATGTCGTGCCGGCAAAGATGCCCCACCCGCCGCGCAATGCGCTTCCCGACGGCACCTGCGATACGCATTCGCATGTGTTCGGCCCTTATCAAGACTTTCCGTTTGTGACAGCGTCGAACTATCCGCCGCCGCTCGCGCCTTGTCCCACCTATCTCGCAATGCTGGACACGATCGGCGCGAGCCGTGGAGTACTCGTTCAACCGGCGCCGTATGGAACCGACAACGCGGCGCTCGTCGCGGCGCTTCAGGCGGGCGCTGGCAGGATACGCGGTGTTGCAGTCACGCAGCGGGACGTAACGGACGAAGCGTTGCGACACCTCGACAGCAAAGGCGTGCGTGCGTTGCGCTTTAATGAAATGCCCAGTCCGCAGACCGGCAAACCGTTCGTGGGCAGCGTCGGGCTGGAGGTTGCTTTGTCTCTCGCGAGCCGCATGAAGGCGCTCGATTGGCACGCACAGGTCTGGGCACGATGCAGCGACGTTCCCGCCATCACCGAGGAGCTCGAGCGTGCCGGATTGTCCGTCGTATTCGAACACATGACGTGCTTCGATCCGTCGCTCGGAACGGACCATCGCGACTTTAAGAACGTCCTGGCGTTGCTCCGCGAGGGGCGCGTTGGCGTGAAGTTGGCTCTGTGCCGCGTGTCGAAGCAGGCCCCAGGTTATGAAGACTTGCGTCCGTTCCACGATCTCATGATTGAAGCGAATGCGCGGCAACTGGTGTGGAGTTCAGACTGGCCTTACGTGCGCATGGCCGATGCTGCGCCGGACGTCGGCGATTTGCTGAATACATTCCATGAATGGGTGGACGACGCCTCGTTGCGGGAGACCATCCTTGTCGATAACCCCGCGCGCATCTACCGGTTCGACGACTGATCGTACAAATTCTTTCTACCAAAGGCAACCCATGTCACTGACTCTCGACAAGCGAGATGGTATCGCGATCGTCACCCTCGACCGGCCGCCGGTCAACGCGTTGACGCTCGCGCTTTATAGCGAAATCGCCGATCTCTTCGAAAACCTTGGCAAGGAACTCGATGTCCATTGCGCCATCTTCACCGGTGCGGGCAATCGCGCATTTTGCGCGGGGCTCGATCTGAACGAGTTTCTGAGCGCGACGCCCGAGCAGGATCCCGAGCGGGCAGCCATTGTGCGCAGGACGTTTTCCGCCGTCTACCGCTGCCCGATTCCCGTCATCGCTGCGATCAACGGGCCTGCCCTCGGCGCGGGCTCGGTGCTGGCCACCGTGTGCGATATCCGCATCGCCGCGCGCAATGCGCGGTTTGGCACGCCGGAAATCAATATCGGCCGCTGCGGGGGCGCGGCTCATCACGGCCGCTTGATTCCGCAGGGCGCATTGCGCCGCATGTACTTCACCGGCGAACCGATTGGCGCACAGGAAGCGTTCAGGCTCGGTCTGATCGATGAAGTCGTCGAACCCGAAGACTTGATGACGACGGCTCTCAAGCTGGCAGCGAAGATTGCCGCCAAGAGTCCGCTTGGCTTGCGCTACGCGAAGCAGGCGCTTAACGACATTGAATCGATGCCGCTTGAAGCAGCTTACGAGCACGAGCAGGGCTACAGCACGAAGCTGATGTACACCGAGGACGCGCGTGAGGCGACGCGCGCATCGGTGGAAAAGCGCCCGCCGGTTTTCAAGGGACGGTGATCGAGTCTTAAACGAGGGTTTTATGAAGACATCAGAACCGAGTACCGGAAACGTCGTGATCTGCGAGCGTCCCGAGTCGGCGGTCTGCGTGATTCGCATTGATCGCCCCGAGCGCCGCAATGCGCTCAGCCTTGACGTAAAGCAGCAACTCGATGAGGCGTTTGCCGCGGCGGACGCCGACCTGGACGTGCGCGTGATTGTGCTGACCGGCGGGAACTCGTTCTTCGTCGGCGGCACCGACATCGTCGAGATGGTGAACATGACTTCCGGTGAACATACGGCGCGCGACACGAGCCGCGCGTTCCGGTCCATCGCTGCATGCCGCAAGCCCGTGATTGCGGCGGTCGAAGGTTATGCGCTGGGCGGTGGCTGCGAACTGGCGCTTGCCTGCGACATGATCGTCGCGGGTCGCGGAGCGCGATTCGGTCAGCCAGAGATTCGCGTCGGCATCATGCCCGGCGCAGGTGGAACGCAGCGGCTGCTAAGGACCATCGGCAAATATCGGGCAATGAAGATGATCCTGACCGGCGAGCCGGTCGATGCGGAGATGGCGTTAGCAATGGGCCTCGTCTCCGAGCTTGCCGACACAGGCGCCGCCTTGGAGCGAGCGCTAGCACTAGCGCGCGACATCGCCAGCATGCCGCCGCTCGCTGTCCGGGCGATCAAAGAGGTTGTCAACGCCGGACAGAACCTGCCGCTCGACGGCGCTTTGCTTTTGGAACGCAAGGCGTTTCAGCTCCTCTTCGATACGAGCGATCAGGAGGAAGGCATGCGAGCGTTCCTCGAAAAGCGCCAGCCGCTGTATCGCGGGGCGTGAAGCTCGGTCCTTCGCATCGCTGACGATGGCGAATGGTTTGACGCATTGAATCAGTGATCGACACGGAAACCGACGCAAGCTGTGGCTTCGCAGCGTTGCGCGCGTACGGTCGCGTAACTACAGGAGGTTTACATGAGAGACGCTTTCATTTGTGATGCGATTCGTACGCCGATCGGCCGCTATGCGGGTGCGCTGTCGTCGGTGCGGGCCGACGATCTCGGCGCCGTGCCGCTGCGCGCGCTGATGGAGCGCAACAAGGACGTCGACTGGAACGCCGTCGAGGAAGTGATCTTCGGCTGCGCGAATCAGGCGGGCGAAGACAATCGCAACGTCGC
>NZ_FCOL02000062.1 GCF_001544515.1 Caballeronia terrestris
AGACCGCTTGAACTTTGAAGTTCGCCGAAACGAACAACGAGGTCGACGCCTTCCTCAATCGGGTCGATGAGATAGTCAGAAAACGTCATCGTGAACTGCAGGTCGGGATTGCCCCGTGCAATGTTCAGCAAAATTGGAACGAGTATGCGGCGCCCGAATGCCGCTGGCATGTCGATGCGTAGCCGTCCGACCGGACGATGGAGCTCCGGCCCAAGCGCTGTTTCTGCCGTCGAGATTTCATCAAGCGCTGAGGCACACGCGGCGAAGTACGCTTCGCCATCGGCTGTGAGGGAAATGCTTCGGGTTGTACGGTGGAATAACTGAGCGCCCAATCGCTCCTCGAGCTTCGCAATCGCTTTTCCAACAGCCGACTTTGTCAGACCGAGCTGCTCGGCGGCATCCGTGAAACTGCGCGACCGGGCAGCGGTGACGAAAATAACAATTCCGCTGAAACTGTCGACCTGCGCCATATTCTGCCCTATTGAAGAGTTGCATTCTCCATATAGGGCAGTCAGCCCGTTATTGTCAACCTTGATCGCCATAGGCGTTCGCGACGCGGCTAATTGTCAGATTTTGACCGCGCAACCTGAGTTAGCTGCCTGCATCGCCGCGTTCGCAATGCGCAGTGCACGGATGCCGTCCCTAGGGGTTGCCGGCATTGGTGCGTCCTGCTCCAGTGCTGTCAGGAACCGGTCGAGCTCGACCCTGTACGAGTCCGCGTGTCGCTCGAGGAAGAAGTTGAGGAGCGGCTCACGCGCTTCAGTCCTTTCGCTCGTCCAACGGCGCAGGCTTGAGGGCCGATGGTTTTCGTTCAACAGCATCCCCTCTGAACCGAAAACTTCGACACGCTGGTCAAAGCCGTACACAGCCTGACGCGAACCGTTGATATGGCATTGCTTGCCCGAAGCCGTCCGAAGCAACACCATCACGCTGTCGTAATCCGGGAGCTCTTCCAGGCCCGGGTCGACCAGTCGGTTACCCATTGCCATCACCTCGACCGGATCCTCGCCGAGCAGCCAGCGAGCCGTATCGAAATCGTGGATGGTCATGTCACGAAAAATGCCCCCGGAGTGACGAAGGTATTCGCGCGGAGCAAGCCCCGGGTCGCGGCTGGTGATGATGACTTGGCGGACATCGCCCACTTCGCCTTCATCGATAGCCTGCTTCAGGCGCATCGCGTCCGGGTCAAATCGACGATTGAACGCCAGCATCACGCGGCCATTGAGACGCTCAATTTCCTCGACAGCCGCTAGTGCACGGTCCATATCGAGGTCGATGGGCTTCTCGCAGAGCACCGGCTTACCCAACCGGACGGCTTGCAGTGTCAGGTCGATGTGTGTGTCGGTCGGCGTTCCGACAATAATCGCATCGACGTCCTCGCGGTCCACGACGGACTTGCAATCGAGCGAAGCATCGCAGCCGAGGTCGGCGGCGAGCGCCTCGACGGCGTCCTTGTATGGGTCTGCAACGGCGACGAGCTTCACTCGGCGGTCTGCTGCGACATTAGCAGCGTGGATTTTTCCGATGCGGCCAGCACCGAGAACGGCGATTCGTAGCATTTCAGTCTCCAATTATTCCGTCGACGCATGGGGTGCGAGGACTGTTCAATATATTTCAGAAGCCTAGGAGGTCCCTCGTCGGCTTGTATTCGCGCTTGTCTTCGCCGGCGCCGGTGCTTCCAACCAACTCTCGTGCGGGTCCACCCCAGCACTATCGCAGAGCTGTCGGCTCAGACGCAGGATGTCGTCGAGGGCGAAGTCCTGCACATCGGGAAGTCGTTCGCCGCGCGCTGCGGCCACAGCTGTCGCAATGCGCAATGCATTCGAGCGCTCGCGCATCAATAACTCCAATGCCTCGACGAGAAACGCTCGATCGCTTGGCGATACATTAGAAGCAAGGAAGCTGTCATGAGCGGACATGCGCTGGTCCTCTGGGCGATTCATCCGTGAATGATGTTCGGCAACCCGCTTAGTCAAATGAGGCTGCGAATACTGCCGCCGTCGACTCCCCAGACCGCAGAAGTGACGAACGACGCGAGGTCTGAAGCCATGAATACAATCACATTGGCTACTTCATCAGGCTGCCCCAGTCGATTGAGCGGAAGGTGGCGCAAGGACAGTTCATGCTCGACAGCGTCCTTGGGCGCCATGCCATGGAACTTTCCCATCGTGTCCGCGAAGCCGCCTTCTTTGCTCCAGAACGGCGTCCAGACCGGTCCCGGTGCAACCGCGTTCACGCGAATCTTTGGCGCCTCGGCTCGGGCAAGGCCTTTCGTTAGGGCAAGCACCGCGGCCTTGGATGCCGAATAGTCAATTGGTATCGGTTCGGGCTGCCGTGCGAGGTCCGATGCGTTGTTGATGATGACCGCCTTCTCACGGTTACGCAGCACGGGCAGCAAGTAGCGACAGGTCCGTACGTAGCTCATGAAGTTGAGATTCATCGTGAAATCCCATTCCTCATCCGAGAGTTCGTCGAACGTGCGAACCTTACCGGCGCCGACATTGTTCACCAGAACGTCGAGCTGACCGTTGTATGACTTCAGGGCTGCATCGACACCGCTTTTCACCCCTTCGGCCGTGGACAAGTCCGCCTGTGCAATCGTCACGTTCGCGCCGAGCGCTCTCAGTTCGGACTGGGCTTCGTTTAGCGCGTTGATGTCGATGTCGATGAGGCAAAGCCGCGCGCCTTCGCGTGCAAAGCCCAATGCTGTAGCCCGTCCGATGCCTTGCGCACCACCCGTGATGAGCACAATCTTCCCGTCAAGTCCTGTCTGCATGATGTCTCCGTTCTGATGTTATACGTCGGTGCGAACTTTAGAAATTGTGAGCTTCGCCATCCGATTTGCCCTCTTCGAGGACGAACGCTTCCTGCTCCTGGCATACCGCGAGGAGCACCTTGACCCGATATGAAGCGACGGTGTTAGCGGATGTCTACCCGCTTGATAAATGGCCTGATGTCGACCGACGCCCAGATTCCTGCCTTGTTGAACGGATCGGTATCGACGAACTTCTGGATCTCTTCGATGCCATCGGCTTCGTAGAGAAAGAAGCTGCCAATCATGGTTTGCCCGTCAGACTTTGTCAGCGGACCGGAAATAAGCGTCTTCACTGGTGCCGTCTGCAGGTACGCTTTGTGGGCATCGTAGTTTTGAAGGCGGCGCTCAACCATGTTCGGATGGTCGAGGCAATAGACGGTGAAATGCATTGTTGTCTCCTTGCTTAGGTTCTTGGGTCAGGCCGATGCCGCACTCGGTGCGACGCCGTCAAAGGCATTCTGCAAAAGCTCGAGAAGCGCGTCGCGCTCAATCGGACGCGGATTCCAATATGGGTTTGAGCTGGCAATGTCCGCGGCCTTCGATACGTCCTCAGCCGCCATGCCGATATCTTTCAGCCCGAGCGGTGCGCCGCAGCGTTTTGCAAGTTCGTAGATCCCAGTCGCGGCGTCATCAGAACCCAGCGCGCGTGCGATGCGCTTCATCGCTTCCGGTGCAGCCTGACGGTTGTATGCGAGTGCGTGGGGTAGGACGATGGTGTGGGTCTGTGCGTGAGGAAGATTGAAGCTGCCGCCCAGCGTGTGACACAACTTGTGATGAAGTGCCATGCCAACGCTGCCTAACACGGTTCCGCAGAGCCAGGCGCCATATTGAGCCTCGGCACGAGCCTCAACGTCTTGCGAGTCCGCGACGATTGCCGGCAGCGCACGAGCAAGAGCGGCGATGCCTTCTTCCGCCATCAAACTGGTCACGGGGTTTGCATCACGCGAATACAATGCTTCCGCTGCATGGGCGATCGCGTTGATTCCACTGGTGACCGATAGCGCGACAGGAAGTGACATGGTCAGCTCGGCATCGTAAATCACCGTCTTCGGTAGAACCCGTGGGTCTGTACCGGTCTTCTTCAAGCCGGCGTCGGTGATGCCATAGATGGGCGTCATCTCGCTGCCAGCGTACGTTGTTGGCACAGCAAGAATCGGAAGGTCCGACTCCAGCGCGATTGCTTTGCCCAGACCAATCGTCGAACCACCGCCAACAGCGATTGCACAGTCCGCCTTTAGTTCGCGAGCCAGCGCACGTGCTTGCTTCGCCAGCTCGAGCGGTACGTGCATGACCGCCCGGTCGAATACTCCTGCGGCCCGTGCACCGAGGCGAGCCGCCACGGCTTCGCCCGTTTCCTTCTGCTCCGGGCTACATAGAATGAGCGCCCGCTCCGACTTCAACTCGAGCACTTCACGCTCAAGGTGCTGTAGGCTACCGGGGCCAAACACGACTCGTGCGGCCCGCGCTTGATATACAAACTCACGCTTTTGCATGAACAAACTCCGCTTTACGCTCGGTGCGCACACCAGAGTCTGCCTGGTAATCAACCTGGAATCGCGCGGTGCGCAGGTCTCCGAGCTCGTGGCGCACGCGCAAGTGTTCCGGATGCGACGCGTACGCCTCCAGGGCTTCCTGCGAGTCGAAGTCGGTGACGAGAACCGCGTCACATGCGTAGTCGATCTGGCTATGGTCGAGCCCGACTTCGAGGTGACTCATTCCTGGAATCCTGCCCCGCAATCCTTCGAAGCTCGTTTTCACGCGGTTCAACGCGCTCAGGCGCTCGGCCGCCGTGTCGCCCCGAACTCGCCACATGACGATATGCCGAATCATGCATTCACCTCCGACGGATTAAGTACAAAGTCATATTCCAGCGAATACCACGGGACGGAGATTTCTCGGCCGTCGGGCGCGACGCCCGGCTCATGTCGCTTCCACTCTGAGATGAGCGATGAGCGCACACCGAATACAACGTCGGAATCGAGGTATGGGTCACCGTCCCGGAACACGTGAGTAATGAGCGTTTCGTAGCCGGGCGCTTCAATCATGAAATGCAGATGCGCGGGACGCCATGGATGTCGGCCGACTGCCGACAGCATGCGGCCCACGGGTCCATCATGAGGAATGGGATAAGCCTCAGCCAGAATCGAGCGGAAATTGAAGAACCCTTCCGCGTCCGTTCTCAATCGGCCTCGCGCGCTATGGACTACGTTGCCAGCTTCATCTTGGTTCTGCACGTCATAGAAGCCGTCTTCGTCTGATTGCCAAACATCGAGCAGCGCATTTCCGATGGCTTCGCCACCTGCGCCACGCACCTGGCCGCGTATATAGCACGGTGCGCCTTTCGCTCCATTCGAAATGTCGTCGCCGTTACTGTAGAGCGGAGCGCCCTCGACGAAGAAAGGCCCGAAGACCGTCGCTTCGGTGCAGTTCGCAGGTTTGCGATTGTTCTGGGACATGACGAGCATCGAAAGTCCGAGGGTATCGGACAGCAGGATGAACTCCTGTCGCTTGTCGTCAGTGATATGACCGACTTCCGTCAGAAACTTGATTGCCTTGAACCACTCGTCCTCGGTGAGATGCACATCGCGAGCAAAGGCGTGCAGATGTTGAACCAGGCTCGTCATAACGGTCCTCAATCTCGCGTTCTCGCAGTTCGCGAATGAGGCAATGACCGCTTGTGTGATGGTGTCTTCGTTGATGTTGCGCATCGTGCGTGTCTCCGTTGTGCGCTAAAGGCGTCTGATAGCAAAAGGTAAAGCGTCATTCGATTAAATAAAATGCCCGGAAGTGAAATGACATTTCCGCTCGAAGGAAAAATAAGCTCACGTGCGTGAGTTCGAACCATCCAACACCGCCGATTGTCGGTCCTCCTCGGATTGTAGAAATCGGCGCTACAAATCGAGGAGTTCCAGTCGGTTTATTAATCGGCTCGCCGTCGGCATAGTTGGCCTCAATGAGTGGAAGAATCACGCCAGATTCTTCCAATTGAGCTCGAGAGGAAGACGATGGACCGCTGGACGCAACTGCAACTATTTGTGCTGACTGCTAACTTAGGTAGCCTGTCGAAGGCCGCTGAACAACTCGACATGTCCAATGCAGCAGCAAGTCGAACGCTCAGTTCTCTCGAAGAGCGTCTCGGCGCGAGGCTCATAGAACGGACGACGCGGCGCATGTGGCTGACTGACGCAGGCCGCGAGTACCACCGCCGATGCACGGCCGTCATTTCCGAGCTGGCTGAAGCTGACTCGATTGCTTCCGAGGAGGCGGTGAGTCCGAGAGGCGTGCTCCGGGTGACCGGCTCCGTGTCGTTTGCGATGATGCATATCGCTCCAGCTCTACCAGAGTTCATCAGGCGCTACCCCAATCTGTCAGTTCAAATTGTCGCGGCCAATCAATACCAGAACTTCATCGAGGCTGGCATAGATATCGCCATACGTACAAAGGAGCATGAAGGCGATTCTGGCATCACGATTCGGCGTCTGGCCGAGACCAGACGAGTGATGGCAGCATCGCCCGCCTATCTGGCGGCTCACGGGCGCCCTCAGCATCCTGAAGACCTGGAGCAACACAATATGCTTGTCTATAACCTTGCCGTCGACCCCTATCTGCTTCACCTGCGTCGAGGAAACGAAAAACGCAATATCTCCATTGAGAGCGCTCTGGACTCAAACGAAGGTCAGGTTATCGCCGCCGCCGGGCGGGCAGGTTTGGGCATCGTTGTTCAGCCTCTCTACATTATTTACGATGACATCGTGTCCGGGCGTCTTATCCCCGTGCTCGAGGACTGGCAGTTGCCACGGCTGACCATCAACTTGGCTTACCAAAGCCGGCGATATCAGCCCGCGAAAATTCGCGTGTTTACAGAATTCCTGATTGAGCGCGTGAAGAACCTCAATCTCGAAGAGCGCTGGATGACCTTCGCGACCTGACTTCATTGATGGTGCCGACACACCGTGATGCATCCCGGGCTGCTGATTGGGAAATCCTTCAGCGACCAAGCTTGTCGCCGCCTTGCACTGACGAAATGCCGACGCGCTCTCTGGAGCACGCCGGATTGCGTCAGTGCGAGTAAGAATCAAACGGCCGCGGATGCCTTTCTGCGAGCGAACCGTTCGAACGGCGAGGCCAAAACCGCACCCAGACGTCCGTCGAGCAAGACCACGATGAGCAGCAACAAACCATTCACGAGAAGGATCTGCGTGGACGTGGCGTTCAGTAAGCCGAGGCCGTTGTTCAGAATGGTGAGAATCAGAACGCCCATCGCGACGCCGAGTGGGGAACCGATACCGCCGCCCAGCGCAACCCCACCAACGATGGCCGCCGAGGCCGCCTGGAGCAGGATGTTGCTGCCCATTGTCGCGGAGGCGGTCGCGAGGCTCAGCGATAGAAGGCCTCCCCCGAGAGCCGACAGTCCGCCGGAGATGACGAAGCCGACTGTCAGCGCCTTACCGACTCGAGCACCGCTTTGAATCGCCGCCTTTCGATGACCGCCTGATGCGTAGAGGTCACGACCTAGCGTAGTAAAGCGCAGGAACAGAGAAACGACGACGAAGCAGGCAAGTGTGATGAGGCTTCGCAGCGAGAAGATGCCTGCCACGCTTTGGTCGAGGAAGTCGCTGACGTCGAGATTGCCGTAGCTCAAGACGCGACCGCCTGCGAGCCAGTACCCCACCCCGGTCAGAAACATCATCGAGCCAACCGTGGTCACCAGAGACGAGACGCCAAGCCATGGCAACAAGGCTGCGTTTGCGACGCCCACCACCACCCCGAAGATAACCGCGTACAGAATGCCGAGCAAAGCACTATCGCCGCCGAACTTCACAGTGATGAGTCCGGCCACGGTCGAGATTGCCGCTACGCTCAGATCGAACTCGCCAGCAACCATCGTGACCGAAAGCCCGAGTGCGATAATTCCAAGGAACGCAAACGCCTGGAAAATCGCGTACAGGTTCGCCTGCGAAAAGTAGTGATTGACGCTAAGGCCGAATATAACCGGCATGCCGACGAGCAGGACAAGCCGAATCGCCAGATTGAGAAGTCGTTGAGATTGGTCCATTTCCTAGTCTCCTGTTATATCCGTACCGGTCCGAGCCGGGCGAGCAGCGCGCCGAACACCACCGCTGCGAGAACGACAATGCCTTTTGCGACCAGTTGGTATTCGTAGCTGACGCCGCTTACCAGTAGGACGTTGCTGATAACGGCGAGGAAGATAGCGCCGGTGACTGCGTCCGAAATCTGCCCGCGACCGCCACGAATCGAAATACCACCGACCAGCACCGCTGCAATCGCGTTGAAGTCGAGGTCGATGCCGTAAGTCAGATTGCCTTGGGCCGACGACGAGGCAATCAAAGACCCGGCCAGTGCAGCCGCTGCGCCGGCGAACGCGTAACAAACGAGCGTCGCAACCATCGTTCGAAGTCCGGCGATACGCGCAACTTCAGCTCGCATTCCAAGCAACCGGATTTCGCGCCCGATACGCGACTTCTGGAGAATGAAGCTCGCGATTGCAGCGAAGATGGCCAACACCAGGATTTGCGTCGGCAGCCAGCCAAACAGCTTGACTTGACCAAGCCAGGTGGCGTCGCCTTTACCGATGACAGTCAGGCCGCCGGTGTAGATGACGCCTGCACCGATGATGATTGACGAGGTGGCAATCGTGGTGATGATAGGATTCGCTTTCCCTAGAGCGATGATTCCGCCCTGAACGGCCCCCATCAGCAGGCCGCTCAATACAACGAGGAACAGCGTCGCACCCAGACCTAAATGAATCAGCGCTGCAAACATGACGGTGGAGACCGCCGCCGTCGCACCCATCGACAGCATGAACAGATTGCCGCTGAGGGTGACGAGCGCCATGCCGATAGCGCCGATGCCGACTGCTGCTACCGAATACATCAGCGACTGAACGTTGCCGAACTCCGTGAAGTGCGGCACGATGGCTGCAGCGATGATGATGAGAACAAGCGTGGCGATTCGAATCGACGCGGCATGAATGCTCGTCGTTCCGAAGAGTGCCGATGCCCACCGTCGCAACGCAGTTGGCGACACTTGTGCAGTGGGCTCCAGAGCGGTCTTATGCATTGCCCACCTCCGCGGGTTGGTTTCGGAAAGAGACATGTCCGTGAGATGCGTCGCTATCGCCCGCGACGATGTCGTGGAGCAGCGTGTCACCATCGATTTCAAATCGAGGCTTATGGCGCACCATTCGACCACGGAAGACGGTGAGAACGGTGTCGGCAAGTTCCAGAATTTCTTCGAGGTCTGTCGAGTAGAAGACAATCGCCAAGCCGTCGTCGGCCATCTTGCGAAGCGTCGAATAGATTTCCGCGCGAGCGCCAATATCAACGCCTCGGGTGGGCTCGTTCAACAGCAACAGGCGAGGCGCGAGCGCGACGGCTTTGGCGAGCGACACCTTCTGCTGGTTGCCACCGCTGAGCGTCGACACTTCATGAGGAAGGCGCTTCGGGTCGATGGCGAACATCGACGCGAGGCGTCGAGCCTCCTCCTGCTCACCGGCACGTCGCATAATTCCGGCCTTGCTGAACTTCGCCATGACGGAGGCAGTGATGTTGATAGCAATCGGCGCATCCAGAAAGACGCCCTTATCCGCACGGTCCTCGGCGACGTAGGCAATTCCTGCCTTCAGGGAACTGCGGATGCTGTCGAGCTTGATGGGCTGTCCATCGACCTTGACTGAGTTGGAGATGTCGCCGCGAAGCCCGGCGAGCGCCTCGACAAGAACTTCGGCGCCTGAACCCAGCTGACCGACGACCGCGAGAATCTCACCGGGCGCTACGTCGACCGACAGGTCTTTGACCTTATCTGCAACTGTGAGGCTTGACACCGACAGTCGCGGCGCGACGTCAGCGCGGCCCTCGGGTGGCGTGCCCTTGCTATGCACAAGTTCACGCCCAATCATTGCCTTGACCACTTCAGCAGTCGTCATGTCCGCGGTACGTTGCGTCAAAACGTGCTGGCCGTTGCGGAAAACCGTGACCCGGTCCGTCAGCGCAAACACCTCATCGAGCCGGTGGCTCACAAAAATCATTGCGGTGCCTTGGTCGCGCAGCTTGCGCGCAACGTCAAAGACTCGAACAATCTCCGCGTCCGACAAGGTGGCAGTCGGCTCGTCGAGGAGCAGAACCTTCGCCTGCCGCGACATGCCTCGCGCGATTTCTACGAGTTGGCATTCGGCGAGGCTGAGTCGAGATGCCGGAGCATCCAGCTTGACGTGTGACAACCCGACTGAGTCGAGATGCTCGCGGACAGAGTCCCGATACTCACCGCGACGGTAGATTGCGCTCCGGTCCACGCCACCAAGAAGAATGTTATCGAGTACCGAGAGCGTCGGAACGATTGCAAGCTCTTGGTGAACGATTGAGATGAGCCGAGGGTCGGTGCGACTCCCGAGTTTCAGAGCGTGGCCGTCGACAGTGATTTCGCCGTCGTCAGGGTGAACGAGGCCGCCCAGAATCTTGATGAACGTGCTTTTACCCGCGCCGTTCTCTCCACACAGCGCATGAATTTCGCCGGGCGCCAGTTCGAGGCTGACGCCTGTCAGCGCCTTGACGCCACCATAATGCTTTGTGAGATTGCGAGCGCAGAGCAGACTCTGAACCGCTACCGGCTCAGCACCGGAATTCGCGTCTTGCAGCATTGTCTTCCTCCAAACGCGGACACTCTTTGGTCGTCCGCTGTCAAGGGCTGATGCCTGTCACTGTCGCCGACCTCCTGCGCGTAGCTGGTCGTGTGTACGTGACGGCATACATGTCGAATAACGATGTCCCGCGTCGATGCTCTGCATTTCGCTTACCAAGGCTCAAAACGAGCGAGGAGGCGCTGCCGCATCAGCGACGCTGCTGTTGGCGGTCTCTGAGGAGAGGAACTCGCAGGGAATCGCTGCTTGCGCAGGAATGCATGTCGTCTCCAGCAGAAACCGTCAGCGGCTTCGTTATTGTTGAGTTGCAGGTTATTAGTTCGGCTGCGAAAGAAAAATGCGCTGCGGCGAAATGATATTTCCGGTGGAAGGAAATATCCCTGCTGGTCGAATTCCCGTCCCGCGGAGCCGCACGTGCTGCCCGACCAGCCGCGCGTAGCCTTGAGCCTGCGGCTCACTTTAAAGAGTGATTCGCTGCCCCTGCGCCGACGACCGAATCGCCGCGTCGACGATGCGCTGGATTTCCCAAGCCTCGCGGAAGTCTGGGAACGTGGGCGTGCCGTGCTCGATGGCCGCGATGAACTCAGCCATTTCAATGGTCTTCAAGTCATTGAAACCAAGCTGGTGCCCGCCGGCCACTGTGAAATTTTCGTAGGGAGGGTGAGCCGGGCCTGCTTCAATACGGGTGAACCCCGACGTCCGAGGCTCGCCCCCGGCCTTGAAATACTGCAGCTCATTGAAGCGCTCCTGTGAAAAGCACAGTGCGCCTTTCGTTCCGTACACCTCGAACTCGAGCTGCATCTTGCGACCGGTTGCCGCCCAATTCGCCTCTATGGAACCGGAGCATCCCCGCTCAAACGTCACCATCAGTCGGGCGATGTCGTCGACTTTGACCTCACGCCGCTCGGACGAGCCTGGTGCCACCGGGCGCGTTTTATTGACGGTCTCCAGCTGCGCGTTGACTTGGGTGACGGCCCCGAGGAGGAATCGAGACATACCGACGATATGGTTGCCGATTTCGGCAAGCGCACCGGCCCCGTTCTGAGGGTCAACTCGCCATCCGTATGGAATCTCCGGGTCGGCCATGTAGTCTTCAGCGTGGACGCCGCGAAAGCTCGTGATTTCTCCCAGTTCACCGGATGCAATCATCTCCCGTGCAAGCTTGAGCACGGGGTTTTTGATGTAGTTGTAGCCTACCTGCGTAACGACCTTCGCAGCCTCAGCAGCTTTCATCATCTCAAAGGCGTCGGCGGCCGACGGAGCAATCGGCTTCTCGCAATGTACGTGCTTCCCGGCGGCAATCGCGGCAAGAGCCATTTCCCGATGCAGACCGCATGGCGTCGTGATTGAGACAATCTCAACGCCGGGGTCGTCCAGCAACGTGCGCCAGTCAGTCGTCGCGCGTTCAAACCCAAAGTGCTCAGCCGCTTGCTGAGCACCTGCCTCACTCACATCGGCCACTGCCACCAACCGCGGCCTCAGCGAATTCGGAAAGGCGTTCGACACGGCACGGTACGCCAGTGCGTGCGCCTTTCCCATGAAACCAGTGCCAATCACACCTACGCCGATCTCCCGTCTCATTAATGTCTCCGTTCGTCAAACGAAAGCGACCCCGAAGGGTCGCGAAAAACGTCCCGCCGCCTGTGCGACGCTCAACCTTGCGGCGCGCGTTACTTCTTCTGCGAGTAGCAGACGTTGAGCGTTGCCTTGGTCGCAGCAGGATTCGGCAGATACTGGATGGCTTGCGGTGCCTTGCCCGTTGCGAGGTCCTTGGCGGCCCGTGCAGCGTACGCACCGTCGTCAAACGGGGACTGCTCGACCGTGGCGTATGCTTTTCCGGCGGAGATGGCTTCCACCGCACCGGAGTCGCAACCGTGGCCAATGATGACGAGCTTCGACGGGTCGAGTCCGAGGCGCTGTGCGGCAGTCACGACGCCGCGAAGTTGCGAGTCGTTCTCCGTGTAGACGCCTTTCACGTCCTTGAATTGGGTGAAGAGCGCTGAGGCTGCGGCTTCTGCCTTCACAGCGTCCCAGTCGGCCGGTTGCGAACCGACAACTTCGATTCCAGGCGCATTCTTCTTGAGGCCGTCTACGAAACCCTGATAGCGCTGGACTTGAGGCGGCGTACCCATCGGTCCGTTGATGACGATGACCTTGCCTTTGTCACCATAGCCCTTTTCCTTGAAGCCCTGAATCATGGTCTTCGCGGCGACTTCGCCATTGCTGATGTCGTTGGGGCCGGTGAAGACCTTCCAGTACTTGGAATACTTCTGGTCGGGCATCGAGTTCGAGATGACCAGCGGAATCTTGGCTTGGTCAATCTTGCGAATCGACGGCACCATGGCGCTCGAGTCCACAGGGATAAGAACGATGACATCGGGCTTCTGGGCGAGCGTCTGGTCGACCGCGGTGGCTTGTTCGTTAGGGTCGTAGTTGCTTACCTTCACGTCGAGCTTGAGGCCCTGAGCGGCCGCTTCCTTCTCGAAGCCCTTCGCATAAAGCGCCCAGTATTCAACGCTCTGCGTCGGCATGAGCAGCGTAACGCGAGGCCGGTCGGCCGCACGGGCGCTCGTACCAAACGCGCTCGCGATGGCCGCCAGAGCAAAACAAGAAACGATGGATTTGCGGAAGTTCATGCTGTGTCTCCAATAGGCCCCCACGTCGTGGAAGAGCCGGGTTTTGATGTTTTGGTGGAGGCACAGTAAGGCTTGGTATCGGAAAGAAAAATGCGAGAGAACGAAAAGTTATTTCCTCTCACTGGAAAAATCGCCACGGTCTCAGAAAGATTGCCCCGGACGTTTGAAGAATCGAGCGATGACCCTGATGCGCCGGTCCACAAGGAGGCCACACCCTGGACTTTGCGCGATTGTCGAGTTTTACTCTACTTCAAGACGATTCGAAGGCTGTTTATTCGTTGCGACTTCTACGTAATAGTTCGACATCGATTACCCACGACCGGCATCGAATCGCCTGTCGTCACTTTCAAGAGGTCTCACATGTCCAAGTCCAAAGTCGAACTCGTTGCCGCCTACTTCACGCTCTCCGGCGATGTCTATCCGTTCGGTCCGACCGAAATCAGCCCCTTCAGCTTCAAGGACCGAGTCGAAGCAGCGGCGAAGGCCGGTTGGGACGGCATCGGCCTGATTCACTCGGACATCTACGCCACCGCCGACAAGATTGGCTTCCAGGAGATGCGCCGCATCCTCGAAGCCAACGGCATCAAGCACGTTGAGTTCGAATTTTTGGTCGATTGGTATCAAACCGGCGAGCGTCGCCGCACCTCCGATAGCCAGCGCTACTACTATCTGAAAGCCGCGGAAGAGCTGCGCGCGCGCATTGTGAAGGTCGGCCCGGGGATCGGCGAGGACACCGCAAACGTCTCGCTCATGGTCGAAGAGTTTGGCACACTGGCGGAGGACGCTGAGAAACGCGGGACCCAAGTCATGCTGGAAATCATGCCTTTCAGCAACGTCCGCACGATTGAAACCGGCAAGGCCATTGTCGAAGGCGCCAACAAGGCGAACGCCGGTCTGCTGCTCGACATATGGCATCTGAGCCGCGGCAATGTCGATTTCAAGGAAATCGCCACGATCAAGCCCGAGTTCATCAAGGGCATCGAACTGGACGACGCAGACCGTTACGCGATCGAGCCTCTGTGGATGGACACCTGTCATAAGCGTCGCCTGCCGGGCGAAGGCGTCCTCGACGTGAAGGGCTTTATCAAGGCAGTTCAGGCAACGGGCTTCGATGGTCCGTGGGGCGTTGAGATTCTCTCTGAAGTCGAGCGCAAGCTCCCGTTGGAAGAAATGGCCACGCGGGCATACAACGCGACGATCCGCCAGTTCGAAGAGTAAGCAGGATAGCGAAGAGTCGCCCGACAGCTACAACCACAGGTTAGCGGCCGTCTTGCTATTTAAGATTCCACTCGCCGACTCCTGTTCGACGAAATGCCATTCACAGGCATCGCAACGATGCCTAGTCGCCACCTCCAAAGCGAACACTGACAACCACGAAAAATGCTGGCTCTCTACATCCGATTCAAACTCGTTGCCTCGGCCAAGTGGCAGTTCTTGCCGCATCTCGACGAGCTGATTCAAGCGATGGCTACAGAACCATCGTTCGTAAGCGCAGTACTCAATGAAGATCCGAATGCAGAGAATGAGCTAGTTCTCTTCGAAGTATGGAACGGATCGCAAGACGAATGGCTCGCTCAGCAACCTAAGAAGCCGTATCGGAGCGTCTATGACCATGCGACGAAGGAGCTTATTGCCGACAAGGAAGTGCGATTCCTCTCGCCCATCGCCATTCGCAATGTGTAGCGGACTTTGCCACCCCGGACCGGGCATTTTCTTCTTGCATTCAGTATGGATACTAATATAGTATCCAAAAATGGCTTCAGTGAACACTCAATTTTCGATCGCTGTCCACGTACTGGCGGCAATCGTACATCACGAAGGAATCTTCACGTCGGAAGTTCTCGCAGGCAGCGTGAATGCGAACCCGGTTTTCGTTAAGAGAATCCTCGTTAAACTCTCGAAGGCGAAGCTGGTTACGACGACTGTTGGTAAGTCGGGTGGTTATGGCCTGGCACGAAGCCCAAAGAGTATTTCTCTCTTGGACATCTACTCTGCGGTAGACCCTCCAAATGCTTTTGCAATCCATGCCTATCCCAAAAGGGACGAGTGTCTCGTGAGCTGTAACATCAAAGAAGTCATGAGCGACGTGCTTGCTGGCACTCAGGTGGCCGTCCGCAATGAGCTGAGGCAGACGACATTGGCGGACGTGGTGTCCAAAATCAGGGCTAGGTCCGGTTAGCGTTTTTTTACTCTAAATAGATACTTTTATAGTATCCAATATCCACCGAAAGGGATTCAAAATGACCAAGCTGAATGGAAAGAACCCTGTGATCACCGGCGACGCCGCCGGAATCGGCCGCGCCGCAGCAGAGCGGGGCATGGACGCGCCCACCGCCGTGCTCATCGGGGTGACCGGAGGACTTGGTCAAGCCTTGGCGAGGCTCCTCGCGGCCGAGGGCTTCCGGATGGTGCTCGCGGCGCGGCGCGAGCACGACGCTGCGGCGCTGACCGGTCGGAACGACGGCTCGGCAATTTACCTGCGCGCGGACGTCACCGATCCGGCGAGCCTCGAGAACCTGGCGGCGGCGGCCTTTGACCACCTCGGCCGGATCGATGCGGTGGTGAACCTCGCGGGCATCTCGCCGCGCAAGGCCATCGAGGACTACACGTCGGCCGACGTGGACGCGCCTGCTCGCGGTCAACGTGAAGGGACCCATCTGCGTGACCCAGGCATTTGTGCCGGGGCTACGCAAGCAAGCCGGCGGCGGAGTGATTGTCCACATCGGCGGCGCCATGGACGGCCGGGTGGCGCTGCCGTTTATGAGCGCCTACGCGGCGACCCGCGGCGCGCTGGCGAGCTACGTGCAAGGCGCCAACCGCGAGCTTGCCGGGACCGACGTGGTGCTTTCTTTCTTCGGGCCTGCGCCCTCGAACACCAAGTCGGAGTCCGCATATTTCGACATGTGGCGCAAGATGGGCGTCGCCCTCTGCGAGCCTGATGCGGTCGCGCGCGATATCCTCGCCACCATCCGCCAGCGACGTCGGGCCCACATCATGGCGGCTCGCTGCTCAGGATGCTTACGCTCGTGAACGCCGTGTCGCCATCCGCTGCCGACGCGATCGGTCTGCGGCGGTTCGGAAAGCTCATCCAGCAGCATAGTCCACACTGATCTCCGCTGCGGGAGCCGCCCGTCAGTTCGATTCGGTCCTGAGCCGCGGTATTGTCCATTATCGTGAATCAGCCCCGTAGAACCATAAATCGCAGTGTAAAAATGTACCACTGCAGCGCACTGGAGAAGCGAGATAAAAGTGTACCGGTACGCCGCCTTTATCCTCAGTTCATGGTTGATTTAAGGGAAGTCAGAAAGGATGTGATGTATTCGGTGGGGCCAAAGGCAAGCGGCGCGTGTCCACGCGTGTCCAATGTCTTGATTTCGGCGGGCGCGAATGCAGGTTACGCGCGGATTGAGGCGGCGGCAAATTCAGTGACGACATTCCAGGGCAGCAGATCGTTGATGCGATTGATCGGATGATCTCTCAAATGGCCGCGTGCAGCCCGCTGCGGTTGCCATACGTCGCTCGGAATGTTTCTTGAACACTGTCGGCACCGTGCGTCGAAGTCCGCACTCCAAGGGCGAAGTGACGACTTTATTTCGCGTCCGGCAAACCCATGCTGAGTAAGGTTAGCCCGCGCTATCAGGTGCTTCGAGGTCCCCGAGTTGACGACCTTATAGACGCAACGTTGACATTTTTAATGCGTTCTACGGCAGGCGGGCGGCTGCCCACGAGAACATCGCACCGACAGCCTGTCGGCGGCCTACAGAAACCTACAGGACGAGGAAGACTTCACGGCTCGCTATGCGGCGCTGCTCGAACATTACGGGATGGCTGCATGAATAACGGAAGTTCCACCATTGTTCCTGAGAAGACGAATGCCTCGGAACTCTTGAAAAAGTTGGTCTACGCTACCGAGCAAACGGCCCCACTAGTTCCAGGGCGACGAGCATTCTTCAATTACAGAGACCTCGGCGTCACGGATGCGACTGACGGAAGAATGAGAGTACAGGTGACTCTTGCAACCGGCGTAATGCAGGAGACCGGTTGGCACTACCATATCTGCGAAACTCAATTTATCCTTGCTCTTCGCGGTTGGATCGATCTTCAGTTTGAAGATGGCCGCGTTATCCGCGTAGGTCCCGGCGAATCCCTTTCTATTCCTCCCGGTCTTAAACACAACGAAATCGGAATATCTGAGGATCTCGAGCTTCTGGAAGTCTCGGTACCTGCAAAGATGGATACGCTCCCTTATGATCCGCCTGATAGTCTCCGTGCGTCTATTCAAAATGGCCAACCCGTCGCCATGCCTTAAGCCTAACGAAATCTGAGCCAATCACCTAACGCGACCAGCAGGCGAGCGATCGGATTGATTTTATAGCTGCGCAAACGTCGCGCGTCCCGGGGGGCCGCTGAGGCGGCACTCAGGACAAGTCATGAAGATCCTTATCGATGGCAGCGGTAAGCCAAAGATCCTCAAATTGCACAGATAATCCGCCCCGTTCCGGCGTACAGCACATCACGCCTACAGCGTATTTCTTGAACGTCGGGAAATGCGCGAGTCGAAGCAACGGCCAGTTTTTTCCGTCGGTGGAATATTGCAGACGCAGATTTTCCCCCTTTCGCGTCAAGCGCATCGAAAATGCCTCAACGCCGTCCGGGAAGATGCCGGTTGCCCAATCAGAATGGTTTATCGTCAAGACGCTGCCTATTGCTGGCGCGCCATCATTTAACTCAACACCAGCTTTTAACCAGTGATTTTGGTCTGCGAGAAACATAACTCCAGCCTGATCATAGAGGGCACTGAAACCGGCCCTTACTTTCACCTGGAAGGTGAAATCACCCGTTACATCGATTCCAAAAAAATGGCCAGAGAATCGCTCGAATCCATACCATGTTTTATTCCAAAAATCCGTTTTCTCGTCCGTAGTGACGGACAAGGCGCCGCCTTCACGACTCCAGTTCTGAGGTTCGTTGATCCAGTAAAAATCCGTAGCCTTAATCATTTTGGCACCTCATTCCAATGGTTCGTCAATAGAGCATCAGTGTTGAGTGTTCTGTAATTAGAGCGTCCAATATAAAGGGGAACTTCCAGTTTACTCAGATCGACAGAACCATCTTCCAGAAAAGAAATCTTTATCCTTGTGCGTCTGCAGAATCGTGCCGACCACCAAACAAGACGTTATGGCAATTCTAGCCCCCAAACGCTATCCCGATAATAGGATTTATCAGGCATGCGAACTATTTCATATCGTTGATGTGATTCTGAGTTGCGGTCTACTCTACTCCGTGCCTTCCGTTGCGGCAGATCCGTACATAGGTCTACCCAGCGACGCCGTTCAAGAGTAAACGGGGAACTGGGTGTCGAAGGCACGCCGGAACGTCAACGAGAGGCATTGATGACACTGCGTGACGTGCTGCCGAGCATGCCGTCCCTGACAGCCGTCGTCTACTTCAACTCGCCGGATTCGCCGGGTGCATGGCCGCTCATGCACACGCCCGACTGGCAACTCGAGCCAACGCTGCTCACGTTGCTCGAATCGAAAAACTGAGTACACCCGAGAGTAAGGGGGCTTTGCACGGGGCTCCTTCTCGCACGGATTCCAAATCGCTATTTGGAAGGCGCAAATTCTCGGACCGTCATGGACGTGGCAGCGTCGAGCGCGGTTTCGCGAGCGCCGGACACCCCATGAGACAGGTGTCTGGTTGATGGACAGAGAAGAACATGCGCTCTTTTTGCGAAATTCTCACGCTGTTCGACCAGCAACTGGCTGAAGTTCGTCTCGCGAATTTAAGAGCGTAAATCAGCGTTTAGCAGGCCGTTGAAATATCCGTCGTTGATGCACTCAGATGCATTACGACGGATGCTGGTTTCGAATTTTTGAAATGCGTAACTCGTTTGCGGGCATTCGACGTTGCTCGCGGGCTTACCATATCGGTGCTATCCATTGCTTCCTGCCCCTCAACCGGCAAGTGTGCGCATACGCGTCAGGTTGTAGCCGACCTGCGTCAGCACGAAGAGCTGGTCTACACGTTCAAGTCCTCGATACATCACCTGTCGAATTCGACCGACTGTCTTGCCCCATCCGAACACCTGCTCAATGCGTTTACGTTTTTGCTGGCTGACCGCATAGCCCGCCCAACGCGTAGTTCGCCCGTCGATTGCTGAACCTCCCGGCCGCTCAGCGTTTTGCGCCACATGCGGCGTGACACGATTCGCGCGACAACTGCCGATGAAGCCGGCGGTGTCGTAGTTCTTGTCCGCGCCGACCGTGATGGCGCGCGGCGCAACACTCGCGGCATCAGCAAGCATCTGCCCTGCCGCGTCGCGCTCGGCGGTGCCGGTCGCCAGCGTCACCTGTGCGTTGACCACCAGGCCGTGCCGGTTGTCGGTCAGCACATGGCCCATATAACAGAGCATCGCCCCGGTTCCTTTGCTCTTGCGAAACAGACGCGCCTGCTCGTCCGTCGTGGAGTGGTGCGTCTCGTTACTGCGCTTCTGTCCATGCCAGTTGTCATTCGGCGCGGGTGGTTCGTCAGGAGGTGTGTCGTCTTCGTCCGGACTTGCCTTCGCCACAAAGCTCTTATGCCCGGCCCATGCCTGAATCAGTGTACCGTCGACGCTAAAGTGCTCCCCAGAAAGATGTCCACGCTCGCGCGCCGTCTCGACTGTCTCGTTGAAGAGCAACACCACCACATCGTGTTCAAGCAAACGGTCGCGGTTCTTGCTGAACGTCGAGTGGTCCCACACAGTCCCGTCCATCGGCAGGCCGACGAACCAGCGGAACAGCATGTTGTAGGAAATCTGTTCCACCACCATGCGCTCGCTACGAATCGAGTACAGCACCTGCAGCAAAAGAGCTCGCACCAGCTTCTCCGGCGCGATGCTCGGCCGACCTCCTTTCGCGTCAGCCTCGTACATCCGCGCGAAAACATCGTCCATGCGTTTAAGCGCGTCATTGAGCCACGCGCGAACCGGACGCAACGGATGGTCCTTCGGCACAAAATCGTCCAGCTTCAGCACCGTGAACATTGACTCGGTAAAACCATCTGGCCCACGCATCCGTTCCATCTCGCTCTCATTGATGACATAAGTTCAACGTTTACGCCTTCGTTACGGATGACCGCTACATGAGGTATTTCAACAGCCTGTTAGGGCAGTGAAGGCGACTTCCTTCTAGGTGCCCCAGAAGATCGTCGCGACAATTCCAATCTGTTGCCTCGGCCGCCCGGGTGAAATCTTTCTGGGCAGCAGCACATTCCGGGCGTCCCACCATCGACCGTGCAGTTTTCATGCAATACGACCTCCCCTGACGTAAAGTCTCGAACGCCGACCGGATCATCGACGAGGTCACCAGGATCGAGACATCGACCTGGTACGCTATTACAAAAGATCGCGGAATGGGCGCCCTACCCTCAACGCACGAAAAGATCCGCTTCTCGAGTCGGTCTCTCGTTGCTCATGCGCCGGCCATCGCGCAAGCTGCGCAGTGCCGCGGCATCGTCGAGCGCACGTACCAGCGACTCGATGGCTTCGGCAAGCCGATCTGCGATCGCATCGGTCACAGCGTAGGTGCCGTCGACCACTGGCATGTCGCGCTCGGTCGCGAACACGTTTTCGAGCACGTGGCGCGCGCCGAGCGAGGCCAGCACCGGCTTCAACGCGTAGTCGAGCGCCAGCAGGTGGGCAAGGCTGCCACCGGTTGCGAAAGGCAGTACGGGCTTGTGCGCCAGCGCCCTCTGCGGCAGCATGTCGAGGAAACTCTTCAGCAAGCCCGAATAAGACGCCTTGTATAGCGGCGTCGCAATGATCACGGCCTGCGCGTGTTCGACCAGCTCGACCGCTCGGCGCACGGCGGCGTCGCCGAAGTCGGCATGCATTAGGGCCACCGCCGGCAGTTCACGGGCATCGATGCGCCGCACCGCCGCGCCGTGCACCCGCAACGCGGTTTCCGCGAGGCCAAGCAGATGCGTGCTGCGTGAGCGGGCGGCGGGACTGCCAGATAGCGTCACTACATAGGACACAGTCGAACCCCCTCAGCATTGCCGGATCGTCACGTCGCCGCGCAGCTGGCATTGACAGGCCAGGCGCCTCGACTCATGGTCGTGGCCGAGCGAGGCGAGAAACAGGCTCTCGTCCTCGTCGGGGCGTGACAGGTTGGCAGCGCCGTCGATCACCTCGATGACGCAGATGCCGCACATGCCGGCTCGGCAACCGAATATCAAACCAGCGAGTTGAAGTTCCGCGGCGTCTGACAGGTAAGCGTCGTTCGGCAGTGAGAACGCTTCGCCGGTGGTGCTGATAAGTACTTTGTGCATGTCCGCTCCGCAAGATGGTGGCCGTCCAGCCACGGCGGCCGTCCGTTGATGATTCACGCCGTGAGCTTTTCCTCGACGGGCGCCTTGACTGTTGACTCGTAGAGCTCGCGGAAATACATCGTGAGGATTGTCTGGATGTCGTCGAAGTAGCGCAGCACCTTGTCGACATCCTCCTCGCTGCTTATCAGGTAGCGCAAGATGCGCCACATCTCGCCCGCGTGGTCCTCGCCGACATCGGTGTTGATGTGCGCGAGCTGCCCTTTGATCTTCTCCTCGCCCAGCGTCTCTTTCATCGATTTGATCTGCCGCGGCGTCAGCTTGGCCGTGGTGTACTCGACGAGATAGCTCGATGCAACCACGCCGATCGGGCTTTCATGTTCGCAGAGGAAGTAGAAGAACCCCTGCAGCAGCCGCGTGGCGAGAAAAGGTTCGGTGGCTAGCAGTTCCTCTTGCGTGACGCCGAGCGCCTTGCAGTCCTGCATGAACAACGTATCGTGGTTCATCTCCTCCGACTGGTACTCGGCATAAAGCTGCGCGGCTTCGGGCGAGATCTTGGTGATCGCGTGCAACGCCTTGCAGTGCGCCGAGCGGCTCAGGCGGATGCGCCACACATGCTCGATCGTATGACGGCGGTACCACCTGCTGTCGAGCTTCCTGCTCTCCAGGTGGCTCGCATACGGTACCGTGGCGGCCCATTCCGCCATCTTCCCGTCGAGGTACTGGTCGAGCCGGGCCCGGATGCGCTCGCCATCGGCGAGCGAGTAGAAGGGAACTGGGCGTTCGATGCCGCAGTGGGTCACGCGATTCATGGCTTCTCCTTGGCTGTCGGATTGGCGGCGCTGGCGGCCGCGTCGGAATACTGCACCACGAGCTTCTCGTCGAGCATCGTCGAGAGCGCTTGCAGTTGGTTGGCGATATCGGGAATACGCACCTTCCACAGTGCGTTCAGGATGAAGATGCCGCGCTCCGAATCGGGTAGTCGGGTTCCTTCGCGCACCGGCATTTCAGCGATGTCCGGTTGGGGCATCAGTTGCTCGATCGACAGCTTTTCCAGCGTGCGGTTGCGCTCGCCGTAGCGGCTGAAGAACACCGTGCCATGTTCCATGCTCTTGTCGCGGCGACGCGTGCTTTCGCGAAGCGCTCCCAACTGGCCGCGCAGCGCGAGACGCGACTCGTCCGACACGCTGCACAGCGTCCTGACCCACAACTCCAGCATCGACAGGCCGCCAGTGAACACGCCTACGCTCTGGTTGATCAGCGCGCCTCCCATGCGGGCGTTGATTTCGATAATGTCCCAGTGCCCGTCGCGCGGGTCGTGGCGAGCCTCGATGTGGTAACAACCTTCACGCAGGCGCAGTGCCGAAAGACATTCATCGATGAAGCGCTCCCCAGCAAGCTGCTGCTCATCGCTCAGGCGCGGCGCCGGCAGCGAATTGCTGGTTTCGAGCGTCGTGCCGCTCGAGTCGTCGAGATACTTCGCGTGCACGCCGATGACATGGCTTGCGCCGCCGACAACCAGCACCTCGAGGCTGTACTCGTCGCCTAGCACATAGTCTTCCGCGATGAAGTCGAACTGGCCGGCGAAGATCGCGCGGAAGGCGAGGTCGTCGCGCATCTGCATCTGCAACGCTTGCAGCCTGTCGATGGTGAGCGTGTCGTCGAGCCGGAAGCAGGCAAAGGAACCTGCGCCGCGACGCGGCTTGACGAACAGCTTCCTTCCGCTCATGCGCAACAAGGGCAGCGTCTGCGCATCGAGCACGGTCGCGGTGGAGCGGCTCAGGCCTCGTTCAGAGAGGCACTGGCGGCACAGGAACTTGTCCATGCACTTCTTCAGCGCCAGAGGGTCCGCGTCGATGGCGCCGATACGCTGGTTGGTCAGCGCCATCAGGACGCGGTAGCCTTCGAACGTGGCAAGCGCCGCGATGATGGTGAAGCCTTCGGCGCTCGCCTGCGTGAGCACCGGCGCCACATGCGATTCGTCGAGGTGCTCGTCGTCGACATGCCAGAGGCGCGCGACTCCGAGAGCGGCGAGCTGCTCCAGGTCGCGCACATCGCGCGGCTTTGAACTGAGCACCACCACGGCGACGCCGAGCCGCTCGGCATAGTCCTTGATCATTGCCGCATAGGAGCGGGCCTGGTGGCCAAGCAGGAGAAGGGCGGGTGTCGTCATGATGTGTCAGGGCTCGATAGTGGTGATGGAAAACTCGCTCAGGACGTGTTCTACGTCCTTCACGACTTGGTCGGCCGAGGAGGCGGCGAACAGAAAGCGGCCGGACTGCATCGAGCAGTAACCGTCCTCGTGCTCGATGACCTCGCCTTCCTCGGGGACGAGCTGGCGGTAAAGGCTTCGTAGCCGGCCGTGAAAGCGCGTCACCGACTGCACGCGCAAGGGCAGGCCGGCGGGACGAGGGAACATCAGCCAGGCGCCGATCGAGCGGGGCGGGGCGCTCAGCGTGGCCGGCTGTCCCAGGCTCATGTTGAGCCACTCGCCAAACAGGTTGATGCCGGTGGCCTGGTGGATCACCGAAGGTACGTCGGCGCCGCCGACACGGGCGCCCACCTCGAGGAACACGAGATCGTCGTCGGCCGTGTGGAACAGTTCGAGGTGGAATGGGCAAGCCTTCAGCCCGATCGCCTCGATGCACTGCTTCGAAAAGCGGGTGACCGTGGCATGCAACGCCGTGCCCGGCTCAAGCATGATCGCCCCCAGCGGCGCACCGAATGTGAAGTCGAGGCACGTATTGACGTAGCGCGAGGGCACGAGCAACGTGACCTTTCCCGCTGTATCGACCAGACCGTCGACGTGCAGCAGGATGCCGGCGATGTACTCTTCGAGATCCCAGTGTTCTTCTGCCGGCAGGGCGGCCATCGCCATGCGCAACTGCGCCTCGCTGTCGATCTTGCGCACCCCCTGGCTCGACTGGCCGTTGATAGGTTTGAGGATCACCGGGTAGCCCGTGCCGGCGGCAAACGCGATTGCGTGGTCGATCATCAGTGCCGTGACGGCGGTATAGCGCGGTGTGCGCAGGCCGGCCGCGGTAACTTTCTGCTTCATCACGAGCTTGTCGCGCCCGAGCCGGTTCTCTTCCGGCCACTTGCCCGGAATGCCGAACTCCTCGCGCAACTGCGCCCCGAGATCTTGCAGGGACTCCGAGAACACGATGAGCCGGTCGATCGGCCCGTGCTCGCGCGCAATCTCGGCCAGCACGGGCCGGTAGGCGGCCGCGTCGTCCAGCCGGTCGAATTCGTACACGCGACAGCTGTCCACCCGCGCAGTAATGGCCGAGAGGCCTCGACGATTGGCGATGTAGCTGACCCGGTGCGCGCGGTGATCAATGAAATCCTCGTAACGAACGAGATCGAAGTCCCATCGCGCGGTTCCGGGAAAGCGCGCGAGGTTGTTGATGATGACGACGTTCATACATCCTCCAGAGCGGCGTGCACCGATGGCGTCGCCCGCAGCAGGTGTTGCATCTCGGCGACGAGTTGTTCGACCTCTCGCGGCGTCCCCACGGAGATGCGGATGTGCGTGGGCAGCCCGTAGGCGTGCATCGCGCGGGTGATGAACCCGCGCGCCAGCAGCCCTTCGTAGACGGGTCGCGCGGCACTGCCGAAATCGGCCAGGACGAAGTTCGCGCTGCCCTCGACCACGGCGACGTTCATCGCGGCAAGGGAATCGGCGAGCACGCGTCGGCCATCCCGAGCCAGCGCGACGATGTGCTCCACATGGGCGCGATCGTCGAGCGCCGCCGACGCGCCCGCCAGCGCCACACGGCTGACCGGAAAGGGTGGCCGGATCCGGTTGAGCCAGCCGATCAAGCCTGCATCGGCTATGCCGTAGCCGATGCGCAGCGCGGCTAGACCATAGGCCTTGGAGAAGGTCCGCGTCACGATGACGTTCGGATGGCGCAACGGCAACTGCTCGGTTTCATGTGGCGCATCGGCGTCGGTGAACTCGGCGTAGGCTTCGTCGAGCACCAGCAGAACATGATCCGGCAGGTTGTCGATGAGGTGCTGGAGTTCCCGCGCGGTCAATGCATGGCCGGAGAGATTGGTCGGGCTGTCGACCAGTACCATCCTCGAACGCGAATCGATCATCGCGAGAAGCCTTTCTACGTCGTGCCCGAAATGACCGCCCGATGCAGCGAGCCGCACCGTTGCACCCTGTTCCTTCACGAAGGCGGGATAGGCGCAGTAGCCGAACTCGGAGAGCACGACGTTGTGATCCCGCGAGACGAACGCGCGGACAAGCGAGGCAATCACGTCGATCGACCCATTGCCGAGTACCAGATGAGCGGCGGGTACGCAGAGGCGCTGCGCCAGCTTGTCGAGCAGGTCTTGCGCGTCGGGATAGCGGTTGGCCTGCGCGAGCGCGTCGCGCATCGCGGCGGTTACCGCGGGCGACGGCGGCACAGGCGACTCGTTGCTAGAGAACTTGAATATCTCGCTCAGGCCGGTGTCGCGCCGCAGCTTCTCCTCGGTAATGCCGGGCCGATAGGGATCGAGTGAGTGCAGTGGCGGAACGACGAATTGCGACGAGTCCATGTGCATTCCCTCAGTGCGCTGCGGCGTCGGCGACTGCGTATCCGGCCGTCGTCATCGCCGCCAGGTCCTTGCGCAGATGCGAGCCTTCCTGCAATTCGTAGAGCGACCCGAACTCGCGCTCGGCGAACGGCAGCGGATGCACGCCGGCTTCAACCCGCGCGATCTTCGCGCGTCGACCGCGCAGCAGTTCGATGCCCGGCTCGTTGTGCGCGGCGTGCGGGCCAAAGTAGATCGGGAAGGCATCGGCAGCGCGGTAGGCCGGCAGGAAGGTGCGGCGGGGCAGGCTCGATTCGTTGCGCGCCGAGGCATGCAGCGTCATGCAGTGCAGGAACACCACGCTGCCGGCGGGCACTTCGATGTGGACCGCGCTCGCCTCGTCGACACCCTGTAC
>NZ_FCOL02000063.1 GCF_001544515.1 Caballeronia terrestris
GATCTGGCGAGGTTTGCGAAGACTCATCGATATTCAACTCGGCTTTGAACTCGCCAAAAATTGTGGGTAATCGAAAGCCGTGTGCATTTCGATGCCGGCTTCGCGGCTCACCATTCGCTGAGTGACGAAGACTTCGTTCGCGCGCACAGCTACTTCGAAACGGCGCTGGAGTTGGATCCGACCTACGCGCTGGGCTATGTGGGCATGTCGAACGTCTTCGGGGCTACGGCGACACACGGTTTTTATGCGCCTTCGCAGGGCTTTCCCAAAGCGCGCGTCGCCGCGCTGCGGGCACTGGAGCTCGATCCAGGTCTTCCCGAGGCGCATCAGGCGCTTGCGGGAGTGCATTACTTCTATGATTGGGACTGGCGCCGCGCCGAGGAGGAATTTCTCGCGGCCTTGCGGCTGAACCCCAGCCACGCGGAAACCAGCCGTCTGTATGCGAGGCTATTGCTCGTGCAAGGAAGAGAGGTCGAAGGTCGCGCTCAGTTCGAATTGGCGGAGAGAGTCGATCCGCTGGGATTCGAAGGTTCACGCGTCTTCGGGCTCGTGCAGTCGGGCCGATACGACGAAGTCATTCGCGAGTATCTGACGTCCGGACACGGGCCACGCTCGCCGTTGATCTATCAGTTGCTTGCGACTGCACTCGAGGTCCGGGGCCATTACGAGGAAGCCATCGACGCAACCATCGATGCGCTCACGCGATGCAATGAATTCGCGCGAGCCGAGACGATCAGGACGGTGTGGAACTCGGGAGGTTACGACAAGGTTCTCGAATGGTACTTGCAGGATCTGTTGGCGAGACGGCGGAACTGCTACGCCTCGCCATTCCTGTTTGCCGAGATCTACGCACGACTCAACAGACCCGACGAGATGTTCCATTGGCTCGACGTTGCGCTCGCGGAGCGCTCGCCGCGCATGTGCGAGCTTCGCACGAATGCGTGGTTTCATCGCTTCCGATCGTTGGGCCGGTTCCGCAACATTGAAAGGCATGTAGGTCACTGACAGTTCTAAACCAGCGTTCAGTGATGACGGAATGTGTCGTTTCTCGAGCGCTCCACGTACCTGTTCGCAGAGTCAGGATTCGACATCCTGGGCTCCAAGCCAGAAATCGAGCCTGCTCTCGTTTCCGATATGTCTGAAACGCCACCTACGTCTTTCGCAGATTGCATCGTCTGCGCCTGCTCGGTTGATGGCCTGTCTTGCGCCCATGCAAAGCTCGATATCATGAGCGCCGCGAGAATGGATAACATCCGGATCGTGGTCATGTCCGTTCGCTCCAGTAAACGGTTTGAGCACGGCCTTGACGCCGGCCGTGGACTCCCACAGAGCGAATAGCGCCGGTGGCGGCTTTATCCTCGCGCTGTGGAATTGAAGATGCGCCCGGCGCTGCACAAACGCCATAGACCGGGAGTGAAGAAATCCTCAAGCAGGGACATCGCACCTTTGCGCGTTCAATTGTTCAATTCGCTCCGTCGGAAACCGTCGCGTTCGCAACTTCATGGTGCGCTACCGACAGCTCGGTTGCGTCGCAGCTGAGCGAGCACGATGGGCCAATAATTAGTCGCCTTCCCCCGTGTCAATGGGACGTGCAGAAGGCGGCTCCGCATTCGACACTGGAACTATAAGTCTAAAGGCTGGATGGCCGTTGAGGGTCCCAGACGCGCCGCTCACGCGGACCGGCGTCAGCGACTGCTTCCACGACAACACTATCGCGATCCTTCCCGTCGGGGTGTTCATTATTTCGCCCGGTGCTTCAACAAAGTGGTCGACGATGCCTAATGAAGCGCTCCAGTCGATGGTTCGCTGATCGCTCGCGAGTGCGATCGTACACACGGCCCGGCCGCTCTATTGCCGAATCAGCCACCACGCGCCGTTCGGCCCATCGCCTTGCTCGTCCCCAGGCTTTTCGGGCCGTGGTAAAGCGTCGACTTTGGTAGGCCACTGTCGTTCACCCTTCGCTGTGTTCGTGATCGTCAAGCTATCGGTCGGCTTATCGTCGCATCGACAAGCAGTGGCGTCGGGACTCCCGTTGCCGGAGCGCATACAAAGTCATTCCATGGTCGTCGATGAGCATTCGGTTACTCACATGCGGAGCGGGTGAAGGCAATCCTAGGCTGCGTTAAGGTTCAAAGCAAATTCTATTTGTACAGGACGTAACAACGCTGTAGATTCCGTTACATGAAAGAGTTTGCCGATTGGCTGCTTCTTATCCTTACCCTGCCGACAGATAACGCGACGGCGCGCATGCGCTACTGGCGCGCACTCAAGGCAAAGGGTTGTGCCGTGCTGCGGGATGGCGCGTACTTGCTTCCTCTCACGGCAGACGACGGCATGGCCGAAATGTGCGAGAGCATCGGCCAAGCGGGGGGAACCGCATATTTGGTGCGTTTTGCCAGTGCGGACAAGACACAAGACGAGGAGTTTCGCGCCCTGTTCGACCGTACCGATGAATATACGAATTTTCGGCGGTCTGTCGAGGGCGTTCAAAGGACGCTCGTCGGGCTGAATCCTGCGGAAATTACCAAGCTCATACGCAAGACGCGCAAGGAGTTTGAGGCCCTGGCGGCCGTTGATTTTTTCCCGAACGAGGCTTCGGTGCGAGCGCGATCGGCATGGGATGAACTCGTTCAAGCCGTCGACGCGGTGATATCGCCGGGCGAGCCTCATTCGAGCGAAGGCGACATTCAGCTTTTGAATCGCGCCTCGTTCCAAGGCCGCCTTTGGGCCACCCGCCGACATATGTGGGTCGACCGGGTTGGGAGCGCGTGGCTCATCAAGCGCTTTATCGACGGCAATGCTCGATTCCTGTGGCTCGTTTCACCCGATGCGTGCCCGAAGGATGCCGTTGGATTCGATTTCGACGGCGCGACTTTCACGCATGTCAACGAGCGAGTGACCTTCGAAGTCCTTGCTGTCAGTTTTGGCATCGATGGTGAGCCCGGCATGACGGGGCTTGCAAACATGGTCCATTCGCTCGACGTTGGTGGCCTTGTCGTGCCGGAAGCCGCCGGCTTCGAGGCAGTCATGACTGGTGCAAGAGAACGCGGTTTGAGCGATGACGAACTGCTCTTCGAAATGGGCCGTGTGCTGGATTTGCTGCTCGCTCATTTTGCCGCAACCGAGAGGCGCAGAGCGAAATGACATCACGGCGGTCCGTGCAATCGCCGCCGTTTTTTCAAAACGCAGTTTTCGCAAGTCAACAAGTCGATCTGGAGCTTTGGATGGAACCCAGCGAACGTGCGCGGGAGGAGGCAATCACGCCTGCTCGCGAAGCATCTGTCGAGCCGATCAGCTTCCGAGAGGCGCTCTGGTATTGGCTTCGCCTCGGCTTCATCAGCTTCGGCGGGCCAGCCGGACAGATCGCAATCCTGCATCAGGATCTCGTCGAGCGGAAACACTGGATTTCTGAGAAGCGGTTCTTGCACGCGTTGAACTATTGCATGGTTCTGCCCGGCCCGGAGGCTCAGCAACTGGCCACCTACATTGGATGGCTGATGCATCGCACTTGGGGCGGCATCGTTGCCGGAGGCCTTTTCATATTGCCTTCGCTTTTCATTCTCATCGCGCTTTCCTGGGTCTACATGGCTTTTGGCAACCTTCCGTCGGTCGCTGGTGTGCTATACGGAATCAAGCCGGCCGTAACCGCGATCGTCATATTCGCGGCCTACCGTATTGGCTCGCGGGCCTTGAAAAACGCGTGGTTGTGGGCCAACGCGGCGGCGGCCTTCGTGGCGATCTTCGCGGCCAACGTTCCCTTCCCGCTGATTGTCCTGATCGCAGGCGTGGTGGGTCACCTTGGCGGCAAGTATGTTCCGTCCAAGTTCATGGTCGGTGCAGGCCACAAGGCGGACGCCAAGACGCCAGGCCGCGCGATTCTCGACGATGACACGCCGACGCCACGTCACGCGCTTTTCACATGGAAGCGGTTCGCATCCGTGCTGACGGTCTTCCTTCTGATCTGGTTCGCTGTGATCGGAGCGTTGATCGCGACGTTCGACTGGGCCGGGACGCTCACGCAGATGGCGTGGTTCTTCACGAAGGCGGCGCTGCTCACGTTCGGCGGGGCATACGCTGTGCTCCCGTACGTCTACCAGGGAGCCGTCGACAACTATCATTGGCTGACAGGACCACAGATGATCGATGGTCTGGCGCTCGGGGAAACGACGCCTGGACCGCTCATCATGGTCGTATCATTCGTAGGATTCGCGGGCGGATGGACGAAAGCAGTGTTCGGTCCCGACGCGCTACTCGTTTCTGCAATCGCCGCCTCCGTGGTCGTAACCTTCTTCACGTTCCTGCCGTCGTTCCTATTCATTCTGCTCGGAGGACCGTTCATTGAGACGACTCATAACAACCTCAAATTCACCGCGCCGCTGACGGGGATCACGGCCGCGGTCGTAGGCGTCATCGTCAATCTCGCTGTGTTCTTTGCGCTTCACGTGCTATGGCCACGTGGGCTGCACGATGGTTTTGACTGGCCTTCGCTTCTAATCGGATTGGGGGCGGGCGTCGCGCTTTTCAGATTCAAGGTTGGTGTGATACCGGTGGTGTTTGCGTGCGGTTTTGTCGGTCTGGCTTTGCGGTTTGTCCTCGCATGAATCCGGACGAAGGGGTACGCCACATCAATGACTATGCCGATGATGGATGTCCGGAAAACGGATGCTTGTGCGTCAGGGATTCGTGTCGGTGCGTGTGAGTAAGGGGTTCTGTTCCGTCCCACGGAAAGTCATGAACGATCTGAACTCATAAGCCTCGACTCCATCACCTTTCGTCATCGATAAGATCGGCTTTTAATCTTTGCGCGCTCGACGCTCTGGCACATCGAAAGCAGTAAACAGTTGGCACACGGCATGCGCGTCCCCGCAAGCGTGAAGCTCCTCGCGGAAATGATGGTCGCAGAAGCGCTGCGCCACATCAGCAAGCAAGTGCAAATGGGTACTATCAGCCCAATCGGGAACGAGCAGCACAACTATGTCGCTCACAGGCTGTCCGTCCGGTGCATCAAAGGAGATGGGCGAAACCGGCCGAACATACGCCACCTGCGGTTGACTGAGAAACTGAAGATGGCCGTGCGGCACCGCCACGCCCTGACCCAACCCGGTCGAGCCCAACGCCTCACGTGCCCCGAGCGCTGCTGTCACCACTGCGGCCGGCCGTCCGCAGTCACGTTCGAAGAAGCCGCCCAACCGCACGAAGAGTTCCTCACGGTGGGCTGCGTTCAGCCCGAGCAAGACATGCGTCTCAGAGAGCAGCGCGCCAATAGTCTGTTTCTCGATGGGCGTATCGTCATCATGAGCGGCCACGTGGTCCCGTTGACTCGGCTCGCCGCGCATCAGGGTGTGCCATGCGTCGGTCGGGGATTCGGAGATCTCAAGCATTCGGCCCACCTCGGCTGTCGGCGACAGCAGCGTGACGCGGTGGATCGCATGACTCACTTCATCTTTCGGAAGATACAGCGAGAGGCGCACGCGGCCTGTCCTTCCAAGCGGGGCGACGCGAATGGTCCACTGCCGATCGCCACAATCGCGGATCAAAGCCTCGCGTAAGGGCGTCACATGCTGCGCGTCAAGGGTGACATGCATCAGCACTTCCCTGTCCGGATCGCGACGTGAGCGGCTTCGGGGCAAGTGCTTGTGCCTTTTGAAAATTGCCCGCAGGCCAGCCAGTGTGTCCACATCTCGCCCCTTGTCAGCCAAATGCCTTCAGATTATCTCAAGCCGCATAAACGCCGCGTAAAAGTTGCTGCTGCTTTCGGCAGATAAGCCCAAGACCGGTCAGGCGGGAGGCAAGGGGTCACGAGCAGTTATCGCATCCCCCGCGCGATTATCGTGGGTCCGAGGTCCCGTACCGGCGCATCTGCGTAGATCCTCCGGACGACTTCAATACAATCGGCTCCGATCTTTTTACTCGGCGTTTACGAACATTCGCATAAGCTTGTAGTCAGCCATATATCACGGAGCACACGGCAAAATGAACCTGGCTTTCATACAAAGCAAGCGACGCGGTACGATCGATCTCTCCAATCGGCACGACAACGTGCTCGCGTTTCCATCGCAGCGCGTGCTTGTCTCGGCCGCAGTCTACAGCGAACAGGACGAGGCCTCACGCGAGCGCATCAGGCGGCTGTTTCACTCGCCGCTCGGTGTCTACGTCAGCCACGCATCGCGTGACCAAAGTGAGCTGCGCCTCAAGTTCGATGTCGCTTCCGAAGATATCGAAAAAATTTACGCTTCGGACGCTCAAGAAGGTGCTCCCGGAAGCCGTGATCGAAGAAATTCGGCCACGTGTCTTTGAACGTCGCCAGCACTGAGGAGCAGGGATGTATTCAGCAATCTGGCCGCCTATCGTCACTCCGTTTCGAAACGGCCAAGTCGATGTCGATGCACTGCAACGCCTCGCCGATCATTACCTGCGCACGGAAATCAGTGGTTTCGTCGCGCTTGGCACGACCGGCGAAGCGGCGCTGCTCGACCATCACGAACGCATGACTGTATTGCAGGCGCTGTTTGAAGTCGTCGGCACCCGGTTGCCGATCGTCGTCGGCGTCGGCGGCATCAACACGAGCGAGATGGTTCGAGACGTGCAGCAATTCGATCACTGGGATAGCGGCGGCTACCTGGTCTCGGCACCCGCCTATATCTGTCCCGATCAGCGCGGATTTCAATGGCATTTCGAAGAAGTGGCGCGCGCCACCGATCGCCCTATCGTGCTCTACGACGTTCCCCACCGTACCGGCGTCTCCATTGCGTCCGACACGGTTAAGCGACTCGTCGAATGCAGCAATATCGTGGCGATCAAGGCCTGCGCCCGCGAGACTTTCCGTGCACTGGGCGCCCTGCCGATCAGCATGTTGTGCGGCAGCGACGAGATGTTCGTCGACTGTCTGGAGGCCGGTGGCGCAGGTGGAATTCTGGCGAGTGCGCATCTATTCGCCAACGCGTTCGTGGACATCCAGGCGAGTTTCGCCGCGGGACGAATTGAAGAAGCACGCGCGCAACTCGAGCGCCTGGTGCCGACCATCAAGCTTTTGTTCTCAGCGCCCAATCCTGCAGCGATCAAGGCGGCGCTCGCGATCACCGGGCACATCGACGGTGAGACGTGTATGCCAATTTGCGCGGCTTCGAGCGCGTTGATGGAGCAACTCAGGGCGGCGCTCGCGTCACGCGTCGCAGGGTTGGCGCTATCGCCTGATGCGCACATGCGCCCGTTCACGCGGGGCTGCGAAGCGGGTCGAGCAGAGGATGCGTGAGTACGCGTGAAGCCTGAACACACCCGTCGATGATTTCGTCAAAATCGCGCTCGTCGGACTGCGTTGACAACATTTTATGCGGCGCTTCAAAATCTCTTCGGAGACTTGATGGCCGATCTGCTGAAATGGAAGCGTTACGCGCACGAGACCCATCGCGCGGAGGGCCTTGGCGCTGCTGGTCACAGCGCCGAGCACTCACTCTGTCTGAACTATCGCACCGGCGCTTCACTGGAGGCATCAGGCAATTCGACGAAGTTGGCGAAGCAGATTGAGCCGGTTATTGCGCTGCTTATTGCGCTCCCACCAGCCGATACCCAACGCCAGTTTCGGTGACGATATGCACCGGCTGTGCGGGATCGCTCTCGAGCTTCTGTCGCAGATGCCCCATATAGACCCGCAGATAATGCTGGTTTTCGGCTTGCATCGGTCCCCAGACCTCGCGTAGCAGTTGCTGATGAGTCAGCACCCGCCCCGCATGGCGTACGAGCGTCGTGAGCAACCGGTGCTCGATCGGTGCAGGTGGATGGCAACGCCATCGCGCGTGACACGGCGTGCCGCCATATCAACCGCGATCTTGCCGAAGCATACCTGCGGTGTTTCCTGTTCACCGCCGCGATTACGGCGCCGCAACTGCGCCCGAATCCGCGCAAGGAGTTCCGACACGCCAAAGGGTTTGGTCAGGTAATCGTCGGCACCGGCGTCGAGCGCCGCGACCTTGGTCTCTTCGTGCGTCCGCGCCGACAACACGATCACCGGCTGACTGCTCCAATTCCGCAACTCGCGGATGACGTCGATCCCGTCAGCATCGGGCAGGCCCAAGTCCACGACGATTAGATCCGGCTTGCGGGTGGCCGCTTCTCGCAGGCCTTGCTGCCCGGTCTCTGCCTCGATCACATTCATTCCCTGGGCTTCCAGCGTGGCACGCACGAAGCGCCGGATCTGTCTGTCATCTTCGATCATCACAACGGTCACTGTCGGTTCGCTCATGTTCGATCCGGTATTGCAATAGTGCGCGTCTCGGTGTCCTCGTCAGGGAGCGCCTCTACGGGCGGCGGCTGGTTGGCGGGTAAGGTGAAACAAAAGCGAGCCCCAATCACGTGCCCTTCTCCATCCACGCGGTTCTCCACGCCGATCTTGCCGCCGTGCGCCTCGACGATCGCCCGGCAAATCGCGAGACCCAGGCCGATGCCGGGCTTCGCCGACTCCTTTTCGCCGCGCGTGAATTTGTCAAAGAGTCGCGGCTCCATGCCTGAAGGCACGCCCGGACCGTTGTCCTCCACACATACGCGGACGAACTTCTGATCAGCGTCGCGTTCGACCACCGCGTCGATGACGAGCGCTGTGCCCCGTGGCGTGTATTTCGCTGCGTTCTCAAACAGATTCGCGAAGAGCCGTTCCATGAGGACCGCGTCCAACTGCACGAGCGGCAGTTCCGGCGGAACGCGGACTTTCACCGGATGCCCATCGAGCGTGCGGCGGCAGACCGCAAGCGCCGCGCCCACGACCTCTTCCAACATCGACCATTGCCGGTTTAGGCGTATCGCCCCAGCCTCCAGACGCGCCATATCGAGCAGATTCGTCACCAGACCGCTCATGCGCAGCGCTTCTTCGTGGATCGCCGAAATCAGTTCCTGAGTCGAATCGCTGGCATCGTTCGTCGGTTGCTGTCGTTCGGAAAGCACGGACGCGAAGCCAACGATCGACGTGAGCGGTGTGCGCAGGTCATGCGAAATCGCCGACAGCAGCGAGTTGCGCAAGCGCTCGGACTCCATGCTGACCAGCGCATCCTGTGCGATTTCCACGTAGTGAACACGTTCGAGCGCCAGCGCAATTTGCGCGGCGAACGTGTCGATCATGCGCTGCTGCTCGGGAACGGCAAGCTCCGCGGGCCACCCGGCAACGATCGCGAGAACGCCGCGAGTGCGCATTGGCGCCTTTAGCGGCAAGTACAACGCTTCGGTCGCGGCCAAAGTATCGGTGCCGCGTCCTGCGGGCTTTTGCTGGTCATACACCCACTGCGCGATATCGAGGTCGAGGCTCGCGGCATCGAGCGTGACTTGCGGATTCGGCTCGTCGACCTTCTGCCGGACCTTTTCGGCGCTGTCGGGAAGCAGGATCGCGATCTTTGCCTGAAAAACCTCCCCCACGTGACGGCTGCCGATTTCGATGATCTGCTGCGTCATCAGCGCGGCGCCCAGCTCACGCGTCATCGCGTACATCGCGCCGGTACGGCGTTCGCGCAACGACGCAATATGAGCCTGCCGGCGCAGGTTCGATGTCAGGTGACTGATCGTGAGCGACGTCATCAGCATCACGACGGAGGTCAACAGATACTGTGTGTCCGATCCGGAGAACGAGAGTTGCGGTGGTACGAAGAAGAAATCGAATGCGGCGACGCTCAGAAACGACAGCATAGCGCCCGGACCCCGCCCAAGGCGAACAGCGGCGAAGATGACGCCCAGCAGATACAACATGACCAGGTTAGTGACGGCGATCTGGAAATGAGACAACCCGCTCGCGAGCACGGTAATCGCGGCACCGATCGCGAGCGCGTACAGGTAGGCGTTGGGCGGGGATCGGGCTTCGTCGCTTGCGCCAGCGAAGTTCAGGACGCCTTGGCGCGCGCCGCGCTCCTCTTGCGTGAGGCTTGCACCAACAAGCGTGACGTCGATCTCGGCCAGCACGACGAGCACGTCCTTTCCCTCCTCGGCCGCGAGCAACATGCCAGTCGCGAGACAGTCGTTGCGCAGGTAACAGCTCGTGCCGCCCACGGGGATGTCCGGATACACGCTGCGTCCGAATCGATCACGCCGTCGATCTCCGCACGCCCGAGCAACTGAAGCCAATAACCGCAGGGCAGCGGCACCTCTTCGTTCATCTCATCGATCGTCATCCACTTCATCACGCGGCCTTTTCCTCTTGCAGGTCCAGTTCGTCGATCATCTGCCGGCGCAGGGCAAACTTCTGGATCTTCCCCGTCACGGTCATCGGAAAGCCATCGACAAATTTCACGTAGCGCGGCACCTTGAAGCTTGCGATACGGCCACGGCAAAATTCGCGGATCTCTTCGGCATTGGCGTCGGTATCCGCCCGCAGGACGATGCAGGCGCACAACTCCTCGCCGTATTTCGGATCGGGGACGCCCACGCACTGCACATCCCCGACCTTCGGATGCCGGAACAGGAACTCCTCCACTTCGCGCGGGTAAATGTTTTCGCCGCCGCGGATCACCATGTCCTTCGAGCGGCCGACGATCCGGCAGTAGCCTTCGTCGTCGATGACGGCGAGGTCACCGGTATGCATCCAGCCGTCGGCGTCGATCGCCTCCGCGGTCTTGCGAAGATCGTTCCAGTAGCCTTGCATCACCGAATAACCACGCGTGAGCAGCTCGCCGGTGTCGCCGCGCGGCACCGTGCGACCGAGTTCGTCGACGATCCTGACTTCGACGTGCGGCTGCACGCGTCCCACCGTCGAGATGCGCAGCTCGAATGGTTCGTCGACGGAACTCTGGAAGGAGATCGGCGCGGTCTCGGTCATGCCGTAGGCGATGGTGACCTGCTCCATGTGCATGCGATCGATCACCCGCTTCATGACTTCCACCGGACACGGCGATCCAGCCATGACGCCGGTGCGCAGCGTCGACAGATCGTAGTCCGCGAACGCGGGATGATCGAGCGCGGCGATGAACATCGTCGGCACACCGTGCAACGCCGTGCATTTTTCCGCCTGTACGGTCTGCAAGACCGCCTGGGCGTCGAAGCCTTCGCCGGGAAACACCATCGTCGAGCCATGCGTTACGCAAGCAAGGTTGCCGAGCACCATGCCGAAACAGTGATAAAGCGGCACCGGAATGCACAGACGGTCGGCCTCCGTCAGCTGCATTGCCTCGCCGACGAAAAAGCCGTTGTTCAGCAGGTTTCGATGCGTGAGCGTCGCGCCTTTGGGAGCGCCCGTCGTGCCGGACGTAAATTGGATGTTGACGGCATCGTCGGGGCTCAGCATCGTCCCGAGCACGGCGAGATCGTGCAACTCGTGCCCGGAGGCGGGAACCATGAGGTCGTCGAAATTGAGCATGCCGTCGCTCATGCCGCCGCCGAGGCGAATCACCAGTTCGAGCGCTGGCAGCCGCGCCGACACCAGCTTGCCCGGCGCGCAGAACGCGAGCTCGGGCGCAACCCCGCGCAGGATGGCAAGGTAGTCGGCGTCCCTAAAGCTTGGCGCCAGTATCAGCGCACGGCAGGCCACCTTGTTCAGGGCATGCTCCAGTTCCTCATGACGGTAGGCCGGGTTAATATTGACAAGGACCAGTCCCGCCTTCGCCGTGGCAAACTGCGTAAGAACCCACTCCGCGCAGTTCTGCGCCCAGATGCCGATGCGCTCGCCCGGAACGAGACCAAGACGGCGCAGCCCGGCGGCGAGGTTATCGACACGCTGCGCCAGTTCGCGATAGGTCCAGCGAACACTCTGATGCATGACGACGAGCGCGTTGCTCTGCGCATGGCGCCGGGCCAGCGCGTCGAAAAAGGAACCGATCGTTTCGTCGATCAGGGGCACATCGGTCGCGCCATGAACGTGGCTCGGATTCGTTTGCATTGCGTGTCCTTGTTTAGAAGTCGTCGAAAGCGGAAGCGGCTATAGTCACCGGCGCATACATCGCGAGATTCGCGCACGCGATGGGCCGGATCGCGTGCCAGATGCTGCCGATCTCGTCGCCGTTCGCGTCGCCAGGCTTGCGGTCGCCCGCGTAGTAGTGGACGGGACGTCCGTCGTACGCCGCCTGCGTCACGCCGTCCTCGTGGACGATGGCGCCGATCCCCTCGCCCTGCGGCATCGCGCTCGCCGGGACACGCGGGCAGACCGCCGTGCAGGTGCCGTGGCACGGACCGGTATGGCTCGCGGCGGCGTCTTTGTCGTAGATATAGACGGTCATGCCGTTGATTGCCGACAGGATGTCGGAGTCCGGGACCGCCCCGATGAGGCTCAAGCCCGCGACCGCCGCGCCGACGCACGTTGATTTGCTCATCACGCTCTCTCTCGAGTCAAATTCACGATGGACGCAATGGGCGCTCACAACCGAACGGCGCGTATTGCGAGCGCCCCCTGACGCGAAAGCCGTGCCATGTATGCGATGAGGGCGGCTAGAAACGCAGTGAGCCTTGTGGGACAAGGCTCCGTGTCGATGCAAAGCGTGAGCCTCTATGCCGCGCGCGCCTTTTCCCGCGCGCGCGTTCGCAGCCGGTTTCGTGAGATTCCCGAAATGTCGGGAATCTCAGTGGGTTTTGCGGGTGATGGCGAGGCGCTTCATGCGCCATTCGAGCGTCGTCGGCTTGAGCCCAAGGCGCTCCGCGGCGCCCACCTTGCCGCTCACGCGCCAGCCGATTCGTCGAGTACCTTGAGGATGTGGAACCGCACCCCCAACACGACATTCTCATATTGCTCGTACATGTCGTGTCGACGAAGGCTAAATTCCTTTATGTAAAATCGATGCGACGACGTGTTTGTACCTGAGGCACGACCACGACGGTGCGGCCGTTGGTTCGCGCAACCCTTCGCCAACGACTACCGATCTGTGCCACAAGATGCGTCCGCGCGGGCGGCCGTCGAATGACGCCGCGCAGCGATCGCCACCGAGCGGGAATTATGGGGACATTCGGTATTCGACTCGCTGCAGGGCGCTTCCGCGCTTGCGCGCGTTCAACCCGGCGGCTATGTGACGATCTCGATCGTGCCGGCCTTGCTTGCGATCGCGGGCCTTTCAGACGCTTATCGCGAGCGATGCGTCGCCTTCATCGCGAGCGAGATCGCGCTAATCGAGCGCAACGTGGCGCAGGCGATCGAGCGACCGCATCTGGCCGACCGACCGGTTACGCAGGAACTTCGGGCTTTTCTGGGGAGTGCGTACGGGCCAGGGAAATCTTGCTCAAAGTCGCCGGCAGCGCTTCCGGCAGTGTCTGGCCGGCTGCGGCAAATTGCAGACGAGTACTTCTCGGCTTCATAGCGAGACTGCTGACACGCGTTGCTTTCTTCGACGCGAACGATCCGTTTCAGGAAGCTGATCCGCCACAACCGCCCGCTTTCCGGGCGTGAGTCAATGAGCGCGCGTAACAGGAAGTCGCTACTTGCATCACGCATCGTACGAACCCGCCGCGATGAGCAGACCGGTGCGCCCATCGCGGCGCAGAATCGATCAACGCCTGATTAGCAACGACAGCACGGCGCTTGCCGCGCAGAGCCCGGCCACGACCGGAAAGATGATCGAGGTATGACCTGTCGTATCGATGATGTGCCCGATCACCGGTTCGCCGATGCCCGCGAAAGCGTACGACATGGTGTTCAGTACACCCGTCGCCGTACCGGCCGCGCGGCGCCCGAAGATGTCCGGACACAAGGCCCAGAACGACGACGCAGGCCCGAACACGAAGAAGCCGCACAGGAACAGCAGCGCAATCGCGAGCATGCTGCCGTGAGGCACGAACATCATGAAGATCGCCGTCGCACACGCCAGCACCATGTACGAGACGATCGCCATGTAGCGGCGCCCCTTGAAGAGCGCATCGGAGATCCAGCTATTCGACAGCGAGCCGAGCGCCATGCCGACGGGCAACGCCACCGTGATCCACTTCGGGTCGATCAGCGCTGACGAATTCTTCCAGTCGATGCCGAGAAAATGAACCGGCACCCAGACCACCAGCGCGTAGCGCGCCGCGTTCTGGAAGCCGATGGCAAGCCCCGTGATGTACAGCCGCCAGTTCTTCATCACGAGCGCATAGCGCTGCGTGCTCGTCAGTTCATCGTCCGGTTCGACGGAAGACAGTTCGGCACCCGTTTTCGATTCGGCCGGCGGCCGCTTGTCCTCCGGCCGCTCGGCAACGAACAGCAGCAGCACCAGCGCACCCAGCAGCATCGAGAGCGGCGCGAGGCGGAAAATCCAGACCCAGCCGAGTTGCATCGAGCCCAGGATGACGACCGGAAAAATGTAGGCGAGCACCGAAGAAAACCCGGAAAAGCCGACATAAACGCCGTAGACGAAGCCGCGATGCGTATGGTCCCACCAGTTGGACAGCAGGCGGCTGCCCGGCGCGAAACCCATCGACTGGAAATAGCCATTGAGTCCCCACGCCAGCAAGAAGAACAGGAACGTGTGCCCGAAACTGAACAGCCAGTTCGCCGCCAGCGAGAGGACCGCGCCGGCGATCATCATCGTCTTGCCGCCGAGTTTGTCGCCCAGATTGCCGTTGATGAACTGGCCGCCCGCATAGCACCAGAGCATCGTCGCGCTGATCCAGCCGATCTCGTATTTCGAGAGGCCATAGTCGTGCTGGATGCCGGCGACCGCGAAGCCCAGTGTCTGCCGGCCGGTGTAATAGAAGAGATAACAGAAGGTCACGCCGATCAGCGCACGCCACTTGTATTGCGCGAAAGTCGTGCTCCGGTCGATGGACGTGTAGGGCAAGGCGTCAGGTGTATCCGAGGGCATTGCTGTCTCCATGCGGCGCGCGGTCTTTGCCGCGCTAGCCGTTTTCGTTATCAGGCGAGGTGGTTGAGTGCGAGATCGATGACATCGAAATTGCGCAGGCGCCGCGTACCGTCGAGCCCGCTGAGCCTCCGATTGAAGAGGAGCGGCACTTTCTGTTCGGACATTCCGCCATGCGAGCGCAGCGGCACCGTGAGCCCGGACAGATCGTGTTTGTCGGCGGCGCTTCCGAGCACCGTGAGCCTTTCGCCCAGCACCACGAGTTCACCGATCCGGTCCGCCGGAAGCTCGAAGCGCTCGCTCGCCTGTGCGCGGGTCAACACTTCCTCCACGCCGCCGATTGCAGCGAGAAACGCCATCACCTCACGCTGCCTCGCTTCACTGTGGCCGCGCAGATAGACCGTTGCGTACGAGCCGAGCGCGCCGTGATGGACGACGTAGGGGTCCGTGATAGGGAGGAGCACACGGGTGGACTGCGCGCCGTATCGCTCATCGAGCCGGTCTTGCAGGAACACGATGTTGGGCCGTCCGATCGAGTCGGTTTTCGCATTCATGCCGTGATCGGCTGTGAGCGCCAGCACGGCTCCCTCGGCGTGCAAGCGCTGGAGGTAGCCGTCCATCATCGCGTAGAACGCGTTCGCCTCCGGCGTGCCCGGCGCATGCTTGTGCTGCACGTAATCGGTGGTGGACAGGTACATGAGGTCCGGGCGCTCTTCCTTGAGGATCGAGAGCCCGGCGGCGAACACAAATTCCGACAACTCGGCGCTGTACACCGAAGGCACCGGCATGCCGACGCGCTCAACGATGTTCTCAATGCCGTGTTCCCGGCGTGTCACCTGATCCGCTTTTTCGGCCGAGAAGCAGATGCCTTCCAGCCGATGCCCGAGCAGGCTGCGCAACTTGTCCTTCGCGGTGACGACAGCCACGCGCTGGCCCGAGCGCGCCATCTCCGCCAGTATGGTGGGCGCCCGCAGATACTTGGCGTCGTTCATAAGGACTTCGGTCTGCGTGTCCTCGTCGAAGAAAAAATTGCCGCAAATGCCGTGCACTGAAGGCGGCGCGCCGGTGACGATCGACAGGTTGTTCGGGTTGGTGAACGACGGCACCACGCAGTCTCCGGCCAGCACCGTGCCGACCGACGACAGGCTCGCCAAGAACGGCGCCTGACCGGCCAGGATCGCCTGATTGATGTACTCCTGCTCGCAGCCATCGACGCACACGACAATCGTCGGCGCGGAAGGAACACGGTAGGTCCGGGAATTAACGATGATTCGCTGGGTCATGGTGACGCTCCTCCTGAGTAACTGACACCAGCGTATGATGTGAAATCCGCTCACACAATCGACAAATTTGTGCAGCATCCGTCAATAAAACTCACATATGCGTTCGAAACTCCCTCCACTCAATGCCTTGCGCGTGTTCGAAGTCGCTGCGCGCGCGGGCAGTTACTCCGCGGCCGCGCGTGAACTCAACCTGACGCACGGGGCGGTGAGCCGGCATATCGCCATTCTCGAAGACTGGCTGGGTCAGCCGCTGTTCGTGCGCGAAGGGCAGAGCATGGTCGCGTCCGGACACGCCCGGGCGTTCGCGCGCGAGATCAGCGCGGCCTTCGACCACGTCGCCGATGCGGCGGAGCGGTACGGAAAGAGCCGGCACGTCAAGGTGATTCGCGTCAGCGCGTCGGCGACGGTGGCGATGCGCTGGCTGATCCCGCGCCTGCCGTTGTTCACGGCGAACTGGCCCGACGTGGACGTGCGCATTTCCACGGCGCTATCCACCGATTCGGCGCTGCGCGGCAGTTTCGACCTGGCGATCCGCCGCGAGGTGCCCGCGGACGGACAATTCCAGGAGTGGCCGTTATTCGAGGAGCGCAATACGGTGATCGCGAGTCCGGCGTTGATCGCGCAGTCCGGCATTTCGTCCGTTGAACAATTGGCCGACCAAACCTGGCTTACCACCGAAACGCGCCCGATGGATTGGGAAAAGTGGACCGAAGCAGCCGGTCAACCCGCGCTGAGAGCCGGCCGGACCTTGAGGTTCGATCATTTCTTCGTGACCTTGCAGGCGGTGGTCGATGGCCTCGGGTTCGGCATCGGACCCTTCCCCACGCTGGACGCCGACTGCACGGCGGGGCGTATCCAGAAACCGTTTCCCGATCTGACTTGCAAAGGCGCGACCTACTTCGCTTTAGTGCCGCTCGATGCCGACAAGCCCGTGCATATGAGAGATTTCACCGACTGGTTGCGTTCGAGCGGCGAGGCGCATCGTTCCGGCAAATGATCGCCGCGCCGGCATCTGCGGCGCCTGGCTTTTTTTGACCACGCTTAGAATGCTTAACCTGCGAGTGGGCAGCGAACAACAAACGTCGCCCGAAATGACGGCTCACGAAAGGCGGAACGAGAAAGGATGAAAGACAGAGCCACCGTTCTATGCATTCGAAACGGCCGGATCCTGCTGGTTGCGCGAGAACGGTCGCGGTGGGCGCTCCCGGGCGGAAGGATTCGCCGTGACGAACGCCCTTATGCAGCCGCGTTGCGGGAGCTCGAAGAGGAAACCACGCTTGCCGCAGTCAGTCTGTTGTACCTGTTCCAGTTCGACGGCTTCCGCACGCAGCACCACGTCTTTTTCGTGCACGTGGACCTTCACGCGACCGCGGAGCCGAACAACGAAATCGCGAAGTGCAGATGGTTCACGCCGACCAAGATCGCAACGCTTTCCGCAAGCGTCCCGACTCGCGGCATCGTCGAACTTTTCTTCTGGCACGTCGGCATAGTGGATTCCGACGACGCCGTGGAGTGAGTCGCCTGCGATTCCGTGTTAGCTGATGCATCCTCAGCGGGTTGAATCCGCTGCTGCGTACCGTCACCCGCTTTCATAAGCTGCGAACGTGCACAACGATAGCGCGCGCATCTTGCTTTGATAAGCATCGAAGAATTCCTTGTTTCGAAGAAAAACGTGCGGTGACGGATCGTCGAATTGAAGCGGCGGGCGTCCCCGATTGCACGACGGCCTTCGTCCTCGAAGCGAGTTTGAAGCCTCGGCATTGTGCGCGAGATACGAGGCGCCCACCTCAGAACCATTCTGCGTGATCGCGCTTGCAAGGGGACGTAGAATGAGCACTGCGGTGGGCACGAGCAACCGAACAAGCTCGATACAAAGGCGGCTTTGGTCGGGCTTAAGGAAGCACCTCACAACGCCTGCCGGCAACGGATCAGCTCGCCGAACGGGAAAAGAACGCTCCACGGCATTCGGCGAGGCCGTTGCTGCCCGAGTCTTCAAGGATATGAGGCGGATTCTTCCCGATCGTCTGCTATTGCATCGCAAGCAAGTCGGGCGATTTCCGAATCTCAGGCATCCGGCGACATTCAACGAAATCGTCCTCGACCGTTGCCTGAATCCGGATCTGTTCTAGCGCTCGTAGTTGAGTGAGCGCTCTGTCGCGAAGTCAAACCGAGCGCGTAAAATGTCTTGAGCTCGCCTGCACGCCGCGCGGTGCGGGGCGTGGAAGCGTGCTGCGGGAAAGTTCGAGCGCCCTCTTCCACGGCAATCTTTCGATGTCCGCAAAATGAAGGGGTAAATGTCGATCTACGTCTCACCAGAAGGCCGTCTCACAAGGCGCGGGTGCCTCGTCGACCAGCCGTCGCACGAACTGAAAACCGTCTCGCGGGACGCTCGCTCCCCGTCGGGACCGCGTCCTCGAGTTCTGGGTTAAGCGCGCGGTCGGCGCGTCATGATCCGGTCGATTCAGCCCGATGGGCGCGAACTGCTCGCAGCCTTGAAGCTGGCGAATCTGCTGCCGCTCCAAAGCCACTGTTCTCATTCGGCCGTAACGCTCGACGCGAGATGCCCCGGTACAAAACTATACTCATGTAACGCTCACATCTGCCTATCTAGCCGACGGCAAATCAGCACGGTGCTTATTGTGCCCGAGGCCAGTTGACCGGAGTGCGCCACACGCTTCTGTCAGCCTTTGCCTCCCAAATCTGCGCGCGCTCTTTCGCAACACCTCCGGACGGCAGATGGTGCAAGATCGGGCAGGCGTAGGCACTCGAATCGCATGCGGTGTGTTTGATGGACGAAGGGGGTCAACGCGTCTGAACGCCGCGCGCCGTCAGTTGTCGTTGCCCGCTTTCGTCTGGGGCACCGAAGGGTCGCCGCCCCAGACGTTGTCCGCCGCGATGCGTCCGGTGTTGACGCCTGAAAATCGCCCCACCGGCCCCGTGCTTTGCGAGTCGAGCGCCGCATCGGTGTACGACGCCGCGATAAACCCCGTATTGATGCCCGCGAGTCCGCCCAACGCGCGCGACCCGCTCACGGTGTACAAGCCGTCTTCGTTGCGATAGCTCGATTCGATGATGCGGCCACGGTTCACGCCTGCCACGCCGCCTACGGGCGCGACCACGTAGCCGCCCACGTCGCTCGATGCGGAAGATCGCGCGATCGTCCCTAAGTTGACGCCCGCGATGCCGCCGACTGGACCATCGCCCCTCACGCCCGAGCCGAATCCAGAGGGCTGGTACGAGGCATCGAGGATCAGTCCGCGATTGACCCCGGCGATGCCGCCGCTCGGGCCGCCGCCTCTCACATCCCCGTACGCTCCGACGTCGAGGATCAGGCCGTCGTTGCGCCCCGCGATCAGGCCGGTGGCGCCGGCCGCGCCGTCGGAGGTGCCTTCCACGCCGAAGTTGCGCACTACGCCGCCCCGGCCGATCACACCGAACATGCCCGTGTCGGCCGAGTCGGGGTCGCGCGAGCCGTTCTGTACGTCAACGAAGAGCATGCTACCGGCCCCCTCGAACACACCCGTAAACGGATGCGCCGCGCTGCCGATGGGCCGTGAGAGTCGATGCGTCCCGCCATAAATCAGCGACCCGCTCGCGCGGTAGTTTGCATTCAGATTCGAGTTCATTGCCTCGAAGTCGGCCCACGTATCCACGCGCGACCACGCCATGATCTGCGGATCGACGGAGGCCTGCGCGTTTGCGTGCCATGACGGATTTGCGCGCTGCACTCCGGGCAGGTAGCGCCCGTTGCGGTCATAGAGGATGGTGACGGTGCCCGTGCTGCGGCACCAGTCGAGCGCGCCGCCATTGACGACGCTGCCGCCGTTAGTGACGCCGTTGCCGTCGGCCGTGAGCGACAGCGAGCCACCGCCCTCGTTGGCGATCGTCACACCGCGCGCGATCGTCACCGAGTGGCCTGCGTTCAGCGAGAGCGAGGCGTCGCCTTTCCAGCGCAGGTTCTCGCGGACGTCGATGTCGCCGCTGCCGTGCGCCGAATTCGCCGTATCGATGTAGACGCTCGTGCCGGACGAGAGCGCGCGCGTGAACGTCCGCGCGAGCGGCCGACCGATCGTCATGGCATTCGCCGCGAGCGTCCAGTCGCCCGCGTGCACTTGCGCGCCCTCGACCTTCAGATCGGCGGCACGCATCTCGACGCTGCCGTAGGTGCCGTCCTGCTCGTGAGCCGTGAAGGAAGCACCCCGCGCATCGACCTTGCCGTTTTGCGCTACGAGCCAGATCTGCCCGTATCGTTCCGACACGCCCGTCGCGCGCAGTTCGCGGCGCTGCCCCGCGAGCGCGTAGATGTTGCCGTCGACGGCCTGCAGGTTGATCTGTGCGGCACGCACCACGCCCGCGTTCACCACCGTGCCGGCGCTGCCGGTCTCAACGGACACCTGCTGGCCGCTGTTGTCGTACCCCGTGAGGATGATCCCGTAGCTGCCCGTCGCCATCTCGACGCTGCCGTTATCCGCGCGGATCTCGCCCGCGTTCACCACCTTCTTCCCGGCGATGAGCAGCACGTCGCCGCCGCTCGAACTGATCTTGCCGAGATTGATGACGACGCCCTTCGGCTCGCCGCCAAAGTACACGACGGGCCAGTTGCGCATGAAGTCGTCGTTGCCAATGTCGAGCGTCGACGCGACGAAGCGTCCGCCCGTCGCGCCCGATCACGATGCCCTGCGGGTTGATGAGGTACACGCTGGCGACGCTGGTGAGCTTGCCGTCGATCTTCGATATCGACAGGCCGGTGACGCGATTGAGCGTCGCGCCGCCAGGGTTGTCGATCGTCGAGCGGGACGGGCGCCTGCACGTGCCCGTCACGCATCTGGTGCCCGCGCGCGTGGTGGGCTCGGGGCTCGGCAAGAACACCGCCTGGCGCGGCGACTACGACATCCAGCTCGGCGATGCCGCGACGCGCGCGCAATACCGCCTCGGCAGCCTGCGCTTCGGCGACCTCGTCGCCATCGTCGATGCCGATACGCGGCGCGGCCCGCTCTTCGCACAAGGGCGGCTGACCATCGGCGTGATCGTGCACGGGGACAGCACGGTGAGCGGCCACGGACCGGCCGTTACTCCGCTGCTAACGGGACCGGCCGCGTTCATGCGGCCCGATGCATCGCCGCGACGCAAATCTTGCGGAGGTGATGGGCGTGCGGCGCGCGATGCCGCCCCGCCCCGAGCTAACGCTCATCGAGCGCGACCGGCGACGGCCGGTGGCGCCGATCGCGACGGAATTGGCACTCTGACCCTGAGCGTCTGACGCGCCAAAAAACCTGCGATACCACGAGGCTACGGACGGACAATTAACCGACATGGCGACCCAGCTTGGCCCGCGTATAGACGAGCACCCTGACAACGTCTACGTCTTCCGAGGCCGCCGGGGTGATCTGGTGAAGATTCTTTGGGCAACGGAGGACAGAATCTGGCTGCTCGCGAAGCGGCTCGAACGAGGCCGTTTTATTTGGCCCCAGACCGACGGTGGCAAGGTCCATCTGACGTGCGCGCAACTGTCGACGCTCCTTGAGGGCATTGATTGGAGACAGCCCCGTCGCACCGCCGCGTTATCGACTCCCCGATGTAGTCATCGACGCATTCGGGAGCAACGCGACCTGCTTGCGGTCATCGCCTTCAACGAATCGCTTCATGAGTCACCCGGGCTCAATGCGTTGATTCAGTTTAAGCGATCGATGCGTTTTCACACTGGCTCGACCCCGTGGCGGCCGTCCGAATTTCTCCACAGCCGTTCGAATCGGGACCAACGACCGGATCGGTCCCGATCCGCGAGTCCTGCTGCAACTACTATCGAACCCAAGCGTCGCGTATCATCGCAGCAAGGTGTTGCTGTTCATGGTGTCTGCAAACCATATTCACGGTTTTTGGCGAGAACTGGCTTAGCCCTGAAAGGTAAGGCCAAAAGTCCGGATTGCCAATTCTGTCATCCGTGCGTTTCATCGGACAGCATTAGCGCTTCAATGGTCACCGCTAGGAACATAAGCGATCTGCTACAGCAACTTCACCGGTGACGGATAGAAGCGCGCATATCATTTTAAGCACGAATTTTAGGATCCGACATGGAAATCAAAGTCAACTTTCTCGATAAGCTTCGCCTTGAAGCCAAGTTCGAAGACTTCACGGTAGTGGCCGACCAGCCGATCCGTTATAAGGGCGATGGCTCGGCGCCTGGTCCCTTCGATTATTTTCTGGCCTCGTCGGCTTTGTGCGCAGCTTACTTTGTGAAGTTATACTGCGTAAATCGCAATATTCCCACCGAGGATATTCGCCTGTCGCAGAATAATATTGTTGATCCGGAAAACCGGTATCAACAGATTTTCAAGATTCAGGTTGAGTTGCCACCGGAGATTTCGGAAGTAGACCGCCGAGGTATTTTGCGCTTCATCGACCGTTGTACGGTGAAAAAAGTGGTGCAAGCCGGACCCGAGTTTGTCATTGAAGAGGTAGAAAATCTGGATGCCGATGCCCAGTCTTTGTTGACGTTGAATCTGGCTTCTGATGCCAGCACCTATATTGCGGGTAAAGATCTTCCGTTAGAGCAAACCATAGCCAATATGTCGGGCGTTCTGGCGGACTTGGGCATGAAGATTGAGATCGCTTCGTGGCGCAATATCGTTCCTAATGTGTGGTCGCTCCATATACGCGACGCGCAGTCGCCGATGTGTTTTACCAATGGCAAGGGCGCGACCAAAGAGAGCGCGTTGGCGTCGGCGTTGGGAGAGTTTATCGAGCGCCTGAATTGCAACCATTTCTATGGCGGGGCGTTTTGGGGCGAAGACATCGCCAATGCCGCGTTTGTACATTACCCGAGCGAGCGTTGGTTCAAACCTGGCCCCAAGGATGCGCTGCCGGCTGACATTCTGGATGCGTACTGCCTGGAAATCTATAATCCCGATGGCGAGTTGTGTGGCTCACATCTGTACGACACCAACTCCGGCAATGTGCAGCGCGGCATCTGTTCGCTGCCATTTATGCGGCAGTCGGACGGCGAAGTGGTGTATTTTCCGTCCAACCTGATCGAAAACCTGTTCGTCAGCAATGGCATGAGCGCCGGCAATACGCTGGCCGAAGCGCAGGTGCAATGTCTGTCCGAAATTTTCGAAAGGGCAGTAAAGCGTGAAATTCTGGAAGGTGAAATCGCATTGCCCGATGTGCCGCACGAAGTGCTGACGAAATACCCTAGCATTCTGGCCGGGATTCAAGGATTGGAAGAGCAGGGCTTTCCGGTGCTGGTAAAGGATGCGTCGCTGGGCGGGACCTACCCGGTAATGTGCGTCACATTGATGAACCCGCGGACAGGCGGTGTCTTTGCCTCGTTCGGCGCGCACCCGAGCTTCGAGGTGGCGCTTGAACGAAGCCTGACGGAATTGCTACAGGGGCGCAGTTTTGAAGGCCTGAACGATTTACCTCAGCCCACCTTTGTCAGTAACGCGGTGACTGAACCAAACAACTTTGTTGAGCACTTCATTGATTCCAGCGGTGTGGTGTCGTGGCGCTTTTTCAGCGCCAAAGCGAATTTCGAGTTTGTTGAGTGGGACTTTTCTGGCCAGGGTGAAAACTCCAATGCCGACGAATCCGCAACGTTGTTCGGAATTCTCGAAGACATGGGCAAAGAGGTTTATACGGCGGTGTATGACCAACTGGGCGCAGTAGCCTGCCGGATTTTAGTGCCCGGTTATTCAGAAGTTTACCCGATAGAAGATTTGATTTGGGATAACACAAATAAGGCGCTGTTGTTCCGCGCCGATATTTTGAACTTACATCGCCGGGACGATGCCGGCCTTGCAGCAATGCTTGAACGATTGGATAACAGTGAACTAGACGAGCACTCCGATATTGCCACTTTGATCGGCATCGAATTTGACGAGAATACGGGCTGGGGGCAGCTAACAGTTCTCGAGTTGAAACTGCTGATTCATCTCGCTTTGCAGCAATTTGAGGCGGCGCAAGAACTGGTGGGAGCCTTTCTGCAATACAACGACAACACGGTCGAGCGCGGATTGTTTTACCAGGCCCTGAATGTGGTGCTGGAGGTGCTGCTCGATGACGACCTGGAACTGGAGGATTACGCGGTCAACTTCTGTCGGATGTTTGGCAAGGCCCGGATGGACGCGGTAATGGGATCAGTGGACGGCAGCGTGCGCTTCTATGGCTTAACGCCAACGAGTATGAAACTGGAGGGTCTCGATAGGCATCACCGCCTGATCGACAGCTACAAAAAATTGCATATGGCGCGGGCCAGTGCGGTAGCTACAGCGAGTTAGGGGTACAACAACGGCCGAGTGCGATGATGTCGTTCATGCCCGGCTACCCTGCTCCGGTTTTCCACCTGGTCGCGCGTTTGCTCGGTGATCTCGAATTGCGCCGGCAGCCGCGTTTTCTGCTGCATGACAGTCGCGCGAGGCGCTACCCGGGTACCTAGGCAGACGTCTCGCACGCGGAACTTTGTCAGGTCGCACGCTCGTAGCGTGCTATCGGTCGCCGGATTGAACATCGCCAGATCACGGGTTTTCGCGCTCAACTACAGGCGGATTCGAATGGCGCGAATTTCCTTGAGCTTCAGCGGCGACATTTGCCCGGTTAGCTAGTCCTTGTTCCACGGAACATGAGGCACGCTCCTGCTGACTATCGCTTCCATGACACTCTCCTTTTGAGTGGAGGGGAATCAGTCTGCACCAATTTATGATGGGTGATGCCCGGTAGAGTCGAGATGTGGGTGCGACACGTGTCGCCGTCAGCCGCGCGCTATGCGGCATGCTGTAGATGGTAAAGCTCTTTCTTGCCTTGTCACATTTGGCATTCGAAGTTTGGAGGTTGAAGCCGTGACCTGTTGTACGACCAACAGTTGCCTACCTGGACATGCGCGACGGGAGACCATCGAGTCTGAAGCTCCGGGGACAAAGTACCCTTCCAATGGACGGTCCACCTTGGTGACAAGGAACCGACACTGCGAGCAGCGACGCGGTATAGGGGCGAGGCAATTTCCGCATGCGCAACTTAAGTGAACTGCCGATAAACCTCGTCACGACTAATGGGCCAAAGCTGCTGTCAGGCCCTGACCAAACGGTGCGTAGCAGGTTGCTCCCTTCCACATTGGGTGCACGTCGTCACCATCGCTACCGAGGAAGAGGCGGGCGCTAAACGGATAGATTCGAGAACAATCGAATCGGCAAGACTGGGAACGTGGTAAGCCCGATTCATCGCCTTGATTCCGGAATACGACAATCAAGGCAGGCAAACTGTGAGGAGCGCTGTTGACGAAGCGGGTATGAGAACGCGGAGAAAGCGAATGGCGGCCTGTAATGGGCTGCATAGAGGTTCAAGATTTGCCTCGACCTGAAAGGGTGCAGACTTCCGTGTGGTGCAGCTGTCGCAGGCCCACTTTTTAGATTCGCCGTGGGGCAGCTTGTGAGAGACCGGCTGTTTGCGGTTCAGCGCCCTCGTCTCAGCAATGAGATGAATCGACGAGGTGACGCGTGCGAAGGGCTTGTGCGGTTTGACAAGACCGGCGTCAGTGTGACGTTTCATGCTGTGCGCGAGCCGTGTGCGGCGAAAGTCGCACGCACGGTTCTTCGGGGGCCCCGCTGCTGAGAGGTAGTGGGGCTACCCACTCGCGGTAGCAGTAGGTTCGGTTTGTCTGTTGCCGCCTCTTTCGTTCGGCGGTGCCCTAATAACCTCGCCCTAACTCC
>NZ_FCOL02000064.1 GCF_001544515.1 Caballeronia terrestris
CCGACGGTTTGATTTGACATTAGTGCTATAATGTTGATTCATGTGCGCCGTACCGAGTTCGAAACCACGTGAGACTCCATGCCCGCTCTTCCGCCACCCGCATCCGTTGCACTTCACCCCGCGCCACTCGAATCCCTCGTGATTCCGTCGACGCTCGACGGGAGTCTGGGCGCGAATCGCGCCACCGACGGTCGGGCACAGATCGCGGCCAACAACGACCTCGATGCGATTCGCGCGTGGCTTTCACGCTTCCACGACACCAAGACCACTTTCGACAGTTATCGCAAAGAGGCCGAACGGCTGCTGCTCTGGGCGCTCGTAGTGCTCGGCAAGCCGCTCTCGTCACTGACGCACGAGGATTGTCTGCACTACCAGCAGTTCCTGGCCGATCCGCAGCCCGCCGCGACCTGGGTCGCCGGCGGGGGTCGCAAGCACCCTCGCCACGATGCACGGTGGCGGCCGTTCTATGGGCCGTTGTCGCCCGCGAGTCAGCGCCAGGCGATCGTTATTCTCAACGCATTGTTTGCGTGGCTCGTGCAGGCGGGCTATCTTGCTGGCAATCCCCTTTCCCTATCCCGCCAGCGCACGAAGCACGCCCCTCCCCGCATCACCCGCTATCTCGAGCCAGGGCTCTGGCAGGAGGTCAAGGACACCATCGCCGCGCTGCCGCGCGACAGCGATCGCGCGCGTGCGCATGCCTACCGCGTCAGGTGGCTGTTCACGCTGCTGTATCTGGGTGGGTTGCGGATTGCCGAAGTGGGCGCGAACACGATGGGCCAGTTTTTCGTGCGGCGCGACGCCGACGGTACCCTTCGCTGGTGGCTGACCGTTCACGGCAAAGGTGGCAAGGAGCGACTGGTGCCCGCGACGCGCGAAATGATGATGGAGCTTTCGCGCTACCGCCAGCAACTGGGCCTGAGTGCACTGCCCTCGCCCAGCGAAGAGACGCCGTTGATTTTGCCGATTAACGCAAACGCAGCCAACGACCGAGCGCAGACATGCGCACCGCTGACGCGCGCCGGACTGCATGCGATCGTCAAAGACGTATTTGCGGATGCAGCTGTGCGCCTTCGCTTACGAGATGGCGTTTCGGCGCGCGCAGACCTATTGGAGAAAGCTTCCGCCCACTGGCTGCGTCACAGCGCCGGTTCTCATATGGCGGATAAACAGGTTGATCTCCGACTCGTTCGTGACAATCTCGGTCATGCTTCGCTGACCACGACCAGTCTATATCTGCATATCGACGACGACCGGCGGCATCAGGAAACCGAAGAGAAGCATCGTATCGAGTGGTAGCCACGCATCGAGTGCGTCTTCTACTGCGCGTGTCAGCGCTCGAGCACCCGTGTAATCTAATTTGCACCGTCTAATCATGGAAGCTGCAGCGACAACACCCCGCATCCTCGCAATCGCCGTGGCGTCGCGTTCGACCTCGTTCGTCCGAACGGCTCAGTCGAATGCGTAGTATCCCGCGAGGCATTCGAAGCGAATTTCTGGCTTGAACACGGCGCAAGCGACGCTCGCACGCTTAGATGCTTCGGCGATGGCGACAAGCAGATTGCCGCGGTCGCGGCACGCAAGGCGCTCGCCCATCCATCAGTGAACGTCGAGTTGACGCCGTCGGATTTTGCGCGAGGTGCATGAGCGCAATCCGTCAGGCCCGCTCGGGTTTCGATAGGGCTCGCCCCGCCGAACGGCTTGCCGGTTCGGTCCACCGCCGTAACGATGCCTTCGTGCGCCTAGGTCCAGTAGGCGCCGTCAGGGTTTGCTTCTCTGCTGAGCGCAGGACTGCGCGCACCCTCTTCGCCCGCGCCAAACCCGCCTCTTAAACTTTGCTATACCGTTCGGCTGCGCTCAGCTATGCACGGGTCGATTTAACGTACAAGAGAATCATCTCAAAGCCAGTTACTTGCCTTCTCGCATGAAAGCGAGCTCGCAAACCCGCCGCCCCTCAACCGCCCGTCATTCCGAAGTGACCCTACGCGGCTTGCGAAGTTTAGCGACCGTCCCTGAAACAGAACCATCTGACGCCTGTCCGCTAATGCTGCCTTTGATTTAACGAATGACAGCGGCAATCGAGGACCCCATTGCCGTCATTCAGCGGCCGGTCGAATTTGTAGTCGTGAATCGCACATAGCAGGAAAATCGAATGCTCCCTCATCGTAGCCCCGCTTCCACATCCCGCTCCTCGAACCGGACGTGCGCTACTAACGCATCCGGCTCTCGGACAAGATCTCACGCCTTCACACACGCCAGGCTGCGCCGCCGCGCACGCTCAGCGGTACGGGCCCATATTGCCCGTAAAGGGATAGCCCCTGCCCTTGCGTCGCCTGAGCTTATGCGCTCGGGCTTGAGCGAAGTCTTGGCAGTCGAATCGTGACCTACGCGGACGATCTGGTGATCCTGTGCAAGCGCGGTAAGGCTGAAGAAGCGTTGTCGCGACTACGCGAGATCATGAGCAAGCTGAAGCTGACGGTCAACGACGCAAATCTGCGCGGTTCCGGAAGGGGAGTTCGACTTCCTGGGTTTTACGTTTGGGCGGATGTACTCAGCGACCATGGGGCAGGCCCGTATGGGCATGCGACTGTCGAAGAAGAGTATCCGGCGCATGGTCTTTCCTTGTGTACATGCTGTCGCCACTACCCCGGCGCAGTGACTGGCGGCACTGCTTCGCTCATCCAGCCAGTCATATCAGCCTTCTTCGAGAGGGTGGCCGGGTGGGCCTGCGCATCGGCATTTTCGAGGTTTGCTCAGCGTTCACTCACGTTACGGCCTGCACACTCGCGCTGTCACCGATTCGTGACATTCGTGACACGCTTACCCGAAAGCTTCAGCCATTTCGCTACCTCCATGACTGCTCCGGTTGCTTCCGGCTGGAGCGGTTGCCGGGCGGGTCTTACAACCGCTGGAAAGCGCCGCCTTTTCACGGCGCAAACCCACTTCTGCCGTTCAGACCGGAGCCTTCGTAGCGACCGCTTCCGAGATCCGACTGCCATTCGCTCCTTCGAGACCGAAAGGTTTCACGAAGCAAGCTACTTAAGCACTTGGCGAAGTCGTTTTGAAATAGATGGGTTCTGAAGGCGACGCTTGCGTTCTGCTTGATATAGGGTGCCGAGGTATTCAAATTCAGCGCCGGATTGGTATGCGGTCGCCAGGAATCTGCTTACTTTGTGCTAGCGAACTGATTACGGTCCAGTGAACTAATCGTGACCTACTCAAAGTAGTGCTTAAAGAACATACCGCCACATGAATCGAGTTTCAGCGCGGCGTCGACGCCATGCGCGATGCGACTGGGTCATAGCGGAATTTTTCGACTACAGACGGAATTTTTGGAGGACGGCGGCCGTTTACTCTCCTTTGGCGCTAACTCGCGGAGCGATTTCTCACCGGTCAGACTAAGGAGAGTAGTCATGTCACAGGTCTCGTGGGGTCTCAAAGCGGCGGCCGTTATCGTCCTCGCCGCCGGTTTCACAGGTGGGCATGCTGCTGACGATGATGCTTACGTCGTCGCACCGCTCGTGTCTAACTCGGCAGGCGCTGCTCCGAAGGTCGACGGGGTACTACGAAACGCTTGGGGAATCGCATTTAGTCCGGCAGCAAGTCCATTCTGGGTCAACGACAATGGGACAGGCTGCTCCACGCTGTATGACGGCGAGGGGGCAAAGGTGGCGCTGCAGGTCTCCATCCCGCTGCCAGGCAATGTCATACCGGCCAGCGCCTGTCATCCCGTCTCTTCCAACAATCCACCGCATCCCACGCCTGCGGCGCCGACCGGAATCGTGTGGAATCCCTCAGCGGCGTTTCTCGTGCCAGGCACCAAGCTCCCAGCCGCATTCATCTTCGCGACCGAGGACGGCACGATTTCCGCTTGGGCCGGTGGGTTGAATCCACCGAACAACGCCGTACTCGCTGTCGATAACTCATCCTCTCCATCCGCCGCTAGCGGAGCCGTCTACAAGGGTCTGGTCTTCGGTGTGAACGCGAAAGGAGGATTTCTGTTTGCGACGAACTTCCGCTCTGGTCGGATCGACGTATTCGGGCCGAGCGGTACGAACGGCTTGTTCATGCGGGTGACAACGGACGGCGGCTTCACCGACCCGCACATCCCAGCTGGCTACGCCCCGTTTGGTATCGCGAACATCGACGGGGACCTTTTCGTAACCTATGCGCAACAGGACGATCAGAAGCATGACGATGTTGCAGGTAACGGCCACGGATTCGTCGATGTATTCGACACAGACGGCCACCTGCTGCGCCGCTTTGCCAGCCGAGGATCGCTCGACTCGCCGTGGGGAATCGCGCGCGCATCGTTTGCGTTCGGCCGCTTCAGCGGCAAGATTCTGATTGGCAACTTTGGTAATGGCCGAATCAATGTTTTCGACGATGACGGCAAGCTCCTCGATCTCCTTGAGGATGCATACGGCAATCCACTGGCTATCGACGGCCTGTGGGCTCTCACCCTCGGTGGCGGCCACAACTCGAACTCGGACACGCTGTACTTCTCGGCAGGTCCTAACAAAGAGACCAACGGTCTGTTCGGCACAATCATTCCATTGAGCGCTTCCAAGGCGCGAGCGTCCGGTCAGCACAGGCAATAGCTGGTGGTCGCGCGTGGCTCCCTGCACCACTTCCTGGTGGTGACCTCGTTGCCGCCGGGCGTGCCCTCATCATTCCACTGCCTCTTGTGGATCATATGCATGATTCTAATTCCCGAAAAGAGGATGCGCGCGCACCGGAATTCCTTAGAGCCCATCATCGGCCTGATGATGCGTTTGATGACGCGTGATCCTGCTCAATCACGTTGTTCAGGTACTTGTTCTGCCGGATCCGGATGGGCGTTTGCCGTTCGGCGTTGATGGCTTCGAGCGCGGCCAGGTTGGCGCCGCTCTTGTCGATGGTGATTACCTCTGGCTCGCATTTCCGGTCGTAAAAAGCCGCCCGCCTATTCCGTATTCCTTACGTCAAAGAGCTCTCCCGCCGTCAGCGACGCATTGGTTAAGCGATTCTCGTTAGCCGCAGTTTCTTCTGCCTCGGGGATCCTCGGCCATGCCGCTCTCCAATGGACTGGCAGCGCCCGAAGCCTGCCGTCTGCGTCGTGAAACCAGACCCGGCCTTCGTTCTGGGCATGACGACCCAGCTCGAATTCCTGCGCATGAAGGGAATGGTACGGACGGGCTATCTGAAAAGGTCGACCTTCAACGTTCTCCAACGGTGCAGTTATCTGCGTGTTCCATCGCGGCAATGGAAAGCTTCTTTGGCACGCTCAACTCGGCGTTCTTTTGCGCAAACTGCTTCGAGAGCCTTGATGCGCTGAAGGCCGGTATCAGACAGTACATCCATTACTATAACCACAAGCGAATCAAGCTCAAACTAAACGGGCTGGGACCTGTGATGTACAGAACCCAGCCCTCTCGGCCCTAGCCGAACACTGTCCATCTTGCGGGGCAATTCACCGAAGCGCGTTAAGCAGTCATCTAAAAACTCCTGGCCCCCATTTTGCGGGACGCTACTCATTGTCAGGCCGACTATAAACCCTCACGCCTTGTGGTCTCGAAGAAACCTGAAGAACTCCACGCCCTCTTGCAGGCGTCGTTTCATCATCTCCCAACTGACCAACATCTCACGGACGATTTCCCATATTTTTGCCGGTCTAAAATAAAAGCGTTTGTAGAACTCTTCAACACCGAGAAAGATCTCTTCGCGCGACAGATGCGGATAGCCGATAGTCGAAAGCTGGGTGCCCGAGGAATTGATAAGCGTGATGACCTTGTTTTCTTCCAGCCATCCATTGTCGACAGCTTGCTTATGAAGGACCGTCCCAGGGTAGGGCGCGGCGAGCGAAACTTGGATCGTGTACGGGTTGATCTCCTTCGCGTATTGGATGGTCTTCCGTATCGTTTCTTGCGTTTCCCCTGGAAGCCCAAGAATGAATGTGCCGTGGATCTTGATGCCGAGCTTGCGGCAGTCGTCACTGAAGCGGCGTGCCATGTCGGTCCTCAGCCCCTTTTTGACATTGACGAGAATCTGGTCGTCGCCAGATTCGTAGCCGACGAGCAAAAGGCGCAAGCCGTTCTCCTTCATGACCTTGAGCGTTGAGTACGGTACGTTCGCTTTTGCGTTACACGACCACGTCACGCCTAGCTTGCCAAGGCCGCGAGCAATCTCTTCTGCTCTCGGTCTGAGATCCGTAAACGTATCGTCGTCGAACATGATCTCCTTGACTTCGGGCATGTTGTCGCGGATCCATTTCACTTCTTCGAGGACATTCTCCACCGAGCGGGTGCGATAGCGATGACCCCCGACAGTATGCGGCCAGAGGCAAAAGGTGCACCGCGACTTGCAGCCTCGGCCCGTGTAGATCGAGACATACGGATGCTTGAGGTAGCCGCTGAAGTAGTTCTCAGTCTTGAGGTCGCGCTTGTAGATGGGCGCAACGAACGGCAACTGATCCATGTCTTCAAGGATCGGCCGGGCTTCGTTGTGCATGATGCCACCGTCGGGCAAACGATAGCTGAGACCGAGGATCGACTCGAACGGGAGTCCCTGCGCGATGTCGCGACAGGTGAAATCGAATTCTTCACGACACACGAAATCGATCGAATCGCTCGCGGCAAGCGAGCCGTGAGGATCGACGGCTACCTTTGCCCCGATCATCCCGATCAGGATGCTGGACTTGCGTCGCTTTAGATGCTCCGCGAATTGCGCATCGCTCAGGAACGACGGCGAGCTCGTATGGATGATAACCAGGTCATATTCTTGAGCGATGTCCAGGGTCGCATCCAGAGACAGGCCATCTGCAGGAGCGTCCACGACACGGCTATCCACGACCAGCGCAGCGGGCTGGACGAGCCACGTCGGGTACCAAAACGATCGAATTTCACGCCTCGTCTGGAAACGTGAGCCGGCTCCACCATCGAAGCCGTCGAACGAAGGTGCCTGTAGAAACAACGCTTTCATAATGCCCTCAAAGATAACAGTGCACTTGCAGGGATGAACCGCCCGCAGGGGTCGCCACCTTCGGCGATGTTTGGGAATCTGATTTGGGCCTTCAAAAACTGCGCTCGTCACTGGACAGCCGGTGCTGACGCCACCCGCTTCTGTGCAAAGGTCTGGCTCGCAAGTGGGTCGCTAAAGAATACTACGACTCCCGACTTTGGAATGGCAAGCCTTTGTCTCGTCGCCTTCAATCTTTACATCGAGATTACCGATGTAGCGGACTATCGTCTCTGGCACCGGCGTCAGATGACACCGTGCTACGGGATTTTTTTCGGCCGCCTTCACAGCTCCCGTTGTATGAGCGGCAACTTCCTGAGGAGTCGACTGCGCACGCGGTCTGGCACATACTCGCGGCAATGTTGAGACATCAAGATGAAGCAGCGGTGATGTACAGAAACCGATCTTTTCGCGAGGGGCGGTAGCGCTCCAAGCATCATGCGGTGAGCATGCCGGGCACAGCGACCCGTCCGCCATTCGATCCGTCCGTAACGGGCAGTGGCACCATCGACGCGGGTGCGCGTTCGCGCTGCCCATGCTCCAAAGCGCGAGGCTATGGATGAGGCACAGTCGAGGCGATACCGAGGGTGTGCCAGTTGGGAATGGCCAGCACATCAGCCCAGCCGAATTTTTGCTGATGGCAGGCTTTCTTGCATATCGCGCCCCCGCAGCGTCGGCCGATGCCCGAGCGGCGGCCCGACGCATATTGGTCGCCGTCCTCGAGGTGGCGACCGCTCGCGGGTTCACTGATTCAGATGTGCTCGAAGCGATGATGGCGAACGCCCAAAAGTCTTCGCACATGCGGAAGTTGGCAGAGCAAGCCACCGCTGCTGTCGGTGATGTGCCCGCTTACCTGCAAGTGATTCGCAGCGCTGGCGTAATAATGGAAGAAGGCTTGTGAAACTTCGCTAACGAACCTGTTCGGATCAGGGGGTACTCGTTCGGCATCGGGCTTTGCGCCGCGTCAGCAAAGGTGGGCGCGGAAACCTCGAATCAGTCGTTCGACAGAGAAGCCGTCAAAGGGAGGTTCATTCATTCGGCAGGCGCCGAGGTGAATGCAGACCTGCAGAATTATGATATCCGATCGGCAATCACCACATCTGTCGTCGCCGCGTGTCGCTTTTATTCAGCCACGACTCCCGTTCCCGTTTTCACGAATCACTTCCATTCACGTTGCCGGGCTTCACAGCCGTTGAGCGCTGAGGAGCAACCGAACGTTCGGCCACTTGCCAGAAAATGAGTCCTGGCAAAAAGAACAAAAGATCTCGCACTCGCCGCGCGCCTGCGAGCGCGAGACATGTGGGGGCATCGATACCCAAGATGCCACCGATCAGAACGAAGCCGCCTTCTTGTACGCCAATGTTACCCGGCACGACAAAGGCTACACTGCTCACGAGCTGAATCAGTGCCTCGAGCACGAATGCGGTCCCGAAGGTTGAGTCCGACCCAAGCACGCGTAATGCAATCCAAATCTCAAGCGCCAGACCGAAGCACTGCAGCGTTTGCCAGATGAACAAATAGCGAACCACGACGCCGGTCTGCCGCCAGATTAGCTTAATAGACTGATCGATGCGCGCCGACTTGCCAACGAGGGCATACACCTTACCACTAGTAATCCGGTTGAGCGTTCGCGCGGCGCGTTCAAACGGCCGCGCATGTTGAACGAGCGCGAACAGCAAGAGCACGGGCATGAGTCCGGCAAGACCCCACGCTAACCTTCCCGCAACGCGCGCGGGATCCGACGAGGTCTGCTCCAGCACGTATCCGAGGGCTACGAGTGCAAAGACGACCTGGCTGATTAACGTGAGTTGCATGTCCACGACGAGACTGGCGGCGGCGGTTGCCGGGCGCACACCGACACGGCCCAGTAGTCGAAATGAAACGATCTCCCCGCCGATCCGGGCCACGGGCAGCAGTCCATTGATCGACTCGCGAATCCAGACGAGTTTGAGCATGGTCGCAAAGGAGGGGCGCTCAGCTTCACGTATCAGAATGCGCCAATCCCAAGCGTTCGGTAACATCGCAAAGATATGTACGAAGGCAGCGAGCACCAGGCCCACGCCGGCGGACTCCAGCAGACGCAGGATCGCTACCGGATTATCGCGCCAGATAAGCCACGCTGCAAACATTAGCCCAAGAAAGGCGGCAACAGACCCGAGGTATCTCATCTGGGCATGGCCTCTTCAAAATGAGCAGTCGTCGTCAAATTAATGATCATTTTAAGCTTGATCACGTTGGACGCGTGACGACAACAAACCGTCCTCGTCAACATCGAAGCGTTGTCCACGCCATAAGACGCACGAGGAGAAGAAGCTCGCCACGTAGATTCTGAATTGAAGGACATCCCAGAGCGGCAACCATAGAAGGCCGCTGCAACTGTCTCCCGTCGCGCGATCCGTTTGCCAGACCAATATCGCGCGAACAATGAGTGTCAGCACTACTAGCCCCCAGGCCAGCGGATTGCCAAAAGAAAAGAGTACGGCGAGCAAGGCAAGCGGAAACGGATGCATCAAGATAGCACCGAGATGCCCCATCCGATCCGCAGCGCGAATCGTGCGACACCACCGCAGTTCGTGTGCGACTAGCTGAGAAAACGTGGTTTCGACACAAGCGTGATGCACAATGAACGGCGGAATGGCGACCGATAAGCCGCTGCGGCGCACTGCTTCGCCAATCGCGTAGTCCTCTGCGAGATGATGCGCGAACTGCGCGAGACCGCCTATTCGCAGAAGTGTTGTCCTTGTCATGGCAATCGTCTGGCCAAAGCATGGCCGCGCGCGTCCAATTGACAGCCCGGTCGCTACGCCGGGCAGGAAGTGATAGTTGGTCATGGCAGAACTCACCCGAGGCCAGAACCCGGGCGCACACAATCCGCGATATACGGTGGTGACCAGCCCGACGCCGGGTTGCTGAAGCGCACCTACGATGTCGCGAAGGAATCTGGGGCCGACACGCACGTCGCTGTCGGCAAAGCAGAGCACATCGTGCTTTGCGAGACCCACCATATTTGTAAGATTGGCGACTTTTCGGTTGGGTCCGTACACCCTTTCATCTACCACGACCGTTATGTGTTTCTCCGGGAAACGCGCGCGCAGTATGTCGACGGCCTTGAGCGCCGCATCACATCGGTCAAGGACGCCAAAGATATACTGAACCGGTGTCGGATAGTCCTGCTCCACGAAGCTCGTTAAGTTCTCCAATAGCTGCCATTCGTCGCCATGCAAAGGCTTGACGACGGTGACTGCTGGGAAGCGAACGGGCGCAATCATTGGACGCGAAAAAAACCTTCGCACAAGGTGACCGGCCAACACGGTATACACGATGCCCAGCCCGGAGCACAGGGCAGATAGGGCAGCAGCACAGGCGAAGAACAGTTGGACAGCATGTAATTCAGCCATATGCCTCCGGACGAGAGCGCTCTCGGGACAGCAAAGCCTGCGTGACGGATGCTGAAGAGAGCCTTAAGGACCACACCCTCCATAGCGTTTAATCCTTCGCTGCACAAATCCATCCACGCAACGCGACTCGCTACCGCCGTGACGATAAGGGGTGACGCTGCGCCTACCGAGAAGCTTCCGGTTGAAGCAGGCGCAGCTTACAAGGGTCTTGCGGCTCTGATTCCCGTAGTACCTAATTCGTCGCGTGCGTGTGCGCCAAGTGCGTCTCGTGCCATCAGAGCCTCGGCCACCTGTTTCGCCAGCGCCAAATCAAGTCCTCGTCGCACGTATATGGCCGCCAGTTCTCGATGCTCGCATGCATTATCCGTGTCACGTTTCGCCTGCTCCTCGGCAAGCGCCGCGTGTTCCGTGTTTCCGTGTCGGTCTGAGAAGAACTGTTACATATTCGCCAGTTGCCAGCGACATTGCCCTCGCCACAAGCCCCGCCAGACCGACAGCACCAGCGGGCCGTGCTGGGCATGCGCCGATGCGACACCGATCATTAAACTTGCCGTGGAGATAATGCCATCTCGCGCCGAGTACTAAAGCCCGCAGCCAGTCGATCGACTTTCGATCTGGTGCTTCATGACTTCTGCACATCATTTGCGGTACTCACTGGCTCTAACCGGAATGGCGCCATCTGCACGGCGACGCTTAGCCAACATCCGCCGGAGTATCCGGTCCTTCAGATCGACCTTAGAAGCGCGTTGAAAAGGACTAGACGATCGCCCCATAAATCTCACGCGGCAGCGGGATCGCTGATGAGGTCAAGTCCATTTTCGAGGCGCCCCGCGAAGCGACGCAAAAACGCTCGCTGTGTATCGACCGTGACGCTGAAGTCGTACCAGTTGCCACTTGCGGATACGGACCAGCTTTTTTTAACGCTGCCGCCCGCCGGCACCGAAAATACCCACGGGCTCTTCACGGTGCGATAGACATTCGATCTAACCGAAAACTGGCACGTCGCATGGCCTGAATTCCGCATGACAAGGCAGACAGCGTCATTCGCCACGTCATAGCTCACCTCGATTTCGGGCTCCGCCATCCTCAGGCGCGGTCCTTCGGCAAAATCGCCGCGAAAAATCCGTAGAAACCCGTTCGCGCCATGCAACGCAATCGAATACTTGGTGCCGTTGAGCTGCGATTGTGTCCAGCTATCGACGAGTTGCGTGTCGGGATCGAGCGCATATCGACGCGGCCAGCGAGTACGCATCGCGAGATCATAAGCGGAGAACGCTGCCCCCGCTTTTCCGTTGTTGATAAGCAAGAGAGAGAATGTACCTTTCATCGCATCTACCGCCGCATTGGCGTGGAACTCATAAGGCAAGGCACGCGACGGGCGCGTGCCAGGTTCCTGCTTCGGCATGAACTGCACTGTTGGAATCGACGGTGCCGGCAGCGAGCTGCATTGCAAATTGGCACGCGCAATATAACCATTCGTGTCCGGCAATTCAGGCCAGCTCGGATCCGGATTCCTGAAGTTGAACGCCGACGTCAGATCACCGCAAACCGACCGGCGCCACGCGCTGATGTTACGGCACCGAATCCGGAACCTCCGTTCAATAAACTGAATAACCGATGTGTGATCGAACACTTCCGAACAGACATATCCTCCCCTTGACCATGGCGACACCACCGTCATGGGCACACGGAAGCCGAGCCCGATCGGCAGATCGTCATAGAGCTCGCCCGTCGTCGCAACGGTAGTTCTGCCCTCGGTGTCATCACCGGGTGGCGTGGGCGGCACTGCATGATCAAAGAAGCCGCCTTGCTCATCGTAGTTTAGAAGGAACACGGTCCGCGACCAGACCTCAGGGTTTGCAGCCAAAGCGGCGAGCAGCTTCGCGCTCAGGTCCTCGCCGGCTTGCGGATGATAGTTAGCGTGCTCGGAGAGCGCCGTCGGCGCGACGATCCACGAGACCTGCGGCAGCTTGCCTGACGCGACATCCGCGGCGAAGGCCTGTGCGACGTCGTCGACGGTCGCCATACCTCTTCGGTAAAGCGCGCTCGTCGGCGAGGCCGACTTGAAGCTTTGAAATAGCGCTAGGGCGTTGTCGTCAAAATTGTCGAGTTGCTGGTAGACACGCCAACTGATTCCGGCCGTCTCGAGCAGCTCGGCGACCGTTTGCCATTTGAATCCCTCGGCCGAGTCCGCGTTGTTCAGCGCCGGAGGGAACCCTACGGAAAGACCACTGCTGCCGCTGAACAAGTGCAACCTGTTCGGATTGGTTTGCGTGAGAGTCGACGCGTAGTACTGGTCGCATATCGTGAACGCGTCGGCGAGCGTATAGTAGAACCGCAAATCATCGCGTGTGAAGTAACTCATTCCGAGTCCCGGCAAGCGCGCCGTGTTCCATGCATTGCAAAGACCCTTGTTCCACATCGCGATGTCGGTCTGATAGCTCATCGAGGGCGCTTGAGCGCAGGTCGCGCTGGTAGTCGTCGTGCTTATGTGGAATGGCAAAATGTAGCTCGTGCGTGTCGGCTGCTTCCACACCGAATCGCCGTTGGGCAACCTGATTGCCATTCGGTCGTTGAAGCCTCGCACTCCGCGAAGCTTGCCGAAGTAGTGGTCGAACGAGCGGTTCTCCTGTGTGAAGATTACGATGTGCTGCACGTCGTCGATTGTGCCCGTCGTGGTTTTTGCCGGAATCGCCAATGCTTCGTGGGCCCAGCCAGGAAGCAGTGTCGCCGCCATTGATGTGCCAAGCGAGCCAGCTGCCATGCGGAGGAACTCACGGCGTGACTTGGCTGGGCCGCTGCTGCTTTGCGCGGCCGTGTATGTCGGCTCCCCGCAAGACTTTTGGTGACGTGCCCTGTCCATAGCCGCAGCCGCTCACTTATTACCCGTCGAGTACCGCGATGCTCCAGCGCTCGGCAGCATCCGCTGCAAGATCTTGCAGTAAAAAACGATGGAACAACGCTGCAACTTTGTAAAGGAAAATGAGCGCGAATAGCTCCCATGCAAGGATGGCGTGCACATCGCCCATCTTGTCGCCGAAAGGAGATTCTGTCTTGCTCAACGATGGATATGCCACGGCGCCTGCGAAGCGAACCGTCCAGCCACGCGGGGATGCGTTGATCCAGCCAAGGAGCGCAACGAGCAGTAGTCTGACATAGAGGAAAAAATGGGTGATCGGTGAGACGACTTCGGCGACCAGCGTCGCGCCAACGCTGAGATGCCAGGCAATCAGCCCAACCGCCTGAGTGTCCTTGTGGACATCCGGCATCCTCCAGCCGATCACGAACTGCAACGCGAGCAACAGGACCGTCAATCAGTGGAAGGTACGCGCTACAACGCCATAGGGCGGCGCCCACAATTCGTATTGTTTGACCACTCCACTCTCCCCTCCGCCTGGCAATCGGGACAGACGAAGCACCAAGCCCTCGATTTTTTTTAACGACGCGATGGATCGTGCATCGTACGACCGCCATGATTCTAACGACCTTACCTTAAGGGAACCTGATGTCGCGGACCTCGCGAGATGCGATCGAAACAGTGGGCAATTGGCCAGGAACAGGCAGGCATAGTGCTGATGAATAGGCGTTCAATGACGAACGCGCCTTGCCCGGAACGACCGTGCACTTCGTAAAGCATCTGACTGAGCTATCGGTTTTGCCGCTCGCCGCGTGCGCGATCGGCCCATCCCCTGCAATCGACACGGCTCTCGATGCTTCGGCGCCGATTGTCGCGCCGGATGAGGCCTTAGTACCGATGGTGAACACCGCTCTCATTAAGCCCAACCCACCGGGTTCCAGCCCACGACCGGAGCTGGTTTCATGGTTGCCAAGTTTGCTAGCGGGTTGACGCATCCGCGCTGGCTATACACGTTGCGGAACAGCGACGTACTGGTCGCGGAGAGTGATTCGCCAGACGAACAAGATCAAGGAGGTGGTCTGTTCGGCTGGATCCGACGGCATTTCATCAAGCGCGCCAGTGGGGCCTGCCAAGTCCCGATTGCATCGTGCTCTTACGGGTGCCAACGTAAATGGCGTGGCATAGACGCAGAGTGTGTTTTTGCCGGATCTGCATTCGCCGTTTGGCATGGCCCTCATCAGAAGGCCGAGCGACTGCTCTGGTGAGCGGCCATCGAACTGCGCAAGCCGCTCTCCTCGCTCACCCAGGGAGATCTGCTCGCGTATCAGCGCTTTCTCGCGGATCCACAGCCGGCGGCACGCTGGGTGATGCGCGGCCGCAAGGTCGGCCGGACTGAACCCGAATGGCGTCCCTTTGCCGAGCCTTTGTCGCCGACCAGCCAGCGGCAAGCCTTCGTGATCTCGAATACCTTGTTCGCCTGGCTCGTCAGCGCCGGCTACCTGACCGCCCGGTCAAGCTCATCCGCGACGAGCCTGACAACAGGCTCGAACATCATAGCGACATGATCGCTGTCCACCTCTGCAACAACGAGCCCGCCGCGCGCAACCTTCTGCCAAAGCGGCAAAGGGTCGCCGCGCCCTTCAGCCAGCCTCGCCGCGCGCACATATAGCACGCGGCCGTCGTACGACCGCGGTCGATAGATCGTCATCGCTAGTCGCATGGCCTCACGAATGCGCAACAGAACGGGGGGCAAACCCGCGTTGTTGGCTTCTGGCCGGCGCGCTGTGCGCCCGACCCGCAGACGGATTCTGTCTGCGCCGGCGTCAAGTTTCATGCCGACGTATGCAACGCGCTCCGCGAACGGCATTGTTCGAAGTGCACGAAGTTGCCGGCAAACGTAGCCGTACTGGTGCCGCAGCCACGCGAACCACGGCAAACAGCGTTCATGGACATATGTATCGAGCAAGCAAACCAGTTGGACTGGCTCACCCGCTGCCCGCAACTGCTGCGCGATTTCCAGTGCAACCAGTCCACCCATAGAGTAGCCCGACACGTAATACGGACCCTCCGGTTGCACGGCGTGCATCTCCTGGATATAAGTCGCCGCCATCTCCTCCACGCGCTGCTGCGCCGGCATTTCACCATCCCGGCCCAGCGCTTGCAGCCCATAGACGCGACGGCCACTGCGTAGCGCTTTCACGAGCCTCCAAGACTCCATCACCCGAGCGGTTTTTCAGGCGCGCCGTCGCGTCCACCGCACCCAACCAACGCTATCGCTTAAGCATTTCTTAAGCCTAAAAGATGCAGTCTTCTTCGAGTGCAAAGCGGCCCCCTCCGTCTTGCGAACGCATGACGAAAACCCGTATGCAAAGCGAAGGAGGCGCCGTGTCCGACAGCATTCCGACAGCCAGCCAAGCGTTCAACCGCAAGCCAACGACGACGCATCCGGCGATGCGCGAACCCTCGTGATGGGGCCGTCGCTGCCGCTCGCCGAGTGGATCCTGATCGCGATCTGCTGTGTCGCGACGTGCCACGCGGCCGTTGCCGCGCTCGTGCGCTCCGGACTGCGCGGCGCACGCGATCGAAAGGATGCGCGCAACGTACCCGTCAGCGTCCTCAAGCCGCTCTGCGGTGCGGAACCGCGGCTCATGCAGAACCTCGAATCCTTCTGCATGCAAGCGCATCCGTCGTATCAACTGCTGTTCGGCGTGTCGTCGGCGAGTGATCCTTCCGTGAAGGTCGTCGAGCGCTTGCGAAGCCTCTACCCGCATCTCGACATCGAACTCGTGATCGATGGCACGTTTCACGGCAGCAATCGCAAGGTCGGCAATCTCATCAATCTTGCGCGGCGTGCGCGGCACGACGTGCTCGTGATCGCCGATAGCGACATCGCCGTCGACCCCTGCTATCTCGCGCGCGTGACGGCGGCGCTCGCCGAGCCGGGCGTCGGGATCGTGACGTGCCTCTATCGCGCGCGCGCGCTCGGCGGCTTCTGGGCGCGTCTCGGCGCGCTCTTCATCGACGAATGGTTCGCGCCCTCCGTGCATATCGCGCACGCGGCCGGTTCGCGCTGTTTCGGCTTCGGGGCGACGCTCGCGCTCACGCGCAAAACGCTCGCCTTGACCGGCGGCTTCGAAGCGCTCTCCAACTGCCTCGCCGACGACTATCGCCTCGCCGAACGCGTGCGCGCCCTCGGCCTCGCGACGGTGCTCTCCGACGTCGTGGTCACCACCGACGTCGTCGACCGAGGCTTTCTTTCGCTGTGGCGACGCGAGACGCGGTGGCTGCGCACGATCCGCTCGGTGAATCCGCTCGGCTTCGCGTTTCTGTTCATCACGTTCACGTCGCCGTGGCTGATTGCGAGCGGCCTGCTCGGTCTCGGCATCGATGCGAGCGGCGGCAACATCGAGCATTCGTATGTCGATACCGTCGTCGACCTGAGCACGTCGCTCGGCCTGAGCGCGCGGCTACTGCTGCACTGGCGCAGCGCGCGTGACTGGCGCAGCTTCTGGCGCGACCTTCCGCTCGTCCCTTTGCGCGACGCGCTGCTCTGGCTGCAATGGATCGCAGCCGCGTTCGGCAGCAACGTGTCGTGGCGCGGCGTCAGCGTGCCCGTCGATGGCTCGCGCGCCATCCGCGAAGCCGTCGCTTTGTCCGAAGCTGAATCCGATCCATCATGAATGAGGGTCTCGTCATGAAGACGCTGTTCCTGCAGGTCCCGTCGTTCGACGGCTTCGACGGCGGCGCCGGCTCGCGCTATCAGGCGAAGCGCGAGATCCGCTCGTTCTGGTATCCAACCTGGCTCGCGCAGCCCGCCGCGCTCGTGCCCGGCAGCCGCGTGCTCGACGCCCCCGCCGACGGCCTTCACGCGGAGGAAACGCTCGCGATCGCCGTGCAATACGAGCTCGTCATCATGCACACGAGCACACCGTCGTTTCCGTCCGACGCACACTTCGCCGAGCGGCTGAAGGCGCTGAATCCCGCCGTGCTGGTCGGCGTGGTCGGCGCGAAGGTGGCCGTCGATCCGCACAATTCGCTTGCCGCCTCCGACTCGCTCGATTTCGTCTGCCGCGAGGAATTCGACTTCACCTGCAAGGAGATCGCCGAGGGCAAGCCGTTCAGCGAGATTCGGGGACTCAGCTATCGTCTGCCGGACGGGTCGATCGAACCCAACGAGGCGCGCCCGATCCTCGAAGACATGGACGCGCTGCCGTTCGTCGCGCCCGTCTACAAGCGCGATCTCAAGATCGGCAACTACTTCATTGGCTATCTGAAGCATCCGTATGTATTGATCTACACCGGTCGCGGCTGCCGCTCGCGCTGCACGTTCTGCCTGTGGCCGCAGACGGTCGGCGGACATCGCTATCGGGTGCGGTCGGTTGCAAACGGGCTCGCCGAAGTGAAGTGGATTCGCGACAACCTGCCCGATGTGAAGGAGCTTATGTTCGACGACGACACCTTCACCGACTTCCGTCCGCGCGTCGAAGCCATCGCGCGCGGCCTGGGCGAGCTCGGCGTGACGTGGTCGTGCAATGCGAAAGCGAACGTCCCGTATTCGACGCTGAAGATCATGAAGGACAACGGCCTGCGGCTCCTGCTCGTCGGCTACGAATCGGGCGACAACCAGATTCTCATCAACATCAAGAAGGGCCTTCGCACCGACATCGCGCGCCGTTTCAGCGACGATTGCCGCCAGCTCGGCATCAAGATTCACGGTACGTTCATCCTCGGCTTGCCCGGCGAGACGAAGGAGACGATCGAGAAGACCATCGAGTACGCGAAGGAGATCAATCCGCACACGATCCAGGTGTCGCTCGCGGCACCTTATCCCGGAACCACGCTCTACCAACAGGCGGTCGAAAACGGCAGGCTGGAAGAGAACAAGGTGATCCATCTCGTCAGCAAGGAAGGCGTGCAACTGGCGGCGATCGGCTACCCGCATCTGTCGCGCGAGGAGATCTATCACCAGCTCGAAACCTTTTACAAGCGCTTCTATTTCAGGCCGTCGAAAATCCGGGAGATCGTGCGCGAGATGCTCGTGAGCTGGGAGATGACCAGGCGGCGGCTGCGCGAAGGCGTCGAATTCTTCCGCTTTCTGCCTACGCACGACGCTTGAGCATGTGCGGCGTGATCGTCACCGCCGACGACTTCGGCCTGCACGCGCGCGTGAACGAAGCCGTGGTGCTCGCGCATTGCGACGGCGTGCTCAGCGCGGCGAGTCTGATGGTCGGCGCGCCCGCGGCGCCGGGCGCGATCGCTTGCGCGCGCGAGTTGCCGACGCTCGCCGTCGGGCTCCATCTGGTTCTCGCCGACGGCTACTCGGTGCTGCCGCATTCCGCGATCCCCGATCTCGTCGACCGCGAGGGCCGCTTCACGTCCTCGATGACGTTCGAGGGCCTGCGCTTCTTCTGCCTGCCGCACGTGCGCGCGCAAGCCGCCGCCGAAATCCGCGCGCAGTTCGAGGCTTACGCCGCAACCGGGCTCGCGCTCGATCACGTCAACACGCACAAGCATTTTCATCTGCACCCGACGGTGCTCGCGCTGATTCTCGACATCGGACTCGACTTTGGCCTGCGCGCGATGAGGCTGCCGAACGAGATGCACGGCTCGATCATGCTGCGTCCGTGGATCGCGCTGGCGAAGGGGCGCATCGACCGCGCTGGGATCGATCGCAACGATTACGTCGCCGGTCTCGCGCTGACCGGCAAAATGGACGAAGCCGCGTTCCTCGACGTGCTCCGCCGCCCGCCGCGCGGCGTGCTGGAAATCTACTGCCATCCCGCGAGCGTGGGCACGGGTTCGATCACGCCGACAATGCACGGCTACCGGCACGCCGACGAACTCGCCGCGCTGCGCTCGCCCGCGGTGGCAGCCGCGCTCGCGTCGAGCGGGGCGATGCAGGGCGGCTTCGCCGCGGTCTTCGGGCACGCCGCACGGGGCGAAGCGCGGATGTCGGCATGATGCGACGCCTCAACATCCTGCGCTGGCCCGCGACGATCGCGCTGCTCGCGTACGTCGTGCTGCACAACGGCATCGGCGATGCGTGGCGTCTGGTCGAGCGCGCCGGTCCGCTGCTGCTGTGGCTCGTTCCGCTGCACGCGCTGCCGCTCCTGCTCGACGCGCGCGCCTGGCATCTGCTGCTCGCCCGCCGCATCGCGCTCTGCACGCTGTGGTGGATCGCCGCCGTGCGCGAGGCCGTGAGCCGCCTGCTACCGGTGTTCGGCATCGGCGGAGAACTGGTTGGCATCCGGCTTGGCGGGCGCCATCTGCGCGATACGGGTTATATGAGCGCGTCGGTGGTTGTCGAGGTGTTGGTGACGATCGCAGTGCAATATGCGTTCGCGATGCTCGGGTTAGTGCTGCTCTTTCTTGGTAGCGCGAACGCGGACGTGGCGCGCGCGGTGGCCACCGCGCTGCTGATCTCGATGCCGCTGCCTGTCGTGCTGTTTGCATTGTTGCGCCGAGGCACAATTTTTCGCGGGATCGAACGAATCGCGAAACGGTTCGTGCCGCGCATCGACGGCCGCGCGCTCGATGCACGGATCCGTGCGCTGCTCGGCCAGCCGCGTTTGCTTGCAGCCGCTTTCGCGTGGCAATTTGCCGGCTACCTGCTGGGCTCGGTGGAAATATACTTCGCGCTCGCGCTGCTCGGGCATCCTGCCGCCATCGGTGCGTCGATCGCCATCGAGGCGCTCACGCAGGCCGTGCGCCAGGCCGTGTTCATCGCGCCAGCGGGCATCGGCGTGCAGGAGGTCACCATGGTCGCGCTGGCGGGCGCATTCGGCATCGATCGCGAGGCCGCGCTGTCGCTCGCTCTCGTGCGGCGCATGCGCGAACTCGCCTGGGGCACGATCGCGATCATGCTCTGGTAGACAGTCGAACCGTTGCACACGCAGAAGACAGTGGACGAGCGCACGGCGACCGGGCGGCGCACGCAGCAATGATCGACTGTCCCTCAGCAGCGTTACAGCGAATCCCATACGTGGACACGCAAATAACGCGAATCGACGGAAGCGTCGTGAATCGATTCGCGTCACGCTTATTGGCCGGCGTTCGAAAGACTAAAACTCCAGCCCCGGCAGCACCTGCGTACCCTCAGCCGCGACCGACTGCAACAACGCCGGATCCAGCTTCAGCGACTTGAGAATCGTCGGTGCGACCTGCGTGGTGCTGACCGTCGTCGCATTCGTCGCGGCCTGCAGTCCCGGGAACGCCACGAGCAAGCCGAGATGGCTGTCGTCCGGCGCATTGCCGCCGTGCTCCGCGTCCTTCGACTTGCTGCTCGTATAGATGACCCCCGGATTCGGCTGCACGATGATGTCGGGTGCGCGGCCTTGTGCCGGGTCGCCGAACTTCGCGGCGAGCGCCGCGCCTGAAAGAATCGACGCCTGCGGCCCGTCCGCGCAAATGCCCGTCGCGCTGCACGCGAGGTTGGCTTGCAAGGTCGCGACCGCACTGGCCGCCTGCGATTGATCGCGCAGCCAGATGAGGCCGACGTCGTCATCCTGGACGACACCGGTGCCGGACAGTCCGGTTCCATCGTTGAGCTTGCCGGTCTTCGTGGCCGCCTGTCCGAAGTTGCCTTGCGCGTTCAGATAGTTGTTCGCCTGCAGGAGCGCCGACAGCGTGTCGCCGTTCTTGACGAGCTTCGTGTGATCGGACGGCGACTGGCCGTGCTTGGACGTCACGATCACGACCGTCGATGAAAACAGGTTCTTCGCCTTCAGTTCGGCCACCATCTTGCCGATCGCGCCGTCGGCGTAGGCGATGGCTGCGGCGACTTGCGGGCCGGGCGTGAATTGCGCGTCCGTGTACCCGCCTCCTTTGGCGCTGGGCGCCTTTTGCGCGACGCTCAGCGTCTGGAAATTGGTCCCGAACACGGTCGGCACGCCGACGCTCGCTTTGCCGGTCGAATCGTTTCCGTCGATCTGATTGATGATCGCCTGCACGTGGATGTTGTCGAAGGTTTCCGTGTGCGTGTAGACGTCGGTGTAGTCGGTGCCCGTCGCGGCATCGGTGGAGTTGATCTCGGTGCGCGCGAGATCATCGACGCCCTTGCCCGACGGACCGTTGACCCAGTCATAGCCCCACGCGTGCTTGTCGGCCCACGCGGTGCGCGCGGTCGCCATCTGCTGCTTGACGACCTCGAACACCGTATTCGTCTTCAGATAGTTATGCGGATACACCGGCGTGCAGGCGCCGTTCACTTTTGCATTGGGGATTGCCTGCGGATTAAAAGCGCCTCCGCCGTCGAGATGCGTGAGGTCGCCGCCGTTCATCGCGTCGATGCCCGTGGTTTCGTCAAACACGACGTTCCAACCCTGCGAGCCTGTGCATTGCGTGTCGCTCGGTGCGTATAGCGTACGGTCGTAGGAGACGTCGTAAAAAAGCCCCGCCGACTTGGGCGAGCCGCCCGTCAGCAGCGCGGCCAGCCCGGGAAACGAATCGGACAGGCCCGGCGTGAATGCGTTCGAATAGGTGACGCCGTTGTTCGCCAGTGCCGCGATGCTCGGACACGTCTTCGCGGCGACGCAGTTGGCGAGATCCTGTTGATGCAGGCCGTCGATGCTGACGAGGAGGACGTGTTGTGCGCCCGCGATTGCGTTGGTCGGCGAGTTGTCGTCGGACCCTCCGCATGCAGCGAGCGCGAGCGAGGCGCTAAGCGTCGCGACGATTCCAGCCTTCAGGCGAACGTTCACTATCGATCTCCAGACTATGCGTGATGTAGGACGATCAGTCTGGAGCGGCTGCGAGTCGTGAGTATTACGTGGATATTGCTGTCGCTTTCGCGTCGGTTACGGTGGATTTACGGATTGCTGATCAAGAAAGCTGCTGCTGTCTCTCGACCAGCGTGATACTGCATCCGCGTTCGACATCGTCGAAGCGCACCGCCATGTCGTGCATCCCGGCCACGGCGCTGACTAGACTCAAGCCCAGCCCGTTGCCCGGCGTGTGACGGCTCGCCTCGCCGCGATAGAAACGCGTGTGCACCGCTTAACGCTCTTCGGGAACGATGCCCGGGCCGTCCTCGGTTCGACCGCGATGCGAAACAGCGGCGTCGCGCGCAGTTCACTGGTCACCGGCAGAATCGGCACCGACGGGTGGGCGTCGAATAGATCGGACTGAATGATCAGTGCCGGCCGCGGTTTGCCGTAGTCGCCTTGCAGCGCAATCGTTACGAGATCGCCCCGCCTCATTCCCAACCCTTGCAATCGGCGGCCGCCTCCCAAAAGTCAAGCGTATCCACTTCGTGCGGATCATCGCGCAGTTGCTGAGACTGGCGTCGACACTCGTCGGCAAAGCCGGCCCGGCGGTTATCCGGCACCCAGATTTGCAGCGGGCGCAAGCCGGCTGCGCGCAGCGCGTCGCGGTGCGCCCGCACACGTTCGATCAGAGTCGCGGCCATCCTGATCTCCAACAGTTACATGTAACATTCTACCCTTCTTGCGCTACATGTAACGCTGCCCGTGCCAAGCGCGCGTTCCATCCGTCGCGCCGAGCGATGCTTCGGCGATGGCGACAAGCGGATTGCCGCGGTCGCGGCACGCAAGGCGCTCGCCCATCCATCAGTGAACGTCGAGTTGACGCCGTCGGATTTTGCGCGAGGTACATGAGCGCAATCCGTTAGGCCCGCTCGGGTTTCGATAGGGCTCGTCACGCCGAACGGTTTGCCCATTCCATCAGCCGCGCAACGATGCCTGATTCTGCGTCTAGCTGGGCGGACTCGGCCGCCCTTCGCACTTCATCGGCTCGGATTGGTTGCGTTTGCATGGGAAACAGAAACCGGGCAGAATGTATCGCAATTGCGATGCAGGAGTGTACTCATGAAAACCGCGACCTTCCCCGCGGTACGGGTCGAGCCGGAATTGCGCGAGGCGGCTGAAAGGGTGTTGTCCGACGGCGAGAGCCTGTCGGCGTTTGTCGAGCAGTCGATCCGCGCGAACATTGAGCGCCGGCTTTTACGGAGCGATTTTATTGCCCGCGGCCTCGCTTCACGCAACAGCGCCAGGCAGAGCGGGCAGTATGTGTCGGCCGATGACGTCCTAACTACGCTCGAGGACCAGCTCGCGAAAGCCAAGACGCGGCGCACGACTGCGCGATGACTTACGCGGTTCGGTTTACCCTCGAGGCCGCGGCGGACCTCGACCGACTCTACGACTTCATTCTCCAGCGCGACGCCGCCGATTTCACGCTCGCCGAGGCGGCTCTTCAGGCGATTCGCGATGGCGTCGCGACACTTCGGAGTTCGCCGTTTACGTGCCGCAAAGCGCGATCCGACGCGCCCTTCCTTCGGGAACTGATCATTCCGTTCGGGCGCAGCGGGTACGTCGCACTATTCGAAATCGAGGACAGCGAAACGGTCACGGTGCTGGCTATCCGCCATCAGTTGGAAGATGATTACCAGTGAAGTGCCGATATTTTCTTTGCGCAAACCTTCACACCACCTCGAGCCGTTCTTCTCTTGGTTGTCGGGCTGGACGCTTTGGCGCGTTCTCGGCAATCTGGCAGCCTGCAGTCACTTTCATGGCCGTCGTAACGCGAGGTGGTATGCGTGATCCCCAACCCCCTCTTGAACACTGTGCAGTCCCTCAACTAAGATGGCACCGGTTCTGTTGTTGCTGCGCCTGTGCACGGGCGGATGAAATTTACAAGAGGAAGACGCAACAGACGGTTAGTTGCCTTCTCGCGTATGGGTGAGCAACTGGCAAAACCGCCAACCTAAACCGCCCGTCATGGCGGGGTGACCTTTACGGTAGCTTGCAAAGTTCAGCGGCCATTCGCTGAGACACGACGACCAGCGCTTGTCGGCTTCGCCAACGTGTCACTGTCAGCGAATTCGTGCTCGCGAACCCGTCGTCGCCGCGAGTCGCGCTGTGAGGAGTCCGACGGCAGCTATCAGAGTGGTCGGTCGGTCAAACGGATTGGGTTCCGGGTGAGCTTGCGCATGCGCATGTCGTCGATCATGCGCTGGCGCAGCGGGCGGATAGCCTGCGGGAGATTCATGGCTCGGCTCCCGTTGAGCGACGAGGCGGATTGCCTTGTCCTTCAAAATGAAAACAGAGTCGGTTTCCTCTCCGGACCACTAACGTTGGGCCGGAGTCCCATTGCGGCGCGAGCGGTTTCACCCACTGGCCGTACGGCGTCGGCCGACGCGACCTGCGACGGACTCTAAGACAATTGCTTATGAAAAAATGTCGTTCCACAGAACCCTCCGTCGGGCATAAGCGCGAAATTCGGGACGGTGCCGACGCGTTGCCAACCTGCTCGTTCGTAGAGCCGCTCCGCATCGCCACCTGTTACGGTGTCGAGTACGAGAACCGATTTGCCTGCCTGCCGAGCGGACTCATCGATTGCTCCCATTAACCGAGCGGCGATCCCTTGGCGCCTCGAGTCGCGGCGAACCAGCATTTTCGCGACATCTGCTCGATGAGGCTGGTTTTCCGGCTGGGCAGTGATCAGCTGCACCGTGCCTACGATCAGACCGCCCGGCGACTCGGCAACTAACAGGATCCGCTCATTACGCTTTACGCCACAGGCGACGTCCTTTGAGATTGACCCGGGAAAACGGACACCTATCCTTTGGATAAGGGGGTGCCAAAATGGGCAAGCATCGAGCACCGTACCCGGCGGAGTTCCGGGCTCGTATAGTTGACCTGGTGAAGGCCGGTCGAACACCTGAGGAGCTGGCGCGAGAGTTCGAGCCTAGCGTGCAGACGATAATCAACTGGGTGGCGCAAGCGGATATTGACGCCGGCGTGCGTCAGGAGGGTTTGACCACCGCTGAGCGCCAGGAACTCACCCGTTTGCGCCGCGAAAATCGGCAACTGAAAACGGAGCGCGACATTCTCTCTCACGCCGCGGCCTGGTTCGCCCGCGAGACAGGAGCCGTATCCTCGAAGGATACGGATTCATGAGAGCGTATATGGACGCCTCCCATCTGCAAGGGATTTCAAGGGAGATGAACATGACAGGGACGGGATGCAGCTGTATATCCGACCTTGTTGCAGCATGAGTCTGCTGCGGGCCTG
>NZ_FCOL02000065.1 GCF_001544515.1 Caballeronia terrestris
GAGTTCGAAAAGTACAAGGCCACCTGATGAACGCCCCGAGGCGTCCACGAACAAAACCCAATTTTGCAGGTCCGACTACACAGTAATCCTCGACGACTAAAGACCTCAGCTTGACTGTCGCGCGACACCCGCTCGTCCGCGTCAAATCCGACTGATCACGATCATCGCCAGGGAGGCCAGAATCGAAGTCGATGGCAAGCTGCCGCTCAACGAGCAACTCCTAGAGGTTTGGCGCGGCCTCAACCGGCCAACCGCCTCGCTCGTGATCCTCGACAACTTCCTGGAAACAGAGCCGCTTCAGCCTTGGCTACGGCCGAGCGGGCCAATTCATCTATTGGTGACCACCCGCCGGCGCGACCTGACGGGTTATCCGACCGTCGGACTGCCTGTACTCAGCCCAGACGAGGGTGTGCAACTGCTGAACTCGGGTCAGCGCCGTCATGCGCCGGAGGAGGCGAGGCGACTTGTCGAGGAGGTGGGAGGACTTCCGCTGGCCTTGGAACTCCTGCGCGATTATCTCGACAACAGCCCCGACGTCACGCCGGCGATGGTCGTTGAGGAGTTTGGGCGCGGCAAACCGGTTGCGTTCCTGGAGGAATTTGCCGGCGAGTATCGCGATGAACTGCCGACAAAGCATGAAAAGGGCGTAGTCAAAACCTTCGAGTTGAGTTGGGCGCTCGCCTCCGAGCCGGCTCAACGCGTGCTGGCTGTCATGGCGCTTCTCGCTCCGACGAGCGTGCCACGCCAGCTTCTAAAGGCGATTCTCGCGGTGCCCCTGTGCGTGTCCGGGTCTGATGCCTACGCCGATGCCGCGATCACCTGCTGCCGTGGCGGCAGTGTGAGCAGCAGCTGCCCGATTACTGCGCGAAGGTCGGCCTGCCGGAAACCGGTAGCGAGTTCGTTGCTCAGTTGCGTTAGTGGTTGTCCGACGCGGCGCGCAAGCTCGAGGATGAATTTCCGCACAAGCGCGAACACGTCACGATCGACCAGAAAGGCGAGCCGATCCTGCGCAAGACCATTGCGAAAGAGATCCCAGCCAGCGCGATCGCCCTGCAGGAGCGGATCAATGCGCGCCTGCCGACACGCAACGTGCTCGATATCCTCGCGAACATCGAGCACTGGACGCATTTCGCGAGGCACTTTGGGCCGCTGTCCGGGAGCGATCCGCAGATTCGGAAGGCGGCCGAGCGATACCTGCTGACGATCTTCGCGATGGGCTGCAACCTGGGCCCAACGCAGGCGGCTCGCCACCTCGATACCGATGTGACGGCGCACATGCTGTCGTTCGTCAATCGCCGGCATATGAGCCTGGATAAGACTTGAGGCAGCGCAGCGCGAGCTGATTGAACTCTATCTGCGACTTGATCTGCCAAAGCACTGGGGCGACGGCAAGACGGTCTCGGCCGACGGCACGCAGTACGACTTCTACGACAACAATCTGCTGGCCGGCTATCACTTTCGTTACCGGAAAATGGGCGCGGTTGCGTACCGGCACGTTGCCGACAACTATATCGCCGTATTCCGGCATCATTCCGCCGGGCGTGTGGGAGGCCATCTACGTGATCGAGGGGTGCTCAAGGCGGGGCCTGTCGGTCAAGGCCGATACCGTGCATGCCGATACGCAGGGCCAGTCGGCTGCCGTGTTCGCCTTCACCCATCTGCTCGGTATCAGGCTGATGCCACGAATCCGCAACTGGAAGGACCTTGTGCTGTACCGGCCAGACAGTGAGGCGAAGTACAGACATGTTGACAGGCTCTTTACGACGACCATCGACTGGGTGCTGATCGAACGGCACTGGCAGGAACTGATGCAGGTGGCGCTGTCGATCCAGGCGGGGACAATTTCCTCGCCCCTGCTGCTGCGGCGGCTCGGTTCGGAAAGCCGCAAGAACCGGCTCGATCTTGCCGCGCGCGAACTCGGTAACGTCGTGCGCACAGTCTTTCTACTCGAATGGATCAGCAGCCGCGAGTTGCGCCAGGACGTAACTGCAAATACCAACAAGATCGAGTCGTACAACGGCTTTGCGAAATGGCTGTCATTCGGCTGTGACGTGATTGCCGAGTATGAGCCGGAAGAGCAGCAGAAACGGCTACGCTACAATGACCTGATCGCCTCTTCAGTGATCCTGCAGAACACGGTGGACATGATGCGGGCGCTGCGCGACATGGTGGCTGATGGCGAGAAGGTCCGTGCCGAGGACATTGAGTTCCGGAGCCCGTATCCGACCCACAACGTTCGGCGCTTCGGCCGCTACCGGCTGCATCTGGACCGTCTGCCCGAAAGCTGGATCGACGATGCCCTGTTTGGCCGGGCAGCCCGGCCTGGCGACGAAATGAGGTAATAGATGAGTGCTAGAGCCGCGGTAGCCACCACGCCGTATGGTGACGTCGATGCCGCCGTACTGGAAGCGCTACAGTCGCGCTATGACACGACGCGGATGCTCGATGGCGTGCATACGCTGGATGAGCTACGCACGAGCCTCTATGATCCTGAAGGCCTGCGGGACGATCTTCTGCGCCTGCACAGCATGGCGCATGCGCTCGTCAACGGTGCGAGCTCGACGGTCGGGACGCAGGACGATCCGTTTGTGGACCAGGTATCGGATGTTCTCGACCAGGTCGATCATTACGTGGCAAAGCTGCTCGCGATTCGTGAGGTCCTGCAACCGCTGGAATCGCTTCGCTCCGACGACATGGGTGACCTCGATGAACATTGAGCCGATCGAGAACGGCTCAATGTTCATCCGCTGGAAGCTCAGGCTGAGGTTGCGGTTCGTCAGCTGACGCAACAGGCATGATAATGGGCTATTCCGTTCGCACGTTCCTGATTGCTGGTGACGATACCGTTTGGCGGTTGGCAAGCAACAGGTTCTGGCAAATGCTGCACGATCCGGCAAGTCACTGCTTGCCCGCGTTCGCCGGACAACGGATACGAACGGCCGACGTGATCGTCGAACTGAAGGACAGAGAGCCTGCGCAGATTGTGCGACGCACATTCTTTATTCTCACATTTGATCCCGACGGGCACATCGATCTGGGCAAGTTTGGAAAACAGCAATCTGCGCTTGCGGAACTGTTTATGGCTCCCGTTTCCGTATTCAATAGCGACCGGGACCAGACAATCGTCGAGGCGTCTTCCCGATTCATTGCCCAAGGTGGTCAATGGGTTCCGTCGTCCGCTCTGGCTCGCATCATTGACGAGCTGGCGTTGGGTCAACGTCGGTGCGGGCGCGCATAAGGGACACGCAGCTGGGCGCATGACGAATGATTACCGGGCGGACCTCAACTCCAGTACGTGTCCGTCACTGGATCGTGCAGCGACGCCTCGATCCAGCAGTTGCAAAGGTCTGCCGTCGAGTGCATTTCGGCGAGAAGATCGGCAATTGCGCGCTCCAGTTCCGGGCCGTGTGCGTGCGGCATCACGATCTCATACTCGCTCCGGCGCGAGTCGAGGCGCAGCATTCCGTACCCAGTCAGGCAAAAATCCTCGATCCACCGACGCGCCTTCGACATGCCACGCACGAACTTGCTGTTGCGTTCGATGACCAGGTGCAGGTTCAGGCGGGTTTCGGCCGCGGCGAAGTTGACGCAGACACGACCGTCAGTTGGAGACTCGAGGGAGTTACGATCACCGGTTCCGGCGGTGCAGATGCTGGCGTTGCCGCGAGCGCGGATTCGATCCGGTGCTGCGCGAACGGATCGGCGGCATCGATGTAGCGCATCGCGGAACGGACGTCCTTCCAGCCGACGTACTGCGTCAGCATTTTCAGATCCCAGCCGTTCGAGTTGGCCTAGGTCGCGAAACCTCGCCGCAGCGAGTGGCTGCTGTAGCTGTCCGGCGCGGGCAGTTCCGCTTCCCGGAACAGGTTGCGCAACAGCGGCACGAAGCTGGCGGCATGCAGGCCTTCGTCGCTAATGTTTCCCCAGCGGTCGATGCTCCGGAACACGAACCCTTCAGTCAGGCCAGAGGCCGCAAACCACGCCTCATAGGCTGTCACGGGGCACAGCCGTGAGAGCGCCGGGGCCTTGAAGGTCGTGCCCAGGTGCCCACGATCGACCTTCGTTCGCGGCAGGAACAGCGTCATGCCGCGGCCCGCTTCAACGGTCACGTGCTCAATCCGCAGTCGGCTGAGTTCGTCGGAATGAAAGCCGCGCCAGAAGCCCAGTATCACCAGCGCCCGGTTCCGGACGTACGCGAGGCGGCTGCGCTCGTCGGAGGCTTGGGCGATCTGCCCATCGAGCCAGACCGCGAGCGTTTCGCGCTGCGTGAGCTGCATCGGCTTCGCGCGCTTCTCGGTCGCCGGATGCAGTGCAGCGATCCCTTTGAGAACCTTCCGGACGTGCGGCGCTTTGGTCGGATCCGGGAAGCCCTGCGTCTGATGCCATTGAGCCAGCGCCGCAAGGCGCGCGCGCAGCGTGTTGACCGACAGCGACTCCGCATGGTCAGCGAGGTACTGCGCAATGGCGTCGGCGCTCGCCGGCAGGAAGCCGCCCCATTCGAGCTCGAAATGCCGGATCGCCGACTGGTAGCTGCGCCGGGTGTTTTCGCGCGTCGCGGCTTCGACATAGCGATCAACGGCAGTCACGGCTCGTGGGTACAATCAGGTGATCAATATCGGAGACGATGATATGCAACAACGAACATGTGCGCCACCCGGCTTGCTCGCTGGGAGATGCGGTTTCGACCGGTGAAAACGATGAACGAAGGCAAGCTGTCACGCGCGGACTGGGAAAATTTCACGCGGGAAGAACTGCTCGCGGAACTCGCGCGTCTGCAGGCCGAAAACGCACGGCTGGTCGCATTGTTGCCGCCACGTCTTCCCATACAGGGCGAGCCTGTGCGGATGGTCCAGCACACGCCATCGCCAGCAGTGCGAATCACTGACGCCCCCACACTCTCGACGAAGCAGAAGGTGCAACTCTTTCGTCGACTTTTTCGCGGCCGCACGGATGTTTATCCGCTGCGCTGGGAAAGCCGCAATTCCGGAAAGTCGGGCTACGCACCGGCCTGCGCAAATGAATGGCGAACGGGCATCTGTGAGAAGCCCCGGATCCGGTGCGCGGACTGCGGGCACCGTGTTCTGCTGCCGCTGGACGACCAGGTCATCTACGCACATCTGGCGGGCGATCACACGGTGGGCCTTTATCCACTGATGCCAGACAGTAGCTGTTACCTGCTTGCGGTCGATTTCGATGAGGAGGGCTGGCGTGAAGACGCCATGGCTTTCCGGCAATCCTGCCGCGAACTGGACGTGCCGGTGTCGCTCGAGATTTCGCGATCGGGCAACGGAGCGCATGCGTGGATCTTCTTCTCGTCGGCCGTCGCTGCGCGTGACGCCCGGCGCATGGGGTCCGCCATCATCAGTCACACCTGTGTCCGGACCCGGCAACTCGAACTGTCGTCCTACGACCGGCTCTTCCCGAACCAGGACGTGCTGCCCAAAGGCGGCTTCGGTAACCTGATTGCCTTGCCGCTGCAGAAGCAGCCGCGCGAGCACGGCTGCAGCGTGTTTGTCGACGATGGTTTCCAGCCGTACGCTGACCAGTGGACGTATCTCGCGTCCGTACAGGTCATGGACAGCCACGACATTGAGGGCGTGGTCTTCCGCGCTACAGGCGGTGCTCACCCGCTCGACGTCGCGTTCATCGCGGAGGAAGACCAGGCCGAACCATGGAAGCCGCCCCCCGCGCTGCCGAAGCGGTTAGCCGGAACGATGCCGGCGGCGCTGACGCTGACACTCGCGAACCAGCTCTATTTCGAAAAGGCCCAGCTTCCGCAATCATTGCTTAACCGTCTCATCCGGCTCGCGGCCTTCCAGAATCCGGAGTTCTACCGGGCCCAGGCGCGCGGGTTCAGCGTATGGGACAAACCGCGTATCATCGGCCGCGCCGAGAACTGTCCGCGCCACATTGCGTTGCCGCGGGGCTGCCGCGATGAAGTCATGACGCTGCTGCGCGACAACCACATCGCCTGCGACGTTCGTGACGAGCGTTGCGCGGGTGAGCCCGTTGCGGTTTCATTTGCCGGCACGTTGCGCGATGACCAGCAGGCGGCAGTGGCCGACCTTCTGCGACATGACACCGGCATCCTGCATGCGCCGACGGCATTCGGCAAGACCGTGACGGCGGCCGCGATGATTGCCCGGCGCGGCGTCAACACGCTCGTGCTCGTGCATCGTCGCGAATTGCTCGACCAGTGGCGCGAGCGTCTGCAGTCGTTTCTCGCGCTCGACCCGCGCGACATTGGCACGATCGGGGGCGGCAAGTCGAAAGCGACGGGCCGGATCGACATCGCGATGCTGCAGTCAGTGGCGCCGGATGGCACCCGAGGCGAGCTGCTGCGGCGTTACGGCCAGGTCATTGTCGACGAATGTCACCACGTCTCCGCGGATTCGTTCGAGGCGGTGCTCAAGGCCGTCAATGCGCGCTACATGCTCGGCCTGACGGCGACCCCCGTCCGGCGCGACAGCCAGCAGCCGGTGATGTTCATGCTATGCGGACCAATCCGGCACGCAGCGAAATCGCCCGCCAGCGCGCCGCATCTGCTTGAAGTTCTCCCGCAAAGGCTCACCGCCGAAGTCGACGTCACGTCCGACGCGCCGATCCAGGACGTGTTCGCTCATCTGGCGAATGACGCGCAGCGCACCCACATGATCGCTGAGGACATCCGTAAGCAGTATCGCGAGGGACGCAACGTGCTGGTGCTGACCGAGCGGACCGATCATCTGGACTACCTCCAGCAGGCGCTGGGCGACGACGTACAGCCGTTGTTCGTGCTGCACGGGCGCCTCGCGAGGAAGGCGCGCGCGGCGCAGCTCGCCGCACTCAACGCGCTGGCCGATGATATGCCCCGGGTTGTGCTGGCGACCGGGAAGCTGGTTGGCGAGGGCTTTGACCATCCGGCCCTGGACACGCTGGTGCTGGCCATGCCGATCTCGTGGAAGGGCACGTTGCAGCAGTATGCCGGCCGGCTGCACCGCGAGCACGCGGCCAAGTCGAGCGTACGAGTACTCGATTACGTCGATGCCGCCCATCCGGCGCTGTTGCGCATGTGGGAGAAGCGCAAGCGCGGTTACCGCGCGATGGGCTACCAGCTGCGCATGCCCGGAGAGGAGCGCCAGCTGGAGCTCGCCTGAAATCGGGCAGCCGATCCGCTTTCCGTACCGTTTCCGGTCGTGCAGGCCGGATTCCGGGCCATCACATTCGATAATCCTCCTTTATCGCAGGTCAGTAATGCCCACATCAGGCCGCCCTCGACCGCGTGCAGTGATAAGCAGATGGCCCGCACCGGTCTTACGCGCATTGGATCTAAAGCGCGCCCGCGACGCGTTGCTCGCGCAGGGGCAGCACACATCGATCGACGCGATACGTATCGCGCTCGGCAACACGGGCTCGAAAACAACGATCCACCGGTACCTGAAGGAACTGGAGGAAGATGAGGGTGCGTCACTCACACGTGCCGGGTCGCTCTCGGACGCGATCCAGGATCTGGTGGCCCGGCTCGCGGCCCGCCTGCACGAAGAAGCACAAGCCCTCGTCGACCAGCAGGCCGCCGCTGCGGCGGTGCAGCGCCAGCAGGCGCAGTGCGAAATCGCAAGGCTCGGCGCCGATCTGGCCACGGTGCGGGAGCAACTCTCTGGCGCGACCGCCGCCCTTTCCGCGGAGCAGGAAGCGCACGCCGGGACTCGCGTGGCGCTGCATCAGCGCGACCTGGACGTCGAGCGGCTCACCCAGCAGTTATGCGATCAGACCGAGCGCCTTGCCGAGCAGGAAGGCTTCCGCCTGTCGCTTGAGGCAAAGCTCGTGCATGCGCGCGATTCCCTTGAGCACTTCCGTACGGCCGCGCGCGAGCAGCGCGAACAGGAAGCGCACCGGCCATGAGCAGCAGGTCCAGCAGGTGCAGGCTGAGCTACGTCAGGCGAACCAGACGGCCATCGTCCGGCAGAACGAGATCACACAGCTGAACCGGGACAACGCGCGGCTCGTCGCAGAAGCGACGGCCACGACCAGGCTCGCACGCGATCAGCAGGCACATGGCGAAGCGCTGCAGTCCGCCCTCAATCGTGCGCTCACCGATCGGGCGCGCGCCGAGACCGAGCGCGACGCAGCGCAGGCGGCAGCCGATACGCGGGCTGCCGAGCTGCTCCAGATACGTGAGGCTCGCGACTCGCTCCGCGCGGATCTGACGAAGCTGGCCGCGCAGCTCGAAGCTCAGCAGCAGCTCCTGGTGGACTACCGGATGCGGCTGGGCGGCGCGGACGCGGCTGGCTGAAAGCGCCGCATCGCGTGGCCGAAAGGACGTCACAATGGCACCACGCACGCCTTTCGGCGCTTGCCATGATGCACTTTGGTGCCGCGTCGGCCCGGAGTTTCATGGTTCCGCCGGGTTGCGCGCCAGCACATTCACCTTCTTCTTCTCTTCCATGCGCTTCGCTACGGGAATCTGGCATGAGCGAATACCAATACTACGAATTTGCATGCGTCGACCAGCTGCTTACGGCGACCCAGCAGGCAGAGTTGCGCAGTCTTTCCACGCGGGCCACGATCACCGCCTCAAGCTTCGTCAACGAATATCACTGGGGAGACCTCAAGGGCGACCCGCTCGAGTGGGTACGGCAATATTTCGATGCCCACGTCTACTCCTCCAACTGGGGGAGCTGTCGCCTGCTTCTTCGCCTGCCGCACGGGACGTTTGACGCGGCGACCATCCGCGATTACGTCAAAGCTGGACGAAAGAGGCGCTCCCGTTTCGAGAAAGCATTCGAGGCCATGGACGTCGATGACTGGTGCATCCTCGACTGGTCGTTCGATGATGACTCGGGCCAACACGCCCGCTTCTCGGAGGAGATGGATGGTGCGGGGTGGATGACGCGCCTGCTGCCTGTACGCGACGAGCTGCTCGGCGGCGATACTCGCCCGCTTTATCTTGGGTGGCTTGCCCGACTCGGGAATGATGAGCTACACGATGACGAAATCGAACCGCCGGTGCCTGCGGGATTACAGGCGTTGACGCCCGCACAGGTAGCACTGGCCGAGTTTCTGATGCTGGATGCGGATTGGCTCGCCGCCGCCGCCGAGGCCAGCCCGTCAATATTGGCCCCAGAATCCAGCGCGAGCGAAGACAGTCGCTTTGATCCCTGGTTACGTGAGTTGCCGCTTGATGAAATGCGGGCGAAACTGCGCATGCTGTTACAAGGACGCAGCCGTGAAGCGGAGAGAACGCTGCGAAACGCTTTTCTCAAATGGCAGAAGGATAGGAATGCAAAACAATTGAATTTGCCCGGGCGCCGTCGAATATCCGAAATCGAATCAAGGGTCGCCTCTCATCGTGCCATCCGTGAAAGAAGGGAGCAGGAAGCACGCCAGGCGGCCGAGGCACGCCGTCGTAAGGAACGCACACGGTACCTCACATCACTTCTCGAACAGGAAGACACGGCGTGGTCAAGCATCGATGCACAACTGCGACGCACAACGGGCAGCGCCTACGATCAGGCATTCCGGAAGTTGCAGGATCTCGCCGAAGCGTATGAAAACGCCAGGCGGGATGCCGTATTCCGGCGTCGTCTGGCGCAATTGATGTCGAGTCACGGCAAGCGGGGAGCCTGGCTTGCTCGGCTGCAAAAAGCGGGGTATTTGTGGCAACCTAAGTCGTAGCCTCCCTGGCCTGATCTGCTGAATCATTTCCGCAAATCGGGGATGAACTCTGAGCCCAGATGGCACGCCCGGCACATATATGCCAATATTCGGCGATTTGACCAAGTCATAATAACTTGGACGCCTATGATAGGAAATTGTGCTTACCTTGTTCGCCCCCCTACTACGCGAACGATGAAGGCAGTCATCATGATGCAGTGGCGGTTCTGGTGAAAGCTGAGAAGTCAGCCGAACCGTTGCGTGAGCGTGGCTTCGTCGCCAACATAATCCAATGGATCTTCGGCTGCTAAATGAGGTTGCCGCCGAGTGCAGATACGCAATTTGATCTCCGCACTCAGCGGGCCAAGTTTTTTCTCCGGGGCCTTCAAACAGCCGCCGTTCCGCCGGATGCCGATCGCGTCGTCCGCTGAACCTCGATCAGTGGATGCGCTGAACTCCCGCGACAATCTCATCAAGTTGCCGTTTGAGACGCAACTCTAAGGACTGAATGTGGCGTTAGTTGTATGACCGGTTACCAATCGCTTGCTATGGCGCTTGATTGTCGCCGTACACGAGCGTCCGCAGGCCGGGAAAATTCACATCGCACCGCTTGTTGTCCGCTGCGTCCTCACGATGCGGACAGCTCGCCAGCTCCGCACCGAAATCCGTCATGGGAAAGTCAGCGCCGAAGGCTTGTACCAGCCTCGCAAACTGATACCGGCCCCTCCGCGCACAACGCGAACAGCCACGTCAATATGGCTTGCTCGTGCCGCCACGTCGCCCAGGTCGATGCTCTCGTTCGTCACCGCTTCGCTCGCCTTCCGTCGTTCTGCCGCGCGCCGACGATGCGCAAGATTTCGATAATGGCCTTTCGTTTCAAGATCCGGTAGACCAACACGTAGTTCGGCGCCAACACCATTTCACGCGTGCCGCGGCGGCGGCCGACCCGGTATAGCTCGGGATGCTCGGGCAGGGCGTCCGTCTGCTGCTCTATCCGGTCGTCCAGCTCAAGCGCGGCGGCGGGATTGTCCTCGGCGATGTAATCAAAGACGTTGCTGCGGTCCTCGCGCGCCTTCGCGCGCCACTCGACGATCAAGACTCAGCCCCGTCGCCTGCGAGTCGCTTGCGCAACGCCGCCTTCTTGTCTGCCATCTCCTTTTGCACTTGTGCATGCGGCACGTTCGGCCGCGGATCGTCCAACGATTCCTGCACCTGTTCACGGAACCACTTTTCGTAGGCGGCCGCATTCGAGTGCGTCTGCTTCATGGCCTCTGCGCGATCCGGCCGGCTCTGCCGATCGACCTGGGCTTCATCGGGTCGCCAGGCTTCAAGCGAAAACCGGCCGCTCTGCAAGCCGAGTTCCCGGATCACCTCCAGCGCCTTGATCGGGTTGCGGAACGCGCGCGGCCGGCGATTGTTTGAGGTCACCAAGACTGCGATGCCGGCGGTGCGGGTCTCCAGTTCGATAAAGAACTGGCCGCCGTCGGCCCGAAGAATGGCGGCCAGCACGCCTCCAGCCTTGGCAGCAGCGGTTGCCTGTGAGACGTCAAGCGTTTTCATCGCGCAGTCAATCAATAAGGTTTCCACGCTCAATAGTATAGCGTTTCCCGGGCAACCGTCACCAGTGCGTTCATTTTGTCATAACTTTCTTATCTGGCTTTGACAACGCCAACGGCGATTTCCACGCCGACACCTATGCCGAACGTCTCGATTGGCCTGCGCACCTACGGCCCGACGGCGCTGTTCGCGGCGGCCGGCACGGGCGAATTCTTCTCGCTGACGAAGAGCGACTACTCGAACGTGATCCGCACGGCGACGGAAACCTGTAAGAGCAAGGTGTCGATCCTGGCGGGCGCGGGCGGCCCGACGCGCGTCGCGATCGAATTCGCGAAGGAAGCCGAGCGCCTCGGCGCAGACGGCATTTTCCGACGCCGCATTACCTGACCGAAGCGTCGCAGGAAGGCATTGCGGCGCACGCGGAAGAAAGCTTGCAAGGCGGTGCCGAGTATCGGCGTGATCATCTACAACCGCGCGAAGCCGAAGCATCGACGCGGACATAACTGGAGCGCCTCGCCGACCGCCGCCCGAACCTGATCGGCTTCAAGGACGGCGTGGGTGAGATCGAAGCAATGGTCACGACCCGCAGCCGTCCGTCTGGGCGACCGCTTCTCGTACCTCGGCGGCCTCCCGACCGCGGAAGTCTACGCAGCCGCCTACAAGGCGCCGGGCGTGCCGGTGTACTCGTCTGCGGTGTTCAACTTCATCCCGAAGACGGCGATGGACTTCTAGCGCGCGATCGCGACCGACGACCGCGCGGCCGTTGACAAGCTGATCGGCGATTCTTCTTGCCGTACCTCGCAATATCTGCAATTGCCGCGCGGGTTGCGCGGTCAGCATCGTGAAAGCGGGCGCGAAGCTCGTCGGCCACGACGCAGGCCCGGTGCGCGCCCTGCTGACCGACATGACCGACGAAGAAACTGGCGCAACTCGATGACCTGATCAAAAATCCAGATCTGCGCGGCGATACCATATGTTTCAAGTAGGTGCCGAAACCGCAAGATTGTCGTTTCGTCTGGAAGACGGGTCATCCCACCATCGAGGCCCGCGAACTCGCGATACAGCGGGACGTCATAGAGAGCTTCTTCCATTGCCGGATCCGAAAGCCCGAACCACTGCTGGATGAAGTGAATGTGCAACATCGTAGCCACCGGAAATGGCGGACGTCCAGTCTTCCCCTTCGGATAATGCGGCTCAATCAACGCAATCAGCCTCGACCACGGCACCACTCGTCTCATGTCGTCCAGAAACTCCCGCTTGCGCGTGCGCTTGGTTGACAGGTTCAAGCCGAGATGAAGTTGCGTCATTGTGATGCCCCCAAGTCGTTGCTTATGTGATAGTACTATTTAACGTAGATGAACGCAGGGGTTCTGCAAAGCTTCCTTAACAGCAGCAACGCTCATGGCGCGCCACCCCGTCGCTCCCAATTCATACGTTGGCAGGTGAGACGGCCTCTGCAGGACGTCGTCGGACGGATCGATGAGTTTGACTTAAATAGTATTGCCGAAATTAAGTAGCGATCCTAATCGAATCAGATACTTCGAGTTGCAGTCCGCAGCGGCATCACAACGAAGAAGCGCTTTCACCTCAGGCGTCGGCGCAAGCCGTTATGTGATCAATTCGAGGTGCCGCGCGCCGTCTGGCACCGCGTCGACGACGAGCCGGCGATCGAACGTCGCGAGCGTGCCACGATGCGCGCGCGAGAGCGCGAGCAGGTAGGTATCGGTCACCTGATCGGTCGCAAGGATCCGGCTCGCATCGACGTGTTGTGCATCGAGCAGGCTCACGTCGTCAGCCCAAAACTGGTGGCTGGGATGCGCCCGCAACTGCGCGATGAGTGGTGCGACAGCTGCCGGCGTCTCGAGCGTGTTGGGGTAACGCGGATTGCCGATGATGCGCAGCACGCCGTTTTCGGTCAGCGGACAGGTTGCCCAAGCCGCATGCCCGACCTGGCCAAACCATGCGTGCGCGGCCTCATGCTGCACATGGCCAGCGTCGAGTAGTGCGATCAGTACGTTGACGTCAAGCAGATAGGCCATCAGGACGTCTCGTCGCGCAACTGATTGACGAGATCGAGCGTTACCGGGCGCGCGGCGCGCGTGTTCGGCAGGACCGGCAGTCCATTGCGCATCGTTGGGGTGGTGGCTACCGGCTGCAGCGCCGCCCGCGCGAGCGTCGACAGAACGCGACCGATCGAGACGTGCTCGCGCTCCGCGCGGGCGCGTACGACGGCCATCACGTCGTCGTCGATATCAAGGGTCGTCCGCATGGGTCCTCCAAGTCATCACGCTGCAAACACCCAATTATAGTCAGACCGCATCAAACATCAAGCATCGCGCATCAATTCCGGGCGATTCCTGAACCTAAGGTTTTTCCAAAGGGCGCCGAGGCTAAGCGGAACGCTGATTGTCGACGCGAGCTCGAACACGGGCGTCGTTAGAGTTGACATAACCAAAGTTATCGTCTTTTCGTGAAGCAGCTAACTAATAAACCCCGCGAACTCGAGACGGCTCTCTGCTACGCCGCGCGCTATGCCTGGGATGCGTACGCAGCGTGTCCGGTGCACGTCTGCGATGGTGGCTAAATCTTGTTGCTGCAGGCCGAGCACGTTGGCCACATTGATCGCCGATCGGTACCCACGGACCGATGAGTGCACGCGAGCAGTGCGCATTTCGGCTAGCGAACCTGCCCGACGATTGCTTCGATGTCAAATGCCGCAGGCCACCTTGCCCCTTCGATAGACTCTCGTGTCGTACGCCGTTCACGTCGAGCGGTCATCATCGCTGCGCCGATACCGCAACTCCCGCTGACTGCGAATGGCCGTAACGAACACGGCGTCTAACTCGGGCACAAACCGATACAGTGCCAAGTAACCGTGGGCACCGGTCGATATGACAAGCTCGCGCATTCCGTGAAGGCTTTCAGCCGGCCGTCCGATCAACGGACTCGATTGCAGTATGTCGAGCGCGCACACAATATCGTCAATGCGTTGAGCAGCGTGCTCGGGGGTGTGCTCGAAAAGAAAGTCAAAAATGCGATCGAAATCCTCGCGAACCTCTGGCGCGAGAATCAGTCGCGCCATCTCTTCACCTTCGGCGGAACCGCGTCAGTCCCAGCAGCCCGACCGCGAAGGTATTCACGCATCTCGGTCCATTCGATTCCAATGCCTGCGTCCAGCATGTTCGCCAGTCGAGCATTGCCGTCGTTGAAAAAACCGCGCCGCAGTTCCTCGTTGGCAACCCTTTCCGCAATCGCTTCCAACATAAAGCTGTGCGACGTCTTCCCGGACTCTTCCGCGAGTTTTGAGACCCGGTCGCGAAGGTCAGGCGGCAGACGAAGCGTGGTGGTAGACATATCGACCTCGTGGTGTGTCACAACTGTGCTACATGATACGTGGTCCAGCCACTTTTGCAAGTGCACGTGCTGTCAAGGTCGTCATGTGTCGGATTAAAAAAAGGGACAAATAGATTTATGTCAAATTACGTAGGACTACGAACGAAATAGCAACACTCAACGAGTCGCTCAGCGCGTTTTCTGATCACATGCCAACTCCTCGACAGCGAAAGATCAACGACTGTCACCCAATGTTCCTTCGCTGAGGAAAAATAACCAGCAGCGCGGGGACGCCGCTGTGTTTCATCTGCCTGGCACGTGGCGTATACGGAAAGATAAGCAGACGCTTCGAATGCTTTTCTTTTCTTCGTCAGGCGATAAGAAACTTTTCGCGCTTCTTGCCCTTGATCCACGACGGCTCCCTGCCCATGCCGCTCCATGTGGCACCAGATGCAGGGTCCCTGTACTTCGGCTCGCTTTTCTTCTTATTTGGACCCCGCTTGTGCTTGACGCCAAGGTCTTCCGGCGTCAACGAATGCGCAGTCATGATCGCTTTGATCTGTTCGATCGCATCGCCTCGACCCTTCGCTTCTTCTTCGTCGATTTGCGATTGCAAGTCAGCTAGTTGCTGACGCATTTGTAGAAGTTTTGCACTCGATTCGGTCGCCATGCCTATCCTCCAATTGAAAAGCCCGATTTTAGTCAAACTTCGAACCCAGTAACAGTGCCGCCGACAAAGTCCCGGCGTTTAGACTGCGCTGCGACCGGCGGGAGAGGTTAGTCTGTCCGTCATCGTCCCTATTTTTCCCTCGATGCATATCCGAGTCGGAACTGCCAGTTGGACAGACCCAACTTTGATAGCCACGTCCGGCCCCAATGCATCGTGGCGACAATCGGCCCAGACCGTGTCATCGCTGAGCGACCGACCCCGCTCCGAATTACGAGTTGCTGATTGGGTAATACCTGGCACTAGATTGAACAGCCTTCGCGGGAAACAAGAATCCTAATTTCAATTCTTCGATTAATCGCAACCCAGCGATTAATATTTCTAACCGGCAAAGCTCGGTAGTCCGAAGGGAGCGGAGTGATTGAACCTCTTTTCCCCTCCCCTTCGGTATAGATGCAATTCGGTGGAATTCCGTTCTCCGCTAAGACGGCTTTAACTCCTTGAGCAGCCCTTAGACTCAATCTGTCAGAGTACTTATCTGATTGCCAACCAGAACAATACCCTGTCTTAGCCACCGAAACGCAACTTTCGGGCCAAAAACCAGATACAACGATGATGACTGGTCTACCGAGTGCACGCAACTTCACCGCTAAGTTAGCAAGGAGCGTCCGCGCCGTCAGTGACGGGATGACGCTATCCAGGTTCGAATACAGACTTGTAATTGTTGTTGCGGTTGACATTGCTAATAGTGATGAAAGTGCCGGATCCCCAGGAATAGTTGACGCCGCGAAAACAACTAAAGACCCTGCTCCAAGATCACTTTCCTTAACTTGCTGGACAAATAGTCCGCCATTCTGAACGAGTAGCGCTATGAGATCATCTTTTGAAAGTCCGGGGCACGATATGTTCACGACAACATTTCCGCTAATGTTCGCCAAGTTGGGGCTGCAGTTCCCAGTTGTGTTTTGGTGTAACGGTTCTGCCGCGACACTGATTCTTGTAACAAGAAGGAATATTGCGCTCATAATCGTTGCGGAAATGCGGCGCGAGATTGTCATAATGTTCCCCAAGACTACCTGCCGCTCTGCCGCTGATCAAGCGTTGCGTCATGCAGATAACTGCAAAAGTATGAATGAGAGCGAGACGCTCATTTGCCGCAATTACCGTTGATCGTTACATTACCTGCAACCCCCGAAAGCGCGGGACTGCATTCCCCACGTGTAGATTGATTGATTTTGGGTGCGTCTTTAATGTTGTCATTGCCGCCGCTGGAAAGCGGTGAGATGAGCCACGCTGCAATACCGGCGACGGCGATTATCAGGCAGCCAACCACAATTGTGCGCAGCAGCTTGTAGGCGTTTGCTTTTGACATTGTGCCAAGCACTCTTTTTTGCAACATTGGTCTTAGGATCTGGACCAGCGTGCCGAGCGCGACTCCTGCGATTCCCGCAGTGGCCCCTACCCCCCTAACTAGCTCAGCGTCCATTTTGCTCGCCTCAAAATCCGCACGTACAAAAAAGATAGGAAAAGCGCAATGAAAAGCTTAGGCGATTCCCTGGAGAATGTGAATCGTCAAACGCAAGTTGTTTAGCCCTTCTAAAACTTGTTTTTTGTTGTTTTTTCAGGGTCGAAAGTCCGGAGGGGTCGGCAACGGTCCGTTGTTACCGGCCAAAAACAAACAATCGTCCATATAGAACTTAATAAAGAACAAGAAATTCGCGATTGTGGCACTTCGCGAGGCGTCGCTGCTTTCAGGCGGCCTATTTCTGTCCGCGCCGAGCGGGCATCTTGGGATTTTGGTCCCGCGAAGCGGTCGCCCTCCGCACGAATCCTTTGCGAGCTGAGAGGTCCACCTGCTCTGTGAGATGGTCGTGAAGATGGACAATGCGGTGGTCGGGGGATCCGTCAATTGCGCGATCGGCTCGCCACCCGCGCGCTTCGTGTTCGCTTAGAAAGCTCACTGCACGACTTACGGCCTCAAGTGTCCGCAGTTGCTCGGCGATGTCCTCGGGAATTTCGCCGCAGGCGGCCACAATGCCTATGCCCGCGAAGATTCGCTCAGTCGTTTTGCTGCCACATGTAAAGCGATAGCTGAAGTAGGACTGTGACCAGGGTTCTTCGAGAACACCCTCATCGACGGCCAAAATATCGACTGTTGAATCAAAGTCAAAAGTGTGAGTCCACAGAGTCGCCAGCTCGTGTTCTTCCGCGTGCAGGTAAAAGACCGCTCGGTCAAACCCGTCTCGAATCGCCTCGACGACACGCGCTACTGGGTCTATCAAATAGAAAACCCGCATCGATCGTCTCCCAGCACGATTCGCCTCAACCTGTTCGAAAGCAATCTGCGCGTCCCGATATGCTGACTCGTAAGAGGCGTACACCACACGGGACTGACGTGCAACGCTTACCCGACTTTCGACCGGATCGTCAAAATAGATTGACCATCCCCAGCCGCCGCCCTGCCGTCGAACCGAAATGAATTCTGTTTCGGTGCCCATGGGATCAGTTGTGACAATCTGAACGTTCGCATCGCGGGCGTCGGAGGGCGGACGCCCTGCCGAGGCCGTCCTAACTCACCAGCAAAATCGGGTCCCCGGCGATCCGTCATCCGTTTCAATTCGTGCATTCTAAAAACTATAGCTGTGGACGTACTGTTCTTCGCCGACCTGCTTTTTTTGTGTGTTTCCCCGCATACGAAAGTCTGGGTGAGAGGAAAATGGCTCGCGCAAAACGCCGTTGCGCAAACGTTTGCGGTTTCCTTGGTCTGCCGTCTTCGTGACGACCCCGTTTCGGCGTCCATTGAAGTAATCATTCACTGGAGAAGACTATGTCCGGTCGCGTTCCGATCATTTACATTCGTGGTTATGCCATGACCGAGGGTGAGCGCAATGAAACCGCCGCGGATCCCTTCTGTGGATTCAACGTTGGCTCGACTTTATACAGAGCGGTGCCGGATAAAAATTCAAAGCCGACGAAATTCGTGTTCGAATCCCCGCTCGTTCGTTTAGTCACGGAATTTCAATATCAGCACGTCTATCAAAACGGTGCAGACATCGTTGATCCGGACTGGGAGCCTCCTACGGATATCGAAGGCAAACAAACAGTCGGCATTCCGAGCGCCTCGATCGTAATATACCGCTATTACGATGATGGCTCGAAGTATTTCGGAGATGGCAAGCCACGGGCTCTGGAAGAATACGCGACAGGCCTAAGCGACCTCATCCTGAAGGTCCGCGACCTCGTATGCAAGCACACGCCGGCAAAAGGCGACCCCGTAACACCGGACACTTTCAAGTGCTACCTAGTTGCGCATTCAATGGGCGGGCTCGTTGCGCGGGCTTTCCTCCAAAATCCGAAGCTTGGAGCCGACGATGCTCGTCGCTCTGTAAGCAAGTTCTTCACCTTCGCCACGCCGCACAATGGGATTGAGATGTTGGATGCGAATGTTCCTCGTTGGCTCACCCCCAACGAGATCAACACTTTCAACCGAGAAAAGATGGCGGACTTCCTGAACTTGGATCCGGCTCGGGAGCAGCGCGATCGAGTCGATCTCATACCGGAAGAAGTATTGAAGCCCGATCGGATCTTTTGCATGGTCGGTACCAATCGAGGCGACTATGAAGCTGGGCAAGGTCTCGCACGCGCATTCGTAGGCCATGGCAGCGATGGCCTCGTGAAGATTGCTAACGCCTCCGTATGCGGAGTCGCCGACGGCAGGATCACTCAGCCTGCCGCGACCGCCTACGCGTATCGTTCGCACTCGGGAGCGTTCGGCATTGTGAATTCTGAAGAAGCCTACCAAAACTTGGTACGGTTCCTGTTTGGAGATGTGCGAGTCGATATATGGCTGGACGTAGAAAGCGTCACACTCCCGCCGGATCTTGCCGGCAAGGAAGGCGTTGAAGCGCTATACGAGATCGAGCTCAAGGCAGCACCCAGAGGCAAGCGTTGGTTCTTGACGCGTCGTACGGCGGTTGAAGATTCGCCAGCGTGCCGTACTCATACTGAGCTTACGAGCGGCAAACCGGACCGACAAAAGATCTATCTTTCTTCGGTGTTCCTCTCGAAACGAGCAAGTGTCGACAAGGTAAATAATTCGCTCGTGTACGCGATGATGGTCGCCGTCAAGGTCCCCGACTATGAAGTCAAGCGAGTGTTCTGGCCAGATGGACACTTTGAAGGTACTGACCTTTTCCATGACACCGCCTTTCTAGAGGTGACGCCCCCAACGACGACTACGGGTGGCTGGGAGGTCAAATATTGGTGGGCGAGCGCGCCGCAAAGTCCTAAGACGAAGACGTTGCTGTTCACAAGCGCGTCTTCCATGGAGGAGTTGCCCATGAGCTTCGTAAATGCCGAACAGCCTGGCATTACGGGTAACCTGCGCCTCGTCGTTCGTCCCTGGTCATGACGTTTTAGAGCGTGTGCGGCGACTTATTCGCATGGATCAACGGCTTGCGGGTGCAAAAAAATAGGGAGAACTTTCAAGTTCCATGACACTCCCGGTGCACCGACGACTCGTTGCTCCTGCACCTTCTCCACCATGGCTTTCCTGTGTGCAGCGCCAAGGAGAAGCACTCCATGAGAGAGTGCGCCGCCGATGCAATAGCCATTGATGTTCTCAAGCATTCCCGTCTCGCGACGGTGATTTGTCTCGCTCCATAGAGCGTAGATCTGTCGCAATCTGGCGTCGTTGATCCGTTCGACGGTCGCACGCACCTCGTCGTAGATGGCTGCCCAAGCTTGGGCGCAGCGATCGCTGTTGAGGTATGGAAAACCGTGATCTCGCGTGTCGAGGCTGTTCTGATCTATCAGCCGGCGAAATGCACGGCTCGTCCTTTCGACCTCTGTGAACATCTCCTCAGACTCTCTGAAGAACTCGTCGCTTGGTTTGTTCAAGTCCACGGGTACAACGTTGGCTGGACGGCCCTTGCGGTATAGAGCAACAGCACGAGACTCGAGATCGTCGAGAGAGCCGTCGAGATACTCAGCAAGATTGGCAGTGGGAATTTCAGCAAAGATGACGTCCGGCTGAAGGCGTTCAAGGATCGTTAGCAATTCTGCCAAGTTGGCGCGTCCACTTTCGGCGTGGACAGTTCCGATCAGCGATATACGCATCAGAATGAGGCTCCAAAGGCAGACTTAGTGGCGTTTGAAAGCGCGATGGCCAGAACGGTCCGCTTTGGGTCGAACTGAGTCAAACCGCATGAGGCGGTCCCGGGCAGTCGATCATCCACGACGAAGTTCCTGTGTGTCTGCATAGGGAAAGTTCACGAATGGGTCGACCGCCTGCTTGAGGCTCCTCCAATCAAAGTCGTATCGCTCGTCGTCAGGCCACGTTGGGAACTTGACGCGGAAATAGCCACCGATCGCGGTCTCCATTCCGTCCTGATTCCCTTCGAGGGCAAGCAGATTGCTATTACGCGAGAAGTCTTCGTCACCGAACTGCGCCGAGAGAATTGCGACGACAGCGCAGACCGCGTCCAGCATGTTTTCAAACGTGGCTTGGTGGAAGTTCGTGGCTCGATTGTGCTTGGTTTTATTGTACGCCTCGTACCAAGGTAGGTTTTGGTCTTGGGGCGGATTTGCCCACCGGACAAACGGCGTTCTCATTGCGGCAGCTCCGTGCCAAGTCGGCACGCTGACCTGAAACGCAGAAAGCTTGTGCGACTGCTCCACCATCCGGTAGTCGAACATGTTTGAGCGCTCCCTCAGCACCGCGCCATTCTCCGTCAAGATCGCCTTGCAGTTTGCTTCGACTTCCATGCATGCGCGCATCAGCAGTTCACGAATGCGATAAGAGTGACACTGCAAATTCTGATCGGATGGTTCGACGTAATCGAATAGCTCTTGCAGGTCCTTTTGCAGAACGAGAAACGCTCGGACGTAATGCTCCGGCGATTCTGAATATGCCGGGTGCGTCACGTATCCACCGTGTCCGCCGTTCGCGTAGCTCCCGTCAACTAACTGCCGACACGTCCGTCGGTAGGGTCTGGTTATTCCCATTGGACCTCCGTTTTGTTCTCCGTGGACAGTGTACCGTTCTGTCCGCGCAGATACGCATACCCGCTGAATCCAAAGCCGCGAAGAAATCGGGCGGTGGCGATTTAAAAGAATCTCAGACCTATATGACCGCTCTGAAGCCATCGAGATATCGATAGCGAACCATTAATCTTCGGAGCGTAATCATGATCGACTTTGCAAACAACAACTACCAATCGAATCAAAGGAACACGAAGGGACAGACCAAACGTGTCTTTCTCATCACGCTCATCTTCATCTTAGGCGGGCTGTCGCTCGTCATCGCGGATCACGCGGGTCACGATCTGCAAGCGGAGCGTGTAGCGACGAACTTGCGGTAGTGGGAAGCGGACAGCATAAAGGGAGGGCTCGCGCCCTCCCAATATGAGGCGTACTTCTTTTTCTTCGCTGAACAAAGCCACGCAGGACAGCAGTAGAGGCGTCGCGGAGCGATCGTCACGTCCCTCGTTGGAAATGTGCGGCCGCGCGCGTGTGACTGGGGCAAAGTGCCCGAACGAACTTGTCGTCCGGCAGATCTCTGGCCACGGTTACAAACTCCTCCGCGACCCGTGTAGCGATTTCCGTCAGGCAAACCTCGGAGATGCCGATGATCGCGCTTTCTGACATGATGACCTCGTTGAACGGTTGAACTTGCTAGTACGGCTGCCTGCTTCCTCGATGAATTTGAAGAGCAGGTCAACCTCCGACCCGCGACAAGCAAATCCGCACACGCAGATCCAAGGGCTCAAGCCATTCGACAATAAGAGGATAGACATCGTCGCATTGCAGGCCGCCCTCCCCGCACCCAATCATGAGGATCGCAATGGACCTGATGTCATCAGACTCATAGCCGCGTGCAAGCTGAGCCAGCCCTTGATCGATCCAGGTCAGTCGTGAAGGATGGCGCCAGTGGCGTTTGGTCGGAAAGCAGACAATCAGTTTCTGGTTCTCTGCCTCCCACACGAATAGCCCTCTCGTCGAAAACACCCGCCTTCGGCATGCGTCCCAATAGGCTGCTTCGAGACCCGGATACCGCAGGGCAAAGGCTTTCGCCAATCCCTTCCCCATCGTGCCTACGACATTGACAGGCACGACCAACGCCTGACATGCGGAGCTGAAGATGTCTTGCACAGCGACCTGCTCAATCATCTCTCCCCCTTAGTCGGTATTGGCCATACGCTGTATTTCCCCCACCACGGCTTCCTGCGTCGTGCTGTTGCTTTGTTGACGCTTGAGAGACAGCTCCAAGACGAACCGCACCAGATCTGAGGGAAGCTCAAGAAACTGGACGAGGTTCAGACCAAAGTGCTTGTAGACTAGTCGCTCTTCGAATCGCCGAACCTGCTCGTACAGAAGACCTCCCGACGAACTATCTTCCGCTTCCCGCATCGCCACCAACGCGAGTGCGTCGTTCGGTCCGACTTGCGAATGGTCGTGAATGCGGTAAGTGGTTTCGTAGCAGTCGCGCAACGCCAGCTGCACATCCGAGGAATTGAATACGGGGGCGCGAGTTCGATCCCAGCCCTCAGTGGGTTCTTTTCGTCGATATGCTCGCCAAAGCCAGGATGCGCGACGTGCAGCGTTCTTAGCTCCGGAGGGAGATCTGGCTGATTTTCTGTTCGAGCAGGGTAAAAAAAGTCTGCTCGACATTCATCGGCAGCAGGTGCGGGAAGCGCGGCAACTGCTTTTCTTCCTTCGTGTTGGCGGTGGGCGTAGCGATAATCGCCATTGTCGAGTCGTCGATGTACTTGCGGATCTCAGCAAAATACTTCTTGCGAATCTCGTCGTCACTCGACAGATCGTCGACGAGCTGTTCGATCGTCTCGCGATCGGAGATTGTCGCCGCATCCGCGTGTACCTCGCCTCACCCAGTGGATGTACTGGCGCATGTTGGTCGCCTTGCCGCGCTGGACGATATGGTTTGCGCGACGTTGGTCTTCCGGCGGCAACTGAAGCGCGTCGTTGACCACCCGGGTGATCTCGCCAATCCACTTGTGACCCGCCAGCACATACTCGTTCGCGCTCGGGACTTTCAGCGTGACGGAGATGTGGTCGGAAAGCTGAACCCGGCGGGGTTGTCCGATCGTAAATTCGCGCTTGTAGCGTTTCACATTATCAGCGGACATCATCCCGCTTCCGCGATGCGCCATATGGGCGACTTGCCACTGCGTGAGCGCCTTGTTGTCAACCCAGAGCAGCTTGCCCACGGCGAGCTTCTCGCGAAGGATCTTCTCCTCGTTCGTCACGGGATCGATGTACGGACGCGCGTACTGGAAGCCCCGCGGCCAGATTGCGCATGCCAGGCCCCAGAACAAAATCGGCAGGTCTGGCGTCTCAATCATCGCTTTAATGCGAACCGGATCCTTTTCCTGCAGGGACGTGTCGTACACGTACTCCATGGCAAAGTCCAACACCCAGCCAGTGAGATAGGACGACGTATTCGCGAACGCAAGCCCGTTGGTTGTGCGTTCGAGGACGATCTTCTCGTTCATCAGAATCCGGTTCAGTTCGAGCTGAGCGACCTCCGACGGGGCCTTACCGTGATATGAAAGCCCGAATGCCACAGGGGAACCTGGATTGTGCTGCCGAGCCCTACCGGCGCACGCACCTGGAGCACGGCCTTCTCGCCCGTGAGCATTTCGCCCGACACGTTCTTGAAGGACAGCGCACCCATGGAAATATTGCCGCGCTCGGACTTCACGCCCTGACGCCATTCGCTGCCAGGGCGGTCGACCGCCGCCCGCCACTGATCCTTCTCGAGCGCAGTGGCCATCGATTCGCGCATGAACTCTACCCATTCGCGGCCGCGCTCGGTCTGCAACGGGCTGGTATTCGGTAACCGCGCGACAGCGTGGGACGATCGCTCTTGCGTGTCGACCTGCCCTACCAAAAACGTTCCCGACGGATCCCACTCGCCCGCCAGCGGGAAGAACACTTCCGCGTCCTGCACGGTCGTTTCCGACGGGGGAAGATGGCCGATGCCAGGGACTGTCGGGTCGTCCGATTTTTCTTCCGCGGCGGTCTCTTCGACTGGTGCGGAGACGACTGGCGCCTGATAGTAGGTTTCGATCGTGTCCATGCCCAGCACCGAGGCGATCGGTGCCTCGCACTCAGGAATCATGTCGACGGTCGGAACTGGATCGACCGGCGTGTTGCCTTGCGAGCCGTCATGCGACTCAGTGTTTGTGAACGTTTCGTTCAATGGTAAGCGCTAAATTGAGCACACGGCCTACGTATGAGCGTAGCCCAGCACCGTGAATTTGCTAGCGGGCAAGCGGCCT
>NZ_FCOL02000066.1 GCF_001544515.1 Caballeronia terrestris
ATCGGCGCGGTTTCGCTCCATGCCGGGAATGCAGCTTTAGCCGCAGCAACCGCCGCATCGACCTCGGAAACGCTGGCTAAAGGAACCCGCGACGCAACCGCGCCCGTCGCCGGATTGAACACATCGCCGAAGCGATCGCTCGTGCCTTCGACCTTCTGCCCACCGATGAAATGCGAAATCGCTCCGATACGCGTCTCGCTTTGATGTGACTCACCCATGTCTATTCCTTATCTATCCGATGCCGACGATTTACTTGACGCTTTCGAGCACTTTGCGAACCGTGCCGAAGAGGTGATCGATCTGATCGTCCTCGATGATGAGCGGCGGCGAGAACGCCAAAATGTCGCTCGTGTAGCGCACGAGCACGCCCGCCTCGAAGCACTTCACGAACACTTCATAAGCACGCGCGCCCGGCGCGCCTTCACGCGAATCCAGTTCGACGCCCGCGACCAGCCCGAGATTGCGCACGTCCTTCACGAACGGCGCGCCGCGCAGCGCATGCACCGCCGATTCGAACCTCTCCGCCTTCGATGCCGCACGGTCAAACAGGTTGTCGCGTGCGTAGAGATCGAGCGTCGCGATGGCCGCGGCGGTCGCGACCGGGTGCGCCGAGTACGTATAGCCGTGGAAGAGCTCGATCGCGTTGGCCGCGCCCGCGCCGATCACCGTGTCGTGCACGTTGCGATGCGCGGCGACCGCGCCCAGCGGGATCGTCGCGTTGTTGATGGCCTTGGCCATCGTGATCATGTCGGGCGTGACACCGAAGTACTCGCTCGCCGTCGCCTTGCCGAGACGTCCGAAGCCGGTGATGACCTCGTCGAAAATCAGCAGGATGCCGTGCTTCGTGCAGATTTCGCGCAGCTTCTGCAGATAGCCCTTCGGCGGCACGAGCACGCCCGTCGATCCCGCGAGCGGCTCGACGATGACGGCCGCAATCGTCGATGCATCGTGCAGCGCGACGATGCGCTCCAGCTCGTCGGCGAGATGCGCGCCCCATGCGGGCTGGCCCTTCGAGAACGCGTTGTGTTCCAGGTCGTGCGTATGCGGCAGGTGATCGACGGAGGGCAGCAACGCGCCCGAAAACGTCTTGCGATTCGGCGCAATGCCGCCGACTGAAATCCCGCCGAAGCCCACGCCGTGATAGCCGCGCTCGCGGCCGATCAGACGCGTGCGCTGACCTTCGCCGCGCGCGCGGTGATACGCGAGGGCGATCTTCAGCGCCGTATCGACGGATTCCGAGCCCGAGTTCGTGAAGAAGATGCGGTCGAGCCCTTCCGGCATCAGGTTCGCCACTTTCGTCGCGGCTTCGAACGCGAGCGGATGGCCCATCTGGAAGGTCGGCGCGAAGTCGAGCGTGGCGAGCGCTTTTTGCGTCGCTTCGACGATTTCATCGCGGCAATGGCCCGCGTTCACGCACCAGAGACCAGCGGTGCCGTCGAGGATTTCGCGGCCGTCGGTCGAACGGTAGTACATGCCTTTCGCGCTTTCCAGAAGCCGTGGCGCGGCCTTGAACTGGCGATTGGCGGTGAAGGGCATCCAGAACGACGACAGGTCGTCGATGACGGGGCGCGAATTCATGGCAGAGCTCTCCTCAGAAAGAACGCTCACTCTAGTCCTCGACGATTTTGCGCGGCATAGACAGTTGCCCCACTGCGCTGCTAACTGTATTGGCAAAATGCTGTCAACTGTACTGGCACTCCGCCGACGCCGACGCTATCCTCGATTCCATGATCGAACTTACTCTTGAACGCGACCGCGCGCAGGCGCCGACGCTCGTCGAACAGATCGTGCGGGCGTTTTCCGAGGCCATTGAAGAGCAGACGCTGCGCGCCGGTGCGCTGCTCCCTTCGGTGCGGCGCTTCGCGCAGGCGCAGCAGTTGAGCACGTTCACCGTCACTGAGGCTTACGCGCGGCTTGTGTCGATGGGGCTTGTCGTCGCGCGGCGCGGCTCGGGGTATCGCGTGGCGGCGCGCGGGCAGGCGGAGCGCGCGCGGGCGGTCGAGTGGCAGCCGCCCAGCCTCACCGCGACGTGGCTGCTCTCCGACGTTTTCGCCGATCATTCGGTGCCGATCAAGGCCGGCTGCGGGTGGCTGCCGAACGAATGGATCAACGAGAGCGGGCTGCATCACGCGCTGCGCGCCGTGAGCCGCGTGCCGGCCGCGCGCATGGCGGATTACGGGCATCCGTATGGTTTCGCGCCGTTACGCGAGCGGATCGCCGAGCAACTGGACCGCCACGGGCTGCCGGTCGATGCCGCGTCGAACGTGCTGCTGACCGCCGGCGCGACGCAGGCGCTCGACCTGATCGTGCGCACGCTGTTGCGTCCGGGAGATGCGGTGGTCGTCGAAGATCCGGGTTACTGCAATCTGCTGCAGATCCTGAAGCTCGCCCGGCTCACCGTGCTGGGTGTGCCGCGCACGGCGGCCGGCATCGACACCGAGATTTTCGAGCGGCTCGTGCTTGAGCATCGGCCGAAAGCGGTCTTTCTGAACACCACTTTGCAGAATCCGACGGGCGCGACGTTCGGCATGGCGTCGGCGTTCCGGCTCTTGCAGATCGCCGAGCGGCACGGCCTCTGGGTCGTCGAGGACGATGTGAACCGCGAGCTTGCGCCGCCGGGCGCGCCGTTGCTCGCGGCGATGGAGGGGCTGAATCGCGTCGTGTACGTCGGCGGGTTCGCCAAGACGATCACGCCCGCGTTGCGCTGCGGCTATGTGGTCGCCGAGCGCGACGTGCTGCGCGAACTCGCGCGCACGAAGATGGCGGTCGGGCTGACGTCATCGGCGACGACGGAGCGCATCGTCGAGAAAGTGTTGACGGAGGGGCGGTACGCGCGGCATGTCGAGTTTGTCGGGGAGAAGCTGAAGGAGGCGCATGCGCTCGTCGAAGAGCGGATGGATTCGCTTGGGCTCGAGCTGTTTCATCGGCCGCGCGCGGGCTTGTTCGTATGGGCGCGGCTCGCGATCGAGCCGCAGCAGGCGGGCAAAGTCGCGACGCGCGCGCTTGCGGATGGCATCTGGCTCGCGCCGGGGTCGTATTTTCGCCCCGGCGATGCAGCGAGCGATTGGTTCCGCTTCAACGTGCCGTATTCGGCAGATGATGCGTTGTGGGGGTTTTTGCGGAAGTGGGCGGGATGAGGATGTAACGCCGTGCCACGGCATCTTTCGCGGGTGCTATTGCGCGCAGGCACTACGACAAAACAATTAAAAAAGTAAAAGCCTCAAAAGAAAAAGCGCGAGCCCATCCTCGCGCTTCTTCCCCTGCACGACGGCCATCGGGAAAAAGCCGCCGTTTTCCTCAAATCCTCATCGCCTGAATACACCGAGCAGCAGTGTTGCCAGGAAGATCACGATGAAGATGAAGAACAGGATCTTCGCAATTTCAGTTGCGCCAGACGCGATGCCACCAAAGCCGAAGAACGCGGCGATGATCGCGATGATGAAGAATATGACAGCGTATCGAAGCATGAATCCCTCCACAGGATCGATTTGTCGGTTTGATTCGCGTGCTGGCTTTAGGCCGTCGCCGCATCGTTTCTCAATTCCTGCCGCTCGCAGGCGGCGGCATCGCAGCAGGAGCAACTCACGTGCCCAGCCGCGAATCGCTCAGCAAAAGGCGACAAAAAAGCCGCAAGGCCTGTCGGCTCATGCGGCTCATCGCGTAGTTCACTGTCGCGCTGACAAGCGCGCACGAAGTATCGGGCTAGCGCACGGACGTGCTACCGGAGTCGGATTCATCGTCGTCGTCTTCGTCGTCGACGTTGTTCAGCGCATCCGGCAGGTTGTTCTCCAGTTCATCGCGTTCGATCTGATCGGCGAGATCCAGGGACTTCCGTGTAGCGGGACCGGACGGGCGATTGGCTCCAGACATGGCGTACTCCTTGAACAGATTTCAAAGCCGCGCCAGGGCGGCGCGAATTAGACGGGAAGCAAGGTACGTACACGCCGGTTCGAGGGCCGCTTCCAGCGGCACGAGAGAGTATGTGGGACAGCCAGAGAAACAGACGCAGTCCCAAACTTGCAAGCGGGACTGCAGATTTTGCGTGCCGGCGCGTACTGTCGAGTATGCACCGGTCCAGCGCACCGGCAAAGAGGGCACACGCAAGTTCGTCGTATGGAATGACGATCGACAGTTTATTGTGCAACGCGTCAGTCGAAAAACTTCTGCACGATTGGATAAAGCGACAACACGAGCAGCAGCGCCATCGTCAGATTGAACGCGCGCAGCCAGCGCGGACGGCTCAGAAAACGCCGCAGCGACATGCCGAACGCCGCCCACATCGTGATGCACGGCAGGCCGACCACGATAAACACGAGCGCCATCAGCGCCGCATTGAGCGAAAGACTCGCATGGAGATGGATGGTCGTCGCGGCGGTCAACACCATCATCCAGGCCTTCGGATTGATCCACTGGAACGCGAGGGCTTCGTAAAACCGCATCGGGCGGCGCTCGCCGTCGCGCACCTGCACCGACGCCGACGTCCCGATCTTCCACGCCAGATACAGCAGATACGCGACGCTCACCGCCTCCAGCACGGTATACAGCCACGCGAAGCGCGTGAACGCCTGCGCGAGGCCCAGGCCGACCGCGAGCATCAGAATCGCGACGCCCACGCTGATGCCGAGCAGATGCGGCACCGTGCGCCGCAGGCCGAAGTTGACGCCTGAAGCGAGCAGCATCGTGTTGTTGGGGCCGGGGGTGATCGTCGTCACCAGTGCGAAGAGCACGGCGGCGGGCAGGGCGCTCAACAGTTCGGCGGGCATGGCGATGGTCCTCTTAACGGTAACTCGAGGGACCGAGTTTATCGACTTTGAGCGGTACAGTACCGGTACAAATCGATGGATGATTTCCGGTACGCCTTCGCCGCTGCCTAGCGGTGCGTCTGCCGCGCCTGTTGCCCGGCGCGTTTGCCTAGCGAATCGTAGATCGGTTCGCAGCCGAGCATCATCGGCACGACCATCGCCGTGAAGCACGCGACGAGCATCGGCAGGAGCAGCGTGAAGCCGCCCGTCATTTCCGTCACGAGGACGATGCCCGTCACCGGTGCGCGGACGACGGCGGTAAAGAACGCCGCCATCGCGACCACTGCGAATCCGCCTGGCTGCGCGGCCAGGGCCGGAAACCAGTCGGCGCAGACGCGGCCGAACACGACGCCCGCCTGCGCGCCCAGCACGAGCAAGGGCGCGAACAATCCGCCGGGCGTGAGCGCCGCATAGGACAACGGCCCGAGGACGAAGCGGACCGCGAACGCGAACACAATGCCCGAGAGCGTGCCGGTGTCGGAGAGCATGCGCTGCGTGATCGGGTCGCCGCCGCCGGCCATCGCGGGCGCGAGCCACGCGAGAAGCCCGACCGCAGCGCCGATCGCCGCGGCCCGCGCTTCGACGGGAACGCGGCCGAGCCGGTCCGCCACGGCGAGTGCCCAGAGAATCGCGCGGCAATAAGCGACGCCGATCACCCCGACGACGATCCCCAGCACGAGATGCGCGGGCAGCGCGCGAAAGCGGACGAATTCGTGGGTATCGAACTGGAAGTCGGGGATATCGCCGTGGACGAGGCGCGCGATCGCGATCGCCCCCGCCGATGCGCCGAGCGCCGCGACCGCCGTGCGCGTCTCGAAGCGCCGCACGAGTTCTTCGAGCACGAATACGGCTCCAGCGATCGGTGCGTTGAATGCCGTGGCCAGCCCGGCGCCAGCTCCAGCGGCGAGCAGCACGCGGCAGTCGCCCGCGTTGCGACGGCAGAACGTGCCGAAAAGATGCGCGATCGTCGCGCCCATTTGCACTGTCGGACCTTCGCGGCCGAGCGCGAGCCCTGCACCGATCGCGAGCACGCCGCCGACGAACTTCACCGGAATCAACACGATCGACGCAGGCTTCTGATCGCCGTTGAGCACCGATTCGACGTGCGGAATGCCGCTGCCGCTCGCCTCGGGCGAAAAGCGCCGCACGAGCCACGCGGCGAGCGCAGTCGCAACCGACGCGGCAACCACCACGAGCACGAACCCGATCACATGCCACGTATGCGCCCACGCGATGAACCCATCGCGCAGGATGTCCGCGCGTTCGAGCGAGTAGCGAAAGAACGATCCGAGCGCGCCGGTCGCCGCGCCCACGATCAGCGAAATCACGGCGAGGGGTACGAGTCCGCTTCGTTGTTCGCTCGTGTGTTCCTCGGCATCGGTGCTGTTCATGGCGGCGCGTCCGGCAGCGGATGGGTGCAGCCGATGATATCGGAGGACCGCGCGCTCAGGCATGGACCTTGCAAAACTCTTTCCAACTCAATCACGTGCCACTAAACATGACATCGGCAATACGTTGGAACACCGCATGAGCGCGGACTCGTTTTTCGTCCCCGGAGAAAACTGCGCGAGCGTGCGGCACGCGGACCGCTTCAGCCTGCTCGTCGACGGCTCGGATTACTTTCGCGTGCTGCGCGAGGCGATCACGCGCGCGGAGCGCACCATCTTCATCCTCGGCTGGGACATCGACAGCCGCATGCGCTTGACACCCGAAGGCGCCGACGACGGCTTCCCCGAAGCGCTCGGCGATTTCCTGCACGAAGTGGCGGCGAAGCGCCGGCGTCTGCGCATCTATATCCTCGCGTGGGATTTCGCGATGCTCTACGCGTTCGAGCGCGAATGGCTCCCGGTGTACAAGATGGGCTGGCGCACGCATCGGCGCATCGCGTTTCAGATGGATGGCCGGCATCCGCTCGGCGGATCGCATCATCAGAAGCTCGTCGTGATCGACGACCGGCTAGCGTTCGTCGGTGGCCTCGATCTCACGCGTTCGCGCTGGGACACGCCCGAGCACACGCCGAAGAACCCGCTGCGCCGCGACGCGAACGACGCGCCGTACGCGCCTTTCCACGACATCCACACGATGTTCGACGGCAACGCCGCCCGCGAAATCGGCCTGCTCGCGCGCGAACGCTGGCAGCGGGCGTGCGGCCGGCGTTTCGCGATCCGCGCGCATCGCGTGGAAAACGAGGGCGATCCGTGGCCGCCGTCGCGCGCGGCGGACCTGACCGACGTCGAACTCGCAATCTCGCTGACCGAGCCCGCCTACGCGGATCGCCCAGCCGTGCGGCAGATCCGCGCGCAGTATCTCGATGCGATCGCGCGCGCGAAAGACAGCATCTATATCGAGAACCAGTATTTCACGTCGGGGTCGATTGGCGCTGCGCTCGGCGAATCGCTCGAAAAGCCCGACGGTCCCGATCTCGCGATTGTCGTGCCGCGCGATCAAAGCGGCTGGCTGCAGCAGGTGACGATGGGCGTGCTGCGCGCGCGCCTGCATCGTCTGCTCACCACCGCCGATACGCACGATCGCTATCGCCTGCTGTCGCCGTGCGTGCCGGATCTCGGCGAGCACTGCGTGAACGTGCACAGCAAGCTGATGATCGTCGACGACGACTTGCTGCTCGTCGGCTCGGCGAACCTCAACAATCGCTCGATGGTGCTCGATACCGAATGCAACCTCGCGATCGATGCGGCGGGCGATCCGCGCATCCAGTCGGCGATCGCCCGCATGCGCGATACGCTGCTCGCCGAGCATCTCGGCTGCGAAGTGGAGGACGTGGCCCGCGAACGCGACGCGCGCGGCGGCATGAACGCGGCGATTGCAGCGCTGCAACGTGATCCGAACGAGCATCGCACGCTGGAGCGCCTCGACCCGGCGCTCTCGCCCGATCTCGACCGGTTGATTCCGCCCGAAGCGCTGATCGATCCCGAGACGCCAGTGGCGCCTGACGAGCTCGTCGGGCAGTTCGTGCCTGTCGACAAGCCGCGTCCGCTGATCGGGCGCTTCGCGCTGCTCGGGGTGCTCGCGTTGCTGATCGTCGGGCTCGCGGGCCTCTGGCACTGGACGCCGCTCGCCGATTACGTGAACCTCAAGTCGCTCACGCGCGCGACGCGCCACGTCGAAGCGCTGCCGTTCGCGCCCCTCTGGATCGTGCTTGGCTTTACGAGCGCAGCCGTGGTGTCGGTGCCGGTGACGTTGCTGATCGCCGCGACGGGGCTCGTCTTCGGCGCGCTCTGGGGCAGCGTGTATGCGCTCTCGGGCACGCTGTGCGCGGCGGCCGTCACGTATCTGCTCGGCAACTGGCTCGGCCGCGATATGGTCCGGCGCGTCGCCGGTACGCGCGTGAACAAGCTCTCGGAGCGTGTGGCGAAGCGTGGCATCGTCGCGGTGGTCGTGCTGAGATTGCTGCCGGTCGCGCCGTTTACGATCGTCAACTTGGTGGCCGGCGCCTCGCATATCCGCATGCGCGACTTCATGCTCGGCACGCTGCTCGGCATGGGGCCGGGCATCCTGCTGACCGTTGCGTTCGCGCATCAACTGGTCGCTTCGCTACGTCATCCGACGGTCGGATCGTTTGCGGTTCTGGTCAGCATCGGCGTGGTGCTCGTAGGTATTTCTCTGCTGCTGCAGCGTTTTCTAGGCCGCCCGAAAGCGAGCGAAGCCGAGGCAGAAGCGCAAGCCGCGAGTGATGAAGAGAAGGCCAAGGCCAGCGATGAAGCTGCGCGCGCTCACGACTTTCTCGAGACCAACACGCTGCCGCGCGATGAAGCGGCCAGCGCGGCGACGGACGGCAAGCGCATCGACGAGGTGAATTCATGACGTTCATGCGCGACATCGCAAGCAATGCGGCGCTCGAATCGCAGCCGCCGGTTCGCGAGCTGAAGATCGCGACTTACAACGTGCATGGCGCAGTCGGTATCGACGGGCAGTTTGCGCCGGAGCGCATCGGCGGGGTGCTTGCCGAGATCGACGCCGACATCTTCGCGCTGCAGGAAGTGCCGCTCGGCGGCAGCAGCGCGCCGAACGTGCTCGACATCCTGCAGCGCATGACGGGCTCCAACGCAGTCGAAGGACCGACACTCGATACCCCCGCGCGGCGCTACGGCAACGCCGTGCTGACGCGCTTCCCGGTGCGCGGCGTGCGTACGCTAGACCTGTCGTTCAGGAGCCGCGAGCCCCGTGGCGCGCTCGATGCCGACATCGATTGTGATGGCGAAGTGTGGCGCGTGGTCGCGACGCATCTCGGGCTCGCATCGAGCGAAAGACGCGCGCAGGTCGATCAGGTGCTGCGCAGTTTCGATACGCCCGCGATGCCCGTGATCCTGCTCGGCGACCTCAACGAGTGGTTCGTGCATGGCCGAACGCTGCGCCGACTGGTCACGCATTTCTATCGCGTGCCTGCGCCGCGGACCTTTCCGACGCGCTACCCGCTCTTCGCGCTCGACCGCATCTGGGTGCATCCGGGCGAGCGTCTCGTGCGTGTCGAAGTGCATCGCACGCCGCTCTCACGCATCGCATCCGATCACTATCCGCTCATCGCACACTTCACATCGACGGCATGAAGCGAGGCTCATCGAAGCAGGAAGCGATGCTTGAAAGTGTCTTCATCGCTTCGAAGCTACAGAAAACCCCTTAAAAAGCGGTGCAAAACGCAAAAAGACTCGCACGAACTCGCGCGGCGCTTGTAGAATCCGGCGGTGATACGCGTGCTTCGACGCGCACGTATTCTCATGACACTGACCACAACAGGTAGGAGAACCATGCCGACTTCCGCAAAAACCGCTGCTAAAAAAGCCGCGCCGAAGGCTGCAACGAAAGCTGCTCCCAAGGCCGCAGCTGCACCGGCGAAAAAAGTAGCAGCAAAGAAGGTTGCCGCGAAGCCCGTCGCAGCCAAGAAGGCCACGACGAAGGCACCGGGCGCGCTGTCGCCGATCAAGGACACGTTCACAAAGGCATCGCTCGCGGTGCATCTCGCCGATCGTGCGACCGTCGACGTGAAGGCTGTGAAGGCCGTTCTGTCGGCGCTCGAGGACACGATTCTCGGCGCGGTCCACAAGAAGGGCGCGGGCGAATTCACGCTGTCGGGCCTGTTGAAGATCTCGGCGCAAACCGTGCCGGCGAAGAAGCGCCGCTTCGGCAAGGACCCGTTCTCGGGTGAAGAGCGCTGGTTCCCGGCCAAGCCGGCAAGCGTGCGCATCAAGGCACGTCCGCTGAAGAAGCTGAAGGACGCAGCCGCTTAAATTTGCGCGCTACGTTGGTCGGCTAGAAAGCCAGCCTCGGGTTCGAGGCTGGCTTTTTTACTTCGGCGCAGGCTTCAGATAGCGGCCGATGAACGTGCGCGTCTCGCCGTCGGGAAAGGTCACCGCGACGCGTTCGCCGCTCACGAGTTCCACCGTGCCTTCGCCATAGCGCTTCACGCGCACGCGCTCACCCGCCTGCCACATGCGCGGTGCCTTCTTATTAGGCGCGGCTTCGTGCGCGATGCGTTCCTCACGCGCGCTTTCGATGATGGTCGGCGGATGCAGGCAGTTGTCGCAAGTGCCGCACGTGCCGCCGTCGAGTTCGTCGCGCGCGCCCGGTTGCGATGCGACAAGCGACGTCGATTCCTGCAGCGGCTTCAGCGCGCGGGCGTCGTTCAGGTTCGCGGCGAAGTAGTCGAGCAAGAGGCGCCAGCGGCACTGCGCATTCTGCGAGTACGAAATCATGCGTTCGAGCACCGCGCGGTCGCGCACGGCCATCGCTGCATAGCGCTCGACCGCTTCGCCAATGCGCTCGCCTGCGGCATCGTCGCCGCTCGGTTTCACCGCGCCGCGCCGCGTGCGCTTCAGAAAACCGATGTCGTGCAACAGCCCGAGCGTGATGCGCAGCTTGTTCGCGCCGACCGTCGGCAGCGCTTCGCGCAGGCGCTCGACGGGCTTGTCGATCGTGTGTTTTTCTTCTTTGCGCGCGAGGGCGTGCAGCGTATCGGCGGTGCGCCGTATCGTGTCGAAGCCCGGATAGCGGCCGCTCATGAAGAACTGCTGCACCTGCTTGTCCTTCAGTTCGAAGAGCAGGATGCAGCGCGCGGGTTCGCCGTCGCGGCCCGCGCGGCCTGCTTCCTGATAGTAGGCTTCGAGGCTGCCGGGCATCTGGTCGTGGATCACGAAGCGGATGTCGGGCTTGTCGATGCCCATGCCGAACGCGTTGGTCGCGACCATCACCCGCACGCGGTCCTGCATGAACGCGTCCTGCGCGTCCGAGCGCTGGCTCGCCGCGAGCTTGCCGTGATAGCGCTCCGCCTCGACGCCCGCTTCGACGAGCGCCGCATGCACCGCATCGCATTCAGCGACGGTCGCGCTATAGACGATGCCTGCGCCTTCCAGCTCGTTCGACAGTTCCACGAGGCGGGCGCGTTTGGCGCGCGGGTTGGTCATCTGCTCGACGGCGAAGCGCAGGTTCTCGCGATACACGCCGGTATTGATCACGTTCGCGTGCTTCATGCCGAGTTCGTGAACGATGTCGGCGATGACGGCGGGCGTGGCCGTCGCGGTGAGGGCGAGCAACGGCGGCCGCGCGAGTGCGCGGATCGAATGCGCGATCTCGACGAAGGCCGGGCGGAAATCGTGGCCCCATTGTGAGATGCAATGCGCTTCATCGATGACGACGAGCGGGATCTCGGGCATGCCGTCTTCGGTGAGCATCGCGACGAAATCCGCGTTCGCCAGGCGCTCCGGCGTCACGAAGAGGATGCGTGTGTCGCCGGCGGCGATGTCGGCGAGGGCCTGGCGTTCGTCGGCGGCGGAAAGCGCGCTGTTGAGGACGGCGGCAGCGACGCCGGCTTCGGTGAGCTTGTCGGACTGGTCCTTCATCAGCGAGATGAGCGGCGAGACGACGATCGTCATGCCGGGGAGTTGCAGCGCTGGCAACTGGTAGCAGAGGGATTTGCCTGCGCCGGTGGGCATGACGGCCAAGGTGTCGTGACCGTCCAGGACGCTTTGGATCACCTGTTCCTGGCCGGGGCGTAACGCTTTCAGGCCAAAGATTTTTTTTAGCGATGCCTTGAGGTCTTTGCTGATCGACTCGTTTTGCGCGGGTGTCGCCAAGATGGTCTCCGGTCGTGGTCGGAGACCTACCAGCAAACGCAATGCCGAAGGAGGTCGCTGGCGCTTGGGGTGGGGTTTTACACCGTTTGATGCGCCTGGGCTTCTGTGGAACTTGCTTTCTTTTCGGTCTATTGGCTCTGCCCCTGTCCGGGGCGGGACTCACTTTCTTTGCTGCTGCAAAGAAAGTAAGCAAAGAAAGCAGCTTCCAACCGCCAAAGCTAACAATCCACCACTAGCGTTTGATTGGGATTGGCGCTGGAGAGTAAGTGTCGCCCTCACGGTGGAACCGGGCTTGGCTCGCGGACCCACTGTGACAACTCGCAGTACAACGGACAGGTGCAGCAGTCATACATCCGTCCTCGCGCTACGCGCTCAGACGTCGCGTGCATCGGGCCAACGGAGGGTTTGAGGTGCCGCGTGGCACTATCCGTCGAGCCGAAGCTTGTCATCCCCGCACAGCCTCCTGCAAGCAATCCAGCAGCAGCGAGGCCGCAGGCGTCAACGGACTATCCCTCCTCGTAACGACGCCAACAGAAATCGCCGGCAGCCGATCCGAGATAGGAAGAACCGCAAGCCCGTCTCCGACCCACTGATGTTCAAGCAGCGGCGCCGGCATCGCGGCGAGCGTATCCGTCCCGCGCAACAACCCATGCGCGATCACGAAACTCGGACACTCAATCACCCGCTGCGGCACCGGCAACCCCATCTCGCCGAACACGTCGAGCAACGCCCGCGTCGAACTCTCCGGCGACGGATTCATCAGCCACTCCGCCTCTGCCAGTTCCGCGAGCGACTCACAATCGCGCAACGGATGATCGGCCCGCGCGACCACCACCGACCGGCTCTCATACAACTCGATGTGATCGAACTCCGGCCCGAGATGCTCAGGCACGATCACCGCGACGACAAAATCCAGCGATCCGTCCCGCAGCCTCGGCAACGCGACACCCGGGAAGCCTTCGATAAAACTCACCCGCGCATTCGGCATCTTGCGTCGAAAAGCGCGATACGCCTGCGGCAGAATCGACAGCGCCGCCGCCGGCGTCACGGCCGCGGATACGCTTCCATCGGCGGCGCCCTTCATCTGGGCGATGTCGTCCTCGGCGCGCCGCATCTCGCTCACGATCAATTGCGCGCGGATGCGTAACTGCTGCCCGAACGCGGTCAACTGTACGCCGCGCGCGGTGCGCAAGACGAGCGGCACGCCGAGATCCTGCTCGAGTTCCTTCAGCGCCTTGGTCAACGCAGCCTGCGACAGATGCAGGCTGCGGGCCGCCGCGCGAATGCTGCCCTGCTCGGCAACGGTCAGGAACGCGCGCAATTGGTGGTACTTCATAACTGGAACCCCAAGGGTTATTACCGACAACCAGACGTGTTCACAAATTAAATTTACAGTCTTTTGGTTTTCTTTTCGACTTTATATGCTTGATCTCAGGACGTCACCCACGCCATAAAAGTCAGGAGTCTTCATGCTGTCAGTCGAACCCGTCATCCCAGGCATCACCGTAATCGCGCCCGACTTCGTCGCCGTGCGGCGGCGCATCCACGCGAACCCGGAACTCGCGTTCCAGGAATCCGCGACGAGCGACCTCGTTGCGGGGCTGCTTGCTGAGTGGGGTTACGAAGTGCATCGCGGGATCGGGCGGACGGGCGTCGTCGGCGTACTGCGCGAAGGCGGCGGCGCGCGCCGCATCGGCCTGCGCGCCGACATGGACGCGCTGCCGATCGAGGAAGCCACGGGCCTTCCGTACGCGAGCGCCACGCCCAAGACGATGCACGCCTGCGGTCACGACGGCCACACCGCGATGCTCCTCTGCGCCGCGCGCTATCTTGCGGAAAGCCGCCAGTTCTCGGGCACGCTCAACGTGATCTTCCAGCCCGCCGAGGAAGGCGAGGCCGGCGCGCGCGCGATGATCGAAGATGGTCTCTTCGAAAAGTTTCCCTGCGACGCCGTCTTCGGCCTGCACAACATGCCCGGCTTCGCGGCCGGCGACATGAGCTTCTGCCCGGGGCCGGGCATGGCGTCGTCGGACCGGGTGACGATCACCGTGCGCGGCCACGGCGGCCACGGCGCGATGCCGCATCTCGCCCGCGATCCGATGCCCGCCGTCGCGTCGATCATGCTCGGGCTGAACAGCATCGTCGCGCGCGAGGTGGATGCGCAGAAGCCGGCGGTGGTATCGGTCGGCAGCGTGCAGGCCGGCGATACGCACAACGTCATCCCGCAAACCGCGCTGATGAAACTTTCCGTGCGCGCGCTCGATGCAGGCGTCCGCAAGCTCCTGCAGGAACGCATCACGGCGCTGGTTCACGCGCAGGCCGCGGCGTACGGCTGCACGGCGGACATCGACTACGAACTCGGCTATCCGGTGCTCGTGAACCACGCGGAGCAGACTGCCTTCGCAACCGACGTCGCGACGAAGATGCTCGGCGCGCAACGCGTCGATGCCGCCGCCGCGCCGCTCATGGGCAGCGAGGACTTCGCGTTCATGCTGGAAGCTTGCCCGGGCACCTACGCGTGGATCGGCAACGGCATCGGCAGCAAGGGCGGCTGCATGGTCCATAACCCAGGCTACGACTTCAACGACGACATCCTCGCGATCGGCGCAAGCTACTGGGTGCGCCTTGCCGAAGCCTATCTGGCCGACTGATTCTTAAAGCCTTTCCCTTCCGCCGCACCGCGTACTGAGACAAATCATGGAAACATCCACGCTGGCAACGATTCCTGAAGCACCCGTCCCGCCGCTCAGCCGCAAGCAGAGCCGCACGCGGCTCGTGACGGCGGCGGCGGTCGGCAATGCGCTCGAGTTCTACGACTTCACCGTCTACGGCTTTTTCGCGCTGTTGATCGGCAAGCTGTTTTTCCCGGTGCACGATCCGATCGGGCAATTGCTGCTGGCGGTCGCGAGCTTCGGCGTCGGTTTTTTCACGCGGCCGGTCGGCGGGCTGCTGATCGGCATGTACGCCGATCGCGCGGGCCGCAAGAAGGCGATGGTCCTCACGCTGCTCCTGATGGCGCTCGGCACCGCGCTGATCGCGATTGCGCCGACTTACGCACAGGCGGGCATCGCGGGGCCGATCATCCTGGTCGTCGCGCGGCTGATTCAGGGCTTTTCGGCGGGCGGCGAAGTCGGCGCTTCGACGACGCTCCTGCTCGAACAGGCGCCCGCGAACCGGCGAGGACTCTACGCGTCGTGGCAGTTCGCGAGCCAGGGCCTTGCCGCGTTGGCTGGCGCGTTGACGGGCGTCTGCCTGACGGCGTCGCTCTCGCCCGCGCAACTGGAAAGCTGGGGCTGGCGCGTGCCGTTCGTGATCGGCACGCTGATCGTGCCGGTCGGCTGGTGGCTGCGCCGCACGCTCGAAGAAGAACCGCCCGCAGCGAAGATCGAGAAAGCGCCGAAGCTGCCGCTGATCGACGTGCTGCGCGACCATCGACGCGCCGTGCTCACCGGCCTCGGCCTCACGATCGGCGGGACGGCGGCGCATTTCATCATCGTCTTCTATTTGTCGATCTACGGCGTCAAGATGCTCGCGCTGCCCGCATGGACGGCGATGCTTTCGGGCTGCGTCTCGGGCGCGATCCTGTTCGCGCTGTGCCCAATCGGCGGCTATCTGTCGGATCGTTTCGGACGCAAGCGCATGGCCCAGGCGACGCGCATCGTGCTGATGCTCGCGATCTATCCGGCGTTCGTCGCGCTGAACCGCTGGCCGTCGACCACGACGCTGCTCGCCGTCGTCACCGCGCTTTCCTGCGTGCATGCGATCAACATCGGCGGCGTCGGCGCGATGCTCGGCGAGTTGTTCCCGCGGGCAGTCCGCGCGACGGGCGCCGCCGTGGTGTACAGCGTGGGCGTCGCGATCTTCGGCGGATTCGCGCAGTTCTTCGTGACCTCGCTGATCGTCGTGACGGGCAGCGCGCTTGCGCCGGCCTGGTACGTGATCGCGTGCGGCCTTCTGAGCCTGATCGGCGTGGCGTTCATGCGCGAAGGCGCGGGCACGGCGATCGATTGAAATCGACATTGTTAAAGCAAATGGAATGAACTTGCCGCGCGCCGGGGGATTATCCCGGCGCGAAAATGTTTCATGATTCGTTTCATCGACTCACTCATCGAAGAGGAAACGGATCATGAATGCAGACCACACCGGCAAGGTTGCGATTGTCACCGGCGCGTCGCGCGGCATCGGCGCGGCGATCGCTAAACGGCTCGCCCGCGATGGCGTCGCCGTCGTCGTGAACTACGCGTCGAGCTCGAAGGAAGCCGATGCGCTCGTCGCCGAACTCGCGGCTTCTGGCGCGAAGGCGATCGCGGTGAAGGCGGACGTATCGAAGCGCGACGAAGTGCGCGCGATGTTCGAGACGGCGGAAGCGCAACTCGGCAAGGTCGATGTGCTCGTGAACAACGCGGGCGTGCTGAAGACGGTGCCGCTCGCCGAGACCTCCGACGCGCTCTACGACCAGACCTTCGACATCAATGTTCGCGGCACTTTCAACACGCTTCGCGAGGCGGCGGCGCGTCTCGCGGACGGCGGGCGCATCGTCAATTTCTCGAGCACGACGCTCGCGCTCAACATGCCCGGCTACGCGGTCTATAACGCGACGAAGGCGGCCGTGGAGGCGTTCACGCATGTTTCGCGAAGGAACTGCGCGGACGCAACATCACGGTGAATGCGGTGGCGCCGGGACCGATCGCGACGTCGCTCTTTCTCGACGGGAAGACCGACGAGCAGATCCAGACCTTCGCGAAGATGCCGCCGCTGCAACGCCTCGGGCAGCCGGAGGATATCGCGTCGGTAGTGGCGTTCCTTGTGAGCCCCGACTCGGGCTGGGTGAACGGGCAGATTCTGCGGGCCAACGGCGGTCTCGCCTGATATGGACGCAATGGCGATTGCCCCTCGGCAATCGCCATCTCACGCACCAGAAAAGCGCATCCCCGCGCACTCGTTTGAAGCAGCGCCATCACGCCGTTCAAAAAATCCCGCCCGCTCAATGCCAAAAAAATGGCATACGCTTTGCTTTTTCCTACGATACTGAGATAGACCTCGCGTCGAATCCCGGCGGCCTTCGCGCCGTCGCACAGGCGGTGTAAAAAACCGCGCTCAGAATAGGACGCACACGATGCAGATCTACGATGAAATGCGTCAAGATCAGGCCGTGCGGGAGCATTACGCGCGCTTTTCCCGCTGGCTGACCGCGCAGACGCCCGAGACGATCACGCGAAAACGCGCGGAAGCCAACCTGCTGTTTCGCCGCGTCGGCATCACGTTCGCGGTAAACGGCGACCTCTCGGGCACCGAGCGGCTGATCCCCTTCGACATGATCCCGCGCATCATTCCCGGCGACGAATGGCGCACGCTCGAAGCCGGACTGCGCCAGCGCGTGCGGGCGCTGAACCTCTTCATCCACGACATCTATCACGATCACGACATCGTGCGCGCCGGCCGCGTGCCCGCCGAGCAGGTCTATACGAACGCGCAGTACCGGCCGGAGATGCAGGGCGTCGACGTGCCGCTCGACGTCTACGCGCACATCGCGGGCGTCGACGTCGTGCGCGCGGGCGAGGCGGGCGAGTTCTACGTGCTGGAGGACAACCTGCGCGTGCCGTCGGGCGTTTCGTACATGCTGGAAAACCGCAAGATGATGATGCGGCTCTTTCCCGAGCTCTTCGTGCAGAACCGCGTCGCGCCGGTCGCGCACTATCCCGACCTGCTGCTCGACACGCTGCGCTCGATTGCGCCGGAAGGCGTCGACGATCCGGTAGTCGTCGTTCTCACGCCCGGCATGTACAACTCGGCGTACTTCGAGCACTCGTTTCTCGCGCAGCAGATGGGCGTGGAACTGGTGGAGGGCAAGGACCTCTTCGTCGACGAAAACTACGTCTTCATGCGCACGACGCAAGGCCCGCGCCGCGTCGACGTGATCTACCGGCGCCTCGACGACGATTTCCTCGATCCGCTCGCCTTCCGCGCCGACTCGGCGCTCGGCGTGCCGGGGCTTTTGACGTCGTACCGCGCGGGACGCGTGGCGCTCGCGAACGCGATGGGCACAGGCATCGCCGACGACAAATCGATCTATCCGTTCGTCCCCGACATGATCGAGTTCTATCTCGGCGAAAAGCCTATTCTGAACAATGTGCCCACCTACCAGTGCCGCAAGGCCGACGACCTCGCGTACACGCTCGCGCACCTGCCGGAACTCGTCGTGAAAGAGGTGCACGGCGCGGGCGGCTACGGCATGCTGGTTGGGCCCGCGGCGAGTGCCGCCGAGATCGAGTCGTTCCGCGCGCGGCTCCTCGCGCGGCCGAGCGGCTACATCGCGCAGCCGACGCTCGCGCTGTCCGCGTGCCCGACGTTCGTCGAATCGGGCGTGGCGCCGCGCCATATCGACCTGCGTCCGTTCGTGCTGTCCGGCCGCGAAGTGACCATGTGCGCGGGCGGACTGACGCGCGTCGCGCTGAAAGAGGGGTCGCTGGTGGTGAATTCGTCGCAGGGCGGCGGCACGAAAGACACCTGGATGGTGGACTGACGTCGCGCATGTACGGCCAAAAGCCGCAAACAGAATGAACGGAACCTCATCATGCTAAGCCGCACCGCCGATCACCTGTTCTGGATGGCACGTTACATGGAGCGCGCCGAGAACACCTCGCGCATGCTCGACATCAACTCGCAGGGCCTCCTGCTGCCGCAGACCCCCGAACAGGAAGCGCGCGCGCAGCGTTCGGTGCTGCGCATCTCGGAGCTGGAGGAGAGCTTCGCGGCGCGCCATCCCGATTCCGATTCGCGCGCCGACATGCTCGATTTCATGGTCGCGGACGCGGGCAATCCGTCGAGCATCATCGCCTGCCTGCACGCGACCCGCGAGAACGCGCGCGCCGTGCGCGGCACGCTGACGACCGAAGGCTGGGAGACGATCAACTTCACCTGGCTCGAATTCAACGAGCGGCTTGCGTCGGGTGAACTCCAGCGCAGCCCCGATACGCTCTTCGAATGGGTCAAATACCGCTCGAACCTGTGCCGCGGCGTGATGGTCGGCACGGCGCTGCGCGACGACGCGTTCTATTTCATGCAGATCGGCACTTACCTTGAACGCGCGGACAACACTGCGCGCATTCTGGACGTGCGTTTTGCCGATGCCGAGCCGAATTCACGCGAAGCGGCGCGTCAACTGGAAGATTTCTACTACTGGACGTCGATCCTGAGTTCGGTGTCCGCGCTCGAAATCTATCGCAAGGTGTATCGCGACGTGGTGACGCCGTCGCGGGTCGTCGAATTGCTGATCCTGAACGAGGCGATGCCGCGCTCGCTGCTGGCATCGCTCGATGGCGTCTGCGAGACGCTCGTGAAACTGCGCACGGGAAACTCCAACGAGTGCGAGCGCTTCGCGGGCAAGCTGCGCGCCGACGTGCTCTACGCTGACATTCGCCAGATCCTGGAGACCGGCGTGCATGCGTACCTCACACAGTTTTTGAAGCGCGTCGACGAACTCGGCGTGCGCGTGATGCGCGCCTTCCTGATGCTTCCCCTCGCCTGACGTGGCACGAACAAGTAAGGACTGACCATGCTCTTGACGATTCGCCACGACACGAACTACCGCTACGCCGCGCCCGTCCAGTACTCGATCCAGCAACTGCGGCTCACGCCGGGCAACGGCTCGTCGCAGCTCGTGCGGCATTGGCACATCGAGGCGCCGGCAAAGCTCGACGTCGCCCGCGACGCCTACGGCAACATGCTGCACACGCTCGTGCTGACGAAGGCACACAGCGAAATCCACCTGACGGTGGCGGGCGAAGTCGAAACCACGCCACTCGACGACGGCCGTCTCTACGACGATCCCGGCCCGATCCCGCTCGAACACTACACGTGCCCGACCGCGCTGACCGAGCCCGACGCGGCGATCCGCGAACTGGCGCACCAGGTGCCGTCGATCGATTCGCCCGCTGCGCTGATGGCGCTCGCGGAGCGCATCGCGGCGCGCGTGAGCTTCCAGCCGGGCGTGACCGAGGTGACGAGCACGGCGGCGCAGGCGCTCGAACTGGGCAACGGCGTCTGCCAGGATCACGCGCACCTGATGCTCGCGTGCTGCCGCGCGCGCGGCGTTCCGGCTCGCTACGTGAGCGGCTACGTGGAGCCGGGCGCGGTCGATCACGCCGCGAGCCACGCGTGGGTCGACGTGTGGATCGACGAAGGCTGGGTCTCGATTGACGTCACGCATACGCGCTTTGCGAGCGGCCGCTACTGCCGGCTCGCGGTCGCCCGCGACTACGAGGCGGCGGCGCCGGTGCGCGGCTCGCGCGTCGGCGGCAAGGAGGAGCACCTGAGCGTGCATGTGTCCGTGGACGCACAACTCGACCAATAATCGCCTTCGATACTCAGGACATCACCGGAATCTGCCGTAAAGTAGGAAAGGGCTGGTTGACTTGCGAAACACCGTGTATCGCGGCCCATAATGCCGCATCGCGAAGGCCCCAGTACAATGGCGCCTTTGCATTTTCCGGAACAGAAAGTCATGACTTATTGCGTGGGCATGTGCGTGGACGACGGACTCGTTTTCCTGTCCGACACGCGCACCAACGCCGGCGTCGACCATGTGAGCGCCGCGCGCAAAATGGCCGTTTTCGAGCAACCGGGCGAGCGGGTTCTGGTGCTGCTCGCGGCCGGCAACCTTGCGCTGACGCAGGCCGTCACGCATCTGCTCGCGGCGCCGGCCGATCCTTCCAAACCGACGCTCTACAACGCCGCGAACATGGCGGAAGCGGCGCGCATCGTCGGCGATGCGGTGCGCGAGGTGCACAAGCGCGATGCGCTGTCGCTCGCGGAATTCAGCGTCGACTTCAATTGCAGCTTCATTCTCGGCGGCCAGATCGGCACGCAGGCTCCGCGCCTTTTCATGATCTACGCGGCGGGCAATTTCGTGGAATCGACGCGCGTGAGCCCGTATTTCCAGATCGGCGAATCGAAGTACGGCAAGCCGATCATCGACCGCGTGATTACGCCGACCACGCCGCTCGACGAGGTCTCGAAGTGCGCACTGATCTCGATGGACTCGACGCTGCGCTCGAATCTGTCGGTAGGGTTGCCGCTCGACTTGCTTGTCTACGAGAAGGATTCGCTGCGCGTGACGCGTTTCGCCTCGCTCGACAACGACAGCGAGTACTTTCAGATGATCCATCGCACGTGGGGCGAGCGGCTGCGGCAGATTTTTGGGGAGATTCCGAACCCGTCGTGGACCGATTCCGCCGACGTGCCGCGTCGTCCGCGCGAGCAGGCTTCGACCGTGCCGCGGCTCGTAATCGGCGATTTGCCTTGCCCTGAGGCGCCGGCGCAGACGCTCGCGCAGACCGACCGGGGCGCGACGCAGCAGTAGGTTGGGGTAGGGTCTGCTTGGCCCAAGCCGCCGCTCAAAGCGCCGCGCCGCTTGACGTGCCGAGCTGCTCAAGGCGCCACGCCGCTCACGCCCCGCGTCAACCCGCCTCCCGCTGCGCACACTCCAGCGGCGCGGTCATCCCCATCTTCACCGCGCGTATTTTCTGCGGCGAATCCGCGAGCACCGCATCGATCCCGAGACACGCGGCGGCGCGGTAATCCTCCGCGCTGTCGATGCCGATCGCCAGTATCTTCGCGGGCGCCTTCGAGCGGAAGCACACCACCGATTCGGGCGTCCAAAGCCTGGCCGTCACCGCCGAGCGCGCCTCGCCAAGCGTGAACGTCTCCACCAGCTCCATCTTTCGCCGGTACTCAAACGCGGTCCAGACGCCCGTCTGCGGCGGTTCGGCGCATTCGTGCGCGAGCGCTGTCGTCGCGAGCCGCGTGCGCGTGGCATCGCGCGATTCGAAGAGACGCGCCTGGCCGTACGCCGCGAACGCCTTCTGATAGGCGGCATCAGTGGAATAGATCAGCACGCGCTCCCACGCGCGCGCCTCGTCGAGCACCCGCGCGACCGCCTGAGCCTGCGGCTCGGCGGGCAGCGCTTTCATGTCGAGAATCACCGGAATCGACTCGGGAATCGCCTGCAGCGCTTGCTTGAGCGACGGAACCGGCAGCGATTGCGTTCGATACGGCCGCGTCTTCGCCCCGCTCGAATCAATGCGCTCGAAATTCCACCCGGCGTTCAACTGCTGCAATTCGTCGAAGCTTTTCGATGCGACCGGTCCCGCGCCCTGCGTGTTGGCGGCGAGGTCGGCGGGGCGATAGAGCACCGGCACGCCGTCGCGGCTCAACTGCACCGTGAGCCAGATCATGTCGGCGCGATTGCGGATCGCGCCTTCGATGGCGATGAGCGTGTTTTCGGGATAGTCGCCGGCGCCCGCGCGATGGGCGACGATCAGCGGCAGGCGGGCGCTATCGTCGGCGAAGGAGGAATCGACGGGACCGCAGGCGGCGGTCGCGAGGAGAGCGAAGACTGACGTGATCAAGCGAAGGCGCATCGTGGATCTCCGGGTCAATATCGGGATCGACGATTCTGGCCCTTTCACCGGATCGGCCGGCTCAGCCGGGATCATTTATGACAGATGCAGCGCGCATAAAAAAACAGCCATCGACAAAAGCCGATGGCTGTTTCAGATCCTGCGAGCAGCAGGCGCGCCACCGAAGTGCCGCGCAATCGAGCCGCTTTAGAACTTGTGGCTGATACCGACGATCACGATTTCCTGGTGGTCCGCGCCGCTCGAGTAGCCATACGAGCCGACCGAAGCTTGTGCATCGG
>NZ_FCOL02000067.1 GCF_001544515.1 Caballeronia terrestris
ACGCGGCTCGCCGTCCACGGCCTCGAACGGCTGCCGGTTGTCGCGGACAACGAGACGCGGCGGCTGATCGGCATCGTGTCGCGCAGCGATCTCGTGAAACCGTCGCTCGCCCATTTCGATGAAGAGCACAAGCGCGAGCGCTTCCGGCGAATTCGCGTAGGCGGGTCGAAGACGCGTTTATTTCGTGCGGGCCGCGGCGGCTGAGACGATGCTTGAAGCGTTACTTGCAGACAAACCCGGTTTTGAGGCCCGTCCGTCCTCACACATTACCTCACGTTGTGATCTATAATTAAATCGTAGGTTGGGTCAGTTTTCGCTGCCCGCTCGCAAGCGGGCCTGTCGTGCTGGTCTGATTTCGAGCAGTGGCCGAGGTAGACCGGCTAAGGGGGAACGATCATGGTTATTACCAGTGACTTCGAGATCGGTTATTTGATCATCGCGTCCGCGCTTTTGGGCGTCATTCTGGTCGGTGCGCTCCTTGCCGCTATCCACCTTGATCGATGGCACCCTAAGCTCGTAGGCGCCGCGATCGGTGCATTAGTCGGTTTTGCGCTGATTGAGGCGGTACCGCTCATTACCTAGTCATCGAACAGGTAATAGCCCACCGGATTTGTCAACGGTGGAGACTCATCGACGGCCTCAACGATGTTCTCAATCGATCGGATACTTCTCTGTTATGACGGTACGGCAAGCGGTCAAGCTTCGCTGCGATGCGGTTCGGCGCTCGTCCGCCAGTTGAACGCCGAAGCACATTTGTTAGCGGTGCTCGAGTGTTGCTGCGGCGCCGGTGGTTTCGACCCGCTTCCCGCTGTCGAATTCGATTCGACGAAAAGACTGCCATGGCGATTCTTCATGAAGGCGTGGAGAGGTTGCGCGCTTCGACGGCCGCGGCAACGGGTCACTTGCTGTTGGGAAATCCTGTCGATGAAGTTTCCCGATTGGCGAACATAGTAAGGGCGGATCTGATTGTGATCGGGCAGAGCCCGGGAAGCGCATTTGCGCGCGGGTGGGCGAGCGACAATTCCACGCTGCTGCTGCGCCGTGTGACCTGCGGTGTATTGTTCGAAAGCGCGTCGGTCGCGTCAGTTTGACTTGTTTGACTGAAGAGTGTCGCGTTCCGCTTAAACGCGCCGTAAGTAGGTTCGGTGCATATTACTATTGAAATGGACATTCACTTTTACTGGGTACTCTTCTTCCTCGCGCTGGTATTGCTCGCCGCCATCGGTTTCGGTTTGTCGAGTTGTGTTAAAGAAGATCCGTTTACGGCTCATCAACGGGTTGAGGAGCGATCGAGGCGTGTGACCGGAGACCAGCAAAAATAACAGACCTCGGACACTTCCATTTCCGGCCCATGTGTGGCTGCGTCTGAAGTGCGTTCAGTCGACAGTTACATCACGGAATGACTTCGTCTGTCCGCGGTCGCTCCGAAAGAAACCCGCGCGTATGCACTTGCCACTCTCAAACGAATCCAGTCAGAGCACTGCGTTTCAGGCAATAACGGTCGAACGTCAACATAGCGCAGGATCGACTCGCCCCTGCCGGCTCAGGCTGGGAACGCGCCCGTCGAGAGATAGCGATCTCCTCGATCACACACGACGAAGACAATCGTCGCATTTTGCGCCTCGTGAGCGATCCGCAGCGCGACCGCACATGCTCCGCCGGTGGAAATTCCGCAAAAAATGCCTTCGATCGCGGCAAGACGACGTGCGGTCACTTCAGCCTGCGACTGGCTCACACTTTCAGTTCGGTCAATCCGGCGAGGATCAAAGAAAGCGGGTAAGTACTGCGCCGGCCATTTGCGTATGCCTGGAATGCGAGCGCCCTCTTCTGGTTGCACGCCGACTATCTGCGTGTCAGCGCTTCGTTCTTTCAGATAACGGCTCACGCCCATAATCGTGCCGGTCGTACCCATCGCTGAAACAAAATGCGTAACGGCACCGCCTGTATCGTTCCAGATCTCCGGACCGGTCGTCTCATAGTGGGCAAGAGGGTTGTCAGGGTTGGAAAATTGGTCCAGAACCACGCCTCGACCTTCGCGCGCCATCTCAGTTGCGGCGTCGCGCGCCAACTCCATGCCGCCCTGAGATGGGGTCAGAATCAACTCAGCGCCATACGCCCGCATACTCGTACGGCGTTCCGCTGACACATCTTCAGGCATGACGAGCATCATCTTGTAGCCGCGAAAAGCTGCCGTCATGGCCAGCGCGATTCCGGTGTTTCCGCTTGTGGCCTCGATTAGCACGTCTCCATGATGTATCTGACCGCGCCGCTCGGCTCCCGTGATCATGGACAGCGCAGCGCGATCCTTCACCGAACCGGCTGGGTTGCTGCCTTCCAACTTTCCCAAGATGACGTTGTTGCGCTCCCGCATTGCTTCATCGGGAAGCCGCACGAGCTGAACGAGGGAGGTTTTTCCGATGGTGTCGGCGATGGTTAGATAGCGCATGTGCAATTTATGAGGGTGCTAGGGATGGGCCAGGGTGTGGGCGCAAATGGACGCGGCCGACTTAACGGCGTCTGGCGGGCGCAGCCTCAGGCGATCCAAGCGCGCCTGTTTGATCAGACGCCGCACGGTTTCCTGAGTAATCGGTGCTCGCAAAGTCAATGGACAACTGAGTGCTCGTCAACCCGTGGCGCCGCTACCTCCCGCACCTCATCGCCCGCCGAGACGCCTTCATCGTTCGCCGTCCAAGCGTCCTCGGGATTCCCTGTATCCATCGCAACGAGAACGCTGCACGAAAGTCGGTCCAACAGTCGTCCATCGTCCTGGCCAGTCCACCAGCGTGCAAGAAGACCGCTTCGATGGTGGCCTACGACAACGAGGTCGACCTTTAGCGTTTCGGCAAACGCCGGTATTTGATTCATTGGATTTCCGATCGCGAGGTGGCCGATGGCGACCACGCCCAGTTCGGCGAGCCTTTTGACGCCTTCATCCAGGACCTCTTTGGCGGACTCTTCTTCCAGATTGAAGGGTACGGCCGGCACGACGTCGAAGCCCCTTAACCACGCAGCGTCGTCCAACACCGCAAGGAGATGTGTCTCAGCGCCAAGTTGTTGAGCGAGTGCGGCGCCCAGCCGCAACGCGCAGCGTCCCTCACGCGTGGCGTTGTAACACAATAGAATCCGGCGATATGTGGCCATCATGTCTCCTGCAACGGGATTTTCCCACGAGCCTTCGATGTCAACTGCCTCTCCTTCGCATTATATATCACGTTGTGACATACAATGACGGGTCTTTTCGATGCGGTTCTGCCCAAATGTTGATGGTCTAATGATGGTGTTCGTCAGCGTTGCGGCTGCGGTCTTGACTTTTCCTCGATGACTTCCTGTTCGACCATTTCACGCGCCTGTCGCCAATACTCGTCGGCACAGCCTTCCATGCTTCCGTCTTGCTGCCAGAGTTGATAGGCTCGTTTGCGGATTCGCTCCTCGAGTGTTAGCTTGTCCATCGGTATGCTCGTCGTTGGTAATCAGGTGCCTATGCAGGCGATCCGCGAAGCTGCGGCGGTGTTTCATTTATGTATACCGTCGCGCAGCGCCGTCACTTGATGGGTGGTGACGGGCGCCGCGTTATTGCCCCACGTGTTGCGAACAAACGTCAGGACCCGCGCCATCTCCTCGCTCGTCAGCTTTTTGTTGAACGCGGGCATCTTTTCGCACGGTGGACCGCCCGCGGTCTCTGGGCTTTGCCCCCCTTCGACCAAGAGGCGAATCAGCGATGTCGGGTCCGCTGCAAGGACAGCCGGATTGCCCGCGAGCCTCGGGTACTTCAATGGCTTTCCTGTGCCGTCGGCCTGGTGGCATTTAGCGCAGAACGACAAAAAAATGCCCGCGCCCGGACGTTGGACCGCGCCCGTTCGCATTGCATCAACACCCTGTCGAGCGCGCAACGAACGCGGCTCATAAGTGCCTGATTGGCGCTGGGCTGGCAGGCTTTTCAGGTAACGCGCAATGGCGTTCAGATCGGCGTCGCTCATGTATTGCGTGCTGTCCTCGACGACTTGCACCATGCTGCCGAAGGTCACAAGCCCGCCACCGTGACCGTTTTTCAGAAACGACCCAATGTGTTCGGCCGGCACGCGTCCGAGTCCAGAACCCGGATCCGACGTGAGATTGGGCGCAAACCAATGATCATTTACGCCGCCGGTCAGATAAACATCCGCGTTCTCCGTGTAGGCGCGCTCTTCAAAAGCCGGGCCGCGCGGCGTGTGGCAGGCTCCGCAGTGTCCAAGTGCCTGCACCAGGTAAGCCCCGCGATTCCACTGCGCGTCGCGCCCATGGCGCGGTTCATAGACATTGTTCGGTGCGAACGCCAGGTTCCAGAAAGCCAGAACCCAGCGCTGGTTGAAAGGGAAAGGCAACTCGGTCGCAGGCGGTTGCGTATGAACGGGTTGAATGCCGTGCATGAAGTACGCATAGAGCGCACGCATATCGTCGTCCGTAATCTTCGAGTACGACGGATAGGGCATCGCCGGGTACAAATGCTTTCCGCCGCGTGCGACGCCCCCGCGCAGTGTGCGTGCAAAATCGTGGTAACTGTAGGCGCCGATGCCATATTGCGCGTCAGGCGTGATGTTGCTGCTGACGATCGTACCGAAAGGAGATGCCATTCCCAAGCCGCCCGCAAACGGTGCGCCGCCCTTCGGCGCCGTATGACAACCAGCGCAGTCCGCGGCCTTGGCGAGGTAATCGCCCCGCGCGATCAGCGCCGCGTCGTCGGTCGACGTGACCGTCGTAACCGGACGGATCTGGTCCGGACGGTTCGCGTCGGTCGCTTCTGCAATGCCAACCCCGCCGGCGTTCGTCGTCAGGACCGACACGAAAAGCAGCGCAAGAATTGCTCGAGCTCTATACATGACTTCACCACCTCGCGCACGGCGACACAACCAAAGCCGCCATCGCTGTCAGCAATAGTCCAAGCAAAAAAATGAAACTGCCGAGGACGCCGACCAGAGCGAGAAAATGCACGCGCTTTCGCTCGCGCAAGCCCGCTGAATTCGGCCCATCGGAGTCGGCATATTCATTCCTGGCCGCTCGCCAGCTCGTCCACGCCGCCACCAAGCCCAAGCTCCCGACCACGAACGACCCCGCACTGACAGCGGCAATGATCCGCAAAAGCGCTGTGAGCTCCGGAGCAGACAACGGATGTTCCGTCGGAAAACAGGCGTGTGAGGCTAGCGCTTCACATATGCAGATCTGAATGATCCAGGCGAGCGGGGCGGCAACGATACCCGCCAGCACGAGTGACGGGCGGACCTCGCCGCGCTTCGGTGCTGGATGAGTTTCGCGCCGCGATCGGCCAGCGTCGTCGGAGGGCGGCGACGCAGAACCGGACGGTGGCCGAACCAGTTGCGCAAGCACGTTCATTCTCCTAAAAGCACGCACCTGAGGCACATACCTAAAGCACGTAGGGCGACAAGTACAGCGTCGTAAAGATGAATAACCACACGACGTCCACGAAGTGCCAATACAGCCCACCGATGGTTAGCGCGGCGCATCGCCTTTCGTCGAAATATCCGAGGGCAGTCCACGTCAGCAACAAAACCAGGATGACGATTCCCACCAGCACGTGCAGCAGGTGGAACCCCGTGATGGTGAAGTACAGCGAGCCATACAGATGAGTCATCGGGCCATACGGATGGTCGTGCCACTCTTTGAGCTGAACACCAACGAAAACGGCCCCCAGCAAGATACCGACGCCCATCGATGCCACCCCAAGCCGCAGTCGTTTGCGCCGAACGCATCGTTCACAGAACCACACGAAGACGCTGCTGGAAAGCAAAACCACCGTGTTGGCGCCCCCGATTCCGAGTTTTGGCAGACCTTCCGGAGGCCAATGCTGCGCCGATTGTGAGGCGAGATAGAGATACGAAAAAATCAAATAGCCGAATAGAGCGGACTCGGTGGCGATCATGGTCCACACGCCCCACCAACCACTGGATCGCTCGCCCGCGCTGCCGATTGGCAAGGCACGCGTGGTGTTGAAACCATCGATCGCATCAGCCAATTTCGCCTCCCTCGTCGTGTACGGGGAACGGCTCCCGTTGCAACAGGCCGCGCTCGGGCCAAAGCCAGGCGATCACCGAGAAGGCGGCGGCGCCGAGCATCGCCGCGGCGAACCACCATGCGTGAAGAATCATGCCCGCAAATACAAGCGTGGAAAAAACGCCCAGGAAGAGCGGTGCATACGAATCGCCCGGCATTTTCAGGATGATGTTCGGTTCGCCGTCGAGCGCCGTCGTGCCGAGCGCTTCGCGTCCATCGTCGAGGATGTAGCCTTCATTGAGCACGGACCCTGGATGGTCTCCTTGTTCGCTGGCAAGCCGGCGCTCCCACAACGGGTGGCGGCTTCCGACAAACGGGATGGTCGCAAAGTTATAAGGCGGCGGCGGTGAGGCAATGGACCACTCAAGCGTGGGCGCATCCCATGGGTTGTCGCCAGCGGCCGGCCCTCGCTTGTAGCTCCATGCGAGATCGACCAGAAAGATCAGCACGCCAAGCGCGAATACGAAGGATCCGATTGAGGTGATCAGGTTGACAGTGTTCCATCCCATATCGGCGGGATAAGTGTAGATACGTCGCGGCATGCCAAGAAGCCCGGCGATATGCATCGGAAAAAAGGCAACGTTGAAGCCGATGAAAAGAACTGCAAAGCCGATCTTACCCAAGCGTTCGCTCATCATGCGACCGGTAAATTTGGGAAACCAGTAGTAGATGCCACCGATCACCGGAAAGACGTTGATCCCAAGCAGCACATAGTGAAGATGCGCCACCACGAAATATGTGTCGGTGAGCTGCCAGTCGAGTGGAACGGCAGCCGTCATCACGCCGGACACGCCGCCGATCACGAACAGCAGCACAAAACCGGCGAAATAAAAGAAGGGGACCTTGAACACCGGACGGCCCGTATAGATCGTTGCAAGCCACGCGAAAGTGGCAACGGCGCTCGGGATCGCGATCACCATGCTTGCGGAGCCGAAAAACGCCAAGGCAAGCGCCGGTATTCCGGTGGCAAACATGTGATGGATCCACACAATGAAGCCCACCACCATCGTCGCGACCGTCGCTAGCGCAACAGGGGTGTAGCCCACGAGCGGTCGGCGGCAGAAGACAGGCAACGCGTCGGAGACAATGCCCATCGCTGGCAGCACCACGGCATAGACCCAGGGGTGAGCGAACATCCAGAACATGTGCTGCCAAAGGAGCGGCTTGCCGCCATTCAAGACATCGAAAAAATGCGTACCAAACTGCCGGTCGAGCCACAACATGAAAAAGGCGAGACTGACCGCCGGCACTGCCAGCAAATTTCCACCGGAAGCCGTTAGCGTGCCCCACACGAGCACAGGCACCCGGTCGATGGACATGCCGGGGGCGCGCATGCGCGCCAGCGTGGCGATAAAATTGACCGATCCTACCGTAGTCGAAATGCCCAGCAGGACCATGCCGAGCGCATAGACGTCGATGTTAGGGCCCGTGTCATACTGAAGGCTGGAAAGCGGCACATAGTTGAACCAGCCTGCGTTCGGTGCCTGGCCAAACGGGAAGCTTGAATAGAGGAATATCCCGGCGAACACGAACACCCAATACGAGAACGCGTTGAGCCGGGGAAACGCCATGTCGCGCGCGCCCAAAATCAAGGGCCACAGGTAGTTAGAAAACCCCGAGAGCACCGGCAGCGCGTAGAGAAAGATCATCGTCACGCCGTGCATCGTGAACAGCTGGTTGTACTGTTCCGGCGTGAGCAAGGCGGCGTTCGGGCGCGCCAACTGAAGCCTCATAATCAGAGCCTCGACGCCGCCCATCAACAAGAAAACGAATGCGGTGACGATGTAGCGCAGACCGATGCTCTTATGATCGACGGTTGAAAGCCAGCCCCGCCAGCCGGGTTCGCTCTCCCAAATTTTCTGCAGGCGCCGCTGCGTCGGACTTCCGGGCGTGACGCGGCCAATCTCAGGCACCCGCGAGAGCGCCAGTGGCCTCGGCGGCGACGCATTGCGTTCAGGTTCAGCAGGTGCGCTCATGGCCTCATCGTGCCTGTGGTTATCGCAACGTAGCGAGAAAGGCCGACAGATCGGCGGCTTCCTGATGGCTCAAAATCATGCTGGGCATCATTGATTCCGGCTTGATCTGCTGTGCGCGGGTGATCCAGTCAAGCTGGTTTGCCGCAGTGTTAGCGAGCATGCCCGCCGCAATCAATCGACGCGTGTTGAGGTGCGTGAGGTCAGGCGCCTGTGCGCCTTGCGCGGATGAACCCCGAATCGCGTGACAGCCGGCGCATCGTTCGTCGAAGAGCTTGTGCCCCGCCGCAATTGACGGGCTGATTGTGGACGGCTGCACGTGAGCTTGAGCCTGTTGCGCGCTCCACGCCGCAAAATCGGCGCGGCTCTGCGCGATCACTTCAAACGCCATATGCGCGTGCTGCGCGCCACAAAACTGCGAACACTGACCGCGGTAGAAACCGGGACGGTCCGCCTGAATCCATTGCTCGTTGGTTTGACCAGGGATCGTCTGCGTCTTGCCAGCGAGCACCGGCACCCAGAACGCGTGTATGACATCCGCACTTTCGAGCTTGAGTTTGACCGGTTCACCGACCGGAATGTGGATCTCGTTCGCCGTGACAAAGCGTTGTCCCGGATCAGCGGCATCGGCGTAGGAGATTTTCCACCACCAGTCGTACGCGGTGACGGTAATGGTCAGCGAAGGCGAGTCGTTGGGTTTGGCGACGCTTTCGAGTGTAATCAATGCATATACGAGCATGGCGACGAGCACGACTGTGGATATGCCGACGCCCACGTAAATCCATTTTGTTCCTCCACCGGTGGCGGCTAACGCACTGAGGTCAGCGGGGAGTGACATCGGTCGCCGCCGCAAGATTGCGGCGGTCAGTAGCACCGCGATGATCAGACACACACCGGCACAAATCCCTGCAAATATCCAGCCCAGCCAAAGCGTCGGCGACGCCGCGGGTCCCGCTGCATGGAGGAAGTAGTTCAGCGGCGCAGAATTCTCCTCGGCCGACGCTGTCGCAGACCTATCGGCCAAAAATATCACGGCGAGAACCGCCAGCACGGCGACCCTGTCGGGCATACGGGGCGCGGCGCGAATGGAACGGGTCATTTGTCAGCCTCAGCGCCGTGACGAAGCGGGCTCTTGTGTTCGGGGGCGCTGTGGATTTCCGAACTCATCGCCATCCCGGCATTGACGAGCGCCACGTGTGAGAATGCCTGCGGAAAATTCCCGCACAGCCGCCTTTTCCTAAAGTCATACTCTTCGGACAAGAGGCCCACATCGTTGCGAAGCTCGAGCACGCGCTCAAATAGCGTTCGTGCCTTCGATTCTCGACCTTGAAGGTGCTGAACATGCGCGAGCCAGAAGGAACAGGCGAGAAACGCCCCCTCCTCGCTCTCCATCCCATCGCTCGCCGCTCCGGTGCGATAGCGCAGGACTAACCCGTCCTCCACCAATTCACGTTCGATCGCATCGACCGTCCCATTTACCCGAGGATCGTCCGCTCTGAGAAAACCAGTAAGCGGAATCAACAGCAGGCTGGCATCGAGCGTGTCGCCGCCGTAGCTTTGGGTAAAGCTGTTGAGTTTTCGATTGAAGCCATGTTCGAGCACGTCGTGACGAATGCGCTTCGCAAGCCGTTGCCAGTCTTCGATGGGCCCCTGCTTGTTAAATTCTTGTGCAGAACGCACCGCGCGGTCGACCGCCACCCACGCCATGATCTTGGACAAGGTGAACGGCTTGCGACCACTGCGCACCTCCCAAATGCCATCGTCCGGTTCGCGCCAGACCTTCCCCAAATGATCGACCAGCCCCTGTTCCAGCGACCAGGCGTCATCATCAGGCGGCAGGCCGGCACGCCGGCAGATATAAAGCGCATTCAGACCTTCGCCGTAGACGTCAAGCTGCAGCTGGCCAACGGCTGCATTGCCGAAACGCACAGGGGTTGAGCGCTCATACCCAGGCAGCCATGGACACTCCCACTCGTCGACACGGCGCGCACCATTGAGCGCGTACATAATTTGCACTTGCGCCGGATCACCCCCAACAGCTCGCACGAGCCAGTCCCGCCAACGCGCCGCTTCATCATGATAGCCACCTGCCAGCAGCGCTTTGAGAGTGAAGCTCGCGTCGCGCAGCCAGCAGAACCGGTAATCCCAGTTTCGCTGGCCGCCAATTGTCTCAGGCAGAGAACTGGTCGGTGCGGCAATCACGCCACCCGAATCGAGGCTTGACAGCGCCTTAAGCGTGACCAGCGATCGCTGTATTGCATCGGCGTAAGGCCCCGTCGCCACACTGCGCGCCGACCATCCGGCCCAAAACGTCGCGGTACCGTCGAGCGCCGTGTCCATATCGGGAACGGCCGGCGCAGGACTCGTTGAAGGCACACAGGTGAGCGAAAAGGTCCGCTCCTCGCCGGGCGCCAAGGTGAAACTCATCCGCACGTCGTTGCCAACGCAGCTCAGTTCTGCGGAAGAGTCCAGCCAAAGCGTCTGAGGGCCGGCCATCATTTGCACGCGGCTGCCCGCTTTCTTGCTCCAGGGCACGGCCCGTCCGTAATCGAAGCGGACAATCAATTCGCACTCGATGGACACCGGAGCGCCCTCGCAGCGCACCCGACGCGCCAGGACCGGGGGCGTCGCGCCCCAGACCATCCAGTCCGTGAGTATGACGATGCCGGAACTCGTGACGAGCGTCGTCTCGAGGATAAGTCCCTGACCCCGATAACAGCGTTTAGCGGATAGGATCGCCTCGCTCGGTGCAATGCGCCAGTGTCCGTTGCCCGCGTCGCCGAGCAACGCGGCAAAGCAAGTATCGCTGTCGAACGATGGCCAGCACAGCCAGTCGATTGAGCCGTGTCGATTCACGAGCGCGGCGGAGCGACCGTCTCCGAGCAGGGCGTAGTCCTCGATCCGTGCGGCCATCACCCCTCCTAACGCGTGTCGAGTGGCTTGCTCAGTGGCTTACTCAGGGGCTTACTCAATGGCTTACTAAGCGGCTTGCCCACTCGCCTGCTCGTGCGGCGCCACACCACCACGGCGGCCATCAACGCGGCGGCACACACGGTCAGGGCACGGTGCGTATCGAGCCACAGCGCCGCGCTCGTTTCCAGGGATTCTGCGGTAAAAGCCCCACGCACACGATGCTCTCCCGAAACAGGAAGCCATAAGTCCGTGGGACGATCGGCACGCAGCGCTTGCGGACGCTGCTGCATCGCATAGCCTTTTCGTCCCAGGTATCGATCCAACGTGCCGGGAGCCACTTTGTTCGCGAGAATCGCCTTGATGGACGACAGACCCACGAACAATTCGCGTCGACGGTGCGTCGCGGCCCAAACGATGGCCCGCGCGGCGACTTCAGGTTGATAGATCGGCGGCACGGGTTGCGGCGCATGGGACATGTGGGAGACAGCCCAATCGAACTGCGGCGTGTTGAGCGCAGGCATCTGCACCATTGTCAGATGGACGTTGCTGTGTTCGTGCAGTAACTCGCAGCGCAGTGCATCGGTGAACCCGCGGATCGCATGTTTGGCCCCGCAATAGGCCGATTGCAGCGGGATCGAACGGTACGCCAATGCCGAGCCGACCTGTACGATGACGCCGTGATTACGACGGTTCATCCGTTTGAGAGCTGCCATGGTTCCCCATACGTAGCCGAGATAAGTGACCTCGGTGACACGACGAAACTCCTCGGGTGTCAGGCGCTCGACAGGCGAAAACACCGTTACCATCGCGTCATTCACCCACACGTCGATGGGACCGAGTTCCGCTTCGACCCGCTCGGCGGCCGCCTCGAGTGCATCCGCATCGCTCACATCGACAGCGATTGGCAACGCGCGCACGCCAAGCTCGCGCAATTGCAACGCGACTTCCTCGAGCGCGCTCAGATCGCGGGCGAGCACTGCCACATTCGCGCCACGGCCGGCGAACGCGAGTGCTGCCGCTCGCCCGACCCCGGCGCTTGCACCCGTGACGACGACGTTTTTTGGATTCCGTATGCTCTTTCTCACGCTACTCTCCATTGTTCTTCGTCTGACCAATTGCGACTGCATCGCTTGGCGGCCGGGCTTCTGGACCTAGAGTTCGCCGCGCGCCCTGAGCACGGCGATGCGATCCGCTGTCCGGCAGGCGATCGCCTGAATCGTCAGAGAAGGGTTCACCCCACCGACCGTTGGAAACACCGAACCGTCGCAGATCCACAAATTCGGAATGTCCCAACTGCGGCAATCCGCGTTCACGACGCTCGTGCGCGGATCGTCGCCCATGCGTGCGGTGCCATTCAAGTGACAAGTGTCATCCGTCTCGTTCCAGATTTCGCTGGCGCCCGCGGCATGCAGAGCGTGCCCCATGAAGTCGAGCGAATGCGCGATCAGGCGGCGGTCGTTGTCGCAAAAGGAATATGTCACGCGTGCGACCGGCAGTCCGTACTGGTCCTTTTCGTCGGCAAGCGTCACACGGTTGCGCTCCTGCGGCAGTGTTTCGCCCACGATTTTCAGTCCGGCCTGATGGTTATACTTTTGCATCTCGCGCATCAGCGCTTCGCCCCATAGTCCGCGTCCGTTTTGCGTCGCAGCCCAGGCGTCGGGCAACGGCCCCTGGCTCATGTAGCAATAGCCGCCAAAGAAGTCCTTCCCCTTGTCGGTATAGTTCCAGTGCTCGGTGAGGGCAAGCGACGGCGGCCCCTTGTACCAGCGGATCTCTTCCGGCATCACGCCCCAAGCTGCTTGGTTCGACTGCACCATCAAGTTCTTGCCGACGAGGCCCGAACTGTTCGCGAGTCCATCGGGAAAGCGGGCATTGGCCGACAGCAGCAAGAGGCGCGGCGTCTCGATCGCATAACCCGCGACGACCACGTTGCGGGCTCGCTGAAACTGCCAGCGCCCCTCGCGAAAATATTCAACGCCGCTCACGCGGCCGTCGTCGTTCGTTTCGATGCGGCCCACCATCGCGAGATCACGTATTTCGGCGCCGGCGGCAAGCGCCCGGGGTATCCACGTGACGAGCGCGCTTTGCTTCGCATTAGTCGCGCAGCCCGACACGCAAAAGCCCCGGTAGACGCACGGATGCGCCTCGCCACGCGGCGCGGACAAGGTAGCGAGCGGCGTCGGCGACCAGGGAATGCCGAGCACCTCGGCGCCACGCGCGAGCACAAGCGCAGCCGCGTTGAGCTCGTGCGGTCGGTATGGATAGCGCCGGCGCTTTGGGCCCCACGGATAGTTGACAGGCCCTGATATCTTGAGCGCGTCTTCGACTTCGGCGTAGTAGCGCCACATTTCTCGCCAGTCAACGGGCCAGTCCACCCCATAGCCAAGCAGGCTTCGCGATTTGAACCACTCCGGGCGAAAGCGCAGCGACACCATCGCGAAATGCACGGTGCTGCCGCCCACTGCCTTGCCGCTATTGTTGTTGCCGAGTTTGAGCGGATTCTCGCCATCGCAGATGCGCTCGTCGGTCCAGTAAAGCTTGTGCTGGTGCGTCTCATCGGACGCAAATTCTTCGAGCGGACGCCACCACGCGCCCGCGTCGAATGCGACGACCCTGTAGCCCTTCTCAGCGAGCCGGCACGCAAGCGTGCCGCCCCCCGCACCGGTCCCGATGATCGCGAAGTCGACGGCGTCATGCTGCGGGTACTCGCGCATTGGTGTCCAGGCGCCCACGCGAAATACATTTGGCGCACGTCCGTTCTTGCCGCGCGGATGGTACTGGGCATCATCGAGCATGCTGGTTCTCCTTGCGTGCGTTGCCCTCATCGCCGTCGCTCGCTTCGACTGCTTCCCACGGGTCGCGGCGATCGACAGTCATGCGTACATAGCCGCGCGGATTCGCGGGACCACCGAAGCCGATCTGGCTCCACGCGTAGGGGTGCGAGTAGTACGCACCGCAGATGTCGTGCAGCACGCGTTCGGAGAAAAAGAGCTTCGACGGCATTCCCTGCCAGTTGTCAGCATGCCCATCACCCGCTTGCATAGCCTTCAACAGTGCGATTTGCGGCTCTTCTCCGAGACTTGCGAAGGGCAACTCAAAACGCTTGCGGCTTTCGGCGTCAAGCGCGGCAAGCCCCCTTCTCCATGCATCGCGCAAGCGCGGGAGGCGAGCGTCACGATAGCCGTCGCTGTGATTCGCACTGAGCTTGGCGTCGACCAGCGCGGCGACCGGTATTTGCGACGCGTCACTGCGTTGAGGCACGATGCAGGCGCACAGCGCGATGAGCGCACGCCATTCAACGGAGTTGAAGAAGGCGGGATCGGACGACACGGCTAACCGTGCGTCGATCACGGCGCGGGTCGCGTTGTCCCAGGAGACGGTGTCGCGCTTGTTCAACACGTCGTAGCCGGGATAGCGAGTCGCAGGCGGCAGTGTCATCTTTCCGTCTCCCTGAGTCGTAGTGCGGCAAGGCCCGCGAGCGCCAATGCGGAGAAACTCGGCGGCGCCGGCAGCGGCGGACCATTGAGGATGTTCTGACTCCAGTTGCGCCAACCGCCCTGATTGCGCGCGATGCCGCGCGCATGAAAGCCCACGCCGATGAAACCCAGTGCGGCGATGATCCTGAGCCATGCGCGCGTGAGCCAGCGCGCGCGTGGCGCTGCGAGCGCGGCATGCGTGAGCAGCACGCACGCGAGCGGCCCCGCCGTGACCGGTGCATACATGGCTGGGTTTTGATACGCTCCCCGAAAATGCAGCAATGCGACTTCGCCGACGGTACCCGCCAAACCGATGGCGACGACGAGCCCAAGCGCCCGTCCCGCTTGCATGCCAAACAATTGCGGGTCGACGGCGGGTTCATCACGCAAGCGCTCGGCGACCGCGCCAAGCGCACCCGAAAGGAGTAACGCCATCGGCGCGCCGATCGGCGCCGCATAAAAAAGGTTGTGCCAGCCAACGCCGCCCGGACGTTTTGTGATGTTGTAGAGATGAAAGCCGGTCCCGGCAATGCCGGCAGACGCAGCCGAGAGATAAATCACGTTGCGCACGGGATGCTTGGACGCGTCGCTATCAGCGCTGCCATGCAGTCCTGCTGCGAGGGAGAGGAGTGAGCTGATGAGCGGCGTATACATCGCCTTGTTCGCAAACGAGCCGCGATAATGCTCGATGCCGCTGTCCGCGAGCACGGACAAGGCGAGCAGCGCCGAGCTCCGATTGAACGCGCGCGCGGCATCGAGATGTGCGGCTATTTCAACGCCAGGCAACGACGCGGCGCTGGAACGACGTTGCGCAAGCGCGCTTAGTAGCGCGCAACCGGCCACGACGCCGGCTGCGATGCCGAGCCGCACTGTCGTCGCACTCCTCGCATTCCTTGCACTCATCGATGCCCCCTCACACGGCAAAGGCCCGGGCATCCGCGCGCTTCAGTTCCAGACCACAGCCTGGACGCGAGAAATCCGGTGTTATTGAGCCGTCGGCTGCATGCGGCGCGCCGTCGAACAGCATCGCTTCAATGCGCACGTGGTCATGAAACCATTCCTGGTGAATGAGGCGCGGCACTGCGCACGCGACATGCAGATGCAGTGCCGGTGCGCAGTGCGCGGAGAGCGGCATGTGATACGCGTCACAGAGCGTCGCCACGTCCAGAAAGCCCGTAATACCGCCGCAACGGCTTACATCGGCCTGCAAGACGTCGACGGCACGCGCGTCCAGCATGCGTCGGAAATAGTCAAGGGTGTAGCCGTATTCGCCCGCTGCGACCTCCATCGATGCCACCGCGCGGCGCAAGGCGCTCAATGCGGCGAGGTCATCGGAGGACACGGGCTCCTCGAACCATTGCACGCCGTATTGCGCGAAAACCTCGGCGTAGTGCAGCGCCTCTTTTTGCGTGAGCGCTCCGTTTGCATCCACAAACAAGCCGGCGTCGCCGATCGCCTCACGTGCCGCACGCACGCGGCTTGGATCGCGTTGAGGCTCGGTGCCGATCTTCATCTTGACCCAGCGGCAGCCGCCCTCGGCGATCCATGCCGACAATTGATCTCTGAGGCGCGCATCGGTGTAGGTAGTGAAACCTCCGCTCCCGTAGATCGGAACCCGCTCGCGAATCACGCCAAGCAGGTGCACGAGCGGCAGTCCGAGAAGCTTGGCCTTCAGGTCCCACAATGCGCAGTCGAGGGCTGAAGCAGCGGTCGCCGCAACGCCCGCCCGACCGATATTGCGTACCCTCTTTTGCATCGCAACCCATGCGGCGCGCACTTCGAATGCGTCGCGATGCAGCACCGCTTCGGCCAGTGCGCCGCGGATCAAAGACGTCGCGCACGCATCGGTATAGGTGTAGCCGATGCCTGTCTTGCCGCCCGCGTCGGCTTCGACGACGATGAGCGTAGTCGAGTCCCACGCAAAGGTGCCGTCGGCTTCGGGCGCGTCGGTGGGAATGGTGTAGGCCTGCGCGCGGACGGCATTGATCGCGGCGTCAGGTAGCGTCGAAATAGACATGGTTGCGGGCGCCTACTTCTTCTCGCCGTCCTTATGCCCCGGCAGCACGGCGCTAAGCACCTGCTTCGCAGTTTCGAGCAGCATGGGGCCCTGGTCCGGATCGCCCTTCATCAGCGTCATCGCAAAGGCCTTCGCCTGCGCCATCGTGATGTGCGGCGGCAAGGGTGGCACGTTCGGGTCGGCTTTCACTTCGATTACCACCGGACGATCCGCCGCGAGCGCTTCATCCCACGCAGCACCGATACGCTCCGCATCGTCGACGTAGATACCCTTCAGCCCGATCAGCTCGGCGAACTTGTGATACGGCACCGATGGAATGTCTTGCGATGCCTCAAACTTCGGGTCGCCTTCCATTACGCGTTGCTCCCACGTAACCTGGTTCAGGTCCTGGTTGTTCAGCACCATGCAGATCCAGCGCGGATTCGACCACTGCTTCCAGTATTTGGATACGGTGATCAACTCGGCCATGTTGTTCATCTGCATCGCGCCGTCGCCGACAAGTGCGATTACCGGCCGTGCGGGGAACGCAAATTTCGCGGCGATCGCGTAGGGCACTGCCGCCCCCATCGACGCGAGGCCGCCAGAGAGCGAGCACATCATGCCGCGCTGCACTTTCAGGTCCCGGGCATACCAGTTCGCGCACGACCCCGAATCACTCGTGACAATCGCGTCGGAGGGAACGCGTTTCGAGAGTTCCCAGACGGTGCGCTGCGGGTTGACGCCGCCCGTCGTTGTTTCGAGCGCGCGCTTATCGAGCGTCTTCCACCAGTCAGTGGTCCAGCCTTCGATCTTCTTGCGCCACGCGCGGTCCATCTTCTCTGCAAGCATAGGCAGCAACGCGCGCAGAGTTTCGGCGCTGTCGCCGACGAGGTTCACTTCCATCGGGTAACGCAGGCTTAGCATGTCGGCTTCGACGTCGATCTGCACGCCGCGCGCGTCGCCCTCCTTCGGCAGGAACTCCGAGTACGGAAAGCCTGAGCCGATCATCAGCAACGTGTCGCATTGCATCATCAGGTCGTAGCTGGGTTTGGTGCCGAGCAAACCAATCGAGCCCGTCACCCAGGCGAGGTCATCGGGCAACACAGCCTTGCCGAGCAGCGCCTTTGCAACGCCTGCGCCGAGTTTGTCGGCGACGGCGATAACTTCATCGGTTGCATTCAACGCGCCGGCGCCGACCAGGATCGCGACCTTCTTCCCCTCGTTCAGGATCTCAGCAGCGCGCCGCAAGTCGGCGTCATAGGGAACGAGTTTCGGGGCGCTGAATCCGACGCCGGAATGCAAAGTGCCGTGTCTGCGCGCGGGCGCCTGGTAGTCAAGGTCCTGCAGATCGTTCGGAAGGATGATCGCCGTGACCTTCCGCTGCGACAAGGCCGTGCGGACCGCCCTATCGACGAGATGGCGTACCTGGGACGGCACACTCGCCTGCTGGACGAAGGCACCCGCCACGTCCTTGAACATCGACACAAGATCGAGTTCCTGCTGATAGTGGCCGCCGAGGGCAGCTCGCGCCTGTTGCCCTGTGACGGCGAGCACCGGCATGTGGTCCATGCGAGCGTCGTACAGGCCAGTCAGGAGATGGGAGGCGCCGGGGCCTGACGTCGCCAAACATACGCCCAGTTCTCCCGTAAATTTGGCATGGGCGGATGCCATGAACGCCGCCATCTCTTCGTGGCGGACCTGAATGAATTCGATCTTTCCCTCAGCACGATTGAGTGCGCCTAAGACGCCATTGATGCCGTCGCCGGGATATCCGAAGATGCGGCGCACCCCCCAGGCGTGAAGACGATCAATTAGAAAGTCGCCGACGGTTTCTGACATTACCATCTCCTTACAGACAGCTGAACATTCGCTCGATGTTCAGCCATTGAGGTCTTGATTAGCAGGTCTGTACAACTCGAACGTAGACAACATCGCAAACTCCGTGCCGATTAACGCAGTGGTCAACGACCGTTGCTCGAAAACAGAAAGGTTGCGAGGGGGCGGCCTTTGGGGTCAAGGCTTGCAAGGATCAGCGATGCCTCTGCAGGTCAGGACTAACGCATTGTCACCGCAGAGCGAGAAACGAAGATTGCAGGTAACATATATCATCTCGTGATACAAATTACATCAAAAAGTGAACGTGCTGGAAAATGACCATACCGCGAACTCCGTTTGGCATTTGCGCGAAGCCAGCGGGTAGGGAAGAAGACCGTGCCTCTCGGAGAGTTTTGTTCGGCAGAGATCGTCGCGGGCGTTCGTCGCGGCGCCCCGACGGAGGACGAATTCGATGCCGCTGCGAGGCGAGGCATCGACGTCGCGAAAAGCGGATTCGCAATCGAAGGTCCCGGCTATTTAGCAAAAAACAGCTGCCTGACCGCACTTTCCAAGTTATAAAGCCCGGATCGTCTTGGGGGAAGGCGTTTGTCTGGGCACTTACGTATCCTGTTAAACAGGCGTACCGGCAATTCGTGGAGCTCCAAATGCTTGGATTGTTGCACCTTTGGCGCAAGGGCCCCTGCGTTCGCTTGTTCGTCGCCGCCGCATTGCTCGGTGTCGTCTTCACCGCGTGCTCCAGGACCGCCGAAGCGTGGCGCCTTGCCAATGTCAGCGGCCACTTGCCCGACCTCGCACTCTCGCTGGTCGACGACGGCGGGCGGGCGGTCACCGCTCAGACGTTTGAAGGACGCGCGACACTTGTCTACTTCGGGTACACACATTGCCCGGACGTGTGTCCGGAAACGATGACGCGGCTTATGCAGGTGCTGCAACAGATCGGCCCCGACGTCAGTCGCGCGCAGATTGTCTTCATCACCGTCGACCCCGCCCGCGACACGCCCGCCGCGCTGCACGCGTATATGCGCGCGTTCGACGCGCGGCACGCGGTCGGCCTGACGGGTTCGGATCGCGCGATCGAATCGCTCGCCAAGCGTTACCGCGTCGCCTTCCAGAGGGAGAAGCGCGACGTGAGCGGTGAGTACGAAGTCACGCATAGTTCCGCGGTCTATATCTTCGACGCGCAAGGCCACGCCCGCCTGCTCGCCACCGACAACGATTCCATCGATGCCATCGCGCACGATCTGCGGCGCGTGATCAATTGCCCCAAGTCATGATGCAGTCGATCCTCTACTGGCTCGAACCCTGGGAGCCGTCACCGACCGTCGTGGTTGCAACGCTCATCGCGGCAGTTCTGTTTGCACGCGGTGCGCGGTATGCCAGGGTGTCGTTCTCGCGGCACGTGGCGTTCTGGCTGGGTCTTGCAGCAATCTATGTTGCGCTGCATACGCGGCTCGACTATTTTTTCGAACATGAGTTCTTTATGCATCGATTGCAGCACCTCGTGCTGCATCACCTCGGACCGTTCCTGATCGCGGTATCGTATCCAGGCGCCGCGTTGCGCGCGGGGGTTTCAATGAGGTGGCGCCCGCTCTGGCTGCATCCCGCGCTGAGCACGAGAACCGCGCGCTCCCTGGTCGCTGTGCTATTCAATCCGGTGGTCGCCGTAACGCTCTTTGTCGGGCTGATTTACTTTTGGCTGCTCTCGCGGATCCACTTCGAGGCAATGCTTGACTATCGGCTATATCGCGTGATGAACTGGAGCATGGTGATCGACGGCCTGCTCTTCTGGTGGCTCGTGCTCGATCCCCGGCCTTCGCCGCCCGCTCGTCTCGCGCCGGGCCAGCGAATTCTCATCGTTATCGCTGTAGTGCCGCCGCAGATTCTGCTTGGCGCATACATCTTTTTCACGCCGCACGAGTTGTACCCGATCTACTCGATTTGTGGGCGCGCATTCACGTGGCTCAGCCCAATGCGCGATCAACAGATCGGCGGTCTGCTGCTATGGATTCCGGGTTCGATGATGAGCGTGCTTGGCGGGCTGATCGCACTGCGACACTGGATGCGGCTCTCAGCCGCTCGCGTTTCACACGGACGGGGAACTGGCGGGCGCGGCACCGAAGCCGACTTCAGAGCTTCGCCCGACAAGCCATAGCAAACCGCCGGTGTTCTAAATAAGCGGAAAGCGGGTGGCACCGCCGCGCAACGGGATGGGTGACATGGCACGCGGCAGCGCTACTGATCAGACTCGTAGTCGCGGCTGAGTCACGGACTGCTGCACCGTTGATCTGTTCCGGATGCCGTGTTCCACCTATTTGCTGTGCGGGACAAATCTAAGTGATGGCCGGTGCACGCTGGGGAAGTCGCACTGTCGCGAAACTTGGGATGTCAGCGCCGACCCAATTTACGGCGCGCTTCGCCGCTGTCGTCACCGCCATCGAGATTGTCGACTAAGGACGGATCCGGATCACCGCGCGGCGTCGAAGCGAAGCGCCACATGGACGCTGGCGAACTCATTCCCCATGCTGCACAATCTGATAGCTGGATGTCGACAGCAGCAGCCGGACCGTGCGAGTGCCTATGTGTCCGACGGCTTTCCTCCCACGCTTGGCGCAAGCAGAGGCAATGAAGGACGCGGGCTTTGAGAGCTTTGGCCACTTTGAATGTGCGCTCGAGAACGGGGTCAGGCTTCGAATGAATACGGCTGCTTCTTCCTCATTGCTGACTATCAGCTGTCGGAGCTTGCGAAGGACTTTTCGCGGGCAACGCCGTCTGGGAGATAGCCTTTGATCGGCTGCCCGTCGGGCTTGACCCAACGTTCGAGATTCGTTGTACAGCGCAGCCACCACCTATCGCTTACGTCGCGACGGCCGCGAGGTACAAGTGGTTAAGTTGCGTTAGATATATCATTTCCCGATGATCGCTGCGATACCGCAGGTACGCGATGCAGTATCGCGGCCACCGGGTACGCCCGGAGACAAAACG
>NZ_FCOL02000068.1 GCF_001544515.1 Caballeronia terrestris
AGCCGCCGACAGTCCAGCCGGGCCACCGCCAACGATCACGACGTCATATTCCATCGACTCGCGCGGACCGTACTGCTCGATGAGACTCTCCGGGGTCATGCAATGCTCCTATGTACCGTTAGAATGCTTTTCTCGGGGATCGCGTATTGTCAGCGATGGCTCCGGAGGGTGCAACCAACCCTCCTTCAATTAGAACGATCGTGCTATTTCGTGATAGCGTAACAGAACATTGCATCGCCGTGCTGCATTTTTGAGCAGGTGCGGCTGGATCAACCGAACAAAAAGGGAATCACAATGGGCCGTTCGATCAACCTGGAAGGCAAGGTCGCGCTGATCACCGGCGCCTCCAGCGGGCTGGGCAAGCGTTTCGCGCAGGTGTTGTCGCAAGCGGGGGCGAAGGTCGTGCTTGCGAGCCGCCGTACCGAGCGGTTAAAGGAGTTGCGCGCTGAAATCGAGGCGTCGGGCGGCGCGGCACACGTCGTCGCGCTCGATGTCACGGATTATCAAAGCATCAAGGCCGCCGTCGCGCATGCGGAGACGGAAGCGGGCACCATCGACATCCTCGTGAACAACTCGGGTGTTTCGACAACCCAAAAGCTCACCGACGTCACCCCCGCCGACTTCGAATTCGTCTTCGACACGAACACACGCGGCGCGTTTTTCGTCGCGCAGGAAGTCGCGAAACGCATGATCATGCGCGGCAGCAGCACGTCGAAGCCGGGATACCGGATCATCAACGTGGCGTCGGTGGCGGGGCTGCGCGTGTTTCCGCAGATTGGCCTCTATGCGATGAGCAAGGCAGCCGTCGTCCAGATGACGAAGGCGATGGCGCTCGAATGGGGCCGCCACGGCATCAACGTGAACGCGATCTGCCCCGGCTACATCGATACCGAGATCAACCACCATCACTGGAAGACGGAGCAGGGCCAGAAGCTGATGTCGCTGCTGCCGCGGCGCCGCGTCGGCAAGCCGGAAGACCTCGACGGCCTCCTGCTGCTCCTGTGCGCCGACGAATCGCAGTTCATCAACGGCTCGGTGATCTCCGCCGACGACGGTTTTTCCCTCTGATTTTTTCGAGATTTACGGACAGCAGCAATGAGCGACGAAAGCGGGTTCCACACAGTTTTTGAGATGTCGATGCCGATCCGCTGGGGCGACATGGACGCCTTCGGGCACGTCAACAACACGGTCTATTTTCGCTACATGGAGCAGGTGCGGATCTCGTGGTTCGAGCAGATCGGCATCGCAGGCGGCAACGGCGAGGGGCAGGGGCCGGTGATCGTCAACGCATCGATGGAATTTCTGAAGCAGCTTCACTATCCGGGCGACATCATCGGCCGGATGTCGGTTGGCAAGCCGGGCCGCAGCAGTTTCGACACGCGTTTCGAGCTTTATCGCGCCGACGATCGCGCCACGCTCTTTGCGAAGGGCGCCGCGAAATGCGTCTGGATCGATTACGCGGCGGGCAAATCGGTGTCGATTCCCGACTTGCTGCGCCATACGATCGAGACGGCGACGCCCGTCACACTTTAGGTTCCCAGCAGGCGCTGCAGCAGTTCGGTAGCGTTACGCGTTTCGTACTTCCTCATCAGCCGCGCACGATAGATATCAACGGTGCGCGCGCTGATATCCAGCACCCGGCCGATCTGCTTGCTGGTCTTGCCTGTCACGAGCTGCGCGGCGATTTCCCGCTCGCGCGGCGTCAATTCGATTGCGACCCGCCGCGTCGCGCTCAAGTCCTCGAATGTCCAGACGCCCGCCGCGTGTGGCGCCGCCAGATCGAGCGAGCGGCCCGTCACGTGGCACCAGAACAGTTCGCCGTTTTCGCGCTTCATGATGCGGTCGTCGGCGTAGTTGCCTTGAGCCGCCATCAGCGCGGCGATCCGCTCGCCGATCCGCTCGAATTCGTCCGGCGACGGATAGAGCACCTGGAACGACTGCCCGATCAACGCCTCGCGCGGCGCGCCGAAGATCGCGCAAAGCTGCTCGTTGCAATCCTCGATGATCCTTTCGCGCGACAAAACCAGTCCGACGGGCGCAAGATGGAAGGCTGTTTGGTAATCCAGTTCGGGCATTTTCGATGAGGTGAACCGCGAGATACCGCTTCGGAAGCAAAACGGCGCGGCGATTGCTTATGTATTTTTGCGTATTGTGCCGGATCGACGCGCCGTCGTACTCTCTGGACACACCAAAACGCCGCTGAGAGCGAAGTGCAGCGGCAAAAAGCCGATTCACAGTGGGTTCACATCATGGAAGGGACAAACAGATGAACAAGGTCTATCCCGGCGCCAAAGAGGCGCTCGATGGCATCGTCAAGGACGGTCAGACATTTGCCGTCGGCGGCTTCGGGCTGTGCGGCATTCCGGAAGCCCTGATCGCCGCGTTGCGCGACTCGGGCGTCAAGGACATCACCTGCATCAGCAATAACGCGGGCGTCGACGGTTTCGGCCTCGGTCTCTTGCTCGAGACTCGCCAGATCAAGAAGATGATTTCTTCATACGTGGGCGAAAACAAGGAATTCGAGCGGCAATACCTCGCCGGCGAACTCGAACTCGAATTCACGCCGCAAGGCACGCTCGCCGAAAAACTGCGCGCGGGCGGCTCGGGCATTCCCGCTTTTTTCACGAACACCGGCTTCGGCACGATCATCGCGGACGGCAAGGAAACGCGCCAGTTCGGTGAAAATCACTACGTGCTCGAACATTCGCTGACCGCCGACGTCGCGCTCGTCAAGGCATGGAAGGCCGACAAGTCGGGCAACCTGATCTACCGCCGCACGGCGCGCAACTTCAACCCGATGTGCGCGATGGCCGGCAAGATCACCGTGGTCGAAGTCGAGGAAATCGTCGAGACGGGCGAACTCGATCCGGACGCGATCCATACGCCGGGCATCTTCGTGCAGCGCATCGTGCTGAACGCGAACCCCGAGAAACGTATCGAACAACGCATCGTCCGCGCGAAAGGAGAATGACCATGGCATGGAATCGTGATCAGATGGCCGCCCGCGCGGCGCAGGAATTGCAGGACGGCTTTTATGTGAACCTCGGCATCGGCCTGCCGACGCTCGTGGCGAACTTCGTTCCGCCGGGCGTGGAAGTGTGGCTGCAGTCGGAGAACGGGCTGCTCGGCATCGGGCCGTCGCCGACGGAAGAAGAAGTCGACGCCGACCTCATCAACGCCGGCAAGCAGACGGTCACTACGCTGCCGGGCTCGTCGATCTTTTCGTCGGCGGATTCGTTCGCGATGATCCGCGGCGGCCACATCAACCTGGCGATTCTCGGCGCGATGCAGATCAGCAAGACGGGCGATCTCGCGAACTGGATGATCCCGGGCAAGATGATCAAGGGCATGGGCGGCGCCATGGACCTCGTGGCGGGCGTCAAGCGCGTGGTCGTGCTGATGGAGCACGTCGCGAAGGGCGACCAGCACAAGATCCTCAAGGAATGCACGCTGCCGCTGACGGGCGTGGGCGTCGTGAACCGGATCATCACCGATCTGGGCGTGATCGACGTGACCGAGAACGGGCTGAAGGTCGTCGAACTGGCGACCGGCGTCACCGCGGAAGAGATTCAGCAGAAGACCGGCGCACCGCTGGATGTGAGCGGCGTGAAGTAAGCAACTGAGGTTTTTTTCATTGAGAGCGGGCGAAGCGAAGGCTTCGCCCGTTTTTTCTTGCACACGCCTTATCCGTTCGGCCAACGGTTTTTGAGCGGTCGAAACGCCGCTGGCAATCTGTTTACAATCGATTCGACTCCATCCGAGGAAATCCAATGTCCACGTCTATCGTCGAAGCCGCAGCGTCCACTCCCTCCGAAGCTTTCGGCCCGCGCCAGCGCTACGTGCAGTGCGCGAGTCCCGCCGGGCTGCATCGCGTGGCGTACACCGAGTGGGGCGATCCGGCCAATCCGCGCGTGCTCGTCTGCGTGCATGGCCTGACGCGCTCGGGGCGTGACTTCGACAAGGTTGCCGAGGCGATGTGCGGCGAATACCGCGTGGTGTGTCCGGACGTCGCGGGGCGCGGCCTTTCCGACTGGCTCGCCGACCCTAAGTATTACGGCATCCCGCAATACGTCGCCGACATGGTGACGCTCGTCGCGCGGCTGAACGTGGAAACCGTCGACTGGTTCGGCACGTCGATGGGCGGGCTGATCGGCATGGCGTTCGCAGGCCTGCCGAATTCGCCGATCCACAAGCTCCTGCTGAACGACGTCGGGCCGCATATCGAACGGGTGGCGCTGGAGCGCATCGGCCAATACCTCGGCAAGTCCACCGATTTCGCAACGCTCGACGAAGGCATCGTCCACGCGGCGGCGCTCGCGGCGACCTTCGGGCCGCTGACCGCCGAAGAATGGGCCGCGATCAACACGCCGCTCTTGCGCGAGCGCGAGGGCCGCTGGGGCTTTCGCTACGACCCGGGCATCGCGCTGCCGTTTGCCGCCGCAACCGACGAAACCAATGCTGCCGGCGAGGCGTTCCTGTGGCACTCGTTTGTCTCGATAAAGGCGCCGGTGCTCGTCGTGCGCGGCGAAACGTCGGACTTGCTGTCGCGCGAAACGGTCGAGCAAATGGTCGCGCGCGGCCAGGCGGCGAGCAGTTACGAGGCGCCGGGGGTGGGCCACGCGCCGGCGTTTCTGTCGCCGGACCAGATCGACGTCGCCCGGCGGTTCTTTCTCGAAAACAAAGCGGACGGGGCATAATATTGGGCTCGGTGTCGCGCTTATCCCGGGCGCGCCCACAGAAAAGGGACACTCATGGCAGTCACTCGTCATCACGTCGGCGCGCGTCTTTCCGAGATCGCCATTCATAACGGCACGGTGTATCTGGCGGGCCAGATCGCCGAAGACACGGAGCAGGACATCACCGGCCAGACTCGCGAAGTGCTCGGCCACATCGACCGTTTGCTGGAAGAAGCGAACAGCGACAAGTCGCTCCTGCTGTCGGTCCAGATCTACATCTCCGACATGGCCAATTTCCCCGCGATGAACGCGCTGTGGGACACCTGGGTCGCCGCCGGCAACACGCCGCCGCGCGCCACCGTCGAAGCGAAGCTCGCGAATCCGGCGTGCCTCGTCGAAGTCGTGGTGGTGGCGGCGCAGCGCAGCTAAAGCGTTAGCAGTCAGGTCGCAGGCATGACCGATACCGCCGTCTCCCCCGAACTGTTGCCCGAGCCGTCCTTCGACGACGCGCTCGCGTTCGTTCGCGAGCACGCGGGCGACGCGCGGCTCGTGAGCGGCGAGGCGCTCGTCGACCACGCGGTCGGCACGGCGCGCATCGTTCAGTCGCTCAACATCGATGCGCAGGCGGTCGCGGCGGCGGCGCTCTTCACGCTGGCGCCGCATCTCGACGATCCGTCGCGCGCGATCGCCGAGCGCTTCGGGCCGGAGGTGGAGGCACTCGTCAGCGACGTGAGGAAGCTCGCGCGGCTCGGCTCCGTCAGTTCGCGCGCAACGCAGGCGGTGCTGCCCGAAACTGGCCGCGACGCGCAGGCGGCGCGCCGAGCGCAGGTCGAGGCGCTGCGCAAGATGTTCCTCGCGTTCGCGCTGGACATCCGCGTCGTGCTGATCCGGCTCGCGTCGCGCGTGCAGTCGCTGCGCTACTACGCGGCGCACAAGCTGGAGCCGTCGCGCGACGTGCCGCGCGAGACGCTCGAAATCTATGCGCCGCTCGCGAACCGCCTGGGCATCTGGCAACTGAAGTGGGAACTCGAAGACCTCGCGTTCCGCTTCGAGGACCCCGTCACCTACAAGCGCATCGCGAAGCTGCTCGATGAGCGGCGCGTCGAGCGCGAGTCGTACGTGACGAGCGCGATCGCGCGGCTGCAGACCGAGCTCGCGACGGCGCACATCAACGCCGAGGTGAGCGGCCGGCCGAAGCATATCTACAGCATCTGGAAGAAGATGCGCGGCAAGGAGCTCGATTTCTCGGAGCTCAACGACGTGCGCGCGTTTCGCGTGATCGTCGACGACATCAAGGATTGCTACACCGTGCTCGGCATCGTGCACAACCTGTGGCAGCCGGTGCCGCGAGAATTCGACGACTACATCTCGCGTCCGAAGCCGAATGGCTACAAGTCGCTGCACACGGTCGTGATCGGCGACGACGGCCGCGCGTTCGAAGTCCAGATCCGCACTCACGAGATGCACCGGTTCGCCGAGTACGGCGTGGCGGCGCATTGGCGCTACAAGGAAGCGGGCACGCGCGCCTACGCCGGCCAGGTGACGGCGAGCGAAAAGTACGACGAAAAGATCGCGTGGCTGCGGCAATTGCTCGCCTGGAAAGACGACGTATCGGATGCCGAGCGGCCCGGCGGCTGGCAGCAACTGCGCGACGCCACGCTCGACGACGACCACATCTACGTACTCACGCCGCAAGCACGCGTGATTGCGTTGCCGCAGGGCGCGACCGCCGTCGATTTCGCCTATCACCTGCACAGTGAACTGGGACACCGGTGTCGCGGCGCGCGCGTCGACGGCGCGATGGTGCCGCTCAACACGCCGCTGCAGAACGGCCAGACGGTGGAAATCGTCGCGGTGAAGGAGGGCGGCCCGTCGCGTGACTGGCTCAATCCGCAGCTCGGCTATTTGCATAGCGCGCGTGCACGGCAGAAGGTGCGCGCGTGGTTCAACTCGGTCGAGGCCGAAGAGAACATCACGGCGGGCCGCGCGATCGTCGAAAAGACGCTGCAGCGCGAAGGCAGGACGTCGGTCAATCTCGATCAGCTCGCGGCCAAGCTTGGGTTCAAGACGCCCGAGGAGCTCTACGCGCTCGTCGCGAAGGAAGAGTTCAGCCTGCGCAACATCGAGCATGCGCTCAAGGACACGCCGCCGCCCGAGCCTGAACCCGAGGCGCCCGCGCAGTTCGAAAAGCGCAGCAGCGGACAGAGCGTGGCGCAAGGGGCGTCGGCGGGCGTGCTGGTCGTCGGCGTCGATGCGTTGCTGACGCAACTCGCGCGCTGCTGCCGCCCGGCGCCGCCCGATCCGATCGCGGGCTTCGTCACGCGCGGCAAGGGCATGTCGATCCACCGCAGCGACTGCGCGACGTTCAAGCGCATGGCCGAGCGCTCGCCGGAGCGCGTGCTGCACACCACTTGGTCCGCCGACGTGATGGGCGGGCGCGGCTCGTCCGTTTATCCGGTCGATCTCGCGGTGGAATCGAGCGACCGGCAGGGCCTGCTGCGTGACATCTCCGAAGTATTCGCACGGGAAAAGATCAACGTGATCGGCGTGAAGAGCCAGAGCCGACGCAATATTGCGTACATGCAGTTCACGGTGGAGGTGTCGAATGCGGCGCAGATTCAACGCGCCTGCACGCTGCTCGGCGAGGTCCAGGGCGTGATTCGTGCTTCGCGGCGGGCTTGAGGCGCCGTTTTGCGCGCGCCTAAGACTTTGAATTTGAAGCGTATTTTCCAGAAAGTTAAACGTATCGACGAACTTTTTCACAGCCGCTGCATAAAAACACTTGCCAAGAATCAAAACGGTCCATATAATTTCGTTTCTTCAGGCTCGTAGCTCAGCTGGTTAGAGCACCACCTTGACATGGTGGGGGTCGTTGGTTCGAGTCCAATCGAGCCTACCAACGAAAGCGAAACCCCGGTTCGCCGGGGTTTCAAAACCGCAGTAAGCGCTTCGGCGCTAAAGGCGAACAAAGAGATGGCACCGCGAACGTTGACCGAAACAACTTCGGAGCGACGCTAGTCGAGGACCTCTTTCGCCCTTGTGGTTTGTATGAAAGTGAATGCGGCCCCTCGATTCGTGGGGCCGCATTTTTTTTGCCTTTTTGCTTTATTGCCTCGCGTTCAACAAGAGGCATCGCTGATTGAACTCGATCGCCGCACGCCGGCGTCCTGGAGAATGAAATGGTTTCGATACGCTTGCCCGACGGCTCGGTCCGACAGTACGACCACCCGGTGACGGTCGCGGAAGTCGCGGCCTCGATTGGCGCGGGTCTGGCCAAGGCCGCGCTGGGCGGCCGCCTGGACGGGGAACTCGTCGATACGTCGGCGCTGATCGACCATGATGCGTCGCTGGCCATCGTCACCGAGAAGGACGCCGAAGGCCTCGACATCGTCCGCCACTCCGCGGCGCACTTGCTTGCGTACGCGGTGAAGGACCTTTTCCCGGAAGCGCAGGTCACGATCGGCCCGGTCATCGACAACGGTTTTTACTACGACTTCGCGTACAGCCGTCCCTTCACGCCCGAAGATCTCGAAAAGATCGAAAAGCGCATGCAGGAACTGGCGAAAAAGGACGAGCCGGTGTCGCGCCGCGTGGTTTCGCGCGATGAAGCGGTCGCGTACTTCAAGAGCATCGGCGAGAAGTACAAGGCGGAGATCATCGAATCGATCCCGGCCAGCGACGAGATCAAGCTCTATTCGCACGGCGGCTTCACCGATCTGTGCCGCGGCCCGCACGTGCCGTCGACTGGCAAGCTGAAGGTCTTCAAGCTGATGAAGGTCGCGGGCGCATATTGGCGCGGCGACTCGAAGAACGAGCAGCTTCAGCGCATCTACGGCACCGCCTGGACCAAGAAAGAAGACCAGGAAGCCTACCTGCACATGCTCGAAGAAGCCGAGAAGCGCGATCACCGCAAGCTCGGCAAGCAACTCGACTTCTTCCACCTGCAGGACGAGGCGCCGGGCATGGTGTTCTGGCATCCGAAGGGTTGGTCGCTTTGGCAGCAGGTCGAGCAATACATGCGACGTCGCGTGAACGCCGCCGGCTATCTCGAAATCAAGACCCCGATGGTCATGGACCGCTCGCTGTGGGAAGCCTCGGGCCACTGGCAGAACTATCGTGAAAACATGTTCACGACCGAGTCGGAGAAGCGCGACTACGCGATCAAGCCGATGAACTGCCCGGGTCACGTGCAGGTGTTCAACCACGGGCTGCGTTCGTATCGCGATCTGCCGCTGCGTTATGCCGAGTTCGGTTCGTGCCACCGCAACGAGCCGTCGGGTTCGCTGCACGGGCTGATGCGCGTGCGCGGCTTCGTCCAGGACGACGCTCACATTTTCTGTACCGAAGATCAGTTCATCTCGGAATCGATCGCCTTCAACACGCTCGCCATGAGCGTCTATAAGGATTTCGGATTCGACAACATCGGCATCAAGCTGGCGTTGCGTCCGGACCAGCGCGCCGGCACCGACGAAATCTGGGATCGCGCCGAACAGGGCCTGCGCGACGCGCTGACCGCGTGCGACCTGCAATGGGAAGAATTGCCGGGCGAGGGCGCGTTCTACGGCCCGAAGATCGAATATCACATCAAGGATGCGCTCGGCCGTTCGTGGCAATGCGGCACGCTGCAGCTCGACATGGTGTTACCGGAGCGTCTCGGCGCGGAGTACGTGTCGGAGGACAACAGCCGCAAGCGTCCGGTGATGCTGCATCGAGCGATCGTCGGCTCGATGGAGCGCTTCCTCGGCATCCTGATCGAGCACCATGCCGGTGCAATGCCTTCCTGGCTCGCGCCGGTGCAGGCGGTTGTCCTGAATATCGCCGAAAATCAGACCGATTATGCTCGCGAAGTGGCCCAATCGTTGCAAAAACAAGGGCTTAGAGTAGAGAGCGATTTGCGCAATGAGAAGATTAGCTATAAAATACGCGAGCACACGCTTCAGAAGATCCCGTATTTGCTGGTTGTCGGTGACAAGGAGCGTGAGGCGCATACCGTAGCCGTGCGTGCTCGTGGCGGTGTCGATCTGGGTTCCATGCCGGTCGGCGCATTTCTCGATCGTTTGCAGCAGGACGTGCAATCGTTCAAGTAAGGCCACCCGCAGCGCGGCTTGTTTTTTAATTTTTAGAGGAAACGTAACATCGCTACTGATAAGTCGTCGCATCGCATCAACGGTGAAATTTCCGCACCCGAGGTGCGCTTGGTCGGAGTGGACAACGAGCCGCTCGGAATCGTGAAACTCGCCGATGCTTTCCGCATGTCGGAACAGCAGGACGTGGATCTCGTCGAAATCGCGCCGCAGGCTGTGCCGCCTGTCTGCCGTTTGATGGATTACGGCAAGTTCAAGTACTCGGAAGCGAAGAAGCAGCACGAGGCGAAACTCAAGCAGAAGATCGTTCAGGTCAAGGAAGTCAAGTTCCGGCCGGGCACCGATGACGGTGACTACAACGTGAAACTGCGCAACCTCACGCGTTTCCTCGAAGACGGCGACAAGACGAAAATCACGTTGCGTTTCCGTGGGCGCGAAATGGCCCACCAGGAAATCGGCATGCGCATGCTCGAACGTCTGAAGACGGACCTCGACGAATTCGGTCAGGTCGAGCAGATGCCGAAGATGGAAGGCCGCCAGATGATCATGGTTCTGGCGCCGAAGAAAAAGAAGTAATCGATGGATCGCGCCTTGTTTGGCGCGGCATCGGGCAGGTTTCAGGGTGACGTCGGAAGAGCGTCGTCACTCATGAAAATGCGGCGGTTTCAAATCGTCCGCACACAAGTGGTTCTTGGGTTTCGAAGGGCGGGACAGGATCGCTGGATCAACCGCACACCCATGACCATCTAATAATTGGAGTAGTTTCATGCCGAAGATGAAGACCAAGAAGAGTGCTGCAAAGCGCTTCGTGGTGCGTCCGGGCGGTACCGTCAAGCGCGGTCAGGCCTTCAAGCGCCACATTCTTACCAAGAAAACCACCAAGAACAAACGCCATCTGCGTGGCTCAACGGCTGTTCATGATTCCGATCTGAGCTCCGTGCGCGCAATGCTGCCGTTCGCCTAACCCTTAACCGAAACTCATAGGAGGGCAACATGCCTCGAGTAAAACGTGGGGTTACCGCACGGGCCCGTCACAAGAAAGTCATCAAGCTGGCCAAGGGTTACCGCGGCCGTCGCAATAACGTCTATCGCATCGCCAAGCAAGCGGTCATGCGCGCCGGGCAATACGCCTATCGCGATCGCCGCAACAAGAAGCGTGTGTTCCGCGCACTGTGGATTACGCGTATCAATGCAGCGGTGCGTCAGCACGACATGACCTACAGCGTGTTCATCAACGGCCTGAAGAAGGCCCAGATCGAACTCGACCGCAAGGTTCTGGCTGACATGGCTGTGTTCGACAAGGCTGCTTTTGCTGCGATCGTCAAGCAGGTGAAAGCCGCCGTTGCAGCCTAATTGCGAAATTAGTACTGCGTGGTCAGTCGTCGCGGAGATCCGGTAGTTTCGGTGACGCGGCGACAGAAAACGGGGCTCTCACCGAGCCCCGTTTTCGTTGGTCGAGCGGATTTGCACGCGAGTTCGCCCGTTCAGTTAAGCAGTTGAACTACGACGTTGAAATGATGGGATCAATGGACCTGGATCAGATTGTCGCCGACGCGCAAAGCGCCTTTGAAAACGCCTCCGATGTCGCCACGCTCGAAAACGAGAAGGCGCGCTTTCTCGGCAAATCGGGTGCGCTCACCGAGTTGCTCAAGGGCCTCGGCAAGCTCGATCCCGACATGCGCAAGACCGAGGGCGCGCGCATCAACGTCGTCAAGGGCAAGGTCGAAGCCGCGCTGAACGCGCGCCGTCAGGCGCTTGCCGATGTGCTGCTCAACCAGCGGCTCGCGGCCGAAGCCATCGATGTGACGCTGCCCGGGCGCGGTAACGGCGCCGGCACGCTGCATCCGGTGATGCGCACGTGGGAGCGCGTCGAGCAGATCTTCAGCACGATTGGTTTCGACGTGGCCGACGGCCCCGAGATTGAAACCGACTGGTACAACTTCACCGCGTTGAACAGCCCCGAAAACCATCCGGCGCGTTCGATGCAGGACACGTTCTACGTCGACGGCAACGATGCCGACGGCCGGCCGCTCCTTCTGCGCACGCACACGAGCCCGATGCAGGTGCGCTACGCGCGCATGAACAAGCCGCCGATCAAGGTGATCGTGCCGGGCCGCACATATCGCGTGGATAGCGACGCCACGCATTCGCCGATGTTCAACCAGGTCGAAGGCCTGTGGATCGAAGAGAACATCAGCTTTGCGGACCTGAAAGGCGTCTACACCGACTTCCTCAGGAAATTCTTCGAGCGCGACGATATTCTCGTGCGCTTCCGGCCGTCGTATTTCCCGTTCACGGAGCCGTCGGCGGAGATCGACATGATGTTCGAACACGGCAAGAACGCCGGCAAGTGGCTCGAGATTTCGGGCTCCGGTCAGGTTCACCCGACCGTCATCCGCAACATGGGCCTCGACCCGGAGCGCTATATCGGCTTTGCGTTCGGCAGCGGGCTCGAGCGCCTGACGATGCTGCGTTACGGCGTGCAGGACCTGCGCCTTTTCTTCGAAAACGATCTGCGTTTCCTGCGGCAATTCGCTTAAAGCGGTTTTTGCCCACGGTGCCCGGCGTGCACGAAGCCGGGCGCAGACACCCCTCATTTCGAACGTAGACACACATGCAATTCCCTGAATCCTGGCTCAGAAGTTTCGTCGATCCGACTCTCTCCACCGACGAACTGTCCCACGCGCTGACGATGGCCGGTCTCGAAGTCGAAGGCTTGCAGCCGGTTGCGCCGCCGACCACGAAGGTCGTCGTCGGGCAGGTGCTCGAGGTCGCGAGGCACCCGAACGCGGACAAGCTCAATGTCTGTCAGGTCGATGCCGGCACGGGCGAGACGCTCAACATCGTGTGCGGCGCGCCGAACGTGTCGCCGGGCATCAAGGTGCCGGTCGCGCTGGTCGGCGCCGAGTTGCCGCCGGCGGAAGCGGGCGGAGTGCCGTTCGCGATCAAGCTCTCGAAGCTGCGCGGCGTCGAGAGCCAGGGCATGCTGTGCTCGGCGCGCGAGCTGAAGCTGTCGGAGGATCACAGCGGTCTCCTGACCCTGCCCGCCGATACACCGATCGGCCAGGATATCCGCGAGACGCTCAATCTCGACGACACCGTCTTCGAGATCAAGCTCACGCCAAACAAGGCGGACTGCCTGTCGGTATTCGGCGTCGCGCGCGAAACCGCGGCGATCACCGGCGCACCGCTCAAGGCGCTCGACATGCCGCCGGTCGACGCCACGCTCGATGAAAAACTGCCCGTGAAGATCCTTGCGCCGGACCTCTGCGGCCGCTTTTCGGGCCGCGTGATTCGCGGCGTGAACGCGCACGCCGAGACGCCGCAATGGATGGTCGAACGCATCGAGCGCTCGGGCCAGCGCAGCATTTCCGCGCTCGTCGATATCTCGAATTACGTGATGCTCGAACTCGGCCGTCCGACGCACGTGTTCGATCTCGACAAGATCCACGGCGGCATCGAAGTGCGCTGGGGCCGCAGGGGCGAGTCGCTCAAACTGTTGAACGGCAACACGGTCGAACTCGATGAGACCGTCGGCGTGATCGCCGATGACCGGCACGTCGAAAGCCTCGCCGGCATCATGGGCGGTGACAGCACGGCCGTCTCGCTCGACACGACCAACATCTATCTCGAAGCCGCGTTCTGGTGGCCGGACGCGATCCGCGGCCGCGCGCGCAAGTACAACTTCTCGACCGACGCGGCGCATCGCTTCGAACGCGGCGTCGACTACTCGACGACCGTCGAGCATATCGAGCGCATCTCGAAATTGATCCTCGACATCTGTGGCGGAAAGGCCGGCCCGGTCGACGACCAGATCGTCAACCTGCCGACGCGCGCGCCGGTCGAGATGCGCATCGCGCGCGCGCATCGGATCATCGGCGTGCCGATCGATGCCGACGAGATCGCACAGATTTTCACGCGACTCGGCCTCGCGTTCGAGCGCGACGGCGACACGTTTTCCGTGACACCGCCGGCGTATCGCTTCGACATCGAGATCGAAGAGGACCTGATCGAGGAAGTTGCGCGCATCTACGGATTCGAGAAGATTCCAGCGCGCCCGCCGGTCGCTACGAGCGAGATGCGCCCGACCAATGAGACGAAGCGGTCGATCCACGCGATCCGTCACGCGGTCGCCGCGCGCGACTACTCGGAGACGGTGAATTTCAGCTTCGTCGATGCCGAGTGGGAGCAGGATTTCGCGGGCAACGACAACCCGGTCAGGCTGATCAATCCGATCGCGAGCCAGTTGTCGGTCATGCGCACGACGCTCTTCGGCAGCCTGATCAGCGTGCTGCGCTACAACCTGAACCGTCGCGCGGATCGCATTCGCGTGTTCGAGGCGGGCCGCGTGTTCCTGCACGATCCGTCGATCAAGGCGGGCGACCTGGCCGTCGAAGGCTTCGCGCAGCCGAAGATGATCGGTGGTCTCGCTTACGGGCCGGCGCTCGATGAGCAGTGGGGCGCGCAGTCGCGTCCCGTCGATTTCTTCGACGTGAAGGGCGACATCGAAGCGCTCTTCGCGCCGGTCGTGCCGCGCTTCGTGAAGGCCGAGCATTCCGCGCTGCATCCGGGACGCAGCGCGCGTATCGAAATCGATGGACGCAAGGTCGGCTGGATCGGCGAGCTTCATCCGCGCTGGCTGCAAAAATATGATCTTCCGCAGGCGCCGATCCTCTTCGAAATCGAAGCCGACGCGTTGATGGCGCGCGCGCTGCCCGTGCCCTCGGAAGTGTCGAAATTTCCGCCGGTGCGGCGTGATATCGCGATCGTGGTCGATCAGAAAGTCGCGGTCCAGACGCTCCTCGACGAGCTCGAAAACGCCCGTTCCGAGCCCGCCTGCAAGACCGTCACGAGGGTTGCGCTGTTCGATGAATTTCGTCCAAAATCAAGCACTTCCGGTGGTTTGGGGGCGCACGAGAAAAGCCTTGCCTTCCGTGTAACGTTGCAAGATACTGGCGGGACGCTTCAGGACGAAACGGTCGAAACGGCCATCAAAACGCTGGTGGATCGCTTGGCTCGAGTACATGGCGCGCGGTTGCGCGGATAGCCTTTGATTGGCCCCTCCGTCTTAATCGTCACGCCATTTTTCTGATATGAACCAAATGAACTCGAGTGATTTCGAAGCCCTTCTTTCGGCGCAACGCAGCGCCATGATCCGAGATATCCCGACTTCGAATGGCGCGGTGTCCAACGAGACGCCGACGCTCACGAAAGCCGAACTGGCCGAGATGCTGTTCGACCACGTCGGACTCAACAAGCGCGAAGCGAAAGACATGGTCGAAGCCTTCTTCGAAGTCATTCGCGACGCGCTCGAAAGCGGCGACAGCGTTAAGCTGTCCGGCTTCGGCAACTTCCAGTTGCGCGACAAACCGCAGCGCCCGGGTCGCAATCCGAAGACCGGCGAAGCGATTCCGATTGCCGCGCGCCGTGTCGTCACGTTTCACGCGAGTCAGAAGTTGAAGGCGCTGGTGGAAACCGGCGCGGAAACCAGCTTCGGCCGCTGACGAACGGACTGCGCTGCCGTTCGTTGTAAACCAGCGCCTCTGCGACACTCACCACGATGGTTGATTGACGATGGAAAAAGTCGTCTTGCCTCCGATCCCGGCCAAGCGCTACTTCACGATCGGTGAAGTCAGCGAGCTATGCGGCGTGAAACCGCATGTGCTGCGTTATTGGGAGCAGGAGTTCACGCAGTTGCGCCCGGTCAAGCGGCGCGGCAATCGTCGGTATTATCAGCATCATGAGGTGCTGCTGATCCGGCGTATTCGCGAGTTGCTTTACGAGCAGGGCTTCACGATCAACGGCGCGCGCAATCGGCTTGATTCGCATGGGCGCGCGAACGGCGTCGAGGCTGATGATGCTGATGAGGTGAAGGTGGAGGCGTCCCCGCAGGCCTCGGTTGATGTCGAGGCGCTGAGGAAAGAGATCCTGCAGGTGATCGATCTGCTTGGAGGGTCAGCGGCGGAATAGCTGAGTTGCCTAATGAATGCGAGACGCCGTGACGTGAGTCGCGGCGTTTTCTTTCGTGCTCTGAAAACGCGCCGCAAAAACCAAAAGGCCTTACGGACTTGCATCCGTAAGGCCTTAATTTCTGGTCGGGGCGAGAGGATTTGAACCTCCGACCACCTGCACCCCATGCAGGTACGCTACCAGGCTGCGCTACGCCCCGAAAGAGCGAAATTATATCAGACCACTTTGGTGCTGAGAACCCATCGGGCGACTTTCGCAATCACGCTTCGCATATCGAATCGCAGCAAAGTGGTCCTCGTCAAACCGACAGCTCCGAGTGCGTATAGTCCGACGTCTGGATGCGCACCGGGCCATCGCTTCGATGTTGACGTTGACGGAACCGCATCGCGAGGAACACGCCCACCGCGCACGGAATCAGGTAGGCGATCACGCGCTCGGTCCAAGCCGACCGCGACGCAAGATTCACATAGTTCATCCGATCTGTAGCCGGTACCGACGCAAATATGCTCGTCAAGAGCAGATCGAGCGTCATCGCGAGCAGGCAGAAGCCGACGAACATCAGCGCGCCGTTCCATCTCACCTCGCGTTGACTTGCGTTGATCCTGTCGCAGATAAATACCGCGGCGCCCAGCAGCAGGAAATTGAGACACAGTGGAAACCAGGGAAAATTCATCGCGCGCCCGCTTGGCAGTTGAAGGGTGATGGCCGTCGCCTCCGTCGATCGCTTAAAGCGCACGCAAGAGGCGAAAATCGGGCGGGATCATCACATGCCGGAGGGCGCGCTTGAATACGAGTTATCCTAAATGAACAGGCCGGTCGGCTAGCGACTCGGACAGGAAATCGATGAAGGTCCGCACCTTCGTCGTCATGTATTTGCGGCTCGTGTAGACGGCGTAGACCGATGGCGCGAACGCCGCGTAGTCCGGCAGCACGCGCACGAGTCCGCCCGACGCCAGTTCCGCCGCCACGATCCACTCGGGGAAGTACGCGAGCCCGAGTCCCGCGAGCACGAGTTGCAGCGACATCGACGTGTCGTTGGTCTTCAGCACCGCGTGATTCTTCACCGCGAACGTGCCGTCCAGTCCGGTGAGTTCGACCATCTCGATATTGGTGTAGGTCGGAAGGATGATTTGATGGCGGGCGAGGTCGTCGGGATGGCGCGGGTTGCCGTGCCGTTCAAGATAGGCCGGCGCGCCCGACAGCACGAATGGCACCTTGCAGAGCGGCCGCACGATCAGCGAAGGCGATGGCTCCGAAGTCGCCCGGAGCGCCATGTCGTAGCCTTCTTCCACCAGATCGACGAAGCGGTTCTCCAGCCGCAAGTCGACGAGCACGTCCGGATAGCGCTGCCGGTACGCGACGAGAATATCGGCGAACTTGCGCGTCGCGAACCAGCCCGGCGCCGTCACCTTCAGCACGCCCTGCGGATGTGCAGTCTGCGTCCCAACCGCCGCCTCCGCCGCTTGCAGGATGTCGAGTGCCTCGCTGCATTGCTCGAAATACACGCTGCCGGCTTCGGTCAGGCTCAGGTGGCGCGTCGTCCGGTTGAGCAGGCGCACGCCGAGCTGGCGTTCGAGATTCGCGACGTGCTTGCTCGTCATCGCGGTCGAGATGTCGAGCCGCTCGGCGGCCTTCACGAAACTTCCCGCCTCGACGACCTCGCGAAACACGCGCAGGCTGGTCAGCGCATCCATCGATCATTTCCTGCATGGAAATAAAAGGGTCATTCTAGCCGCAACTCGGGCTCATTTCGGCCATTCATCGAGCGCGTCGTTGAAGAGCGACGCGACCACGCCGCGCAGCCACATCGTGCGGGCGTCGTTGTGGAACTTGCGATGCCAGTGCTGCCGCAGATCGAAGCGCGGCAAGGGCAGTGGCGGCTCGGCGAGCGTGATCGACGCGTGTTCGGCCACGTAGGCAAAGCCGATCGCGTGCGGCACCGTCGCGATGAGATCCGTCCGGGAAAGGATGAACGGCAAGCTCATGAAATGAGGTGTTTCCAGCACGGCGCGTCGGCGGATGCGCTGTTTGTCGAGAAAATTCTCAAGGATTTCCTGGCTGCGTCCTTCGGCGCGCACGACGGCGTGTCCGCATTCGATGAACCGTTCGAGGGTAAGCGGGCCGCTCGCGAACGGATGATCGCGGCGCATCAGGCAGATGAATCGATGGGAGAAGAGCCGTTGCTGGAAAAAATTGTTGCCGGAGAGGTCGGGGAAATAGCCGACGGCTAGATCGACGTCGCCGGCTTCGAGTCCGCGTTCGACATCGCCGTGCGACAGCGACACCGAACGCAGATTCGCGTGCGGCGCCTGGACCGAAAGCGCTTGCAGCAGGCGCGGCAGAAAGACGATCTCGCCAACATCGGAAAGGGCGATCGAAAACGTGTCGCTCGTGGTGGCGGGGTCGAAGTGCTGCGTGTCGAGGAGGCCGCGCTCGATACGGCTCAGCGCCTCGCGCGCGGCGGGTACAAGCGCGAGCGCGCGCGGCGTCGGCTCCATGCCGCGCGACGTGCGCACGAAGAGCGGATCGTTGAAATACTCGCGCAGCCGTCCGAGCGCGGTGCTCACGCGCGGCTGGCTTACGCCGAGCCGCTCGGCGGCGCGGCTCACGTTGCGCGTTTCCTCGATGGCGACGAGATACGGGATGAGGTTCAGATCGAGGTCGTTCATGCGCGCGGCGTTATCGGTGGGCGAGATAGAGGGTAACGCCGGATTCACGATCGCGAATAGTGGCGTTTATCCGCGCCGCGCGACCATCTCCGAGACGCGTACCGCCGCCGCCTGCAGCGGTTCGAGATACGCCTTCACCATCTGCTTCGCGCTCTTTCGCTGCGCGTTCCCGCTGAGATTGAGCGCCGCGATGATGCGCCCCTGCCGGTCGCGGATCGGCGCCGACATCGAAATCAGCCCTTCCTCCAGTTCCTGATCGACGATCGCCCAGCCCTGGCTGCGCACGACGCCGATCGCTTCCTTCAACGCCGCTTTGTCGGTGACGGTGCGTGGCGTGCGGGCGGTGAGGGCACTGGAATCGAGGACGGCGTCGAGCTTGTCGTCGTCGAGTGCGGCGAGCAGCATGCGGCCCATCGACGTGCAGAACGCCGGCAACCGGCTTCCGATCGACAGGTTCTGCGTGATGATCTTGTGCGTCGGCACGCGCAGCACGTAGACGATGTCCGTGCCGTTCAGCACCGCCGCCGAGCAGCTCTCATGCACTTGCTCGACGAGTTCCTCCATCACTGGCTCGGCCAGATTCCAGAACGGCATCGACGTGAGATAGGCGAAACCCAGGTCGAGGATCTTCGGCGTAAGCTGGAAGAGGCGTCCGTCGGCTTCGACGTAACCGAGCGCCTGCAGCGTCAGCAGGATGCGCCGGGCGCCGGCGCGTGTGAGACCTGACGCGGCCGCGACTTCGGTCAGCGTCTGCGCGGGGCGGCCCGCGTCGTACGAGCGGATCACGGCGAGCCCGCGCGCGAACGACTGCACGTAGGAGTCGCCGGGGCGCGACGTTTCGTCGGTGTCGGACGAGTTGAGCGGATCGTTTTTCATGAAGTCGAACCAGCCAGTCGGTGAATACCCGTAGTTCGTTGACACGACAACGAATGCAGTAATAAGATCTCGTTGTTCGCTAATCGAATCCATGTTCGCATGACGAACATTTTCAGACAAGCAGGTTAACCCGGGTTGCGGCGCCGGCATCGTTTCGTTCGATCCGGAGCACTCGTACCAACCATCTTGCATGGGGGAACAGTAAGCGCCGACAGCGCCAACTGTGGCCAACATGCTCTGCATGGGATGAGAGTAAGCGCTAAAGCGCTAACTCTCATCGACATGTTCTACATGGGGCCACAGTAAGCGCTGAAGCGCCAACTGTGGCCGACACAGGAGAGGAACGGCATGATCAACAAGATTTTCGACTCGCTGGCGTCGGCGGTGAAGGATGTGAACGACGGCGCGACCATCATGATCGGCGGCTTCGGCACGGCGGGCATGCCGTCCGAACTGATCGACGCGCTCATTGAGCAGGGCGCGCGCGAGCTCACGATCGTCAACAACAACGCCGGCAACGGCGAAACTGGCTTGGCCGCGTTGCTGAAGGCGAAGCGCGTGCGCAAGATCATCTGTTCGTTCCCGCGCCAGGCCGATTCGCACATTTTCGACGCGCTCTACCGTGCGGGCGAAATCGAGCTCGAACTCGTGCCGCAGGGCAATCTGGCGGAGCGGATTCGCGCGGCGGGCGCGGGCATCGGCGGATTCTTCACGCCGACCGGTTTCGGCACGAAACTCGCGGAAGGCAAGGAAACGCGCCTGATCGACGGCAAGCAGTACGTGCTCGAAGCGCCGCTGCACGCGGATTTCGCGTTGATCAAGGCATTCAAGGGCGACCGCTGGGGCAATCTGGTCTATCGTAAAACTGCGCGCAACTTCGGGCCGATCATGGCGAGCGCGGCGAAGACGGCGATCGTGCAGGTGTCGCAGATCGTCGAACTGGGCGAACTCGATCCCGAGAACATCGTCACGCCGGGCATCTTCGTGCAGCGTGTGGTCGAAGTGCCGCAAGCCGTCCATCAAGCCGAACTTGCAGCCTGAGAGATAAGGAAAAGCCATGAAAAAACTGACTCGTGACGAAATGGCGAAGCGCGTCGCGCTCGACATTCCCGAAGGCGCGTACGTGAACCTCGGCATCGGCGTGCCGACGCTCGTCGCCAACCATCTGGCCGCGGACCGCGAAATCTTCCTGCACAGCGAAAACGGCCTGCTCGGCATGGGCCCGGCGCCCGCGAAAGGCGAGGAAGACGACGAACTCATCAACGCCGGCAAGCAGCACGTCACGCTGCTGACAGGCGGCGCCTATTTCCACCACGCCGATTCGTTCGCAATGATGCGCGGCGGCCATCTTGATTTTTGCGTGCTCGGCGCGTTCCAGGTGTCGGCGAAGGGCGATCTCGCGAACTGGCACACCGGCGCGCCCGACGCGATTCCGGCCGTCGGCGGCGCGATGGATCTCGCGATCGGCGCGAAGCAGGTCTACGTGATGATGGAACTGCTGACGAAGCAGGGCGAAAGCAAGCTCGTCGACGAATGCTCGTATCCGGTGACCGGCGTCAACTGCGTGAATCGCGTGTACACCGATCTCGCCGTGTTCGATGTGACACCGGAAGGCTTCGTCGTGCGCGAAATGGTCGAGGGGCTGACCTTCGAGGAACTCCAGCAGCTCGCCAAGGTGCCGCTGCAATACGCGCCCCTGACTGAAGCCGCCTGATCCCGATAACTGGAGACACTAATGAAAGAAGCATTTTTGTGTGACGCGATTCGTACCCCGATCGGCCGCTATGCGGGCGCGCTGTCGTCGGTGCGTGCCGACGATCTCGGCGCCGTGCCGCTGCGCGCGCTAATGGAGCGCAATAAAGACGTCGACTGGAACGCCGTCGAGGAAGTGATCTTCGGCTGCGCGAATCAGGCGGGCGAAGACAATCGCAACGTCGC
>NZ_FCOL02000069.1 GCF_001544515.1 Caballeronia terrestris
ACTGTCGCTCGACATCGCAACGCCGGATGAAGCACGCCAGATGCTCGGCCTCAAGGGCGCGAGCGATACCAACTTTTGAGGTTGCTGAGATCTTCCGGCGTCGCCTCGCGACGCCGGGCTCGGCGGCTAACTAGCGATGTAATCGGAAAATTTGGAGACTGTTATGACGATTGAAAGCATAGCAATTATTGGTTCTGGACGTATTGGGCGTGGTTGGGCCATTGTGTTCGCCCGCGCCGGGTTCAACGTGAATGTTCACGACGCAAATAGCGAGATGCTCGCTGGCGCCGTTTCAGCTATTCGCGACAGTGTCGAGGATCTGAACGGCTTCGGTCTTATTGATGAACCGGTGGAGACGATTGTCGCACGGGTTAAAGCGTGTCCCGATCTCGCGGAAGCGGTACGCGACGTCGTCCTTGTGCAAGAGAATATCGGCGAAGTCGTAGAAGCAAAGCGAGCTCTATTTGCTGAGCTCGATCGATTGACGAGGCCGGACACCTTGCTGGCTAGCTCCACCTCGGGTTTGCCTGCGTCCGCGTTTACGGAAGAACTCACCGGGCGTGCACGATGCCTCGTCGGGCACCCCGTGAATCCGCCCTCGCTCGTGCCGCTCGTCGAATTGTGCGGCGCGCCGTGGACCACACCGGAAGCTATCGCGAAAGCGCGCGGAATTTACGCGCGCGCAGGCCAGAAGCCGGTGACCGTGAATTACGAGATTTCCGGATTTCTGCTCAATCGGATCCAGGGAGCAGTTCTCGACGAGGCGATGAGCCTCTATGAACAAGGCTATGCTAGCGCGGCCGATCTTGACACAGTGATGTCGGATGGACTTGCTATGCGCTGGTCGTTCATGGGTCCGTTCGAAACGATTGATCTGAACGCACCTGGCGGTCTCGCCGACTATGCGGATCGCTACGGTGGCACCTATCGCACGATCGCTTCCGAACGCGTGCCCTTTGCTTGGGGGCCAGAGACGATTCAGAGGCTCCATGAAGAACGCCGAGCGGTGCTCTCGAAAGATGAGATCGAAACGCGCAGTCGTTGGCGCGATCGACGGCTGATGGCATTGCTAGCACATCGGCGCTCGCTCGACTCAAAGGAAAGCTGAAATCGCCCTCCATGGAGCTCGATCGTCTCAGAACATGAACTCGAGACCCCAGCGCGGTACACGTATCGAGGTGCGGTGGTTCACAGGCGCGCGCTTGCACACATCTTCCCCAGCCTGTCCCAGCGTCGAGCGGGCTTTTTGACCGCATCCACCAACAAGCACTGGAGTCAGAAGTGAAAACGATCGTTTTTCTCGATTGCGCGACGCTTTCCGTCGATATGCCGGAATTCTCTTTCCCGCATCGCTGGATCGAATACCCGTCGACCGCGCCCGAAGAGGTGGTCAAACGCTGCCAAGGCGCGCAGATCGTGGTCTCCAACAAGGTAGCGCTATCGCGTGCAGCGCTCGATCAATTGCCTGACCTCGAACTGATCGGTGTGCCCGCCGCCGGGGTCAATCATCTCGATATGGAAACGTGTCGCACCCGCGGGATCGGCGTCGTTTCGTGCGCCGGCTATTCGACGATCTCCGTGCCGGAGCACGCGTTCGCGCTGATGATGGCCTTGCGCCGCAATCTCGTGCCATATTGGCGCGACATCTACGCGGGCGGCTGGAGCGGTTCGCCGACCTTCTATGCGGAACTACACCCGCTCGAAGACCTCTATGGTTCGACGCTCGGCGTCGTAGGCGCGGGGCATGGTGGCAAGCGCATCGCGCAACTCGCCGAAGGATTCGGCATGCGCGTGCTCTTCGCTGACCGCAAGGGCGCAGCTTCATTGCGTCCCAACTACACGGAATTTGAAGAAGTGCTGCGAGAGTCCGACGTGATCAGCCTGCACTGCCCGCTTTCCGACGAGACGCGCCACCTTTTCGGCATTGATGAATTCGAGCAGATGAAGCGTACGGCGTCGCTCGTGAATACGGCACGCGGCGGGATTATCGATGAGGCGGCGCTCATCGAAGCGCTCGATCGGAAACTGATCGCCAACGCGGCGCTCGATGTGCTGGAACAAGAGCCGCCTGCGTCCGATCACCCGCTACTGCGCAATCGCAGAGCCGATCTGATCGTGACGCCTCACGTGGCCTGGCGCACGAAGGTTGCGATGACCCGGCTCGTGACGCAGTTGGCCGAGGGCATCGAAGGCCACTACGTGCCAGCGGCGTGAGTCATGCCATGATTGTTCTAATGCAATTAGCAAAGGCGGATCGATTGAAGTAGATGGCTGAGCGAATTAAGAGCCAACGATCAGAAGGCTTGGGAGCATGAACGCGTGGTCCGCCGCTCGATACCTTGCAGTATTTGAGGAAATAGTTCTGGCTCGCCATGGCTCCGCGAAGTGAGTCTACGCGCCGGAGGGATGGCGTAACTCGCTACCGCGGCAAGGCGTGTTCTCGTACAACTAATGAACCTATCCGCGAGGCTAGACGCGTCGCTGGTCTGCGACTGCTCGCCCTCGCTTAGACGGAGACATATCATGACAAAACTAGCTGCTGATTTGTCCGGCAAGGTAGCGCTCGTCACGGGCGCCGCAAGCGGTTTGGGCAAGGAGATTGCGCTTGCAATGGCTCGTTCGGGCGCGGCAGTTGGCGTCGCAGACCTGAATGCTGAAGGCGCCAACGTGGTGTCAGAGCAGATCCGTAACGAAGGCGGTCGAGCAATCGGTGTGCTTATGGACGTCACATCTGAAAACGCTGTAGATGCGGGCGTAAATGCTGTCGTCGAAGAGTTCGGGGCCTTGGACATTCTGGTGTCGAATGCCGGAATCCAGATTGTTAGCTCCATCGTTGACTTTGCCTATTCGGACTGGCGCAAGATGCAGGCGATTCACGTGGACGGCGCCTTTCTGACAACAAAAGCCGCCCTGCGACATATGTACAAGGACAGCCGTGGTGGCGTTGTCATCTATATGGGTTCTGTGCACTCCCATCTTGCCTCGCCGCTGAAGTCAGCTTACGTCAGCGCAAAACATGCGCTACTCGGACTTTCGCGAACCTTGGCGAAGGAAGGCGCTGCTCACAATGTTCGCTCGCATGTTGTCTGCCCCGGATTCGTGCGTACGCCGTTGGTCGACAGGCAGATTCCGGAACAAGCGAAGGAACTTGGACTAACGGAGGACGAGGTTATCCGAAACGTCATGCTAGGCGGCACGGTCGACGGGATATTTACGACCGTTGAAGACATCGCCAATATGACGCTCTACCTTGCTGCATTTCCTACTGCAGCGTTGACGGGCCAATCGTTTGTTGTCAGCCACGGATGGTTTATGCAGTAACGACTGCGCGGAAAACTTGGCTGCGTCACACCACGGCCCGAAACATTTCTAGCGCCTGAGCTACGACTCAATGGCGCAGTGAGGAGACGATCATGAACGCAGGCTTCCAACACCCTTTTCCCGCAGCAGTAAATAGCGCTGGGCGAAGCAAAATCGTCAGCGCTCAGCAGGCTGTCAGATTGATTCGTCCAGGCAATACAATTGCAACGGGCGGGTTTGTCGGGATTGGATTTGCCGAGGAAATCGCCGTGGCGTTGGAACGGCTGTTCCTCGACTCTTCTGAGACTCACGGCGACGCACCGCGAGACCTCACGCTCGTCTATGCAGGCGGACAGGGTGACGGCGCCAGCCGAGGCCTAAACCACTTCGCCCACGAAGGGCTCGTGCACCGAGTTATCGGCGGTCACTGGGGACTCGTTCCGGGCCTGCAGCGACTGGCGGTTGAAGGCCTGATTGAAGCCTACAACCTGCCGCAAGGTGTTATCTCTCAGCTGTTTCGCGACATCGCGGCTCACCGGCCAGCGCATCTGTCTACGGTTGGACTTGATACATTCGTCGACCCGCGCAACGGTGGCGGCAAATTAAACGAGCGGACGACAGAAGACCTCGTTAGCCTCATATCGATAAATGGAGCTGACTGCCTTCTTTACAAGACTTTTCCAGTGGACGTTGCCATCGTGCGTGGCACAACCTCTGACGCCAACGGAAACGTAACGATGGAAAAAGAGGCGCTCACTCTGGAATCGCTCGCCATCGCAATGGCCGCACGTAACTCTGGTGGCATTGTGATTGCCCAGGTGGAGCGCATCGCTGAATCAGGCACTCTCAATCCTCGCCAAGTAAAGATTCCGGGAATTCTGGTTGACTGCGTTGTGGTTGCAAAACCGGAGAACCACTGGCAGACATTTGCGGAGCCGTACAGCCCGGGATTTGCGAGCGAGCTTCGAATCTCCGCGGGGTCAATCCCCTCCATGGCCTTAAACGAAAGAAAGGTTATCGCGCGACGAGCGTCGTTCGAGTTGATGGCCAATAGCGTCGTCAACTTGGGAATTGGTATGCCCGAAGGGATAGCCAGCGTCGCGAATGAAGAGAAGGTCTGCGACCTCTTCACAATGACGACCGAACCAGGCGTTATCGGAGGAATCCCCGCCGGTGGGTTAAATTTCGGGGCGGCGACCAACACCGACGCAATCATCGACCAGCCCTATCAGTTCGATTTCTACGATGGCGGCGGTCTGGACATAGCATTTCTCGGGCTGGCACAGGTCGACCGCGAGGGAAATCTTAACGTGAGCAAGTTTGGTCCCAAGCTCGCGGGCGCAGGTGGCTTCATCAACATATCTCAGGCGGCGAAGAAGGTCGTGTTTGTCGGGACCTTCAACGCCGGCAAGTTGGACGTGCGCGTTAAGGACGGGCGGCTGCAAATATTCCGAGACGGCATTTGCAGGAAGTTTGTCGAGGCAGTCGAGCATCGAACGTTCGGCGGACGTTACGCCAGCGAACGTCAACAGCCCGTGCTGTATATCACCGAGCGATGCGTCTTCCGTCTGACGCGAGACGGGCTCGAACTCGTCGAGATTGCTCCAGGGGTTGACTTGCAGCGCGACATCGTCTCTCAGATGGGATTTGCGCCCATCATGAGGACGCCTCCCCGCCTCATGGATGCCCGCATCTTTGAGGACCGTCCGATGGGCCTGCGAACGATGCTGCTGCGATTGAGAATGAGCGAACGTTTCAGCTACGACGCGGAGAAGAACATGCTCTTTATCAACTTTGAAGGACACAAAGTCGCAACGCCTGATGACGTGGAAGCCATCCGTGCCGAAGTGGAACGTGCGCTTAGTGGAGCGGCCGCCAGACCGCACGCAATTGTCAACTACGACAACTTCTCGATAGCGGCAGACGTCATTGACGCGTATTCCGATATGGTTACGGACTTGGTCGACCGTTTCTACTCCGACGTAACGCGATATACAACGAGCAGCTTCCTGCGAATGAAGTTAGGCGCTGCCTTGCAACGACGCAGTGTCTCGACCTACATCTACGAGACCCCAGAAGAAGCGACATCTCACGAAGCACATTAGCCATCGCGGCTGCGGCTAGGAAATTGGTCGGAGTGCAGACAACATCCCCATTGAGGTTACTCGTAGCTTCGCGCTACCTAGTCGGTCTTGAAAAATGGCGGTAACCCAGCGCGGCGTGCGAAGAGGCGTGAATAAAGAGTTGCGAAACTCCCAGTTTCAATATGCAATTGCCGCATCTTCTGGGATTGAAAAGCGCCGATGAGCACACCGGATTTCTTCCGCAGCCGCCTGGATGGGATGATCGATTTGCGGCATCCGCTGGCCGTGCGAACCGAATGCCCTGGACGCCGATTGAAGCGACGTTGACACCGATCTTCGAGCGGCGTGCTCGCGAAGGCCGGGTGAGCGCGGAGGTTGATCTGTTCGGCACGGCGCCCAGGATTGCGGGTGCGGGCCTTAGCGCGTCGGACGTCCGCGCCTGTCGATCCCGCTGATGGTCGGACTGCTCTACCTGAAGCACGCGTTCAACGAAAGTGATGAGTCGGTTTGCGAGCGCTGGGCACAAGACGTGTACTTCCAGTTCTTCTGCGGCGACGACTATTTCCAGCCGCGCATGCCGTGCGATCCGACCAACCTCGCGCGCTTTCGGCAGGCGCTAGGCGAAGCCAGTGTCGAGAAATTGCTCGCGACGACAATTGCAGCGGCCGTGCAGATGAAAGCGGTGAGGCCGTCCGAGTTCGAGCGTGTGATCGTAGATACGACGGTAGGAGAAAGCGATTACCTATCCGACTGACAGTCGTTTGTTGGAGGTTACACGAGGCAAACTCGCGAAGCTCGCGCAACGCGCCGGACTGACGCTTAGGCAAACGTACGAGCGCGAGGGAAAACAGTTGCGTCGCCGCGCAGGCGGTTATGCGCATGCCAATCGGTTCAAGCGTCTGCGCCGGGTGCTCGAGCGTCAGCGCGCGATACTCGGACGATTGCTGCGTGACATCGAGTAGGGCTTGCGACTATATTTTTTGTTCTCGCGTGGCTGCGCTGCCGGTTCAAAGTCTTGCCAGAAGCCTTGCTCGCGCCCCGCGCGACCTTTTGAGACAGGAAAGTGCGACCGCGCCCCGATCGACCACTCAGGAGCACGCAAGAGCGAGATCGAATATTGCAAGTCAGACTAGCTAATCAACGCAGTAGATTCCTCGAGAGAGACCATGCCTACCATCACCTGTATCGAAGATTTGCGCATTCTTGCAAAGCGGCGTGTGCCCCGCATGTTCTATGACTACGCCGACAGTGGCTCGTGGACCGAGAGTACCTATCGAGCCAATGAAAGCGATTTCCAGCGTATCAAATTGCGTCAGCGCGTAGCCGTCAACATGGCAGGTCGCAGCACGCGCGCCCTAATGATCGGGCAAGAAGTTGCAATGCCCGTGGCGATCGCGCCGACCGGGCTGACCGGAATGCAACATGCCGACGGCGAGATCCTAGCCGCGCGCGCGGCAGAAAAATTCGGAGTTCCTTTTACGCTATCCACGATGAGCATTTGCTCCATCGAGGACGTCGCCGCAAATACAACCAAGCCGTTCTGGTTCCAGCTTTATATGATGCGTGACCGAGATTTCATTGCGCGGCTCATTGAGCGTGCGCGGGCGGCACGGTGCAGCGCCTTGATGCTCACGCTGGACCTGCAAATCATCGGCCAGCGCCACAAGGACATCAAAAACGGGCTGTCGGCTCCTCCTAAGCTGACGCTTGCAAATCTCATCAATCTGGCGACCAAGCCGCGTTGGTGCCTCGGCATGGTCGGGACTCAGCGACGCAGCTTTGGCAACATCGTGGGACACGCCAAGGGCGTAGGCGATTTGACTTCTCTCAGTTCGTGGACTGCCGAGCAGTTCGATCCGGAGTTGAGCTGGTCAGACGTCGAGTGGGTCAAGAATCTCTGGGGAGGCAAGCTCATCCTCAAAGGCATCATGGATCCAGAGGACGCGCGTTTCGCCGCCGAAAGCGGTGCAGACGCGCTCATCGTCTCCAACCATGGGGGACGACAACTGGACGGCGCGCCGTCTTCGATATCGGCGCTCCCCGAAATCGCAAGGGACGTTGGCTCGAAAATAGAGGTTTGGATGGATGGTGGCATTCGGAGCGGACAGGATGTCCTGAAAGCCGTCGCGCTCGGTGCCAAAGGTACCCTGATCGGTCGCAGCTTTCTGTACGGCTTGGGCGCAATGGGCGAAGCGGGTGTGACAAAGTGCTTGGAGACGATCCACAAAGAACTGGATACCACAATGGCGTTTTGCGGGCATACAGACATCCGCGGGGTGGACTCTCGAATCTTGCTACCTTACGAATGAAACTTTGCCGCCGGGACCAGCGCTTATCCACGTCACTGGAGTGCGTCGTCGGGCTCCGACTTGACCGACGTGCGGAAAGCAGAGTGCGATTCTAAGCGGCGCACGCCCCTGATGCTGAACCGGGCCGACCGTAGATTTCGGGCTCAACGTCAAGGGCGACGTGGTGGCGGCGAACGCCCTCTCGACGAAGGCGACAAAGCTCACCGCGCGACCGAGGTACACCCATCGGCCACGGAGCTTTGGGTGTTTCGCCAACACCCCCAAACCGCCTGGCGGGGGTCGCCGAATCGGATCCAGCGTTTGACGAATTTCCCGCGTATACGTCGTACGTAACGCACCCTCGTCGTGTGTGCGAGCGACAGACCCGCTCCGCCATAATCTCAACCACCTGTGCCGCACGCTCAGCTCGCAGTCGTCTCGGCCCTTAGTTTAGGTATATTCGCGCCCCGCAAAAAGCACGAAATCGGAGCGGAGCGCTCGAAGCCATTGACCAATGGTCGCGCAGCGGCTCGAGGCTCCGATTCCACGCAGCTTATCTATTCGCCTTTCCCAAACCGGCTTCGTGCAGGAAGCCGCGGACGGTGTCGCAAAACTCCAGCGGGTTCTCGGTCATCGGATAGTGACCGGTTCCGGCCAACACAGCAATCTTGCTGCCTGGGATCCGCGACGCTGCCTCCTCAACCTTTTCCTGATACACGAGCCAGTCCGCGTCGCCACGCAGCAGCATCACGGGTGATTTAATCTTTCCGACTTCCGACCGCTTGTCGAAATTCGCGTAGCCGGTTAAGTCTCCGCGCATGACCTGCGGTGTGGTCCGCGAGATTTGCCACACGACTTCTGCGGCTCGATCCGGCGGGGTGCGATAGCCGGTCATCGACCGGGACCATGCACCAATGATTTCTGTCCCGTTCATGAGAAGCATGTCCAGGAAAAACTCCGAGACGGTCGGCGTGTAATCGGCACCTTCAGCCGAGATGATCGCGCCATAGGCGTCGGGCCGGCGCGATCCGAGTTCCAGCACCAGATTGCCTCCCATCGAGCAGCCGATAATCGCCGGCTTCTTCAGGCCGAGGATATCCATCAGCCGCTCGTTGAATTCGGCGTGACGCGTCAGGCTGTGGAACGGACCGTCCGCAGGCAGTTCGGTTTTGGCATGGCCGGGAGCATCGACCGCGATGACACGAAATTCGTCGGACAGCCCGTCCAGCACGTGGCGATACATGAGGGTGTCCTGAGACGCCGCATGAAAGCATACGATCGGATGGCCTTCGCCGGCTTCTTCGTAGTAGACGCGGATGCCGTCCACCATCACGTAGTGACCAGTCGTTTCCTTCCCCGACGGCTTCGGGCCGGGAGAATAGGATGGCTTTTCGCCTGAATCGGGTTTTCCAACACGCTTCATCGCGTCGAATGCTCGAGCCATCACATCGACATACTGCCAGGCAGCGACAGTGTTGCCTTCGAGTGTCAACTTGCCCATGCCCGGCGACAGCGCCTCGAACCAGTCAATCTTTCCGTCTAGCACCCGCTGCCATTCTTCGTCGGGTCCTGCAACAACGATGTCGGCGCCCAACGGACTTCCTTCGGGGAAAACTGCGACCGCTTTGCCTGCTAGCACAGCGAGCGTTGAGTACCCGTTGTCATGTTTGAACTGAATGCGGCCGTCAAAGTAGCGAGCTGCCCGCGTCCAGTCCTCATCACGGTTGAGTTCACTGGCGAAATCATTCCACCAGGTGGTGTCAGTAAGCTTCGACATGATGCGTCTCCTGATATTTGGGTTACTCCGCTGGGAGAACCCTTGCTCAATTGGGTTAGATGAAGGTCGCCGGCAGCGCTACGTCTACTCGCTGGCGTTTTAAAGTCACCGCCGGCCGTCTTGGATTTGTTGCTTTGTGCGAAGCAGTGGACTACCTGATGAACTGCTTCACGTAATCCGCGCCGAGGCCGATTTCTTCATAGTAGGCCCGTGCCGCCTCGATCTTGGTGAAAACATCCTCGTATCCCACGGCGACGCCCTGAGGGTCAACGTAGGTGTAGCCACCGGTCACGTGAAACCAGGTGATCATTTCGTCGACGTCTTCTGGTACAAAAAGGGTGTGCGTTTCGCCGGCCGGTTCGTGCGCATACGAGTTCAGTTCAGCGACCCAATCGTGCTCGAGGTAATACCATCGGCCCTTAAGCACCATCGCGTGTACCGGGCCGGTATGCCGGTGGCGCGAAAGGACGCCGGACTGACGCACGCGCAGCAGGTTCACGTAATAGCCCTGGCTCGCGCAAAGCAGCAACGGCTTGAACGAAACCGTCTTGGTCATCGGAACCCAGAATTTGTCATCCTCGAGCATTTTGTCGAGTACCCCGAGATGCACGATGTCGGGCGACATGAACGGCGGTTGCGGCAGTTGATAGGGAATTGCTTCTTCATCGCCTCGTTTTTCGGATACGGTGGACATGCTTCACTCCTTAGTTTTCAGATATTGAAACTGTTGCGCCCACGTCTGCTTGTGTAATGTGAGCGCCGGGGATTCAAGTTCTCTACGACCCGATCGGATTCTATTCAGAGCAAGGATCGTGCGTTATTCGACATTACAGACGGCTCGGGACACCAGCGCCCGGTCGTGCTTGCGGAACCAGCCAGTGGTTTCTCGGGTGAAGAACGCGGTCAGTAAGAACGCGAGCACCATCAGACCAGCGATGAAATAAAGCGCGTCGTTATACCCCTTTGCTTGACCGAATCCACCGCCCGCCCCAATCAACGCACCGATCACGAAGGGACCGAACCCGCCGAGGTAAATACCCACGTTGATAATCGCACCTGCAATGCCAGTGGTTCCTGGCTTCGTCGAGTCGAACGCGATTGCATAGACGAGTGTGTAGGGGGCGTTCAATGCAAACCCTGCGAAGAGCTGGATTGCTACCAGTGTGCCGAGGCTCATGTACGAATACTTGAACAGCAGCATGCCGATCGCCAGCCAGATGAAAACGATCATCAAGCAAAGCTTCCGACCGAGGCGATCCGAGATCCAACCCCACACGATCTGACCGACGCCGCCCGTGATCGTGAACAGCACGCTGTACGCGGCGGCTTCTGCGAAGTTGTAGTGGGCAACGAAGGCAAGATACTGCGGCAACCAGAAGCTGATGCCGAAGTAGCCGACGATGGCGAGCAACGAAACGAGCGCGATGATGGCGATGTTCGGGTTCTTCATGGCCACGCCGAATGACCCCTTTGGTGCGCCGGCGCCATGCTCCAAATCAGGCGACAACGGGGGGGTTTCGCCGGCCTCAGTGACGTGCGCGTGAAATCTGTCGTAGCGCTTTTCACTGCAATACCACCAATACAGCGCGAACACGATCACCATCGGAATCGGGAAAAGCAGGAACGCGATGCGCCAGTTCTCAGGCCCATAAACGCTCAGCAATCCGCTTATCGCGAAGCCGCCGATCAGCGTCCCCCAAGGGTATCCCGTGTGATGGATTCCGAGTGCCAGGCCGCGACGTTCCTTCGACCACCATTCGGCAAGCGAGGTCACTTCGATCGACTCGCCAGCCCCGCCGAAGGCGTGCGACATAACCTGCAGCGCCACCAATACGCCGATTGACGCGGTAAGGACGTTCAGGCCCGTCAAGCAGGTAAAGAGCGTATAGCCGATCACGATCGGAAGGTGTCGATATTTGCGGCGCCAGCCGTGGCCACCCTTGTCTGCCCAAATCATCGTCGGGATCGCGATCAGCGCTGTCGACATCGTGATGATGGTCGCGTACAGGCCGATGGTCGCGGCGCTGGTCCCGAACTCCTTCGTAATCGACGGTAACACGGCGAACAACATCTGGCGGGAGTTCGCATCCATCGCGTAGACGAGCCATAGCAGCAGCAGCGCCATCCACGACTCCGGGGCCACCATCCGTCTTTTCAGTGGCGCCGCGGACCGACCCGGCCCCACGCCTTTTCCTACTGTCTCCATTGCATCCTCCATACGTTTTGGTGTGGGCGCCGCTGATCGCCGGGTTGTGAAGCGGAGTGTTTGCTGTGTGCGAAATGAAGCGCTTCATAAAAAGGTCAGATCCCTGCGCTAAAACATAAGCCCTCAGTCCTGACTTGAAGCGCTTCAAGTTTGGCCGCTGTCACCAGTTTTTGCAAAGAGGGTTTTCCCTACACTTGGTGGAGACAGCGCGCAGCCAGTGGGCAATTACGGTAGGTGAAAGTCCCGATATTGACTCGAAGCAGCAAACCCCTCAATCTCGAAGCGCTTCAAATCCACCAATTTTTGACGGGGGAGGCACTGAAATTTTTGCCGCTCAAAGTATATCTAACCGAGAACTGAAGCGCTTCATAGCTGCGAAAGGTGCCACGCCTTTTTGGTTTTCGGAGTTGAAAATCGACGGACAAACGATTTTTGTTCGGTGGAACGGCGCTGTAGCCGCAATGCAAGTCAGCTTTATTAACGACTTATGTAGAGGAGCACGACATGTCGCAGGTTACGAAGTCTCAAGGGAAAAACCTGGAAGTCAACGGCACGACCTTATGGGTTGAGGACACCGGCGAGACGGATCTTCCCGTTGTACTGTGCCTTCACTCCTGTTTCCTAGACGGGACAATGTTCGACGGGCTGGTTCAGGCCGCTGCCGGTAAGTTTCGGGTGGTCCGTCCGGATTTCAGAGGTCAGGGTAAAAGCGCGCTCGACGCCGTCGATATCATCACTATGGACAAGTGCGCTGATGACATGGAAGCATTGATCGACAAGATGGGCCTCAAATCGATCAACGTCATGGCTCAGTCCATGGGCGGAGACGTGGCGTTCCGACTTATCGCGCGCAGGCAGGACCTCTTTCGGTCACTGGTCGTCGCTGGCTCGTCGGCCTGCGGCGAGCCGCCCGAGCAAGGGGCACGTTTCGCGCAATGGGTGGTCGACGCTGGCGAAAAGGGATTCACCGGCGAAATTCTCGAAATGACCATGGAGGTGATGTTCGGCAAGACCACTCGCCATAATCCTGAAAAGCAGGAAATGGTGGCCTACTGGCGAGACCGCATTGCTGCGTTACCGAAATCGCTGCGCCCGGCGATGAAAGGCGTCATGCATCGCGAGAGCTCGGTAGAACTGTTGCCGTCGATCAAAATCCCCGTGCTGATCATCAATGGTGAAGAAGACATGCCGCGGCCGCCGGCATGGTCCGATGAAATGAAGCGGGAGCTGCCGAACTCGAAGTTGATACGGCTCGATAAGATCGGCCACAGCCCGACGCTAGAGGCCCCGGAGCAGGTTCTTCCTGCAATCATCGACTTCTACCTCGACCCGCGCGTTTGATCGAGACGTGGAGTGGCCGACCGCACTTCGGCCGGCCTGTTCCACGCGACGGTCTGTGTCCTTCCAGAACGGCCTTGCGTACTTTCGTCGCAGTCTGTCGCCTTGACTTAAGAGCGCAATCAGAACAAAATGAAGCGCTTCATATTCCGGCGGCTTTCGGCAGAGAGTGTGGCCTTATCGCGCAGGTCTATTAAACGCACGCGCCCCTGCAAGCCGCTGGGCGGTGACGCCGCATAACTGTTCCCCAGGTAAAGTCCCCTCTACGTACCGAAGGCAGCTCGGGGCGGGTGATGCCGGAACGCGCTAAAGGAGTGCCTTTGTCCACCCAGTTCCCCGAGGTGCGGCCACGCCGTCTTCGCAAATCTTCCGCGCTTCGCACGATCTTCCAGGAAGTCGAGTTCGATCTCAACGACCTTGTTTTGCCCATTTTCGTCGAGGAGGGGGTCAGTGATTTTGGGGTAATTGCCAGCATGCCCGGAGTGCTGCGGATCCCTGAGTCGAAGCTCGCGGGTGAGATCGAGCGCTATGCACGGGCGGGGATTCGTGCGGTCATGACATTCGGTATTTCCCATCACAAAGACCTGGTCGGCAGCGACACCTGGAACGAGGCCGGACTGGTGGCGCGGATGGCTCGCATCTGCAAGGACGCTGCGCCGGACATGGTGGTCATGTCCGATACGTGCTTTTGCGAGCACACATCGCATGGCCATTGCGGGGTGCTTCACGAACACACCGTCGACAACGACGCCACGCTCATCAACATTGGCAAGCAAGCCGTGATTGCTGCTCGGGCTGGCGCCGACATCATCGCGCCTTCGGCTGCGATGGATGGGCAGGTCCAGGCGATCCGGGGCGCGCTCGACGACGCGAAACTGGGCGACACTTTCATCATGTCGTACTCGACCAAATTCGCTTCAGCGCTGTACGGGCCATTCCGTGAAGCCGGCGGAAGCACACTGGAAGGTGACCGCAAGACGTACCAGATGAACCCGATGAATCGTCGCGAGGCGGTCCGCGAATCGTTGCTCGATCAGGATGAAGGCGCAGATTGCTTGATGGTCAAGCCGGCTGGCGCCTATCTGGATATCATTCGAGACATCCGTGAAGCTTCACGACTGCCTCTCGCGGCGTATCAGGTCAGCGGCGAGTACGCGATGATCAAGTTCGCCGCAGCGGCCGGCGCCATTGACGAGCAGCGTGCGAGCCGTGAAACCGTTGGCGCAATCAAGCGCGCGGGTGCTGATCTGATTTTTACTTACTTCGCGATGGATTTCGCGCGCGACGGAATCTGACAGGGATACCTAACACCGAATTCCGCGGGAACCGGCGGCGCTGTCGTGTCTGTTTAGCTCGCGTCCGGCAAGACCGACTTATTACCGTGCAGCAGCGGGCTGCCCAGACACCGAATCCCAGCGCTCATTCGCTGACAGCCGCAGCTCGGCGCCTCACGGCTCGCCGGGCGCGGTATTTTCAACTATTTCAACACGATGGGGTTCACGGGCGCGCCGGTGCCGCCGACAACTTTCAACGGCGCGGCAGTATAGAGAAACGTCCACTGGCCGTCCGCCGCGCAGTCATCAGCGAGGGGATCGAGCTGCGCAATCTCCGTCAGCGTCACGCCAAGGTTACGCATCAAGGCGTTGTGGAGCGGGAGATCGACGCCGGAGACTGGGTCCGTTGTGACCTCATTAGCGATTGTGTCAGTCACGAGGTTGGGGATCTCCATGTCCTGGAACCATTGCACCAGCTCGGGACTGTACGTGAGGCCGGGTTCCTTGAAGTTTGCGTAAAACTCCGCGCGTTCCCGCCTATAAAACGATCCGATCCAGCCGGTTCGAACGATCAGAATGTCTCGCTTTTCGATCGAGACTCCTTGGGCCTTTGCAGCCGCAAGAAGGTCAAGGTGGGTAAAAGTCTCGCCCGCTTCCAGCACCTCCTTGTTACGGTAGCGTGCGATGTCAATCAGCACGCCCCGGCCTACCACCCCACGCTCACCAATTGCGCAAACACTGGCTTTTGCCAGCCCACCGATGGTCGTATCGGCGTCGTAGCCGTTCCAGATCTGATCGTCGTACCAGACATGGCCGAGCGCATCGTATTGCGTCGATCCCTGTAGATACATGAACATCACATCATCTGCGTATTCATAGGAGCCTGGAAACTTGGGACCCTTGCCACAGTTGTAATGACCGCGGTCCATTACGCTCATCCGCTTGGCAGACTGGCGGCCGGGCCATACCGGATCTCCGCCCGGATCGCCCATTCGCACTTGGAGCGTAAAGCTCTTACCCTGTTTAACAGTTGCAATGCCCTTGAGGATCTCAGCGGCAGTCAGATAGTTGAGCGAGCCGACCTCGTCGTCCGGCCCCCACTTGCCCCAGTTCTTAGGGGAGTTCTCCAGCAATTCGCGCACGTGCGGAACATTTTTCGCTTCCATGTTTGTCTCCTTGTAGTAGAGGTGATTTTCGCGTGAGGGCGTGTCGGTGAGCCTCGTCTTCAGATCGCCGCCGAGTTCATCTCTTACATTTCCGTAGCGCTGCCGCGCCGGTTGCGTCCGCCGTAACAAGTGCATCCTCAAGCCGCTCGGCCGTCAGCGGGGGATTCATGTTTTTGCTGTACGCCGCGGCGAGCGTCGCGGCGACAATCGTCGACATTTCTTCAGCGCTCAACGACGTGGTCTGTCCGAGCTGGGCAAATGTCACAGGTAAGTCGACTGCGCATAGAAGCTCGAGAAGCTCTGCGAGCTCCGCTTCGTCGCGCTCCTCGACCGTGAGCTGGACCAAGGTGCCGAAGGCAACCAGCTCGCCGTGCAGCATCGCGGCCATCGTAGGCACCGCGGTAAGACCACGGATCAAGGCATGAGCCAACGAAAGCCCACCGCTTTCAAATCCCACGCCACTGAGCAGTACGGTCGCTTCAACTACACGTTCAACTTCGTCGTCCAGTTGGCCGGTCGCAATTGATCGGAAAGCCGCCGGCCCGTGCTTAATCAGCGTTTCATATGCGGCGTTTGCCAGCAGCAGAGCAGTGTCCAGCGGTGGCGTGCCAAACGAATTATTTCCATGCGCTGCCTTGCATTGCGCCGCCTCGAACTTCTTGCTGACGGTGTCGCCGATACCGGCGGCAAAGAACCGTGCGGGAGCTTGCGCAATGATCTCCGTATCGACGACAACCGCGACGGGGTTGCTTTTCAGATACACCACACCCGCCACGCGATGCGTCTCGTCGTAGAGCACGATTAATCGACTGGTCGGTGCATCGTTCGATGCGATGGTCGGGCAGATCACCACGGGGACGTCAAGAGAAAGCGAAATGCCCTTTGCGGAGTCGATCGTCTTCCCACCACCAAGACCAATGATGACGTCAGGTGCTACCGTCTTCGCGTGTTCGCTTAGCGCATTGATCGCGGCCTGGGTGCACTCGCCCGGGAAAACGATATGCGTCGCTTCAAGGCCGGCCGCCTTCATCGAGTCGGACGCGAGCGGCCATACCTTTTCGGCGACAATCGTGTCACATAAGATCAAGGGTTTTTTAAAACCCATCTTGCTGAGCAAGGATCCAAGCTCGTGAAGCGCTTTCGGTCCCTGAAGGTATTGACCGGGAAAACCCATGGTGCGTAGCATGTTGTCTCGCTTTTATAGGGTTGGGGGCGACGATCAGGTCATCAACCATCCGCCAGCCACATCGATGACCTGGCCAGTGACGAAGCTCGCGTCAGACGACGTCAGGAACGCGCATACAGCGGCCACCTCGTCCGTGCTTCCGAGCCGTCGCAGGGGCGTGACGTCGACCACCGCCGCATTTGCTTCGGAGGAGACGGTCCTTAGGAGTGGTGTGTCGATGCGCCCGGGTGCGAGGCCGTTGACCGTAATCCCATGGGGGCCGAGTTCGCCCGCAAGGTGACGTGTGAATGCGATGAGCGCGCCCTTCGTTGTGCTGTAATGTGTGCCGACGATATCGAGATAGGCCTTACCGGCGACCGATGACATGGTCACGATTCGCCCGAACCCGCGTTTAATCATGCTGGGAGATGCAATCCGGCAAAAGTTGAATGCACTGTTCAGGTTGACGTCGACGACCCTCGACCATTCGGCAGGGTCCATCTCGTAGATGCGAGCGGGGACCCCGTTATGTTTTGGCGATATCCCCGCGTTTAACACAAGCGTGTCCACGTCACCGAACGCAGACGAGATCGAGTCGACGGCGTGTTGACAATCTGCGTAATTCGCCACGTCGGCCGCGACGAAGTGCACCTTCGCGCCCGCCTCTGTCCACTGCGTGACCTTCTCGCGACCAAGCTTTTCATCAAAGTCAACGACGCCGATAGACGCTCCCTCGCGAATGTACCGCTCGACGATTGCCGATCCGATACCGCCGACCGCACCAGTTACCAAGACGACTCGATTTGCATGGCTCATAGGTCACCGCAATGTGTTCGGTTAATAGTCAAAGATTGGCCGTCCAGCGATCATCTCTGCGCGCAGGTCGCGATCTGCTTTCCCGTACTGCCGTCAATCGATCAAGCGGGCGCAGCGCTCACGCCTAACTTTGCCTCCGGCAATACTTATGAAGCGCTTCAATTTGAAGCAGTCACAAAACCGCTTTCGGCGGTGCTATATTAGGTATAAGTGAATTCGTGCGGAATTATATGAAGCGCTTCAAGTCTGAATTCAGCGCGAAGTTTTGTCAACATGGGTGTATACCAGTAGGAAGAACTAAGGGCGCAATTACGCGCGTTTGATATGGCTGCTATGACAAATCTCGATCCGCCTCGTCCCACTCTTGAAGATGTCGCCAAGCTCGCCGGCGTCTCACTAGGTAGCGCGTCTCGAGCCCTATCTGTTCCTGATCAGGTGAAGCCGAAGACCCTCGCGCAGGTCAAACGGGCCGTCGAACAACTGGGATATGTCAGCAATGGTGCGGCACGCGCTCTGGCGTCGAAGCGCACGCGAACCATCGGCGCGATCTACCCTACGATGTATAACCCCGCTTTCGTTGAGTCTCTCCATACATTGCAGCAAACGCTCTGGGGTTTGAACTATCAGGTGGTGCTAGCGATTCATGAATACATTCCAGAACGCGAATACGACGTTGTGAGAGCGGTCGTCGAGCGCGGGGTGGACGGGGTGGTCCTCGTAGGTACCGCTCATGAGGACCGCGTTTTTGATCTGATGCGTCAGCGCCGTATTCCATTGGTGCTGACCTGGCAGATGGACGAGCCGCGCTACGGCGAATGCATTGGGTTCGACAACTGGCGTGCGACCTATGAGATGACGAAGGAAGTTCTGGCGCGAGGACATGAGCGAGTGGCCATCGTTTGCGGCTCCATGACGAACAACCAGCGTGCGCGTCAGCGTGTGGCCGGCACGGCCGACGCGATGAAGGAGGCCGGCCTGGAACTCGCTTCCGACCTGGTTTTCGAAGAGCCCTTCTCCATAGAAGGAGGCCGTGACGCAGTTCGGCAGATCGCGGCACTGGAAGAGAAGCCAACCGTGCTGATATGCCATACGGACCTTCAGGCCATTGGTGCCCTGCACGAATGCGGGATACAAGGAATCCGTGTTCCCGAAGACATGTCGATCACAGGGATGGACGACATTGAACTCGCCGCATTGACGAAGCCTGCTCTGACCACGATTCGCGTGCCGACGAAAGAGATTGGTGTGCTCGCGGCGCGCCGGATCGTCGGCCTGATTGAAAAGCGTTCCTTCAATGATCCTCTATCCGTGAAGTGCGAGGTGGTGCTCAGGGACAGTCTCGGTGAAGCTCCGCTGCCGGCCAAGCGCTCGTTGCCGACCCGACGCAAGGCAAGCCGATAACCCGAATGGAAAGACGCAGCTCATGAAGCTCGGCGACCCGGTCCCTTTGCCGACACATGCGGCTGCGACACACGGGTTTGCTTATGTGGTCGGCGGGCGCGCGGTATTCGCATCGCACGTCGCCGTGGCCTCGTCCGATGTAAACGCAAAATGTCAGAAGGGCGATTGCCCTGTTACCCAAGCGTTCGCCAGCCAGCATCGGACTGCTGTCCTAATCGGGCCGCCATGGCACGCTGGGTCGGACAACGCGAAGAACTCTGCCGGCTGCTGACTGAAGCACTGCGCCGCTACACGATGGCGACTTCCAAGCTCCACGCGGACGACACGCCGATCCCGGTGCTCGCGCCTGGGAACAAGAAGACCAAGACCGGTCGGTTGTGGGCCTACGTGCGCGATGATCGTCGCTCAGGTTCGAGCGGTCTCGCTGCTGTCTGGTTCGCTTACTCACCGGACCGCAAAGGCATTCACCTCCTGGCCGGCTCGTGCAAATTGAACAACATCAACCCACGCGCCTACCTGGAATACGTTTTTACACACATTGCGTTCACCGGGCCAACCGCATCGACGAACTGTTGCCCTGGAACGTCGCGGCGCACCTGCTGCCAGCGTGCGCCAATCACTCCTAGAAGACCGCGTACGGACGGGTAACCCCTGCACCTTCATCGGGTTGATCCCCCGGCCTGCGGCAGGCTTAGCCTGCCGCATTGTCCGACGCTTGTCCAAAGGATTCTCAACGGCCCTGGCGCGACGCATACTTATGAAACGCGAACACGGCGCGAGCGAAGGGGGCGAGCTGCATCGACTGCTCAACCAATGCCGTGAGGCTATTGATGCCCGCGCGAAAGTCAATCGGTTCGCGGTGCAGGTAGACAGGAAGGTCGGGATCAAGGCGGAACATCAACGCTCTTCCAGCGCAGCGATCAACGCCGTAACGAGCGTCGCATCCGTGCCGGGAGCACTGAAGTTCGACTGTTACTCCATTTGGCAGGTGCGCGGAAAGGCGTGCGGTTGGTCGCGACACAGTCGCTGATTGCTTGGGACTCGCCGGCGTCGGCAGTGCCGCGGGCTCATGAGCGGGATTTCTAGAGCCTGGTTCGATCGCAAGGACCGGGATGAAAGCCGCTGCAGGGCTCGACCGTGTTTCTCGCTGCACGAGAAGAGTTTGCCCTCTCATGTAGCCGTATCCACTTGTGAAGCTGGTTTGCGTTCACCTGAGCCCTGAGCGCGAGCCGGCGATTGACGCGTCCGGCCGCAAACGCGCCTCAATCAATCGACGTTTCCCGTCAGGGTCGTACCTTGTTTCCCGTGGAGCATTCTCGAATGACTCGGAGTGGCAGAAAGTCAAACTCATCATCACACATGGTCTGCGTCCGCAATGTAGGTTGCGGACGCAATCGTCGCTCTTAAAAGCCAACCACGCTAGGTGTGCTCTTTTGAGCGCTTACCGTGAAACGACATCTGTTGATTTCTGGCACGGCATCATTTGCTTAACCCCGCAGCGGATCGCATCGCCTTGGCGCTCAAACGGCGCTGAGCTTTCCGACAATATCGTCCGTCAGGCGTCTTACCAATTCGCTGTCTCCAATGATTTGGTCAAGCCCGTATGCGCGATTACGCATCCCTGACAATTCACGTTGTTAGGTAGTAACAAATGACCATGCGCATGAATGTTCCAGAAACCTTAAAGGAACTTGCTTTCGATTTGAAAGGAAGCGCCCTGACTCTCGGGAGGTCTGCCGCGTTAACCCTGCCGGGGAGAAATCGTCAAGAGTGGTGTACGCGGGGCGGTCGGCATAGTCAGGCGGCCAGCGCTTGAGGAGCCGGTGTGCT
>NZ_FCOL02000070.1 GCF_001544515.1 Caballeronia terrestris
GGTGGCGTGTCACACGCGGCGCTCGTCACCGGCCTGAAGCATTACCTCGGGCCATTCGAGGCGTATGCAACAGGTGCGGTGCCGGTCACGCCGTTTCGTGAAGAGCAAGGGCGCCAGCCCGTCGACAATTTTTACTATGAACAGGAAGACCGGCTCTTCGACGCCGCGCAGCGTTACGGCTTCAGCTGGAGCGTGCATCGCCCGCATACGATCATCGGATACGCTCTCGGGAACGCGATGAATATGGGAGTGACGCTAGCCGTCTACGCGTCGCTTTGCAAACAGGCTGGCGAACCTTTCGTGTTTCCTGGTTCTCCAACGCAATGGAACAGTCTGACCGACATGACCGACGCCCGGCTTCTGGCGCGCCATCTCGAATGGGCCGCGACCTCCGCAAACGCGCGCAATGAGGACTTCAACGTGGTCAACGGCGACGTGTTCCGCTGGAACTGGATGTGGTCGCGAATCGCGGAATACTTCGGCATCGAGGCCGCGCCATTCGACGGCAAGATGCGTCCGCTTGAACACCGGATGCAGGATAAGGGGGAGCAATGGTCCGAGATCGCGGCACGGTTCGATCTGGTCGAAACGGATATCGGCAGGCTGGCGTCATGGTGGCACACAGACGCCGACCTTGGTCGTCCGATGGAGGTGCTCACCGATATGACGAAAAGCCGCAAGGCGGGATTCCTGGACTATCAGAGCACGTCCGACGCCTTCTTTGAGTTGTTTGACCGGCTTAAGGTTGAGCGCGTTATTCCGCAATGAACATGACGCAGCTAATCAAAATGCCGCGATCTGCCGCCGAGACAGTGTGTCGTCAAATTCCCGACGGCTATGCGTTTTGACACGGTCTCGGCCGGCTGCTGCCGCACAGCCGAGCAGCCGATGCACGCTGCCCGCGCGAACGGCTCGTGGCCATCCGCACGTGAAAGGCCGCCCGTCTCATGAGGCCGGTAACAAATTTAATTCGCGTCGTCCGAACGCTTGTCCAGCAAGGCTGGACCATTACGGGAACGCCGCGTCGTCGCGAGTTGACAGAATTACTGTCTCAACGGTGACAAATTTAATGTGGTCTACGCCAGCGACGCCGTTTCAACGCCCCTTCACAGCAAAGAGATCGAGGCTTCTCAACGGGGGATGCTCGATAGGATGGGAGGACGCCCAAGACGTAAGTGTCGCTTGTCACTTGACGGAGAGGAGAGTGCAAGCTATTGCGTGCGCATGGGGAAACTGATTTTTCTCATCCGGGCGAGTTAGTTCGCCAGCAGTGTCTACAGCGCTTCGATCTCAGCGTGACAGAAGGTGCACGCGTCTTGGGCGTCACGCGGCAGGCGTTGACCAACCTGATCACGGGCAAGGCCGGCATCTCGCCCGAGATGGCGTTGCGACTCGAACTTGCATTCGGTGGGCGAGCAGAAACCTGGCTTCAACGGCAGTTGCTGCACGACCTGGCTCAGGCACGCAAGCGCCACGCCGAGTTGAATGTCGCGCCGATTTCATCGGAGCGACAAACCGCGCTCTTCTAGCTTTTAGTAACCACGGCGAAGAGAACGCACCTTTTTACTGGCTAAAAATTAGGATACTTCGATGCCGCTTCCGCCGCGACTCACCGATGACCATGTGGATGGACTATTTGACGCCCGCCGCCGGCCCGAGGACGTCGTTATGCCATGCGAGCAGTGCGGTGCGATGCCGGCGGTCAAGGTGAATCTGATTGGGGAGGAGAAACGGCTGTGCAATAAGTGTCATGGGCGGTATCACGCCAGTAACTGGGAGATCTGGGCTGGCTGATGTTGGCTGGTCGCGGGTGTGCATTTCGCGGCTCAGCTCTCAACGGACAAAGCCTCACCGCAGCACGCTTGTTTAATGGACGTTCCCACAGGTTCTCTGAAGAACAGGTAATTTCAGCCGTGCTCAGCGGAAAGCATAAGCATTGGCGCGGGCATCATGAAGGGCGTGATGCTCGCCTCCATGCGTGCCGACATACTCGGCAAGCCGGGCGACATCGAGCTTTTGCGCGATGTTTTCTGTTTTCCAGCCCCGCGGCATCGGGGCACCCAACAGGGTGTTGATGAGCTGAAGATCCCCCTCGAAGTCATAGCTCAGCACGGGTTTGGGCTTGATCGGAATAGCCGACAGCCACACCGTATGCCCAACTCGAAGCGCACCGCGAGCAGATCCGGGCACATTTCAGCGCCGCGGACGGCATTGAGGAGCACGATGTGTCATGCCTTAACCGGTGCTGGCAAAGGTAGGGCGACCTCCTCGCCTACTCGCAGGCCGCCCTTCGAACATATTGGGCGCAGTTGCACGTTGTGTACGTATGCGTTGGCTACGCACGTATAGCGCGCCTATCGCAAGTCGAGTCTTTGAATCCACACTTTACCCAACCGTCTTTGCTCGGCAGATAAATAAACGCATGGAACCACGCTTGTCGCCTCTCGAACCTATATTAGTAAGCTTTGACCAAAAACCTGTCTAGAATATCGGCGAAAGTGTTAAAAGCTGGGCGGATCGCTGTATCGCTCACGCAGGCGTACCCCAGCAAAACGCCGCTGGCTGACTCCTCGCGTCCCATAAAATATGATGAAAGGGGGCGCATCAGGATGCCAGCAGAGTGAGCAGCGCTGACTAATCTTTTATCGTCGACATAGCTCGGCAGCAAGAGGGTAAGGTGTAGACCGACATCACCACCAGCGATTCGCAATTGATTTCCATAACGTTCATTAATCGCTAAGATAAGCAGCTCTCGACGCCACTTGTATAGCACACGCATCCGTCGAACATGAGAAGTGAAATATCCCTCATCAAGAAAGTCTGCTAATACAGCTTGGTGCAACTCCTGCCCCTCTCGATCCAGATCGGTTGATGCTATTGCAAAAGACTGGGCGAGCTCTGTTGGCACGACAATATATCCGATGCGGACCCCTGGAAATAGGGAACTGCTAAAGCTACCGATATACAAGACCTTCCCTGTTCCGTCCATACCTTGTAGTGATGGAAGTGGCTTGGTTCCATACTTAAATTCACTGTTGCAATCATCTTCTATGATCCAGCAGTTGTGCTCATCGGCATAGCCGAGCAGCATTTTGCGTCGATGAATGCTCATCTCCATACCAAGAGGGTAATGATGCGTGGGTGTCACAAGAATGAGCTTCGGAGGTGTCGCCATGTCGGACTTGCTCGGTGCTATGCCGTCATCGTCCACATGGATCGCCTTAAGCGCCAAACCTGACGCCTGTAGAACGTTCCGAGTACCCCAGTAGGAAGGATCTTCAATCCACATCAAATCCCCCGCGTCGGTGAGAAGCTGAATTGCCAAATCGATCGATTGATGGTTGCTCGTAGTGACAATTACCTGGCTTGGCGAACAGCGGACTGAGCGTGCGGAGTGCAGATAATCCGATATCGCCGACCTCAACTGTGCGTGACCGCCAGGGGGCGCATAGTTTAGGACTTTTTCAGGCGACCGCTGCCAATGTTTCTTCTGCAGACGGTTCCATGTTCGCGTGGGAAACCGTGCTAGGTCGGGTACGCCCGGCATGAACGCGCCGGGCTGCCGCTCGAACACTACGGCATCCGCATACAGACGGCGGCCTCTCTCACTCAGATTTGGCAGTGTACTAGGTAGGGTTGGCGCTTCATGTCCAGCCGGCTCAGCACTTTGGTCTTCTCGGGCGCCCTCGGACACAAAAGTCCCGCGGCCGGACGTTGCGACAAGGTACCCCTCCAGCATCAATTGCTCGAAAACTTGGGTGACCGTATTGCGGGCTATACCGAGCTCGGCGGAGAGAAGCCGGGACGAGGGCAACTTGGCCCGACTAGGAAGTGCGCCCGACAGAATTGCTGCTTGTAAGAGTTGGTGCAGCTGTCGGTACAACGGTTTCTCCCCGCTCCGCTCAAGACGATGCGCCAGCCAATCAGACAACGCAGTCGTAGCCAAAAGTGGCTCCTAAAAAATTAATTAAAATGGCCCTGACGGCGCTCACACAATCTTACTATATTCAATCAATGACGTTCTCTGAAGACCGCTGATGAGGCATCCGATAACATGCTACGAGGCACATTGGCCTAAGGGTTATTCGCGTTGTACTGTCGTGGCACCTGCATGCCGCGCCGTAAGATATTCGCAGCGGGTCTTTACCGCAAGACTCACGCGCGCGAGGCATAGCCTGTTAATAAGGGATTCTTCGTTCTTATCGGTAGCCGGGACGTGCAGGAAAGAGAGTGACTGTCGCTTTTAAGATAGACGCGCGAGACGCGCGCGAAAGAAACGAAACAAAGTGAATGCCATAAAAACAGCTTCCTACAGAGGGGGTTGAGGTAGTCGTAGTCGAGCCGTCGATCGATGCGGGGAAGTCGCGACCGCCATTGATAGGCGCCACATCGCAAAGCGTCTTTTTGCCGTTTCAATTGATGAGGAACAAAGCTTTGACTGTCAGCTTCCCCTTCAAAAAAGAAGTGGTAACGTCCCTTCGCAACAGGAAGCGTTACGCCGGTTCAATCCATGACGGGGAGACAGCATCGAAGTACGGCTATTCCTCCGCGCTCGTTCCTGGGGACCATCTTTACGGCTTTATGAGCCAAGTGGCAGTGGACGCGTGGGGCTTGGATTGGCTAGAGCGGGGTGTAATTTCCTCGCGCAGTCGTCGTCCCGCTTACGATAATCAAAAATTGCGTTTATCCACATCCGCTTTAAACCGTGAGGCCGACGGAGCAATGATTGCTGTTGAAATAAGTGATTTGAACGGCGAAGTTATCGCGATAGGGTCAATCGGGTTGCCCGATGTGGCCATTGCTCCGCCTTCCTTGAAGGATTTTCCTGTAATGCCGGCTCCTGCCGAGAGGCCAAAGGTCCATCGCGGTGCGATGTTCGCTGGTCAGCGCCTCTACACCAACAGCACCGAGATTGACGACGAACGGCATCGTGTGGCGCTGGCCGAATTTCAAGAGAGCTGGCCAAAGTACAGCGAAGAGCGAATTGTTCCGGCCGCGAGGTTATTGCGCCAAGCTTTGCGCGATGAGGTCGCTAGCTATGCTTATCCAACGCCTTCTATCTTCGTCAGCGCCGCGACACAACATTTCGGAACTGCGCGCGTCGGTGATGTGCTAACGACATCGTCCATCTTGACTGATACTAGCGAACACAAAGGGGCGTCGTATTTTGAATGCACAACCCTCGTTATCGCAAACCGCACGCGGGTCATCGCTCAAATAGATCGACGTACGATCTACGCGGCCGCGGTTTCAATCGGCTCGGACCGGCCTTAGGCTCGGACCGACGCAAGCCAAAACGTACTTAAGCTTGGTATTACCGACGAATAGTCGCTATAGCACTTTTAACTCGGATAGCAATGAAAATGGAAAGTTTAGATGTGCGTGGCCGATGGAAGGCACGGATGAACGCGGTGGAAGCGTGCACGTTACCGGAAACCGTCCCTGATCTGCTAGATTCTGCCACCAATAGGTACGGCGAACGCATCGCGCTGAACTTTTTCGAGGACGATATATCCGTAACGTATCAGACGTTGCGCGACCTCACATGTCGGGTTGCAGATGGCTTTACCAAGATGGGTATTACTAAAGGGGACCGGGTCGCAGTGATGCTGAGCAACCGACTCGAGTTTGCAGTGAGTTGGATCGCGATCGGTAGGATCGGGGCGATCATGGTGCCAATCAACCCAAATTATACCCCGCGTGAACTGCTGTATGTCCTAAATGACTCAGGCGCACTAGCGCTCGTTATTGAAGATTCGTTTTTGCCAACCTTGACCGAGATAGCGGGAGCTGCATCCTCGCTAAAAGATGATAAGGTCGTGGTTGCGGGGAAACATGAAAACGCTAACGGACGCCTTCATTGGGACGACCTCCTTGTTAAAGATCAGGGATGCGTAGAGACCGTACAAGTTGCGCGCGACGATCTCCTGAACATCCAATATACGTCAGGAACTACTGGCTTGCCAAAGGGCTGCATGTTAAGCCACGACTATTGGCTTGTAATCACGCGTACATCCATTGCAGTGGACAGTGAGCCTGCTGTTCGGCTTCTTACGGCCCAACCTTGGTTTTACATGGATCCGCAATGGCATCTGTTAAAGACTTTATGGTCTGGTGGAACTCTGTACTGCGCAAAGCGGCCATCGCTTAGCCGCTATATATCGTGGCTTAAAAAATACAAGATTGAATGGTGCCAATTTCCGAAACTCGCAATGCAGCAACCGACCGAAGATGACGACGGGAACACGCGTCTGAAACACGCATTTTTGTCCGGGTGGCGTGGCGATGCCGAGTTGCATTTCGAAAGCCGATTTGCGGCGACCGGACGTGATATTTTTGGCATGACGGAAATTGGCATGGCACTCGCGATGCCTGGAGACGCAGTTAACATGATCGGAAAGGGGTCATGCGGGTTGCCAACGCCCTGGAGAAAGGCACGAATTTGCAACGCAAGCGGCGAGGAAGCTCTCCCCGGAGAAGTAGGAGAGCTCGAAATATCAGGGCGCGCGATCCTCCAGGGATACTGGAATAAACCCGAGGCTACGGCAGCCGCTTTCAACGGGGTTTGGTTTCGAACCGGGGACCTCTTTCGCTGCGACGACCAAGGATACTATTACATAGTCGGTCGAATCAAAGAGATGATTCGGCGCAGTAGTGAGAACATTTCCGCACGCGAAGTAGAAAGTGTTGTCCAAATGCTACCGGAGGTCTTTGACGCTGCGGCAGTTCCCGTTCCGGACGAACGGCGCGGCGAAGAAGTGAAACTATACATACAACTCAAACCAGGACTCACGCCGGCCGACTGCGACGTTGCAAAACTCCAATCTCATTGCGAGAGACTCCTTGCCCCGTTCAAGGTCCCGCGTTACTACTCTTTTATTGAAGAGTTTCCGCGAACATCATCGAACAAGATTGCCAAGTCGGCTCTGACAAACGCAGCAGTTGATCCTTTAAAAAACGCTTACGATCGTGTTGATTCAATCTGGAGGTAACTCATCGTAGTTCATAAAACAGCGACGAGCGAGTAACGCCGCACAAATCAGGGGGGACTGTCAGAATGCCCCCGAAGCTTTGAATAAAAGACAGCAGCTTGTGCGATACCAGAGTTGCTATCGACGTTACGGCCGATGCGTCAAACGAAGATTCTCCGAACCAATTTTGATTGAAAAAACGCAGCTACCCGGGTAACCCCTGTTGACAACAGAATTTGAGATGCCGATACTTGAAGCGCTTCATAAGTGAGGCGATCTTGCAAGAGAAATGCGCGATGAAGGTAAGGCAGGGTCCAGTTTTTTGGCCAGATGAAGCGTTTCATATATGCTAACGACGCTTAACGCGTGATGGTAGCGTCAACCTTGGCTCTCAAGGTATTTCGAACTGGGGCGACGGTAGCGTGAGTTCATTGGCAATGCGTTTGTCAATCGGCAGGTCGGCAATCTTTGATTGAGCTCGCCACTCTATTCATTAATAAGCTTGGAGCACTGGACCGTGTGCCCTATAAAGCATTAAGTCGCTTGTGCCCAATGATCAGGAAATTGTACAAATGAAGTCGGACCTTAGTAATCTCTATCAACCACGGCATATTGTAATTGTCGGTTTTTCCCTGAATGAAGAAAAGGAGCCGATTAAGTTTCTGAACGTCTTGCTGAAGCTGGGCTTCAGAGGAGAAATCTCCTTATTGGGGCGCGAGCGAGGGACCTACGCAGGGTGCGAGGTCTATGCAGACGCGAGTGATCTTCCGGGTGATATTGATCTCGCGTTCAGCATGTTGTCAGCTCAAAAGACATTAGAGGTCTTGCCTGCAGTTGCAGCGCGCGGCGTTTCCGTCGCCGTAGTGTTCACATCGGGTTTCGCTGAGATGGGGGCTGACGGCGATCAACTACAAAAAGCAGTGGTTGAAGCCTGCAACCAGAACGGCATGCGACTCATTGGACCGAATTGCCCGGGGTATTTTTATCTCCCAAACAAGATCAACCTGACCGGAATTCAAGACATCCCTGCCGGTCCCGTGGGCATGATCTCGCAAAGTGGCAACGTCGGCATTACGCTTTGGGATCAGGCGTCGATGCTGGACATCGGTTTTTCAGCGTTTGTTGGTGTTGGAAACCAAGCCGATGTGCCAATTCACGATCATATTGAGTTTCTTGGAAACGACGAAAACACGAAGGTCATTGCACTATATTTGGAAGGATTGCCAGCAGGCCAAGGCGCGCGCTTCCTTTCGGTCTGTCGGGAAGTAAGCAAGAAAAAACCAATTGTAGCTTTGAAAGGTGGCAGAACTTCCGGTGGGATGCGTGCAGCACAGTCGCATACGGCAGCTATGTCCTCTGCATCCAAGGTGTATTCGGCCCTGTTCGAGGATTGCGGGGTGATCGAAGTACACCACCTCGAGCATCTTCTTCCAATCTGTGAAGTGTTGTACCGGTGTCCTCCGATGAAGGGGAATCGAGTCGCCATCGTCGGCTCGGGAGGCGGACATTCAACCGTAGCAACAGACGAAATCGAGATTTCAGGTCTTAGCGTACCAGAGTTCAACCAAGAACTTCAGGCCGAGTTTGCGAAGCGACTGCCGGCTTACGCGCCAAAGCGGAATCCTGTCGATATGACAGGAGGATTCACGCGAGATCCAAGCCTGTTCGCGCAAATGACCACCCTCGTGCTCGAGCACGACAAATCGTTCGATGGCTTTATTAACTATGGGCTCTATGGGCTTTGGCATGGTGGCGAAGTGCATCCAAGCAGCCCATACACCTATGCAAGTGCTGCTCCATTACTTGGAAGTATTCAAGCTGCGCATCAGCTTCCAATCATTTTTTATACCCCCTACGCTTATCAGAATGATGTGTCGTTCACAGCGCTACGCCAGGCGGGAATTCCGTGCTACGCCAACTTGGACATCGCTGCGCTCGGGTTATCTTCGCTACACAAGCGACATAAATTTCTATCGTGTCCGGCGGTGTCCTATTCAAGTTCAGCGCCGGCAGCGGTAGGCGAAATGTTGACTCCGTCTGACATGCTTACAGAAGCGTCTGCGATCGAATATTTGACTAGCGACGGCGTAAGATTTCCCAAGTTTGAAGTGTGCCTGACGCCTGCAGAAGCGGCACAGGCCGCTGCCCGAATTGGATTTCCGATCGTCTTGAAGGCGATTCTTCCCGGCGTGCTTCACAAAAGTGACCTGGGTGGGGTCGTTACCGGAATAACAACGTGTGACGCAACAAAGCAAGCTGCAGAAGCAATGGCACTTCAGATTGCCAGTGCAATTGGAGCAGCTCGGCACACGGGATATCTCGTTTGCGAAGACGTAGGAAAGCATAGAGAGTTGTTCGTCGGCGTACGTACAGACAGTCTGCTTGGGAGCGTTGGTTTAATCGGTTTTGGTGGGGTCTATGCTGAGGCAGTGGACGACACAAGCGTATGCATCATGCCAGCCACACCCGAGCGAGTGACCGAGAGTCTTATGCGCTTACGCAGCGCATCAATGTGGGGAGAATTTCGAGGAGACTCGAGTGTTTCTGCCGCTGGCATTAGCGAACTGCTCAATAAATTGAATGGGTCACTGTTGCGCAACCCCGCAGTGAGTGCAATTGAGTGCAATCCCGTTATGTCAGTGGGATCCGAATTAATCGCCGTGGATGCGGCAATCGAATTTTTCCAAGGTAGCGCGAAATGAATACCGAACTTCCGATTACAGAGACAAAAGACGGCGTCCTTACGATCACGTTCAACCGGCCGGAAAAGCTAAACGCTTTGACTACGGCCATATACATACACATTCGTGACCAAGTGTTGGCTGCGAGCACCAACGACGAGATATCTGTAGTCGTCTTGAAGGGAAACGGGCGGGCATTCTCGTCTGGGTACGATCTGAAAGCTCAGATGAGTCAACGAACGATGGAGCAAAAGCTTCTTAGTCAGCACCTTGATGCCAACGGCGCTCGATGGGCAATTTGGAATTGTCGGAAGCCAGTGGTTGCATCAGTGCATGGTTACTGCCTTGCGGGCGCTCTTGAATTGGTGCTACCCGCAGACTTCACGATTGCGGCCGAAACGTGCAAATTTGGCATTCCAGAGATCTTGTACGGCGGCGGACCTGCTTTCAATATGTTTCCATGGATGATGAGCCACAAAAAGGCAAAGGAAATAATCCTGATGGGAGAGCATTTTTCGGCTCAGCAGGCCTACGAAGTCGGATTGGTTAATAAAGTAGTTCCAGACGATCAACTGGTAGACACTACAAATCGGTATGTCGAACGGCTAAAGCGTATGCCTCGGGGAGCCATTTGGATCAACAAGCAGGGATTGAACAGAGCCTACGAAACTGCCGGGATGGTGCCTCATATTAACAGCTGGCCCGATATGCTGACTGTCCTCGAGCATATGCCCGATCCTACACGCGATAGTTTCAGAGAAAAAGTGTTGAAAGACGGCCCACGTGCAGGGATGGAGTTTCGGGACGGAATTTTCGACAAGTAATTCTACGACTCTTGACATCTTAAGATTGAGCTAGCTTAGCCATCACTAGACGTCGAATCTGCACCGTCGCCTCAGAAGCAATTTTTTGGAATAGACATGACGAACAAAGCTGCAGTGCGTTTCAGCAACGTCTCTAAGACATATGGCGCAACGACGGTCCTCTCAGACTTTAATCTTGACATTAAAGCTGGCGAATTCGTCACGTTGCTTGGTCCGAGTGGCTCGGGGAAGACGACTGCTTTGAATGCACTGGCGGGATTCGTTGAAGGCACGGGTGGAGATATCACGATTGACAATCGCTCAGTATCACAGCTTGCTCCGGAAGATCGCGGAATCGGCATGGTGTTTCAAGGGTATTCGTTGTTCCCGCATATGTCAGTTTTTGACAACGTTGCGTTCCCTTTGAAGTTGAGGAAGGTTAGTCGGTTAGAGATTTCGAAACGAGTAGAGCGAGCTCTTGCGATGGTGCGTTTGGAAGGATATGCGAAACGCATGCCTAAAGAGCTTTCAGGTGGTCAACGCCAGCGGGTAGCATTCGCGCGTGCTGTGGTTTTCGAACCGCCAGTCTTATTGATGGACGAGCCGCTCTCCGCCCTCGACTTGAAACTGCGCGAAGCGATGAGATTGGAGATCAAGCAATACCATACTCAGCTGGGATGCACCATTGTCTTTGTCACTCACGACCAAGGGGAAGCGCTTTCCATGTCGGACCGGATTGCGGTCATGGGGAACGGGCGGATCATGCAGATAGATACGCCTCGCAAGTTGTACGACGCACCCAATAGTCGCTATATCGCGGAGTTTATTGGGCAAGCAAACTTCGTCGATTTAAACCTGATCGAAACGGATGAACCGCGCTGTAAGGATTCGTTTCGTGCGAGAAACTCCGCGAAGCTTGATGGTGGGAGTCTGGTAAGCATCCGTCCCGAGCGCCTGCGGCTGGGCAATACCGTGCAGCAAACCGATATTCAGTTTATGTGCACGGTCGATCAAGTTTTGTTTTTGGGCGAAACCACCGAATACAGCCTTATTACTGCGAATGGCCAAACATTGACTGTGCGTACGCCGGGCAGCATTGGCGCGATTGATCATGAGCGGGGTGAGCTTGTTAACGTAGGCTTCAAGTTATCCGATGCCGTCGCGCTCGAACAGTAACCCTACATTTACCGTGTCTAGGAGTATCTATGTCTAAGCTTCTAACTAGAAGGTCCGCTCTTGGGATCATAAGCTCTGCCGTTGGGGCAGTTGCGTTCGCTGGCATGCCGGCTTTTGGCCAAACGAAAGGAAAATTGACAGTCGCCGTCCCCGGTGGGGTCGTCAAAGATCTAGAAACAAATATTTACGCGAAGGCATTGGTCGCTGAAAAGGGTTATGACGTCCAAGTGGTAAACCAGCCAGACTCGGCCCTTGAACAATTGCGTGCTCAGGTTAAGTCAAGAAACGTTATTTGGGATGTTACTGAGATTAATTCGCTGACGTTCCCGGCGATGGATCAAGACCTGTTGGAAAAAATCGACTATTCGCTTGTTGATCCAAAAAATATTCTCCCGGCTTATGCCAAGCGACCGAACGCCGTTCTCGTACTAGTTTGGTCGACTGTTCTTGCTCAACGCGCTGATAAGCTGCCGCCAGGAAAGGAAATGAAGTCGTGGGCGGATTTTTGGGATGTAAAAACGTTTCCGGGGCCGCGTGCAATGCGCAAAACGTCGCATCACACGCTAGAGTTCGCCCTGATCGCAGATGGAGTACCGAAATCGAAGGTTTATGACGCACTTGCGACGAAGGAGGGTGTGGACAGGGCGTTTGCTAAGATGAATAAGATCAAGCCGCATATCAGCGCGTGGTGGGATAACGGCGCACAAGCCGTACAAGTAATGTCTAATGGAGAAGCCTTCTATACGCCAATGTTCACTGGCCGGTTACAGAGCCTTTCAGACTCAGGCATTCCCCTCAAACTCGTATGGGAGGGCGGCCTCTTTCACACGACATACCACGGCATATTGAAGGGTTCAAAGCACGTAAGGGAGGCGCATGATTGGCTCAGAATCCGAGCAACCAACGCTGAGCTCGCTGAGAAGTACGTGCAAACCGTTCCGTATCCGGCGCCGATTCCTGGTGCTTACGACAAACTTCCGGCATCGCTACAGGCGATGCTTCCCACGACGCCGCCACACCCTGAACAGCTATTCATTGCAAATGAAGCCTTTTGGTATTCTGAACGAGGGAATCAGATTCAAGACCGTTTCCTTGAGTGGATACTGGCCTAGCTACGATCTGGGAAGACTTTTCGAGCCTTAACCCTCAACAAACGAGGTGCCCAAATGATTAAACCGTCTCACGTTCTCATGATACCGGGGGTGTTACTTGTCTTCGCTTTTCTGCTTGTCCCGAGCCTCGACACATTCCACGCAAGTGTCTTCAACCCTGAGTTTTCGCTCCATTACTTCCAGGAACTGCTCGTTCGCCCCGCTTACTTGGACGTGTTGGCAAGAACGATCTCGGTAGCCCTAGTGGTTGCCGTCCTGTCTGCGGTTGTTGGATTTCCCATCGCGTATTACATTTCCATGCAGCCTTCGTCCCGTCAAGTTTGGTTGCTATACCTTTTCTTGATCCCTATGTGGATGAGTGCGCTAATTCGATCTTACGTGTGGATTGTGCTGATCGGTCGCGAGGGTGTCGTTAATGAGATGCTTAAAGCGATGCACTTCATTGACCATCCTTTAAGAATGATGTACACCACGGGCGCCGTCTACGTAGCGATGCTTCAGATCATGCTGCCGATCCAAGTGTTCAACTCATATAGTGCGATGAAAGATGTGGATTTGGACCTGATCAAGGCGGCAAGGGTGCTTGGCGCAAAGCCTCGGCAAGCAATGCGTCGAGTATTTCTGCCACTGAGCATCAAAGGTACCAGCACGGGCGCAGCGATCGTTTTTATGATGTCAACCGGATTCTTTATTACCCCTGCTCTGGTAGGTGGACCGAAGGACATTATGCTGGGCAATTTGATTGCATTCCACATCGAGCGAATGAATTCCGGGTTCGCGGCCGCGTTAGGGGTCGCATTACTGATCTCGGCGACAATTGGGGTGCTTGTTATTAAGAAGACGGGCGACTTACTCGCGCGACGACTGGCTTAACGACGATGAAAACAGGAAAATCGCTCAGTGTGTTTTTTTGGATTGCGGCGGCGTTCTTAAACCTGCCGCTCGTTCTCATCATTCCGATGTCCTTAACAAGCGGCGATTTCTTGCGGTTTCCGCCCACGGATGTTGGTATGCGATGGTACTCCAGCTACCTGCTTGATCCCCAGTGGATGGATGCGACCCTACTCTCGCTACGGGTAGCGCTATTATCCGGACTGCTCGCGACCGTCTTGGGGACGCTAACAGCACTTGGAATCGAACGCGGGCCTGCGCGACTGAGGCGCCCACTATTAACGTACATTGGGACGCCGGTTGTCATCCCTCAAATTTTTATGGCACTCGGCATCTTCGTGATCGCTTTACGACTTGATTTACTGAGTAACGAGGCGATACTAGTCGGTGCACACGCAACGATGGGATTTCCGTTTGTCGTACTCATTGTAATGGCCCAGGTTCAGCAACTTGACATTGCAGTTGAGCGGGCTGCACGCATTCATGGAGCGACCGCCACCCGTGCCTTCTTCTCCGTGACCCTGCCTTCGCTACGCGCAAGTATCGTTTCCGGTTTTATTATTGCGTTTTTCACGTCGTTCGATGAGCTGACTGTTGCGCTTTTTCTTATGAATGGCCATGAAACACTACCCATGATGCTTTGGGCGAATATGAGGCTTGATGTAAGTCCGATCGTAGCGTCAGTGGCGAGCGTTCTGATGGTTGGAACTACTGCGGGATTGTTGACGGCGGAGTTTTTCCGTCGACGCGCAAGCGATGAGAAAACTCTTGTCGGAGTGCATTGACCTCGGCAGCTAATGAGCTCGACCTCCGTCGGTGAACATTGCGAATCAGCGAAAGCTCAAAATTAATTTAGCTCGCCCCGGGGGTTTGCTCTGGCTTTCCGGCGCCGTGCCCGGTGAAGCGAGACTAGGAGCCGGGCACGGCGGTTGGCTATCCAGCTTGTTTGTGTCCAACAGGGCCTCGATGCCTGTTTGACGAGCAAAGCTCCCGAGAAAATGTTGTCCACGCATTCGTACAACCGTTTAGGAGCGGCTGCTGATGCCTGGCAATGCTCCGATCGCACCGTTGCATTTACGCATGACTCGCCCGTTGCTAGGCCTTTGAGACCGCATCGGTTTCTTTGCGAACGTTACTCTGTAGTACCCCTAAAATACAAATGGTCTGTCTATGAAGCATCCACGCAATCAATATGCTGCGCTTATAAGCGCCGCTGCTTTCGCGTCTCCGGTGTTTGCCCAGAGCAGCGTTACGCTTTACGGCATCCTCGACGACTCAATAACGTATCAAAATAGCCAGACGACCGTTGGATCAACCATTGGGGGGCGATCCAACGTGAAAATGCTCGCCGGAGTCTGGTCGGGAAGCCGGTTCGGCCTAAAGGGCGGAGAAGATTTGGGCGGCGGAACTAAGGCTATCTTCCAGCTTGAATCGGGCTTTAACCTGGCGACAGGAGGGCAGCAATTTGCTAACGCGATGTTTGGCAGACAGGCGTGGGTCGGCCTGACGAACCCTGTCTACGGCACTTTCACAGCGGGGCGCCAATACACGCCGTATTATTCCATTCTCGCGCCCTACGGCCCGACTACTTGGCTAACCGGGGCATACGGAGCCCACCCGGGCGATTTGGACGGTATGGACACGGTATACAGAGCTAATAACTCTCTGGTGTACATCTCCCCAACTGTATATGGGATTACGGCCGGTGGTTCGTACTCGCTCGCGGGCGTACCTGGAAGCCTAAATCAGGGCTCGACTTGGAGCGGCGCCCTCAGATACGTGAATGGTCCAATTGGAATCGCAGCAGGCATTACGCGGGTCAACAATTCAACACCAGGCGGCGGAGTCTATGGTGCCGACTCAACTACATCCTCCGGCGGGCAGCCTGGAGTTTCAGCGATAACGAATGGTTACCAGACCGCACAGTCACAACAGCGAATTGCGGTGACGGGAGGATACACCTTTACACAGAATCTCGACGTGACGTTTTCATATTCGAACGTACAATACATTCCGGGGATCAATTCCAGCTTTAAAAGCACGGCAATCTTTAATACTGCGGGCGCAGTACTTCATTGGAAAACCACTCCAGCTCTAGACCTTGCTGCTGGATACAGCTATACGCGTGCGTCTAAGGCCAATGGAATTACAAGCGGCGCGCAGTATCAACAAATTAGTGTTGCCGAATACTATTCCGTATCAAAACGTACCGGGTTTTATTTCTTGCAAGGTTATCAACGCGCAAATGGAAAGACGTTAGGGACGAACGGGGTAAATATCATTACCGCAACAGCATCCATTGGCGATAATTTCCAGTCCGCGCCTTCGTCCTCACCAAGCCAGCTCGCGACAAGTATCGGCATAATCCATCGATTCTAAAAAAGATAGCTTTTTCTCGCCGTCCTCATTACCGGGGCCGGCCCCATCGTTCGCGGCGAGGATAAGCCTAACTCAGTTTGACGAACGGCTAAATATCAAGGCTAAAAACATGAGTACCATTAGCGAGAGTAGTCCGGATGCGATGCTTCGGGTCCGAATGAGTGCACAAGATACCACTTATCGCAGCGTCGTTATTCCGGCTGCACGAATCATGGGACTTTTTGCAGATTGCGTAACGCAGATCACGCTACGGGAGGACCAGGACGGAAGCCTCTTAGCCGCCTATGAAAACGCACAATTTCGCAAATCAGTTCATATCGGGGATTACCTCGAATTGCAGGCGAGAGTCCTTTCTAGAGGAAATCGGTCGCGTCGAGTTGGTGTGATCGCGCTACGCCATATCCGGACGCCGGGGCCCGGTGAACCGGACACGCCGCCGGCCGTCGTTTGCGAACCCCCCGAAATCGTCGCGGAGGCCGTCATCGTCGTCGTGATCCGGCGTAAGGGAACCGAATAAACCCTATCCCGAGGTCGCATTCGCAATGAACGAAAGCAATTTAATTTAAAGGCCGGTTTAATGAACATCGAAGCATCTTATGATCAGTTTCGGAAACGAATTGAAAGCGAACCGTTGCTCAAAAACGTCGGTGCGCTTGTAGATTTTTCCATACAACGTTACGGAGATAAGGCCGCGTGGATCCCAGTCGATAATGAAGGCGCGGAGTTGTCCTATAGTGAACTCGGACGTTTAATCGCGCGCTCCGCTAATGCTTTTATGGCACTTGGGGTGGAAAAGGGCTCGCATGTAGCGCTCCTTATGCCAAGTACCCCAGAGCATCTGTGTGCTTGGGTTGCGCTGGCAAAGCTAGGCGCAGTTTCGATTGGTATTAATCCGAATTATACCACTCAGGAACTTGTCTACACGCTTACTGACAGCGAGGCGGAGTTTCTGCTAACAGCAGATCAATTCGTACCAAAACTCGCAACGCTGATCCAAGATAATCAGGCGATTGCCCTGAAGAAAGTCGCTGTTAGCGGCGCTAGTGGCCCCGCATCGACCTCGAGATGGGAAAATTTACTCGCTGAGGCGGACGATCACTTCGACTCATCCCACATTGATGTCAGCGGAGAAGATCCAATCAACATTCTTTACACGTCGGGGTCTACAGGCTTTCCTAAAGGGTGTGTCCTTCCTCATAATTATTGGGTGATTAAGGGGAAAGTCGTCGCCGGTCTCTGGCCGGAGACAACAAGAATTTTGTGTGATGCGCCCTTTCATTACATGGGGCCGCTATGGCGATTCTCTTTTGCCTGTTATCTAGGTGCCGCTATCTGCGTCGCCCCGCGAGCGAGTCTAACTCGGTTTGTCGATCGGTGGAAAACGCATAAGATTGACTTCGGATGGATTAACAATGCTATGGCGATGACAGCCGTCGGGACATCGGATAGTGAAAACAGCTTGAAAGTGTTGGGAACGTCCGGAATCAGCCCGAACTTGCAAAAATTGGCCGAGGCCCGCTTTGGAGTGCCGATCCGAGAGCACTATGGCATGACCGAAGTGGGACTTGCAACTGTAATGCCACTTGGCGCTGACGAAATGCTTGGGAGCGGTTCATGTGGGCTTACGGCGCCATTCAGAGATTGCATGATCGCTGACGAATGCGGAAACGCCATTGAGCGGGGCAAGGTGGGTGAACTGTATGTCCGCGGTCCGGGAATTGTTAAAGGCTATATAGGAAAACCTGAAGCAAACGCTCAGGCGTTCCGCGGCGCTTGGTTCAAAACGGGTGACCTGTTCTGGCAGGACGAGAGGGGCTATTTTTACTTCCACAGTAGGATCAAGGACATCATTCGCCGAAGTGCAGAAAACATTTCAGCGTCCGAAGTTGAGGCCGCTTTATATGGTATTCCAGAAGTAGAGGATGTCGCCGTTGGACCGGTCAAAGACGAGATGAGGGGTGAAGAAGTCAAAGCATTTATAATTCTTAAGCCTGGCTTCGATCCCGTTTCCCTTAGCCCCGAAAGAATCGTTGTCTATTGTAGCAAGATTCTCGCGCGATATAAAATCCCCAGGTATTATCAATACTTCCAGGATTTCCCGCGCACTAGCTCAGACAAAATCGCCAAGAGATTGTTGCTGGACGGAGAAGGAGTGGCCGTCACTACCACGTATGACGTTACGAACGGCACGTGGAGTTGAGAGACGTCGAGCCGTGAATTGCAATATTGATGAAGGCATAGAATGCAAATGAAATCCGAGGCGTATCCCTTTTCGTCTTATCCTTGGCAGACAAGTCATGATCTTCGTTTCGCTGACGTTGATGCAAACGGCCACATAAACAACGGTGCATTTAGTGCGATCATGGAATCTAGCAGGAGCCTTATGTTTTTCTCGGACGACATTAAGGACGTAGCTCCGTATAATTTTGTCTTGGCACGGTTTGAAATAGACTTTTTTTCTTCGCTGTCGTTTCCTGGGACAGTCCGTGCAGGGGTAGGGGTGCTGAGGGTCGGGAAGACCTCACTATTACTGAAACAAGCTTTGTTTAATCCCGCCCGATGTGTGGCGGAAGCTTACTCGACCATTGTGGCGACCGACCCCGCCACGGGGCGCCCTCGTGAGCTAGGGGATGCGCTTCGCATGCAATTTAGACGCTGGCTTCTCGGGCCGGAGCGCCCGCAAATTGATTGATTCTGCAAAATTCCATCGTGGCACTAATACAATTTTTGAACTAATAAGGCGGCAAGTGCAATGAAGGCTGTTATTAGTAACTATGCAGGCGGTCCGGATTCGCTGACGGTGGAAGAGCGCCCAACGCCGGAACCTCAGGCAGGTGAGGTCCTATTGTCCGTGCGGGCTTGCGGTGTTAATTATCCCGATGTGCTCATTATCAGGGACCTATACCAAATCAAACCCGAGAGGCCGTTTATCCCTGGAACCGAAGTCTCCGGGGTTGTTGAAAAAGTCGGTTCGGGGGTTTTAAATCTGAACGTTGGTGATCGAGTTATCGGCTTTAGCACTCATGGAGGCATGGCACAGCAAATCGCACTATCGGCGGATAGCTGCGTTTTGATCCCTAACGAAATGCCTTTTGATGAGGCTGCGGTTTTCACCACAACATTCGGCACTTCGTATCACGCTTTAAAGAATCGGGCTGATCTGAGATTGGGAGAAACGTTGCTCGTGCTCGGCGCTGCGGGCGGGACTGGTATTGCGGCCGTTGAAATTGGAAAGGCTTTAGGCGCTAAGGTGATTGGAGCTGTATCAACGGAAAAAAAAGCTTCCTTTGTATTGTCGTGCGGTGCTGACGAATGTTTCGTCTATCCTGCAAATCTTCTTTCTCCTGATGGGAAGCGGGATATGGCAAATCAATGCAAAGAAGCATGTGGTCCGCGCGGTGCCGACGTAATCTATGATCCAGTCGGCGGTGATTACAGCGAGGCGGCTCTAAGGGCTATGTCTTATGGAGGCCGACACCTCATTGTAGGCTTTCCAGGCGGCGTCCCAAGGATACCGATGAATTTACCGCTTTTGAAATCTTGCCAGATTGTAGGCGTTTATTACGATTCGTTCACAAAGCGTGAACCAGGTCTTAACCGCACCAATACGAATGAGTTGTTTGACCTGTATCGATCAGGGGCAATATCACCGAAGATTTCGGCACGTTATGACATTAATTCAGTGTCAGAAGCTTTTCGAAGCATCGAGGCCCGCGAGGCGATAGGAAAAATTGCTGTTGTCTTCGATTAAGTAGTCGGTCTTGCAGAATCGCGCGAAGCCAAGCGCAGCGTGCGGATAGGTGCAGATAAGCAGTTGCGAAACTCCCAG
>NZ_FCOL02000071.1 GCF_001544515.1 Caballeronia terrestris
ATGTGCATGCAATGACGTTAACAGAATCGTCCTTCGGTTAACAGAGGGTGGTGCTAAGAATTGTGGGTAATCGAAAGCCCGCATCCACCATCGTTTCACTAACTTCTCCTTTGGAGCGCAAGTCTCAGGCTCGCGCCCCGACCCTCAACGCTGCTGCTGCGCGGCGAGCACCGGATCGACCACCTTGGGCGCCGTCGTCTTGCGATTCAGATCCTGGATGAACGCTTCGCTGAGCGCCACAACCTTCGCCGACGCGCGCGGATCGAAAAGCGCGTGGTCGAGCTCATCGAAAACGACCGCCTTCACATTCGAAAAGCGCGACAGTTTTTTACCGCGCTTGCCAAAATGGGCGTTTAGCTGCTCCATGCCTTCGTCGCCTGAACCGTAGATGAAGAGCGTCTGCACGCCCTTGCGTTCGAGCGCGTGAACGACGCCGTGCGGGTCTGCCAACGCATCGACTTCTAGCGCGGCGTCACGGTTGCCGGGCAAGTCCAGCCGATGCGAGCGCAGACGTGCGATCAAGTTCGACGCAACCGCCTGCGCGATCGGCCGGAAACTGCGCTTTCCACTCAGGACGAGCCACCACTTGGACGGCTTGAGGATCGCCGGCCCGACACGCTTCATCGAGTTGCGCTGAAGCTCCTCAAGGTCCGCCATCGACATGCCTTCGGGAATGTGAAAGCGCGCGATATTGACCGCAATGACCGCCGTGAGCGCCGGCTCCACGAGCGACGCGCGCAACGCGCTATAGGCGCCCGAGCAGATCCCGAACGAGATGACGGTGTGATAGCCCTTGCGCTTGAGCCAAGCGGCGGCCGTCCCGACATCCTCGATCGTCGTGGATGCATGGATCGACGGAAACAGGTCGAGCGGCCCTTGCGCGGTGCGCGGCGGACTGTCGCCGATGCCGCGCGCGTCGATACGCATCGACGCGATCCCGCGCTGGGCCATTTCCCGCGCGATGCGCACCGACAGCCGGCTATCGCCATGGTGCACGCTGCCGGCCGTATTGGTGATCAGCATGACGGGTCCGAACGCGAGCCTGCCGCGCGGTTCGCACAGCATGCCAAAGAGGCCGTTGGCGCCAAAGATGACCGGGCGCTCGCGGGCCTCGGGCGTGTCGATGATCGCGTCGTCGTCGAGTGATACGCTTGGTCGTGCGCCCTTGTTCAGCGCGCTTCGGACGCGCGTGTCCGGGGTGCCGTCGGCGATCCATTGCGCGACGCGTGCAAGCGCGCGAGCCGGCACGACCGACGATTTCGTCTCATCGACATACTCGAAATAGCCTTCCATCACAGCCGTCTCGACCTCGACGCCACGTCCGCGCAGCGTCGAGCAAAGCGCGGCGCTGGCGCGCGCGCGCGAATCGAGCACGAGCGCGCGCGAAGGAATCGAAGCGTGGTCGTCCATCGCCTTCGAAAGATCGAGCGCGTCCAGTTCGCTGCAAAGCGTGTCGCTGTAAAGCTGTCCCAGCACGTTGAAGGGCTTGTCGCGCTGCATGCTGCGCAAAGGCTCGGCGAGGTTGTCGAGCCAGACCTTGCGCAGTGCCGCCAGTTCGCGCAGATACGCGCGCCCGCGGGTGACGGGTGCGAGCAGCACGAGCGAGTCGACCTCGCATCGACGCGATGCCAGCGCCGCCATGGTCGCACCGAGACGCAGGCCGCATAGCGTCACGCTCGTCACGCCGGTCTCCTTCAACCGCTCGACGGCCGCAACGATATCGGCAACGAAGGCCTCGAAGTGATGCGCATTGCCGTCGACGCCCGCGGAGTCGCCCGTCGAGAGATAGTCGAAGCGCAGCGCGGGAATGCTATACGCGGACAGCTCCTCCGCGAGATACCGGATGCCTTTGTGACACCACGGCTCTTCATGACCGAACGGACTGCAGATCACCACGCCATGCGTGCCATGCCCGGGATGAAGCCATCCAAAGCGTCCACCGAACGCGATCGGCTTCATGAGTTGCCTCGACCGGCTGGGTTATCGTCGCCCGCGATAGCCGGGTGGCAAATAACGGATGTTGCAACTTTGCTTGCAACCGCACCGCGCGATGTTCTTGTCTTGTAGCGCATCAACCTAAAGCCTCTTTTTGTTTTTGAGCGTTTGAGGCGATTGGATCGTTCTTTAGGCAGGGGTTCGGTGCGCTAAACAACACTGTACGAAGCAGGGAACGAATTTGACCTGGACAGGGCATTCAAGAGATCAGGCCGCAAACCATTGCCTCCCAACAGCGCCAAGGCTTTGAGGTGATTGGAACGTTTGCCTTTTAACGAATGCGTCAAGCGACGCGACCATGGGTAATGCATATCGGTTTTAAATGCGTCGATCGGGTTTTACCCGTAAGCGAGACGCTAAGCGGACTGTGGGGGTGCGCACATAGCGTTATCGACCGGCACGATAATCTGTTCGCGAGGGAAAGTGACCCCCTAGTCAAAAGTGGGGCATTTGTAGGAATGCGATTGCCGCGGCGACTGCCAGCGGCAAATAAATACTCTATAACGCGTTGTTCCAATACGGGTGCGCGATGAATCGCGAGAACATCTTCGGGGGAAGCGTGCGTATGTACGCGCGTGAGCCTTTGTTTCAAAATCTACCTGAGCGAGTCGCTCAAACCCGCATGTCGCGCTTCACCGCAGCGCTTGAGGCCTCCACAGGCGAGCGGTTTGCGGACTACCCGGCACTGCACGCCTTCTCCACGCGCGAATTCCGCCGTTTCTGGCCGTTCTTCCTGCAATGGACCGAAGGCATGGAGTGGTCAGGCAGGCCGGAGCCGGCTTGCGTCGGCGATGAATGCGAGACTGCGCGCTTCTTTCCGAACGTCGAGCTGAATTACGCGCAAAGCCTGCTTGGCCGCAAGATCGGCCCGGACGAAGCGCCCGCGTTGACTGCGTGCTATGCCGACGGCCGTCGCGAAACCATCACGCGCGGCGATCTGCGCGATCGCGTCGCGCGGCTTGCTCATTCGCTCGGCGAGCTCGGGCTGCGTCCGGGCGATCGCGTAGTCGCGATGATGCGCAACGACGCCCAGGCGATCATCACGGCGCTCGCTGTGACGGCGCTTGGCGCGACGCTCTCGACCGCGGCGCCCGAAACCGGCGTCCAGGCGATCCTGGATCGCTTCGCGCCGCTCGAGCCACGCATGCTGTTCGCGCATACGACGCAGCGCTCGTTCGATACGGCGGGCTCGATCGCCGCGCACGTCGCGGCGGTGGCCGCGGCCTTGCCGACGCTCACCGACGTCGTCTGCCTCGACGAGACGCCGCTGCCGAGCACGGTCAGTCAGCCTCAGCATTCGCTGCGCGATCTCATCGTGCGGGGCAATGCCGAGCAGTTCGAATGGCGGCACTTTCCGTTCAACCATCCGCTTTTCATCATGTTCTCGTCGGGCACGACGGGAAAGCCCAAGTGCATCATGCATGGGGCGGGCGGCACGCTGCTCGAGCATCTGAAAGAGCACCAGTTGCATAGCGACCTGGGTCCCGGCGACAAGCTCTACTTCCACACGAGCTGCTCGTGGATGATGTGGAACTGGCAGTTGTCGGCGCTGGCATCGGGCGTCGAGATCGTCACCTACGACGGGCCTGTGACCGAAGTCGACACGCTCTGGCGCCTCGTCGCCGATGAACGTGTGACGGTGTTCGGCACGAGCCCCGCTTATCTCAAGATGAGCGAGGACGCGGGTCTCGAACCGGCCAGGCAGTTCGCACTCGATGCGTTGCGCGCGATGATGTCGACGGGCGCCGTGCTCTACGACACGCAGTTCGAATGGGTGAACAAGCAGGTCAAGCCGCTGCAGCTTCAATCGATTTCAGGCGGCACCGACATCATCGGCTGCTTCGTGCTCGGCAATCCGAACCTGCCGGTCCATGCGGGCGAGGCACAGTGCAAGAGCCTCGGGCTCGATGTGCAGGCGTGGGACCAGGGCGTGTCGACCTTCATGACCGGCGAGCTGGTCTGCGTGAATCCGTTCCCGTCGCGCCCGCTCGGCTTCTTCGGCGACGCTGACGGCTCGCGCTTCCATGCGGCCTATTTCAAGGCGAACCCGGGCGTATGGACGCACGGCGACATCATCGAGTTTTCGGGGCAGGGCTCGGCGCGCCTGCACGGCCGCAGCGACGGCGTGTTGAACGTGCGCGGCATCAACGTGAGCCCGGGCGAGATCTATCGCATCCTGAGCGACATCGCCGAGATCCATCAGGCGATGGTCGTCGCGCAAGCCCCCGACGAAGCGAGCGGCACCGGTCAGCGCGTCGTGCTGCTGCTCGTGTTGCGTCAAGGCGCGCGCATGAGCGCCGCGCTCGCGTCGCGCGTGCGGCGTGAGCTGATGCGGCAAGGGTCGGCGGCGCTCGTGCCGGACGTGATCGCCGAGGTGGAAGCGCTGCCGTTCACGCACAACGGCAAGGCGTCGGAGGCCGCCGCGCGCGATGCCGTCAACGGTTTGCCGGTGCGCAATCTGTCGTCGCTGGCAAATCCGGGATGTGTCGAGAAAATCAGCGTGCATCCGGCGCTTGCCCGCAAGCGTCGCGAATTGCCGGAACCGGGCGAATCGACCGAGCAGACCGAAGCCTATCTGCGCGCGCTCTGGGAGCAGCTTTTCAGCTTTTCGCCGATCGGTCTCGACGATAACTTCTTCGAACTCGGCGGCCACTCGCTGCTCGCCGCGCAAATGCTCGCCGAGGTCAAGCGGGCCACCGGACGCACCCTGCCGCTCGCGACGCTCATCATCGCGCCGACCGTGGCGCGGCTCGCGGCGGTGATCGTGGAAGACGGCGTGCAGGACGCGCATCCGAATCTCGTGCCGATGCGCGCGGGGCGCGGGCGGCCGGTCTTCATGGTCCACAGCATCACGGGCTCGGTGATGGAGTGCCTGACGCTTGCCGGCACGCTGCAAAGCGAGCGGCCCGTGTACGGCCTGCAGGCGCGCGGGCTCGACGGAGACCTGGAGCCGCAGCGCTGCGTCGTGGCGATGGCGCGCGTCTACGTCGAGCAGATGCGCGCCGTGCAGCCGAGCGGGCCGTATGCGCTCGTCGGCTATTCGTTTGGCGGGCTGGTGGCCTTCGAGATCGCGCAGCAATTGATCGCGGCGGGCGAGAAGATTGAACTCCTGTGTCTGCTCGATACCTACGTCGACGAACGCTATCTGCCGCTGCCCGCGTGGGTGCGCTTCCAGTCGGAAGTCATGGCCGATCGCGTGCGCACGTTCCGCGAGCTCTCCACACGTGAGCGCCTGGACTACGTGAAGGAAAGGCTGTCAGGTGCCGCCGACCGGATCCGCATGCGGCTCGGCAAGACGGCCTGCAAGCCCGCCTCTGACACGCAGGGTCTGCCGCCGGTGCTGCGGCAGGTCCGCGAGTCGATGCGCGTCGCAATGGCGACGTATCGGCCGCGCCGCTACCTCGGCAGCCCGATCGTCTACGTGCGGGCGTCCGTCAGGGAAGACGGGCAGGGCGATCCTTTGCCGGCATGGCAGCGGGTCGCGCGGCTGGGCCTGATGGTGAAAAACGTCAATGGCGCGCATACCGATCTCGTCGTCGAGCCGAACCTCGCGACGGTCGCGGATATGCTCGCGCGCCGGCTGACCGGCGCCTGACGAGCACCGCGGGCGCGGCGGAGTGATTCCGTCGCGCCCGCCATACGCCTGGAATCCGCGAGCGATTCAGGCGCAATTCCTCGCTTTAAATCAATCCTTTCAAATAAATTGCTCATATGTTTAAAGCCGGCTTTAAACCGGCGGTATGAGTACGTCTGAATATTCTTCATACCGTTTAAACCCTAATTAAGCTGATAAATTAAACCGGTATCTATGTCCATGTAAATTTGGACACAAAGGCAAATTATTCCGCGCCACCTAAATCATACGATCATATTACGTACGTTTTGAAACAAGTGTAACGTGGAACAACATTTGGTAATCTGATACGATCATTAAAAGTCGGTAATAAGTTACCGATCAGCTGTTGGTTAAAGCGTTTAATCGGTTTATTTTTCACCATCGAAACGCAAGCCGTAGCGCTCCTTCCGGAAGACCTGCTTTACCAACCCGAAGTTTTTTATTCGCTTTTAAAGCGGAGAAACGCTTCGGGAATCCGCTCGCACCTGCGCGTTTTCGCATGCCGATTACGCGGGGCAACGCGTACGTAAGCGCTCGGGCTTTTTGCGCCCGTTATCTCGCTTGATTTCCCTTTAAACGCCTGTGTGGTTGAGATCGTGCCTGGGTTTCGGCTTTTCGATCGCGCCGGCATAGCTGGAAGACTTGAATGATTAAGTACAACTCAGCCGCAACACTCCCGGTTACCGACACTCAACTTGCAGTCCGTCGTAAATTTCTGACATCGCTCTTGGCCGGCAGCGGCGCACTCGTGCTGGCCGCGTGCGGCGGCGGCAGCGATCCTTCTGATCTCGACGCGGTAGCGAACCGGAGCTGGCGCCGTCGCGGCGCTTCGTCTTCGAGCGGCGCCAGCTCCACGCCAGCAGCGAGCACTCCGGCTGCGACCACGGCGGCGGCCAGCACGCCGACGAGCACCAACGGCGTTCTTCTCGACACGTCTTTCGGCGTCAAGGGCGACGGCAGCACCAACGATCGCGCCGCACTTCAGCGCGCGATCGACGGCTCCGTCGGACAGGTTTTGCTGATTACCGGCAAGAGCCGTATCGATGCGACCGGTCTGACCCTGCGCACCAACAGCCATATTCGTTTTGCGAGCGGCGCCTCGATCAAGCTGCTTTCGCATAATGCCCAGACGTATGAAATCATGCGTTTGTGGGACGTGAATAATGTCACGCTCGAAAGCCCGAATCTCGACGGCAGCAAGGAATTGAATTCGGCTGGTTCAGGCGAATGGGGAATGGGGATTTCCATTATGGGCGCAACGAATTGCACCATCACGTCTCCGAATACGATCAATTGCTGGGGCGACGGTATTTATATCAATAATAGCGATCGCGGTGCCATCAGCAAGAACATCACGGTCAATTCGCACCACGCGAGCGGATGCCGTCGTCAGGGCGTATCGATCATCAGCGGCAGCGGCATCACGTTCAATACGCCGCTTTGGGAAAATATCGGTGGAACGCAACCTGGCGCCGGTCTCGATATCGAGCCGAACGATAATAACGCGGTGATCGAAAATATCCGCATCGTCAGCCCGACGACGAAAAACTGCGCCGGCGGCGGCATTCTGATTTATTTCGGCTTCTTCGCGGGTCCGGTCGCCAAGACGGTCAGCGTCAACATTAGCGGCCATACGGATACGGGCAGCCCCGGCGGCGCATTCAACGTGCAGGGCCTGCAATTGAATGGTTACGTCGTGAAGGGTTCGATTACCAGCACCAATCCGGTCTGGAAACGCGCAATGAGCCTGGAAGATTGGGACAAGGGCGGCACGACGGTGACCGTCGCCGGCGCCAAGATCGGCTGACGTAAGTGTTCTGACGGGGGTGCGATACCGCAACGGATCGCGCCCCCGATGTCTGACCGGGCCACGCCCAACCCTCCGCGCTTCACCTCTCGCCTCAAAAACAGCACCCGGCATTGACCGCGCATGCTGATCCTTATTCTTCTGTTGGATATCCCACAGTATCTTGCGTGAAAACCATAATATGTCTGGTCGGACATTTTATGGTTTTCCCTATTTTACAAATCAGATAATCGTCTTCGTAAAACGTTTGCGCGTCGGTTTATAGCCGGATAAGGCTGGGGTTAATTTGTGTGCACTATCGCGCATACTTGGTGCGCCCTTGTGCCGTATCGTTGCGTCTGGGAAAAGGGCGATTATTGTTTAATCGTCTCGGGGAACATTTTCCAGAGGAAAATAACGATGAATAGTTTAAAAACAAGTCGACGCTCAAGTTTGCCGCATTAGTAGATAAAGCCTTCTTTCCAGAAGGAAGTTCCTTCGAGCCGATTTCTCATCCGGCGATCAATCCAAATTGGTCGCGCGCGGACGAGAGGGATGCGTTTATCCCTCGTTCGAATTCGCGTGCCTGCGCGGTCAAAAGAAAACCACGTGACGAGACGTGTCCATGAAACATAAAAATCAAGCGTCAGAGGCAATACTAGAGCGTAACGATGAATTCGATCCCGGATCGATCATCGACACGTTAGTTAATCACCGCGTCATGATCATCGTGACGACGATGCTCTTCGTCGTGATGGGCGCTCTGTACGCGTTCTGCGCGACACCCGTCTATCGGGCGAACATCTCGATCAAGGTGGAAGACAACACCCCGACCGCGCTTCCGGACTCGAAAGACCTGGTGCGCAACGCGTCGTCGATGTTCGAGGAGAAATCCTCGGCCGAAGGCGAGATGCAGATCCTGCGCTCGAAATCCATCGCGATGCAGACGGTGGATTCACTCAAGCTCTATATCGAAGCCGAGCCGAAGCGCCTGCCGGTGTTCGGCGGCCTGATCTCGCGTCACAACGACACGCGGCTCACGCCCGGCATCTTCGGCTGGGGCGGCTACGTCTGGAGCGACGAAGCGATCAACGTCTCGACGTTCGACGTGCCCAAGAAGGAAGAGGGCGCCGGCTACACCGTTACCGCGCTGTCGAGCGGCCAATACCAGCTGCGCGGACCGGGCATCGAGCAGCCGCTCACCGGCCGGGTCGGCGTGGAAGAGCAGTTCGAAAGCAGTCACGGTCCGGTCACATTGCTCGTGAGCAAGATCGACGGCGAAAGCGGTGCGACGTTCAACCTCACGCGCCATTCGCGCCAAGAGACGCTCGAGCAGTTGCAAAAGCGCCTCCAGGTCGACGAGCAAGGCAACAAGTCGAACATCCTCGGTGTGTTGCTGGAAGGCAGCGATCCGGTTCTCGTGAGCACCATCCTGAACGAGATCGGCAAGGAGTACGTGCGTCAGAACGTGAACCAGAAGGGTGCCAATGCCGAGAAGTCGCTGACTTATCTCGAGCAGCAACTGCCGACGGCGAAGCGCCAGATGGAGCAGGCCGAGGACGCCTACAACCAGTATCGCAACAGCCACGGCCTCCTGGACGCGGACGAAGAAGGCCGCCTCATCCTGAGACAGGCTACCGAAGCGGACTCGCGTCTCGCCGATCTGAGGCGTCAGCGTCAGGACCTGACCGCGCGTTTTGCGCCGTCGCACCCGAGCGTGGCCGCGATTGACCAGCAGATCGCCGGTACCAACAAGTACGTCGAGACCCTCGCAGCCCGCGTCCGGGCGATGCCGTCGGCCGAGCAGGGTGCGCTGCGCCTGATGCGCGACATGCGTGTCAGCTCCGATATGTACGCGGCGTTGCGTAACAACATCGAAACGTTGCGTCTGGTGAAGGCCGGCAAGTCCGCCTCCGTGCAACTGCTCGATACCGCGGACGTCCCCGAGCGGCCGGTCAAGCCGGTGAAGTCGCTGATTCTGCTGGTGGCTGCCGTGCTGGGTCTCTTCATCGGTGTCGGTCTGGCCTTCCTGCGCGACTACCTGTTCAAGGGCGTGGCCGATCCGGAAGAGCTCGAAGCGCGCACTGGCCTGAGCGTCTACGCGACGATCCCGGTCAGCGACCGTCAGTATGAACTGACGCGCCGTATGTCGAGCAAGGGTGAAGAGCCGCTGGCTCTGGCGAACCGCTTCCCGATGGACCCGGCAGTCGAAGCGCTGCGCACGATGCGCGCCTCGCTCCAGTTCGCGCTGAACGGTGATCGCAACAACGTCGTGATGCTCGCGGGACCGCTGCCGGGGATCGGCAAGTCGTTCCTGTCGGCGAACCTGAGCACCTTGATGGCTGCTGGCGGAAAGCGCGTGCTGCTGATCGACGGCGACCTGCGCCGCGGCCATTTGAACCAGTACTTCGGTTTGCCGCGCGGCGCCGGCCTGGCTGATCTCGTCGCCGGAAATCGCTCGCTCGACGACACCGTGCACAAGGAAGTGTTGCCAAATCTCGACGTCCTGCAGTGCGGTGAATATCCGCGCGACCCGGCCGAACTGCTCCTGAGCGCCAATTTCAGGGCAACGATTCGCGCCGCGTCGGAGCAATACGACATCGTCCTGCTCGATGCTCCAGCGATTCTCGCCGTCTCCGATACGGCAACGATGGCGCCCGTCGCCGACTCGATCTTCCTGGTCGCGCGTTTCGCCGACACGCGTGCCGGCGAGATCTCGGAATCGGTCAAGCGTCTCGCACAAACCGGCTCGAAGGTCGAAGGCATCTTGCTGAACGGCTTCAAGGTGAATCGCGGCAACTACGCCCAGTCACGCCGGTACGGCAACTACGCATACGAAGCCTATTACTCCGATTCAACGAAATAAACGCGCGCTTGCCCGGGCAAAGGTCCACTTCGCTGGACCTTGCCCGCGGGTTCGACAAGACGCGGTACCAAAAAAAACAGGGGAGCAGTCATGCACTCGTTAAACGAGCTGAAAGTCGCCGTAGTAGGTCTGGGTTATGTCGGGTTGCCGCTTGCGGTTGAGTTCAGCAAGCGTCGCCCGGTCGTGGGGTTCGACATCAACAACGCGCGCATCTCGGCGTTGCGTGAAGGGCGGGACATTACGCTCGAAATCAGCGACGAAGAACTGGCCGCCGCCACGGGCATGAAGTTCACGGCGGATGTCGCCGAACTGAAGAGCTGCAACGTGTACATCGCCACCGTCCCGACGCCGATCGACGAATACAAGCGTCCCGACCTGCGTCCGCTGATCGGCGCGAGCGAAACCATCGGCAGCGTGCTGAAGAAAGACGACGTGGTCATCTATGAATCGACCGTCTATCCGGGCGCGACGGAAGAAGAATGCGTGCCGGTTCTCGAACGCGTGTCGGGCCTAAAATTCAACGTCGATTTCTTCGTAGGCTACAGCCCAGAGCGGATCAACCCGGGCGACAAGACGCACCGCGTGACGGATATCAAGAAGGTCACGTCGGGCTCGACCCCGGAAATCGCCGAACTCGTCGACGGGCTGTATCGCGAGATCATCGTCGCAGGCACGCACAAGGCGAGCAGCATTCGCGTCGCCGAAGCGGCCAAGGTCATCGAGAACACGCAGCGCGACGTCAATATCGCGCTGATCAACGAACTGTCGATCATCTTCAACAAGATGGGCATCGATACCGAGTCGGTCCTGCAGGCCGCTGGAACGAAGTGGAACTTCCTGCCGTTCCGTCCGGGTCTGGTGGGCGGCCACTGCATCGGCGTGGACCCGTACTATTTGACGCACAAGGCCCAGGCGATCGGCTACCACCCCGAGATCATTCTCGCGGGCCGCCGCCTGAACGACAGCATGGGCGGCTACGTCGCGGCACAGCTCGTGAAGGCGCTGACCAAGCGCCAGATCGGCGTCGCGGGTGCGCGTGTGCTGATCATGGGCCTGACGTTCAAGGAGAACTGCCCGGACCTGCGCAATACGCGGGTTGTCGACATCGTCGCGGAATTGCGTGAGTACGGCGTCGAAGTCGATGTCTACGATCCGTGGGTCTCGAAAGAAGAAGCGCGGCACGAGTACAACCTCGACCCGATCGAGCATCCGGCCAAGGGTGTCTACGACGCGACCATCCTCGCCGTCGCGCACACCCGATTCCTGGAACTCGGTGAGGACGCGATCCGCGTCTTCAACAAGCCCGAGCACGTGCTCTACGACCTGAAGTACCTGCTGCCCGCAGCGTCGAGCGATCTGCGTCTCTAAACGGATCCGCAACACGTCGCGCAGCACGCTGTACGCCACGCCATCACAATGTGATGGCGTGCTCATCTCAAACGGAGGGCATCGATGCCTGATCGCTACAACATCATTCGGCAACGACTTGCGCAGCACCCGCAGCAGTGGCTGATCACCGGCGTGGCCGGGTTCATCGGCTCGAACCTGCTGGAAGCGCTGCTCAAGCTCGATCAGACAGTGGTCGGACTCGACAATTTTTCGACCGGCTACCAGCACAACCTCGACGAAGTGCGCTCGCTCGTCTCGCCGGAGCAATGGAAGCGGTTCAGGTTGATCGAAGGCGACATTCGCCGCATGGACGATTGCGTGAATGCCGTCAAGGGCGTCGATCACGTGCTGCACGAGGCGGCGCTGGGCTCGGTGCCGCGCTCGGTGAACGACCCGATCGCGACGCACGAAGTCAACATCAGCGGTTTTCTGAACATGCTCGTGGCCGCGCGCGATGCTGAAGTATCGAGCTTCACGTATGCCGCATCGAGCTCGACGTACGGCGACCATCCGGGCTTGCCGAAAGTCGAAGACCTCATTGGACAGCCGCTCTCGCCGTACGCCGTCACCAAGTACGCGAACGAGCTGTACGCGTCGGTCTTTGCGCGCACGTACGGCTTCAAGACGATCGGCCTGCGTTACTTCAACGTGTTCGGCAAGCGCCAGGACCCGGACGGCGCCTACGCCGCGGTCATCCCGAAATGGACGGCCTCGCTCATCCACGGCGACGACGTCGTGATCAACGGCGACGGCGAAACCAGCCGCGACTTCTGCTACATCGACAACGTCGTGCAGGTGAACATCCTGTCGGCGACGTCGGAGGAAGAAGCACGCAACCAGGTCTACAACGTCGCCGTCGGCGATCGCACGACGCTGATCCAGCTCTACGACGGCCTTCAATCCGTGCTCGGCGACAACGGCGTGTCCTGCGACAAGCGTCCCGTGTTCGGACCGTTTCGCGCCGGCGACGTACGTCATTCGCAAGCCAACGTCGACAAGGCGCATCGTCTGCTGGGTTACGACAACACGATTCCTCTCGCGGAAGGGTTGTCCCGGGCGATGCCCTGGTACATCCAGTTCGTGGCCCCACGGTGATGTCTTCAGGATTGCCCGCGTCGCGGGCGCACTTCGGCACGGCCGATGTGTCGGCAACGCGTAGTTTTTCTTTAGGACGGTAGCGTCAATGTCTCAGATCGCAGGTTGGCGAAGCCGTCTTCTGCAGATTCATCCTGACCATTCCCGGATAGCGCGCAGTGCGGTCTGGGTTTCCCTATTCGCGCTCATGGGCAAGTCGGCCGGCGCGCTCAAGGAAATGGCGATCGCGTATCGCTATGGCATCAGCAACGTCGTCGATGCGTATCAGCTCACGCTCACGCTGATCACCTGGCTGCCGGCGACGTTCGTCGCTGTCTTGAGCGTCGTGCTCGTGCCGGCGCTGGTCGAATTGCGCGCGAAACCCAAGGAGGAGCAAGCGAAGTTTCTCGGCGAACTCGACGTGATGGCGATCGTCGTCGGCATCCTGTTCGCGGTCATTCTCTACTTCTCCTGGCCGTATGCGCTCGATTTGATGGCGCGCAACCTGTCGGAAGAGACCCGCGTGATGTCGCGCCGGATGATGCTCGGCATGGCGCCGGTCGGCATCCTGATGCTGACGATCTGCGTCTATGCGGCGCGGCTCCAGGCACGCGAAAAGCATGTCAACACGCTGCTTGAGTGCGTGCCGGCGGTCGTGCTGCTGGGCTTCGTCCTCGCCGGGCACGATGCAAGCTCCCCGGTGCCCTTGATCTGGGGCACTACGCTCGGCTTCGTGTTCCAGGCGGTGATATTGGGCGTGCTCTCCGGGCGCGCCGACAAGCTACGCGCGCGATTCAGCTTCTCCCTCAGCTCGCCGCAGTGGCCGCACATGTATCGCGCGGTCGGCGTGTTCATGATCGGCCAGTTGATCATGAGTCTTGCCACGCCGCTCGATCAATATTTCGTGGCAGGTCTCGGCGACGGCGCCATCGCAACGCTTGGCTATGCGAGCCGCGTGCTTGCGCTGATCGTCAGCATGGGCGCCGTGGCGATCGGCCGGGCGACCTTGCCGGTTTTATCAGAGCTTTTGAGTGCAGGAGACCACGCTCGCGCCCGAAGCGTCGCGCTAAAGTGGTCGCTCCTCATGCTGGCGATCGGTAGCGTGGCGGCGGTGGTGGCGTGGTTCCTCGCGCCGATGGTCGTGAAGCTGCTGTTTCAGCGCGGTGCCTTCAGCGCTGCTGACACGGTGGCGGTGTCGAACCTCTTCCGCTGGGGATTGATTCAGATCCCGTTTTACTTCGCCGTGCTGGTGCTGGTCCAACTCTTCGCGAGCGAAGGTCGATTTAAAGCAATGGCAGGCATCGCGGCGGCGAATTTCGCCGTCAAGGCGGTTGCCAATTACTTCCTGATTCGTTGGTTCGGCATCACGGGGGTCGTTCTTGCAACCGGCGTCATGGGCGCGAGTTCGTTCGGATGCTATCTGTTTCTCGCGTTGTCAAACGGGTCATTAAAGAATAAGACGGGTCCGCTATGAAGATTCTGTTGTTCATCCATTCCCTGCATTACGGCGGTGCGGAGCGCGTGGCAATGAACCTATCGAGCGAATGGGTCGCGCAAGGTCTCGATGTCAGCGTCGTGACGCTGACATCCACGGCAAGCGATTTCTATGAGCTGCACGATTCGGTCGAACGCATCACCCTCGATCTCGCGGGCGCTACGGGCGGCTTCGCGGGCGCAATACTCGCGAACGCGCGCCGGATGCTGGCATTACGTCGCGTGCTTAAGCAGGTGAAGCCGGATGTCGTGATGGGCATCGAGACGCGGCCGTCGATTCTCGCGATCCTGGCTGGCCTCGGCTTGCCATGCAAGGTGATCGCGACCGAGCACATTCACCCGCCGATGCTCTACGAAGGCAAGTTCTGGGAAACCATGCGCCGCTGGACGTATCCCTTCGCGGACAAGGTTGTCGCGTTGACGCAGAAAAGCAAGGTCTGGTTGCAGGACAACTGCAATTGCAAGTCCGTGAGCGTCATTCCGAATTCGATCTCGTTGCCGATTCCGGTCGTGGAACCCATCGTACCACCGCAGCAAGTAGTGGGCGCCGAGCGTCGCGTATTGCTCGCGGCGGGACGCATGGCGCCGCAAAAGGGCTTTGATATTCTGATCGATTCCTTCGCCCGGATCGCAAGCGACTTTCCCGCGTGGGATCTCGTGATCCTCGGCGATGGCGATGATCGCCGCGCGCTCGAAGCGCAAGTGGCGGCGGCGAAGCTGGGCGATCGCGTGCTGCTGGCGGGTCAGGTCGGCAACATGCCCGACTGGTACGAACGCGCTGACCTGTACGTCTTGAGCTCGCGGTTCGAAGGCTTCTCGATGACGATCGTCGAGGCGATGGCGAGCGGCTGCGCCGTGGTGAGCTTCGACTGCGACGCCGGCCCCGGCGACATCATCACGCACGGCCACGACGGACTCTTGGTTCCCGCGGTCGGCGACCCGCAGGAACTCGCCGACGCCCTGTCGACCTTGATGAAGGACGAGAAGAAGCGGGCGCTGATGGCCGAGCGTGCGCGCGCTGTCGTCGACCGGTTCTCGGTGGCCCGTGTCTTCTCGCTCTGGCGTGACGTGTTCACGCAAACCGGCGTGAAGCCTTCGCGGGCCATCGATCGTGCTTCCTTGCGGGTGACGGAGTGAGCGCCGCGCTTTCAATCATTCAGCGGGCGGAGACCTGACATTCCATGAATATCGTCTTGTTCATTAGCGCGATGCAGGATGGCGGCGCCGAGAGCGTCGCCGCGACGCTGGTCAATGCGTGGGTCGATCGCGGCGAAACGGTGACACTTGTCGCCACGTATTCCGGGCGGAGCACTTGCAACTACCCGGTGTCGGAACGCGTGAAGTTCGTTTACCTGGCCGATTTCGTGAAGCGAGGCGGCCGCGGCCCGCTCGCCTTCATCGAGCGCATGCGTGCACTGCGCGCGCTCATGCGCGGCAGCAAGGCGGACGTGATCGTGTCGTTCCTAACGAATGTGAACGTCGCGACGATTCTTGCTTCGCGTGGGCTCGGCATTCCGATCATCGTGAGCGAGCACACCAATCCGCTCGCCGACCGCCGATCGTTGGTGTGGCGTGTCCTTTGTCGATTCGTCTATCCGAAGGCGAACCTCCTGACGCTTTTGACCGACGACGTCGTCGCACCGTACAGAAAGATCGTGCCGGGACTGAAGGACATCGCGGTGATGCCCAATCCGCTGCCCGATGGCCTGTTCTTGCAGCAACTGCAACGGCCCGCCGCGCGCAAACGCGTGATTACGCTGGGGCGTCTAAACAAGACGAAGCAATACGACTTGCTGATTCGCGCGTTTTCACTTCTCGCCGACGAGTTTCCAGACTGGGACCTGTGGATCTGGGGAGAAGGGCCGGAGCGCGCCGCGCTTGAGGCTCAGGTCGGCGAGTTGCGCATGAGCGAGCGGGTCTTCCTGCCCGGCCGCACGCTGACGCCGTGGAACGAGTTGGCGAAGGGCCAGGTTTTCGCGATGTCGTCGAGTCATGAGGGCTTGCCGATGGCGCTGATGGAAAGCATGGCGATGGGACTGCCGGTCGTGTCGTTTGACTGTCCGAGCGGACCGCGCCAGTTGACGCGCAACGGCGAGGACGGCCTGCTCATCCCGCCCGGCGACGCGAACTCGATGGCCGCTGCGCTGCGCCGCCTGATCTCCGACGATCCGCTGCGCGCCGAACTCGGCAGAAAAGCCGCGATCTCGGTGCGAGAGCGTTATTCGCTGAAAGCGGTATTGCAGATCTGGGACGACCTGTTCGACCGGGTTGGCGCGCGTGCGAAACGCCTTGAATCGTTGCATTGAATAAGTCCTGCGGCCGTGACCTGCCGTATCCAACACAAAGCTCAGAAAGCCAGGAGCGGACATGACTGGACGTAAAGTCGTTCTTTTTGCCAACACCGATTGGTATCTCTACAATTTCCGCCTCTCGCTTGCGCAGAAGCTGCGGCAAGACGGCTATGAAGTCGTGTTGCTGTCGCCGCCGGGCGAGTTCGGACCGAAGCTGCAGGCGCTGGGCTTCAACTGGCACGCGATGCCAATGAACCGCCGAAGCCTCAATCCGCTGCGCGAAGTGGGCGTGCTCGCGTGGCTCGTGCGGTTTCTCCGGCACGAAAAGCCTGACCTCGTGCACGGCTTCACGATCAAGAGCGCGGTGTACGGCTCGCTCGCGAGCAAGTTCGCCGGCGTGCCCGCGCGGATCAACGCTGTCGCGGGCATGGGCTACGTCTTCACGAGCCGCGATTTGAGGGCGCGCGTGCTGCGCCCCATCGTGCGCCAGTTGATGCGGACCGCTTTAAACGGCCGGCGAAATGCGCTCGTACTGCAGAACCCCGACGACGTCGCGGTTTTCAAGAGCGCGAAGATCGTCGATGACCAAGCGATTCGGCTCATCAAGGGATCGGGCGTGAACTGCTCGCGATTCACCGCCCGGCCGGAACCAGACGAAGATTCGCGCGCGCCGTTGCGGGTCGTGCTCGCCGCTCGCCTCTTGTGGGACAAAGGCATTGCCGAGTACGTCGAGGCGGCCCGGGAGCTGAAAGCTGAAGGCCGCACGGTGAAGTTCCTTCTCGCCGGCTCGCCGGACGATGGCAATCCGGCGTCCGTCTCCAAAGGACTCGTCGAAGGCTGGGCCAACGAAGGGCTGCTCACGTGGCTCGGGCATGTCAGCGATATGCCGAAGATGCTGTCCGAAGTTGACGTCGTTGTGCTTCCGAGCTACCGCGAAGGCTTGCCCAAGACACTGATCGAAGCGGCCGCGTGTGCGCTGCCGCTGATCACGACCGATGCGCCGGGCTGCCGTGAAGTCGTGAGCAATACGGGCGAAGACGGTTTGCAGATTCCTGTGCGCGACAGCGCGGCGCTCGCTGACGCGATCCGCCTGCTCGACGACGACCGCAAGCTCTGCCGCAAACTCGGCCTCGCCGCGCGAGAAAAAGCGCTCAGCGAATTCGACGAATCGATCGTGATCAGCAAGACGCTGCGGGTCTATAGCGAATTGCTGGACCCGATGCCGCACGAAGTCGTTGTGCCGCGCCAGCGCGAGCGTCAGATTTGAACCCGAGCGGAGGCGCCTGAGCGCCAAGGCAAGCCTCGCATCGATGCGTAATTGCGAGGCTTGCTCCAAGACAGATTCAAAAAAACAAATATCTTGAAGGAGATTCAGTCGCTATGGTCGTCCCGAAATTCCTGTTGCGCTTCGATGACGTCACCCCGGAAATGGCCTGGTCGCGATTCGATCCCTTCGATGAGCTTTCCAAGCATCAGGACCTGCCATTGCTTGTCGGCGTCGTGCCTAAGTGCCTCGATGAGACGCTCGTCATCGAGCCGGCGCGAGACGCGTTCTGGGACACAGTCCGCGGCTGGGTCGATCGTGGCTGGAGCATCGCGCAGCACGGCTATACCCATCAGTACGTGACCGAGCACCCGGGGCTGTTGCGTCTTGGCAGCAAATCGGAACTGGCCGGCCTCTCATACGAAGAGCAGTTTGCGAAGCTGCAGGCGGGAAAGAAGATCCTGCAGGAACAGGGCGTCTGGCAGCCGGTTTTCATGGCGCCGTCCCATTCCTTCGATGAAGCGACGCTCCGCGCACTGGCCGATCTCGACTTCAAGTACCTGACGGACGGAAGCGGCGTCTATCCGTACAAGTTCGGCGGTCTAACGGCCGTGCCGCAGCTGTTCGCCACGCCGCTACATTTTGGCTTCGGCGTGTATTCGATTTGCCTGCACGTCAATACGCTGAGCGAGGCCGAAGTCGAGAAGATCGTCGGATTCGTTAAGAAGAATCGCTCGCGGTTCATCTCCTTCGAAGACGCCACGAGCATCAGGAACCCCGTTCCGGGCGTCGCGATGGCGATGCGCTTTCTAACGTCTACCCCGTTGCGCGCGATGCGTCGCTTGCGGGGCTGAACTCTTATGAGGATGCACGGTGCGCACTAGCCGCAGAGCGGTGAATGTTTTTATCCTTGGCAGCATGGTGGGCGCGATCACTCGCCCGCTCGCTGCAGTAGCCGACGTCGTGACCAATCAGCACGCCTCGACCGACGAAGTTGTCGATCGATGGTTCGGCGTCAGGGCGGACGGCAAGACGAATGACCGTGCCGCGCTCCAGAAGGCAGTCGATAGCGCAGTCGGCAAGACGCTCGTCATTTCAGGCCCGTGCAGGCTCGACGAGCAAGGGCTGCACATGCGCAGCAACAGCCGCGTGCGTTTCATGCCTGGCGCTTCGCTCAAGCTGCTTCCTCACGACAGCCAGAACTACGAGGTCATCCGTATCTGGGACGTGCGGCATGTGGTGCTGGACAATCCGCGCGTCGACGGCAGCAAGGATCTGAACTCCGCGACCGGCGGAGAGTGGGGCATGGGCATATCGATCGCGGGCAGCACCGACGTGACGATCCTATCCCCCAAGACGACTAACTGCTGGGGCGACGGCATCTATATTGCGAACAGCTTCGGCAAGGGTCTGCCGTATTCGAGCGACGTCCGCGTGATGAATCACTACGCTTCCGATTGCCGTCGGCAAGGCGTGTCGATCATCAGCGGCAGGAATATCCTGTTCGATCATCCCGTGTGGGAAAACATCGCCGGGACGCTTCCTTCCGCCGGACTCGACATCGAGCCGAATGCGAATACCGACGTTATCGAGAACATCCGGATCGTCAATCCGACTACTCGTAACTGTCAGTTCGGCATTCTCGTGTATCTTGAAGCATTGCCGGGAAGCCGCGAGAAGTATGTCAGCGTCGTGATCAGCGGACACAAGGACGAAGGCAGCCGGGAAGCGGCCTACAGCGTCTCCGGATTGAAGACGAAAGGCAGCGTGGTCACAGGCTACATCACGAGCAATTCGCCGACGTGGATTCGTCCCAAGCGGGACGCCTTCGTCAGTACCGACTATGACCGATCGGGACCGAGAATAGATATCTCGAATCCCACGATCATCCGCTAGTGCAGTGCGTCACAAATAATGCAACTTAATGACGATTTGTGAGTCTCCATTTGCATGGAGGGAGAACTCATGA